>JAOAHI010000034.1 GCA_026415315.1 Methylohalobius sp.
CGGTGGAGGTGGTAAACCTCCCCCGCGTGGCGACGGCCAGATACTCGCCGATCTCGGCCATGACTGGCGTCAGATCGGCGAGTTTCTTTTGTAGACGACCTAAAGCGGTTTTGAGGCCGTGGTCGTCAACCTTGATCTCGATCACAAGACATAGTGCTTGCAGGCTGTCTCAAACCGCCACAGGTCGGGATCGTCCTCCGGAACCCCCTGGGCGATGGCGATCGCCTTTTCGTTTTCCTCGAACTCAAAGGCGGCATCGAATACGTCTTCTGGTTTCATCTTTGCAATCCGGTGCCTGAATTCCTCGCGCCTTTTGTTGGCCGCATCGATGTCGTAGCCGTAGCTGGCCCAGCGGGCACAAAACCCCGTATCCTCATAAAATGGATATAGGGTCTTTGTCTTCTCTCGCTTTTTCATTGTTTCTACCTCCTTTGGTTCCATCACGCTCATGTGTGCCTTTTGTGGAAGGTCGACCCGCTCTTCTGGAGCTAGTTCCGTCATGTAAATAGTAGCCCATTTCCCGTATTTATTCGGTTCGATGCTATCTACCCGAAACTGCCTACCCCGCGGGATAAGGGCTTCTTTCTCATGGGGGAAGTTGCGCCTTCCCCGCATACGCGGGGATCGACCTCAATAGGCGAAGAACGTCTGGATTGCCGAAAAAAGCCTTTTCGGCGGTGGTTTGAATCGATTGAATGGCTTCTTTTTGGCTTTGCGCACTGCCTCGTCCGTTAGGTTTTTAGCGGCTATGATTAATCGTAAAACTAGATCGGAGCCAAGCGCCATGTTTCAGAAAGTTTCCTGGTGGCAGGCCCTTCTTGTCTTGGGCTTTACATTGTGGATGATCGATCCGGAAAACCGAATCCGCTTGCTGCTGTGGCTGTTTGCAGCGGTGTTTGTAATCATCGTCCTTCGTTTTTTCTGGGCCATGGTCCGGTTGCTGCTGGACTAAAAAGCGTTGAGTGTCCCCAGAGAGCAGGGATGAATTCTGAGTTGTCTTCCCTGCCTGGGTAAGAGGAGGAGTCTCTAAGTACCATAAATATACTAGCCTCATTTCCTGGAGTCTCGACTGCCATGGCCAAGCCCCGCTCGATTCCCGCCGAACTGCGTCAAGAATTTGATCTCTACCTCGCTGACAAGCGCGTTCGCGGTGCGCGTGAGGTTGCAGTGCTGGCTGCGACTCTTTATTTGCTTTTCGGCTTCCTCGACATCTGGGCTATTCCCAGTGCGCTCTATAAAGTCTGGAGCGTGCGCCTCATCGTAGTGGGATTGATCCTCGTCTTCTACTCCATCACTCATTACCATTTTTTCCTGCGTCGCTATGCCGCGCTGATCTCTTTATTCTTTCTGGTGCTCGGTCTAGGTGTTGAAATCATGGTCTATTTGGCCGGGAACGGAGAGATTGCCAAATACGCCTACTATACGGGACTGATTCTGGCGGTTATGGGGTTGCATACCTGGTCATTCTTGCCAGCTTGGCAAAACGCCCTGACCGGTACCTGGCTGATTCTCCTCTATCTAGTTATTGCGCTGGCAACGCAGGACATGGGGCAGACTGGACAATGGCCGATTTTGCTTACCAATAGCTACTTCCTCGTCAGCGCCAATATCATCGGTTATTTCGGCAGTCTGGCCCGTGAGCGCTACTTGCACGATAGCTTTCTACTGCGCTATGAGCTGATGAGCCATCTTGAGCGTGTGGTGCTTGAAAAAGAACGGGCGGATTATTGGTCAGAGCACGACCCGCTGACCGGGCTGCCTAATCGCAGCTATCTGATGCAGCAGCTGACCAAGCGCATGGCGGCAGGCACAGAGTCTGTCGTATTGGCCCTGTTGTTCATCGACCTCGATGGGTTTAAAGCCATCAATGACCGGCTTGGCCACGCCGCCGGTGACGAAGTGCTAAAAGCAATTGGTCGGCGCATCGAGGGCAGCGTTCGCGAGGGTGACCTGTTTGCCCGCATCGGGGGCGACGAGTTCATTGTCGTGCTATCCTTGCGCCAGCGCGATGACCAGGTTGTCATGCGCGTTGCGCGCTCAATCATCGCCAGCGTTGAAAGGCCGATTCGCGAACCGATAATAGAACTTCCGATTTCGGCCAGCATCGGCATCGCTTATTCCCCTGATCACGCCCACCATCCCGAGGGCTTAATCCAAGCTGCCGATCGCCAAATGTATGTGGCTAAAAACCATGGAAGCGGCTGCGTCAGCATTGCCCCATCTGTCCCTGAAGCGAAAAATTAAGAGCAAGGCGGCGCCGTGCCGTTAATTTTTTACTGCTGCCGCTCTTCCAGCAAGAGATTGATCAGCTTCAACGTCGCTAGCACTGAAGCGAACACCTGGTTAACGTGCACGCCGCGAGTGGTGCGGGGGCGGCCGTCTGCTTCCCAGGTGATAATGCATTCGGTCAGAGCTGAAGTGTGTCCGCCTTTGGGAATGCGGACCTCGTAGTCTACAAGTTCCGGCAGCTTGATGCGGTAGCGGCTCAGAACTTGCCTGATGGCATCAATGAACGCGTCGAAGCCGCCGTTGCCAGCGCCAGTGGCAGTGTGGAGCTCGCCGTCGATTTGTACCCGGATGCTCGCGGTGGAAGGCAGGTCTAGACCTGAGGTAATGGCGCAGCCTAAGAGTTCGATGTGCTGGTAGCTCTCGCTCTCTAAGACGTCGGCGATGATGAACGGCAAATCGTCGGTAGTGACGATCTGTTTTTCATCGCCTAGCTCCACAATCCGTGCTAGCACCTTGCGCTGTTGCTCCTCGGTCAATTCAATCCCCAGGCGCTCTAAGTTTTTGCGCAGTGACGCTTTGCCGCTCATTTTGCCTAGGGCGTAACTGCGCGTGCGGCCAAAGCGTTCGGGATTTAAGGGGCTATGGTAGAGGCCACCTTTGTGGTCGCCGTCAGCATGGATGCCGGCGGTCTGGGTGAAAACATCGGCGCCCACGATGGGGGCGTTGGCTGGAACACGCTTACCCGAGAAGCGCTCAACCAGGTCGCTGATGTGTACTAGCTGGGCCTCATCGATTGCCAGCTGGATCCCGAGCTTGTCTTTGAGCACCACGGCTACTTCCGCCAGCGAGGCGTTACCGGCTCGCTCTCCCAAACAATTGACGGTGCAATGGACGCCTCTGGCCCCAGCTTGGATGGCATATAGGCAATTGGCCGTGCCTAGGCCGTAATCGTTGTGCGGATGAAAGTCGAAGTGTAAGGTAGGGTAGCGCGCGCACATGTCACCGATGGCCGAGGCAACCTCTGCCGGTGTCATCACGCCTAGGGTATCAGGCAGCATAAAGCGGCGGATGCCGAGATCGCACAACCGGTCCATGAGGGCAAAAACATAGTCGGGGCTGTCGCGATAGCCGTTGGACCAGTCTTCCAGATAGACATTGACGACCAGACCGCGCGAGAAAGCATAGTCCACAGTGCGCAGGATGTCGGCCAGGTGTTCCTCCAAGGTCTTGCCCAGTTGCAGCTGGCAGTGGCGCTCGCTGCCTTTGGTCAGAAGGTTGATGACCAGGCCTCCAGTGTTGCAAATCCAGTCCACACTTAAAGTGTGATCAACAAATCCTAACACCTCGACCCGCTCACCCAAGCCTTCTTCCGCAGCCCAAGCGCAGATCTTGGTTACCGCTTCTTTCTCTTTGGCTGACACCCGAGCCGAGGCAATTTCAATCCGGTCTACGCGCACTCGCTCCAGCAGCGCTTTGGCCAAGTGGAATTTTTCCTCCGGCGAAAAGGACACTCCCTGCGTCTGCTCACCATCACGGAGCGTCGTGTCCATGATTTCCACTTGGCGCGATACAGTTGCCATAAGGGTTAAACTCGGCGCAACACCCAATCGAGGGCTCGAATTGGCAGGGTCCTCTTGAGGAAGGCAAAAAGATAAGTGGGAAAAGTGACGTAATAACGGGCTTTAGGCTTTGGCCGCTCTAGGGCATAAATCACTTTCTGCAGCACCGCTTCCGGCGGCAGAGTGAAGGGAACTACCGGACCTTCGGTCGCCAGGCGCTGCTCCATTCTTTGATAGACGTGATGGTAGGGGCTGTGTTCGGCGTCGATGTTCTGCTTGAACATGCGGTAGGCGTTTTCGCGAAACTTGGTCAAAATGGGACCAGGCTCGATCAGCACGGGGTGGATTTGGGTCCCGTGGAGTTCGAGGCGCAGGGTGTCGGCAAAAGCCTCAAGAGCATATTTGCTGGCGGTATAGGCGCCGCGGTACGGCAAGGCGACAAAACCAAGCACTGAGCTGTTGAACAGAATGCGCCCATGGCCTTGGTGGCGCATGATGGGCAATACCAAATTGGTTAGCTCTAAGGTACCAAACAGATTAGTTTCAAACTGCGCCCTCAGTACTTGGCGGCTTAAATCTTCTACTGCCCCGATTTGCCCCCAAGCGCCGTTGTTGAACAGGGCGTCCAAACTGCCGCCGGTCCATTCCAATACTTGTGCGACCGCGGCTTTGAGGCTAGTCGAGTCGTCAAGGTCAAGATGGACGGCCTCAAACCCATCCGCTTTTAGGCGTGCGACGTCCTCAAGCTTGCGCGCCGAGGCAAACACCCGGTAGCCGCGCTCTCTTAACCCTTTAGCGGTGATGTATCCTATGCCGCTCGAGCACCCTGTGATCAGAATGGTATTGACCGGACGCCTCATGGTTAAGCCTTGGGAAGGGTGACGCCGGTTTGCCCCTGATATTTACCGCCGCGATCTAAATAAGAAGTCTCACACTCTTCATCTGCCTGCAAAAAGACCATCTGCGCCACGCCTTCGTAAGCGTAAATCTTGGCTGGCAGCGGGGTAGTGTTGGAAAACTCCAAGGTGACGTGGCCTTCCCACTCCGGCTCTAATGGGGTGACGTTGACGATGATGCCACAGCGCGAGTAGGTGCTCTTGCCTAAGCAAATGACCAGCACATGGCGCGGGATGCGGAAGTACTCCACCGTCCTGGCCAGGGCAAAGGAGTTAGGCGGGATAATGCACACTTCGGACTTTACGTCCACAAAGCTTTTGGGATCAAAGTTTTTGGGATCGACGATGGTCGAGTTGATGTTAGTGAATACTTTGAATTCGTCAGCGCACCGGACATCGTAGCCATAGCTGGACGTGCCGTAGGAGATGACTCGCCTCCCGTCCACGGCGGAGATCAGCTTGGGCTCAAACGGTTCGATCATTTTGTGTTCTTGCGCCATTCGGCGAATCCAAAGGTCGGATTTGATTGGCATTAGCGCTCCACTACGATCTTGGGAAATTTGCCGCTTACGTCTTTGGGCCGCAAGGAGAGTTGGGCGGTCAGTTTGCGCGCGATGGCGCGGTAGCTGTGGGCGATTGGACTGTCGGGATCGGCCAGCACCGTCGGCTGTCCTGAATCGGCGTGTTCGCGGATGGAAGTGTCCAAAGGCAGGGAACCTAAGAGCAAAACGCCGTACTTTTGCGCCAATTGTTCACCGCCGCCTTGGCCAAAAATCGCCTCCTCGTGGCCGCATTTAGGACAAAGATAAATGCTCATATTTTCAATAATCCCAAGCACCGGCACTTTGACCTTCTCAAACATTTTTAGCCCTTTCATGGCATCGAGCAGCGCGATCGGTTGGGGGGTAGTAACAATCACCGCCCCAGCGACCGGAATTTGTTGCACTAGGGTCAGGTGGATGTCACCCGTTCCGGGGGGCATATCCACGATCAGATAATCCAGATCTTGCCAATCGGTCTGCAGGAGCAGTTGCTGCAAGGCCGAGGTCGCCATCGGCCCGCGCCAGATCATGGGCGTGTCCTCTTCCACCAGGAAACCAATGGACATGATTTGCAGGCCAAAAGCCCGCATCGGCTCGATAGTCTTACCGTCGATGACCTGGGGTTGCCCATGCGCCCCCAACATGCGCGGGATGCTGGGGCCGTAAATGTCGGCGTCCAAGATACCGGCACGCGCGCCTTCCTGGGCCAGAGCCAAAGCCAGATTGACGGCGACAGTGGATTTTCCCACCCCCCCCTTGCCGGAAGCGATGGCGAGGACGTTTTTGACCCCAGGCAGAGGCGTTTGGCCTGTTTGAACCCGGTGAGGGGCAATCTCCCAGTCGATGTGAATCTCCATTTCTACCGAGCCCAACGCGGCGGCCAGGTGCTCTTTTAAGGCACAGGTCAAGGGTATAATTTGCGTTTTGGCCGGAAATCCCAGTCGAATGTGGAGGTTCAGCCGATTCCCTTTCAAGTCTAATGCACGCACTGCTCCTGCCGAGAGCAAATCTCGGTTGAGGTGCGGTTCGATGTAAGTGCGAAGTGCCGCTTCAACAGCGCCTGTGAGCTCGCTCATGTTCTTATTGTACATAAGCCTTAGCGTTAACACTAACTTATGAGTTTTCGCCGGCAGGTTTTCAAATGGTTAGATCATCGAGATCCCGCTCTGGTAAGCCGGATAGTGGAAGTTTCCATTTTGGGCTTGATTTTTCTCAACGCGGTGGCGGTAATGCTTGAGTCGGTGCCGGCGTATCACTGGGCGTGGCAACAGGAGTTTGCCTGGTTTGAAAAGCTGTCCATCGCCGTGTTTGCGTTGGAGTATGGCCTTAGGCTCTGGGTGTGCGTGGAGGAGGCGCATTATCATCATCCGCTGTGGGGACGTCTGCGCTATGCCCTCACGCCTATGGCTCTAATCGACCTATTGGCCTTCTTGCCGTTTTATTTTGCTGAGGAGATCGGTGGGGATGCCCGAATTGTGCGCGTGTTGCGCTTGGTGCGTTTGCTCAAGCTAGGGCGACATTTTGCCGCTTTAGAGCTGTTGGCATCGGTGACTCGGCGCGAATTTCCCCCCCTGCTGGCCGCCACTTTGGTCTTGGTGGTGCTCATTATCCTGGCCGCCAGTGGGATGTATCTGGTGGAGGGTAAGGTTCAGCCGGAAGCGTTCGGCAGTATTCCGCAGGCGATTTGGTGGGCAGCGGTGACCCTGACAACGGTGGGCTACGGCGATGTGGTTCCAGTGACGTTCTGGGGAAAGGCGTTTGGGATTTTCATCACCATTGCCGGATTAGGCATGGTGGCATTGCCGGCAGCGATTTTGACCTCCCGCTACACCAGCGAGCTGCAGGAGCGACGCGAGCGCTACCGTTTGAGGTTGCAAGAGGCGCTGCTTGACGGACAGCTTTCCGAAGAGGAGCGCCACGCTTTACACCGCCTGAGCCGCGAATATGGCTTAGATCCTGAAGAAGTTCGGATAGAGCTGGAAAACGAGCGGCTGAAGCGACGATTGAGGCGCCAAAAAACCTGTCCCCATTGCGGCCGACTTTTAAACGAGAGGGAGGGGGGATGAGCCTGACGTGGCTAGGAGGGGGAATTTTTCTGGTCACCTATCTGTTGATCTCGGCTCGCCGCCTGGAGTTGATCGGTTTGGATCGGCCAGCTTTAGCTTTTGCCGGAGCGGTGGCGTATGTTGTCTGCGGCATCCTCTCGCCGGAGGAGGCCCTGGCGGCGGTCAACGCTGAGACTTTGTTGCTTCTGTTCAGCGTTATGGGTATGGGCTGCTTTTTAGCGCTGGACGGTTTTTTTGAGCACGTGGCGGTTTTGTTGACAGCGCTAGCCTCTACGCCAGCTCGTCTGTTGGCCGCCATCGTCTGGGGAAGCGGCCTGATGGCGATGTTCATCACCAACGACGCTGTGTGCATCTTAGGGGCACCGCTGGTGGTGCGCCTGATCGAGTGCTACCGCTTGCCCGCCTTGCCGTTTCTATTGGCACTGGCCAGTGGGGCCAATACTGGCAGCGTAGCCACTTTGATTGGCAATCCACAGAACATGCTGTGTGGTCTTTTGGGTGGGCTAGCGTACCGCGATTTTTTTGAGACGATGGGGCCGCTGGCAGTAGCCAGTCTTGCCGTCAATCACGTTTGGTTATGGTGGCTGTTTCGCCGGGAGCTTTATGGCTCAGGTAAGTTTTCCTCGTGGCCGACTCGGGGGGGAAACCTCCATCGAGTCGCTCTGACCTTGGTTGTAATTGCGATGACAGTGATCGCGTATTGGTCTGGAGCGGATTTAGCTTGGACGGCGGCGGCTGGCTTTGCCGCTTTGATGCTCTTGCATCGTCGTGACACGCGCCAGCTATGGCCGCTTATCGATTGGTCGATCCTGTTGTTCTTCGCAGGCCTATTCATCGTGGTGGCAGGTTTGATGGCTAGCGGCTTGCCGCAACAGCTGTTTGCCCGTTTTTCGTTGAGTGGGCTGGCCTCAGACACGATGGGGCTGGCCATTTTAGCTGCCGTCTTCTGCGCGGGCTCGAATTTAGTCTCGAATGTACCGTTCATTTTGTTGATTCAGCCGCAGATGGTCTCTCTCTCGGACCCGCGCCTGGGATGGGAATTATTGGCTATGACCTCGACCTTTGCTGGCAATCTAACCCTTTTGGGATCCGTAGCCAACGTGATCGTTGCGGAGGCTGGGCAAAAGGTGGGCGGGATCGGTTTTTGGAGTCATCTGCGTTTGGGATTACCTCTGACGTTGACCACTGTCGCCCTGGGAACACTTTGGCTTAGCTGGCGACACAACTTGCTTTTTTAGCGCTCGCTGTGGCCCAAAGATTTTTGCGGAGCGATGCGATCGCGCACGCGTTGCTTGATCTCTTTAGCTTCCGGGAATCGTCCCTGGATTTGGCGTGACCAGAGGATTTCGCCGTCCAGGCGGATGTCAAACACGCCGCCTGTGCCGGGTTGCAGCGCCACCTCTCCAAGCTCTTCGGCAAAGGTAGTCAGCAGCTCTTGCGCTAGCCAAGCAGCGCGCAGCAAAAAATTGCAGCGGGCGCAGTATTCAATCTCCAAACGTGGTGTTTTCACAGCAGATGGTAAAACTGGGCTTTCAGATACTCGGTTTCAGGGATAGCCGGATGAATTGGATGATCTGGCCCTTGATGGCCCTGGACAAACAAAGCAGCCTCGCGGGTATTTTTAAGAGCTGCCTCGGCGACTAGGTGTTTGAGCATGTGTGCTTGTAAATGGTACGAGCAGGAACAGCTTACCAAAATGGCAGGTTTGGCTAAACAAGGGATGGCCAGCTTATGCAGACGTCTATAGCCAGCAATCCCTTTGGCAAGGCTTTGGCGCCGTTTGATGAAAGCGGGCGGATCGGAGAAGATCAGGTCAAAGCGCTCGCCCCGGCTGGCTTGTAGAAACTCGAAAGCGTCTGCGTGGATAAATTGGATTTTGTCGGCCACCCCGTTGCGATGAGCGTTCTCCTTTGCTTGTTCCAAAGCGGTTGCCGAGCCGTCCACGGCAATCACCTGCCGCGCTCCAGCCGCTGCCGCCTGAATGGCAAAAGCGCCCACATAGCAGAAAAGGTCTAAGACTTTAAGTCCTCGAGCCAGAGAGGCGGCCAGCACCCGATTTGGACGCTGGTCATAGAACCAGCCGGTTTTTTGTCCTGTACACGGGTTGACTTGAAACCAGAAGCCGTTTTCCTCGGCGAGTACAAGTTCCGGTAACTTTCCTAAGATTTCGATCTGGGAAGGTAGGTTTTCCAATGCTCGACTGGCAGAGTCGTTTCGCAGCACGATCGCCTTAGGGCGGACAAGTTCCTCTAGCGCCCTTACGATATCCTCGAGCTGGCACTCGATTCCAGCGGTGTTGCACTGGATCACGCAGACTTGATCAAATCTGTCGATGATGAGTCCTGGCAGCAGGTCTCCCTCGCCGTGAACCAGGCGGTAAAAAGGGGTAGAAAACAGCTTTTCCCTCCAGGTCAGGGCGGCGGCTAAGCGCTGACGCCAAAAACTGAAGTCTATGGACTCCCTCGGATTGCGGCTTAGGAGTCTGGCGCAGATCAAAGCGTAGGGATTGACGTAGCCGATGCCGATGAAATGGCCAGCGCTGTCCCCAATGGCGGCCAAATCGCCGGGTGCGAAAGCTTTAAGGGGGGTAGCTTGGCAATCGACTTCGTTGCTGAAGACCCACAGGTGGCCCTGGCGCAGGCGGTGATCTTCGTTTTTTTTAAGGAGCAGGTGGGGCAGGCTCATTTGAGAAACTCAAATTGGAACCCGCCCACTGGCTGTTTAGGAGAGGCTAAAGCGAGATCGATAAACAGCGGCTGGTGGCTAGGCATCAAGCCCGGGGTGGAAATGCGCAAGTATTCCTCGGGCTTGAAGACCCGCTCGGCAATGAGGGTTCCATCCATGGCGGTCAAACTCAGCTTGAGAAGGGGGAAAGGCTGCGGATAAGCGGCACGATTGACCAGCACTAGGTGGAATTCGTATCCACTTTGACCTTTAGCCGGATATAGGGCGCGGTCTACCACTTTGAGCGCAGCCAAGTCTTGAAAAGGCGGCGGTTTACAGCTGAGCCACCGGCACGCCCATGCTATCGCCGGGTAAAGGGAAGGAACGTTGGCGACGTGCTCGTACGCCCAGGCGAACATTTGCGCCAAAAGCAGCAGAGCTAAGACGACCGCCGCGGCCGTCCAGTAGCGATTGGCAATAGCAGTTTGAGATCGGGCGACAAAGCTATCATCGTTTGCCAGGTCGGGTTCTGGTTCGGGAGTAGGAGCTGGTTTCCCATCCGTCCCTTCGATCTTATCTTCCTTATCTTCAGGCAGGGAGGGAGTCGGCGCGATGGCGATGGCTACTCCCTGTTTAAGTTGTGGCAGCTCCAAAAAACAAGAGGTGTGATCGGCTAGGGCCTCCTCTAAGTTGTCGCCTAAGTTTTCCAGCGCGCCGAAAATCAAGCTGCAGCGATCGCAGATAGCCTCGCCGCGACCGCAACGAAGCGCAGCAGCGCTGATTCGATAGACCGTATGACACTGAGGGCAACGGGTGTACATCCGGTCAAACGCGCCGGACTCCGGTCAAGCAGGCCCAGCCATCCTCTCGCATAGGTGACTGGAAATCAAATTCCTTAGCGTATGCCTGTTCGACCGATTGGATTTGGGATTCCAGAATGCCCGATAAGACCAGCCAGCCTCCCGGGCGGGTGAAAGCAGTGAGGGTGGGCGCCAAGGCGATCAAAGGATCGGCCACGATATTGGCCAAGACAAAGTCGCCAACGATAGCAGGCATGGCCTCAGGATAACAGCAAGTTAAGCGTTCGGTGACTTGGTTTTTACGCGCGTTTTCCCGCGTGGCCATAAGGGCCTGGGGGTCAATGTCGCAGGCTATAGCCTGCTTAGCTCCAAGCAGCAAGGCGGCAATCGCCAAGATACCAGAGCCACAGCCGTAGTCGATGACAGTTTTGGCGCTTACGTTCTGATTAGATAACCATTTCAGGCATAGGGCAGTGGTGGGGTGAGTTCCGGTACCAAAGGCCAAGCCGGGGTCCAAAATCAAGCCTACGCTCTCGGGATCAGAGAGGGACTGCCCACTGGGACAGACGTACAAGCGATTAAAGCGCATGGGACGGAAGTGCTCCAACCAAATTCGCTCCCAAGGCTGGTCAGTGAGAACCTTACTTTCCCATGTGGGTTGAATGCCTAGGTAGTCGGCCAGGTCGGCAGCCAAGGCTTCAAACTCTACTCCCTGGTCGAACAAAGCGGTCAGGCGGGTTTCCAGCCAAAGCGGAGCCTCGCCAGGAGGTGGTTCAAACAGCTCTTCGCCTCCGCCCTCGCTGAAGGTGACCGCCTGCGCCCCCTTGGCTTCTAGGAATTCACAAGCGGTCACGGCCAATTCGCGCGGCAGCACGAGACAAAACTCCTGCCACGGCATAGCTTACTCGCGTAGCCCCAGCATCTCTTCCAGATAATGAATATGTTGCCCGCCACTTCTGAACGCGCTGTCGCCGACGATACGCTGGAGCAGAGGAATGTTGCACTTGATACCGGTGATTACGGTCTCGGTCAGGGCAGTGCGCATGCGCGCTAAGGCTGAGGTGCGATTTTCGCCGTGGGCGATGAGCTTGGCAATCATAGAGTCGTAGTAGGGGGGGACTTTGTAGCCAGCATAGATATGGGTGTCTACCCGAATACCGGGGCCGCCAGGCAGGTGGAGCTGTTCGATCAGCCCAGGAGAGGGCATAAAAGTTTCCGGATCTTCGGCGTTGATCCGACACTCGATAGCATGCCCGCGCAGCACGATATCTCCCTGGGAGTAAGATAAAGGTTCACCGGCGGCAATGCGGATCTGCTCTTTGACGATGTCTACCCCAGTGACCATTTCGGTCACTGGGTGCTCGACTTGGATGCGGGTGTTCATCTCTATGAAGTAAAACTGACCGTTTTCATAGAGAAATTCAAACGTGCCGGCGCCGAGGTAACCGATCTGGCGGCACGCTTCCGCGCACAACTCTCCCATCTTGCGGCGCTGCTTTTCGGTAAGGCCAGGAGCAGGAGCCTCCTCGATGACTTTCTGGTGGCGGCGCTGGGTCGAGCAGTCGCGCTCCCCTAAGTGGATGGCGTTGCCGTGGCTGTCGGCCAGCACTTGAAATTCGATGTGGCGCGGGCGTTCGAGGAATTTTTCCAAGTACACTTCGTCGCGGCCGAAGGCCGCAAGGGCCTCAGCGCGGGTCATAGTAATGGCGTTCATCAGAGCCGCCTCGGAATGAACGACGCGCATTCCACGCCCGCCTCCGCCGCCGGCCGCCTTAATGATGACCGGAAAGCCGATCTGTTTGGCCAGACGTAGGTTTTCCTCAAAATCGTTCGACAGGGGAGCATCGGATCCTGGCACGCACGGGATGCCCGCCTGGCGCATCGCATTTTTAGCTGAGATCTTGTCTCCCATCAAGCGGATGGTCTCTGGTTTAGGACCAATAAAAATGAAGCCGCTTTGGATGACTCGTTCGGCAAAATCGGCGTTTTCGGCTAGAAACCCGTAGCCGGGGTGGATGGCCACGGCGTCGGTGACTTCCGCAGCGCTGATGATCGCCGGTATGTTCAAATAGCTGTCGGCGGAGGGGGCAGGCCCGATGCACACCGTTTCATCCGCCAAAAGAACGTGTTTTAGGTTACGGTCGGCTTCGGAATGGACGGCGACGGTGCGGATACCGAGCTCTCGACAGGCGCGCAGGATCCGCAATGCGATCTCACCGCGGTTGGCGATAACGATTTTGTCCAACATGATTAACCACCTCTATTCGATCACGAACAGCGGCTGGTTGTATTCCACCGGTTCGCCATTTTCTACCATGATTTTGGTTACAACGCCCGATTTGTCGGCCTCGATCTGGTTGAGGATCTTCATCGCCTCAATGAGGCCCAGAACATCGCCGACGTCCACGCGCTGGCCGACTTCGACGAACGGTTTGGCGCCGGGGGCCGAAGCGCGGTAAAACGTGCCTACCATGGGTGAGCGGACGATATGGCCTTGGATTGGCTCCTCGGCCTTGACTTCCTCAGTTACCGCTGAAGTGGGCGGAGGAGGAGTCGGTGCTTGAGGGGGAAGCGGGGCCAAAGCAGTGGCCTGGGGGGTCGCAGTGATTCGGGTGACGCGGACCAATTCCTCCCCCGTGCGGATTTCGATCTCAGCAACGCTAGAAGTTTCGATGAGCTCGAGCAGCTTTCTTATTTTGCGGATGTCCATGACGGTGAATCCTTGTTTTGTAAGTATTGGATAGCGGCAAATAAGGCCAACTCATAACCTAAGGTTCCCAGCCCGCAGATGACTCCATAAGCGATGTCGGAGAAATACGAGCGGCGGCGGAAAGGCTCGCGCGCGTATACGTTGGAGAGGTGAACCTCGATAAAAGGAATCTGGGTCGCCAGAAGAGCGTCGCGCAAGGCAATGCTCGTATGGGTGAACGCAGCCGGATTAAGGAGGATGAATGCAACTTTTTGGGACCAGGCGGTGTGAATGAGTTCGATCAAGACGTGTTCGGCGTTGCTTTGGTGAAAGTCGAGAACGTGACCATGGCCTTGGGCCACTTGCTTGAGTCGGGTTTCGACCTCAGCCAAAGTTTGCCGGCCATAGATTTCCGGTTCGCGGCTGCCGAGCAAGTTAAGGTTGGGGCCGTTAAGAACGGTAATATGCGCCATCGTGCTGGGAAAAGGATAGAAAACCTTAGTTATTGTGCAGAAGCAGGCCAGTTTTGTCCAGAACGCAACTGTCAACCGCAGCGTTCTGGCAGTTCGTTCAAGTGGGTGAGAAACTCCTCAGGCGGCACGTAGCCGATCAGACGCGCGGCCTGACACTCCTGACCCTGAGGGTCGAAAAACAAAATCGCCGGTGGCCCGATCAAGTTAAAGCGCCGCATCAAGATCTGATGCGCTTCGGTGTTGGCGGTAACGTCAGCTCTAAGCACCGAGAGTTTGGCTAGCGCCTCTTTGACTTTGGGGTCGGTCAAGGTTTGGGACTCCATTTCTTGGCACGAGACGCACCAATCGGCATAGAAATCAAGCATTACCCATTTGCCCGAGGCTTGTTGCAGGGCACTGTCTAAAGCGCTTGTTGAAGAGACGGGGCGGGAAAATGCCGTTGTGGACGGCGCTTTCTGAGCCGTCAAGGGCTCGAGCGGTTGGAAAACGCTGCGGCTGCCTAAAGCAGCACCGACCAGAAGCAGAATACCATAGGTAAGCATCGCGATTCCCAGCGCCTTGCCCAGCTTTTGACGGTGGGGAGCCTCTGGTGACAGGGAACTGGCGGCGCCTAAGTAAACGGCAGGCACGATCAACCACAGTGCCCAGAGAAACAACGTAGCAGAAGGCGGCAGGATTCGCGACAGCAACCAGATCGCTACCCCGATCAACAGCACGCCAAAAACTGCCTTGACCGTATTCAGCCAGAGTCCGGCCTTAGGCAGAAGTTTTCCGGCCGAGGTGCCAACGGCGACCAAAGGCAGGCCCATCCCCAATCCCAGGGCGAACAATGCCGCTCCTCCCAAGATCGCATCGCCGGTCTGACCGATGTAAATCAATGCCCCAGCTAAAGGGGCAGCCACGCACGGGCTGACAACCAGGGTCGAAAGCATCCCCATCGCCGCGGCATTCAGAAAATGCCCGCCGCGTTTTGGTTGCAGGCGATGGAGACGGTTCTGCCAGCTCAATGGCAATTGCAATTCATACAAGCCAAACATGGACAAAGCCAAGGCGACGAATAAAGCGCTTACCCCAACGATGGCCCAGGTGGACTGAAAAGCCGCTTGGAGATTAGCTCCGAACAGCCCGGCTAAGACCCCAAATACCGTGTAGGTCAGGGCGGAGGCCAGCACGTAGCTCATAGACAGGCCGAACGCGCGTAAAGTAGTGATCTTTTGCCCTTGACCGACGATGATGCCGGACAAAATGGGCAGCATAGGAAAGCAGCAAGGAGTGAACGCGAGCAGGATGCCGAAGCCCAAGAAACTGACGAACGTGAGCCAAAAGCTCTGATCCTTGAACAGTTGGGCAATACGATCCTGTTTGGCCAGGGCCAGTCTAGGCGGTGGCGGCTGGCTTGCAGCGATGGCAGGCAGCATCAAGCGCGCGGTCTGGACCTGGGGTGGGTAACAGACGCCACGCTCGGCACAACCCTGATAGCGGACCGTGAGCGTCAGTTCGGTGGCCGTGCGGCTGAGGCGCCTGAGCGGCAAGACAGCGGAGACGCTTTGGTGATAGACCTCAGTGAGGCCGAACTCGGGGTCTTGTTTGCGCTCGCCGGGCGGGAGTTGAAGAGCTCCAAGCTCAGCTTCTCCTGAAAGCTTTTCCACTTTAAACCGGTCGCGGTAAAGATAGTAACCATCGGCGATTTGCCAGCTCAGGCGAACAGCGGTTGGGCTTTCGACTTCGGCGTAGAAGCGGAAAGCTTGATCGGCAGGTAGGAGTTTGTCTTGGAACAGACTAAGCCCCAGGGGTTTAGCTGCATCTAGGGGGGATTTGGCTAGCCCAGCGTGAGTTGGGGCTTGCCAGATCAGGGCTGCACTCAACCAAACCATCAGGCAGAGGAGGTAAGCCATGCGTCTAGCCAGTTCAAATAAACTTGACTGCCCCTCTCCACGCAGACTGCAACGATTTCTGGAAGTTCATAGGGGTGGTGAGCTCGGATGAAAGCCTCAAGCTCAGCCATGCGGTCAGCCCGAGTCTTGATGAGAAGCAGTACCTCGCTTGCAGTTTCTATCTTTTCTTGCCAGGGGTAAACTGAGGTTAGACCAGGCACCTGGTTGACGCATGCGGCCAGGCGGTTTTCCACCAGGCCTAGGGCCAAGCGCGAGGCGCTTTCACCATCGGGACAGGTACACAGGACGATTCGGTACTGCGTGCTCATGGCCAACATGACATAATTTAATTTTCTTCATGATACCCAAATTCGTGCGTCCTTTCAGACTGTTGTTTCTGATTTTTCTCATCGTTCCCCTAATCGAAATCTATCTCCTCCTGATCGTGGGCAGCTTCATCGGCCCCTTGCCGACCGTTGCCTTGGTGCTGTTCACCGCGGTTCTAGGCGCCTGGCTGCTCAGGATCGAGGGGCTTGCCACCTGGTTCAGGCTCCAGCAATGCCTGGCCCAGGGCAGAATTCCAGCGTTGGAGATCGTGGAGGGGCCGATCCTGTTGGTGGGTGGGGCGCTGCTGTTGACCCCGGGATTTTTCACCGATTTTTTGGGGCTGTTGTGTCTGCTTCCGGCCACTCGGCGTCGGCTTGCCCGCTATGTGCTCAATAGATGGTTGGTGTGGCAGGTTCGGGGCGCTTGCGCAGAAAAAGAGCCGCGCACCATCGAGGGGGAATTTGAGCGCCGAGGTTGAAAAAAGCGCGTCCCTGCGCTTGCCCAGCGAACTTTAAGAAGAATGCGTCTCGTGTTCGTGGCCGCAGCAGGAGGGAGGCTGGACTTTTTGCCCCGCCTCGCCCGCACAGCACGCCTTTTGACCGTTAGGATCGGCAGTGGTTTTGCCTAAGCCCGCATAGATCGGGCAAAAGTGGGTGTAACCCGAGACCAGCAGAGCGATCCCAAGTAGGAGCAAAGGCACGCTGCCTAAGAACATGGACAAAAGAATCGCAAAACTGCCTGCGCCATAGCGAATTTTTTGATCTTTGTCGCCAACGTTGTATTCGTATTTAAGCATGCGTTTGAAGTCAAATTGCATAAGGCCACCTCCAGCTGAAAATTCGTTTTAGTATATCCCAAACCCTCAAATTAGATATTTAGATAATGCGCCGATGGACACTACCCCAATTCTTGCTTCCTTGAATGCAGCTCAGCGCCAAGCGGTCAGCGCTCCTTTGCGGCCCATTTTGGTTTTGGCTGGGGCCGGCAGCGGCAAAACGCGCGTTCTGGTGCACCGCCTGGCGTGGCTGATGCGTGTGGAACGCCTGCCGCCGCATGCTCTGATGGCGGTGACCTTTACCAATAAAGCGGCGCGCGAGATCCGCACGAGGGTAGAGGAGCTGCTGGCTCTGGACACTCGCCCACTATGGCTAGGGACTTTCCACGGCTTGGCTCACAGGATGCTGCGCCGGCATGCTCCTGAAGTGGGGCTGCCGGACGAGTTTCAGGTGCTTGACGAAGACGACCAGCTTCGTTTGATTCGGGTGGTGCTGCGCGAGCTAAAGCTGGACGAGGGGCGTTTTCCTCCGCGCCAAGTGCAATGGTACATCAATGCCAACAAAGACGAGAGCCGCCGCCCCGAGCATCTCACGCCAAGCGATCTGTTCGAGCAGCAATTGCTTGCGATCTATCAGGCCTATGAGCAGCGCCGCCGGCGCCTGGGGTTGGTCGATTTTGCCGAGCTGTTGTTGGCTACTTATGAGCTCTTGCGCGACCGCGCCAGCCTGCTCGAACATTACCAGCGCCGCTTTGGCCACATTCTGGTGGACGAATTCCAGGACACCAATACCATCCAATACGCGTTTTTGCGCCTTCTGGCGGGGAAAAACGACAACCTATTCGTGGTAGGCGACGACGACCAGTCGATTTACGGCTGGCGCGGGGCGAAGATCGAGAACCTGATGCGCTTTGGCCGCGATTTTCCTGAGCATCTTCTAATCCGCTTGGAGCAAAATTACCGTTCCACCGGCCATATCTTGGAGGCCGCCAACGCCTTAATCGCCCACAATGCTGGTCGCTTAGGCAAAACGCTGTGGACGGCCGGCCCGCGCGGCGAGAAGATTCAAGTGTATGCCGCCTTCAACGACCTGGACGAAGCGCGGTTTGTTGTCGATCGCATCCAAATATGGTTAAAACAAGGAAGGCGCGCTAGCGAAGCGGCTATCTTGTATCGCTCCAACGCTCAGTCGCGCTTGTTCGAGGAGCAGTTGCTCGCTTTCGGTATCCCGTACCGCATTTACGGGGGATTGCGCTTCTTTGAGCGCGCCGAGGTCAAGAGTGCTCTGGCATACCTTCGCCTGATCGTCAATCGGCACGACGATCCCTCCTTCGAGCGGGTGGTGAATCTTCCGGCCCGCAACGTTGGCTCGCGCACGCTGGAAGCGATCCGCGAGCGGGCACGCAGTCTGGGTGTTTCGCTATGGGACGCCGCGTTGGATTTGGGCCAAAGCCAGGCCCTCTCTGCGCGCTCAGCCCTGGCCGTGCGCAGCTTTTTGCAGCTAGTCGACGACTTGGAGCGAGCGATCCAGGGATTGTCCTTGGCCGACCAAGTCAAGCGCGTGATCGAGAACAGCGGCTTGATCGAGCATTACGCCAAAGAAAAAGGGGAGGCGGGAGAGATCCGGGTAGAAAACCTTAAAGAGCTGGTCAGCGCCGCGCGCCAGTTTGCGCTGTTTGCCGGGGGCGAGGAGTCGGCCTCCCTTACCGCGTTTTTGACCCAAGCGGCGCTCGAGGCGGGCGACACGCACGCCGATCCGAATGCCGACTGCGTGCAGCTGATGACCCTGCACGCCGCCAAGGGGTTGGAATTCCCGTTGGTGTTTTTGGTCGGGATGGAGGAGGGGTTGTTTCCTTCCTTGCCGTCTTTGGAAAGTCCCGCGCGCCTGGAGGAGGAGCGGCGGCTGTGTTACGTAGGGATCACGCGGGCGATGGAAAAGCTCTATCTTTGTTATGCGGAATGCCGCAGGCTGTACGGACGCGAAGTCTATCCTAAGCCCTCGCGTTTTGTGCGCGAGATCCCATCCGAGCATTTAGAGGAAGTCCGGAAAACTGCTCGCCTGGGTCGCCCGGAGCAAGCAGTCCAAAGTGGTTTAAACTCCGACTTTGTGGGCCAACGCGTTCGGCATGAAGTCTTTGGGGAGGGGGTGGTGCTCAAGTGCGAAGGCGAAGGCCAAAACG
Organism: Methylohalobius sp.; assembly: GCA_026415315.1. Classification (GTDB taxonomy): domain Bacteria; phylum Pseudomonadota; class Gammaproteobacteria; order Methylococcales; family Methylothermaceae; genus Methylohalobius. The sequence continues at coordinate 19,075 of JAOAHI010000034.1, forward strand.
CCCGGGTCCAGGTGAATTTTGACCGCGCAGGGGTCAAATGGCTGGTGGTGGGGTATGCCAGGCTTACGGTGGCGGGGAGGTAAGGGCGATCCTGAGGATTGGCTCTGCCCCGAGAATTGCTGAAGGTTCGAACGTTTATCAGTTGCCAGGCAACGGAGAGCAGTCGATGTTCAAAAATTTTGGCGCGCTCAAGCAGGGGCTTTGCGGCGCCAAGCAAGACCTGCAAGACCTAGGCCCAGAAGCGGCAAGGTAGCCGGCTCGAGGACGCCGGGAGGTGGCCAATTGCAATAAACTCATTGGCTATGTTTTGCAATCCATTCTTTAAGCGCCTCGTTCATACGCTTTTGCCAGCCCTCACCAGTAGCACGGAAATACTCGATGACTTCCCGACTGTAGGCGACAGTCACAGCGATCTTCGACTCCCCAATACTGCGGCGAGCCGCTTGCTTGAACGATTTCGGCAGATCGGACTCATCAAATGATTTAGCCCGTGAAAACATCTCGTCCGTCCACTCAGGAGATTCTTCGTCAACCTGCTCAGGGTCTACTTTTTTGGATATATCGCCCATATCGCTTCACCTCTCGTCGATTGGCTTTGCGCAGACTGATTACCCGCATGATTTCACCGCGTGGCGTAAACACCAAAACGTATAATCTCGATTCGATGTAACCTATGGCTTGATAACGGGCTTCTCCATAATTTTGGCGCTTATCCTCCAAAATCAAAGCACTGGAAAAATCAAACTTGGCGGCCAAAGTAAACGGGATGCCCCGAACGCGGATATTGCGCTCGTTTTTTTCTGGATCAAATTCGATCTCCATCAGACAAAGTATAGGGCTGGAAAATTCCGGCCACAAACAACAACGCCCGCACGGGGCGGGCGTCGGAGGTCAAAAATTTTGACGCGCTCAAGCAAGTACTTTACGTCTAAGACCGAGCACCCAGGCTAATCCTATTCCGAAAAGACTCAAAATCCCTGGTTCAGGGACTGGGTTGTCGCGTGGTGGCGGCGCACTTCCCCGCATGAACGTCAAGTTATCAAGATAAAAGTCATCCCAGCCTGTGTTATCA
>JAOAHI010000035.1 GCA_026415315.1 Methylohalobius sp.
GTGATCGACCCTCCTTTCAGCTCTACCACCGGCGGAGGCTTAAAACCGTTGGAATGCATGGCCCTAAGACGGCTCTGAAGCGGTGGGCAAATTGAGATTAAATCAGGTCTGGATTGTAACACTATCCCAGCGAGGTGGTAAATGCCTTGTTGGCCCGGATATTTCCCTAGCAAATTCTTAGGAAATCCAGACTTGCCATTGCCTGAAGTATGCGGTAGCTTTAACGTCTTGAGCTAGGGGTGCACCGTCGGACCCGAAACGGTGCTGAGAGATACCCTTTGAACCTGACCCGGATCATACCGGCGTAGGGAAGCTCGGGTCTTTCCCTGCGCTCGACGTGACAGTTGGAGAGACCTATGAACGCCATTCCAGACCAGTTCCGGCAAAACGTGCTCGCCAGAAGGGGCGCGCTTAAGCCGTTTCCTGCCTCCACTAAGATTTATGTGATCGGCAGCCGCCAGGACCTACGCGTCCCCATGCGCCGCATCGACCTAAGCCCGACCCGGACTAAGCAGGGCCCAGTACCTAACCCTCCGGTCTATGTCTACGACACCTCCGGTCCCTACACCGATCCTAACGTCGAGGTCGACCTCACCCTCGGGCTTCCACCGGTGCGCCTGCGCTGGATCGAGGAACGCAACGACAGCGAGGTTTTAGCCGGCCCCTCCTCGGAATACGGGCTTAGGCGCCTCAAAGACCTCCAAACCGCGCACCTGCGCTTTCCTAACCTACGCCCACCCCGGCGGGCTAAGGTTGGTGCCAACGTGACCCAGATGCACTATGCGCGGCGCGGCCTCATCACGCCAGAAATGGAATTCGTCGCCATCCGCGAAAATCAAAATCTGGAGGCCATGCGCGAGGCTTACGGCTCGAGGCTGTCCAGAGGGGAGCCGTTCAGCGCTATGCTGCCTAAGGAAATCACGCCGGAATTTGTCCGCCAAGAGCTTGCCGCCGGACGCGCCATCCTTCCCGCGAACATCAACCATCCCGAATCCGAGCCGATGATTATTGGCCGCAACTTCTTGGTTAAGGTCAACGCTAACTTGGGCAATTCCCCGGTTACCTCCAGCCTCGAAGAGGAAGTCGAAAAGATGTTGTGGGCGATCCGCTGGGGGGCCGATACAGTCATGGACCTCTCTACTGGCCGATATATCCATGAAACCCGCGAATGGATCCTCCGCAACTCGCCCGTGCCGGTAGGAACTGTACCGATCTATCAAGCCTTGGAGAAGGTGGAAGGCAAAGCCGAGGAGCTGACTTGGGAAATCTTCCGCGATACCCTCATCGAGCAGGCCGAGCAAGGCGTCGATTATTTTACCATCCACGCTGGTGTGCGCTTAGCATACATTCCCTTAACCGCCAAGCGCTTAACCGGCATCGTCTCGCGCGGGGGATCGATCATAGCCAAATGGTGCCTGGCGCATCATAAGGAAAACTTCCTCTATACCCACTTTGAGGAGATCTGCGAGATCATGAAAGCGTACGACGTAGCCTTCTCCCTGGGCGACGGCTTAAGGCCTGGATCGATCGCCGACGCTAACGACGAAGCGCAATTTGCCGAACTGAGAACCTTAGGAGAGCTCACCAAAATCGCTTGGAAGCACGATGTTCAGGTGATGATCGAGGGACCCGGTCATATCCCTCTCCATCTGATCAGAGAGAATGTGGATCGGGAGCTGGCCGAGTGCTTTGAAGCGCCTTTCTACACCTTAGGGCCTTTGGTCACAGATATCGCCCCCGGCTACGATCACATCACGTCCGCCATAGGCGCAGCCCACATCGGCTGGTACGGCACTGCCATGCTCTGTTACGTTACCCCTAAAGAGCACTTGGGTCTTCCCGATAAGGAGGACGTACGAGCTGGGATCGTCGCTTACAAGATCGCCGCCCATGCCGCCGATCTAGCCAAGGGACACCCGGCAGCTCAGTGCCGCGACAATGCCCTATCTAAGGCACGCTTTGAATTTCGCTGGCAGGATCAGTTCAACCTGAGTCTGGATCCAGAGCGAGCTCAGGAATTCCACGATCAGACTCTGCCGCAGGAGGGGGCAAAACTGGCTCATTTTTGCTCTATGTGCGGGCCCCATTTCTGCTCAATGCAGATTAGCCAGGAAGTGCGCGAGATCGAGCAGGGAATGCGCGAGAAAGCTGAGGAATTCCGTCAAAGAGGGGCAGAAATATATCAGAAAATCTAAGCGAAAAACCGATGCAGCATGTGTTCAACCATACCCCAGGTAACGAAAGGCGGCTTCTTGGTCACAGTGACGATGAGCATACCGTCGGCGAAGCGGTAGGTGCCTTCGATCCCTCTGCCAGTAAAGCGCCCTTGGGCCTTATCGGCGACAAAGTGCACCGAACTGCTCACGGCCAGCTGTTGGGCGCGGCTGACCAACACCTCGGGCTGGTCTTTAATGGGGATCTGAAACGTGCGTGCCATAAGGCCATTATGAAATCGTTGCTTTATTTCATCATAGCGCCATGAACGGTGAACGCCAATTTATCCCTTTAACTATTGCCGTTTTGACCGTGTCCGACACTCGCGACGAAACCAGCGATGCCTCCGGCCAGCTCCTAGTTGAGCGCTTGCAAAGGGCCGGACACAAGCTAGCCGAAAAGCGCATAGTGGCCGATGACCTCTATCAGATCCGAGCGGTCGTCTCGGCCTGGATCGCCGAGCCAGCCATCCAAGTAATCTTGACCACTGGCGGCACCGGCGTCACCGGACGCGACGGCACCCCAGAGGCTGTACTGCCGTTGTTGGACAAGGTGCTCGACGGTTTCGGCGAGGTGTTTCGCCTGATCTCTTATCAGGAAATCGGCACCTCTACTATCCAGTCGCGAGCGCTGGCCGGAGTGGCCAACGGGACTTATATTTTCTGTCTGCCTGGCTCGAAAAATGCCTGTGCCACCGCCTGGGACAAACTCATCCAGGCGCAGCTCGACTTTCGCACTCGTCCTTGCAACCTAGCCGAACTTATGCCGCGTCTAACCGAGAAAGGATAGCTTATGCTGCAATTGATTCTGGCGTGCGCTTTTTTCTTAGGCGTTCATTTAGGGATTTCCGGCACAAGCCTGCGCTATCGGCTAATCGAGATCCTAGGCGAAAAACTTTATCGGCAAAGCTTCTCCGCCGCCGCCTTGGTCGGACTTGTCTGGCTCATTTTTGCCTGGAGAAGCGCGCCTTATCTTCCCTTGTGGGACTCGCCCCTGACTTTCCGTTATTTGGCAGTGCTGCTCATGCCGCTGGCCTTCTACCTGGGAGTGGCGGCGTTTACCACTAAAAACCCAGCGTTGACGACTCAAGTCGAGCCTCCGGCCGACCAGCTGGCCGTCGGCGTGCTGCGCATTACCCGCCATCCCTTGATGTGGGGTATCGCCTTGTGGGCGGGACTGCATCTTCTGGCCAACGGAGATTGGGCGGCAATACTCTTTTTCGGTACGTTTTTGACTCTGGCCGTCAAGGGCACCTTTGACCTCGATCAAAAGCGCCTAAAGGAACATGGGGAGCGATGGCAGCGCTACCTTGCCGTCACTTCTAACCTGCCTTTTCAAGCCATCCTTCAGGGGCGGCAAAAACTCGTCTGGAAAGAGCTTGGTTGGTGGCAAATCGCTTTGGCCCTCGGGCTATATGCGGGTCTGCTCCACGCCCATGCTCAGTTATTCGGCGCAGCGCCCTTAGGATGAATTACGGCCGTCAGTTTCTTTTCCCCGCTGCTTTATTGGCCGCCTCAGGCGTGGCGGCAGGAGCTTTAGGAGCCCACGCTTCCTGGTTGGCTGACCCGATGCGAGCGATCTGGGAAACGGCGGTGCGTTACCAGATGTGGCACGCGTTAGGACTTGGGCTGATCGCTTGCTTAGAGCAGTCGCCGTGGACGCAATGGAGCGGATATCTGATGCTTTTGGGAACCGTGCTGTTTTCAGGCAGCCTATATCTCTTGGCCTTGAGTGGACTCTCGGGACTAGGTAAGATCACTCCTCTTGGCGGATCGCTGTTGATCCTTTCTTGGCTGCTCTTGGCTTGGCACGGATGGAGGAGAACTTATGCCTGAACCCCCAAAGCCGATTTACCTAAGAGATTATCAGCCCCCAGCCTATCTGGTCGACCATATTCAGCTTGAGTTCGATCTCGATCCAACCACTACACGCGTTAAGTCTCGCCTCACCCTTCGCCGCAATCCCGTCTCCCCAGCTCCTGATGTCCTGATTTTAGACGGTGAAGACCTTACGCCGGTCGCAATCGCTCTCGACGGCCATCCCCTGCCCGAAGCGCACTACCGAATCGAAGAGGGACGCCTTGTTCTGCCACAGCCACCTAAAGCGTTTACCCTGGAGACCGAAGTCCTGATCCATCCCCAAGCCAACACGCGCCTGGAAGGGCTGTACGTCTCCAAGGACCTGCTCTGCACCCAGTGCGAAGCCGAAGGGTTTAGAAGGATCACTTTCTTTCCTGACCGCCCGGACGTGATGGCGCGCTTCCACGTCACCTTGCGCGCAGACAAGGCCCATTATCCGGTGCTGCTCAGCAACGGCAACCTCATCGAGCGCGGCGAACTGGAAGACGGTCGTCAGTATGCCGTGTGGGAAGACCCTTTCCCTAAACCTAGCTACTTGTTTGCCCTTGTGGCCGGAAAGTTGGAAAAAAAAACCGACACCTTTACGACCCGCTCCGGGCGCCAAGTTCTCTTGGAGCTTTACGTCGAACCCCATGACCTGGACAAATGCGACCACGCGCTCGCCTGCCTCAAGCGGGCGATGGCTTGGGATGAACAACGATATGGGCGCGAGTACGACCTAGACCGCTATATGATCGTAGCTGTCGGTCACTTCAACATGGGGGCCATGGAGAACAAAGGGCTAAATCTCTTTAACGCCCAATACGTGTTGGCTAAGCCGGAGAGTGCCACCGATGCCGACTACGAGCACATCCTGGCTGTCATCGGCCACGAGTATTTCCACAATTGGACCGGCAACCGCATTACCTTGCGCGATTGGTTTCAGCTCTCTCTGAAAGAGGGATTGACCGTCTTCCGCGAACAGCAATTCGCCGCCGATCAAGGCTCTCCTGGTGTACGCCGGATCGAGGACGTCAATCTGTTAAGAACGCGCCAGTTTCCCGAAGACGAAGGTCCCTTAGCCCATCCGGTGCGACCTGAGTCCTACATCGAGATCAATAACTTTTACACCATGACGGTGTACGAGAAAGGCGCCGAAGTAGTCCGAATGCTCCACACCTTGCTGGGTGAGGAAGGTTTTCGCCGTGGGATGGATCTGTATTTTGCCCGCCACGACGGCCAGGCGGTGACCTGCGAGGATTTCGTGCAAGCTATGGCCGAGGCTAATGGGATCGATTTATCCCAATTCATGCGCTGGTACACTCAGGCCGGCACCCCCACAGTCGAGGTGCACACCGCCTACGATTCAGAGCAAAAAACCCTCCTCTTAACCCTGCGTCAGACCTGCCCGCCCACGCCAGATCAGCCGCACAAAGAACCATTCGTGATTCCTATTTGCCTAGGGCTTTTAGGTCAAGATGGGAGAGAATTGCCGCTCCAACTGCAAGGAGAGCCAAACGCCTGCGGGACTAGCCGTATCCTGACCCTCGCACAAACCGAACAACGCTTCGCTTTTATCAATGTTCCAGAAAAACCCGTTCTGTCCATACTGCGCGGGTTTTCTGCTCCAGTGAAATTGGACTATCCTCGGCCGCGGGAAGAGCTTTACTTCCTCTGGCGCTACGATCGCGATCCTTTCGTGCGCTGGGACGCAGGTCAAACCTTGCTCTCAGCCATCTTGCTCGAACACATCCATTCTCAGCCCTTGGCTCTCGATCCTAAAGTCCAGGAGGGATTCTACGCCTTATTGACCGAGCCTCTGACGGACTTATCCTACACCTCTTGGCTCCTGACTTTACCCGAGGAGGATTATCTGGCTGAGCAAATGCCAGTTATCGACCCAGAGGGCGTTCACCGCGTCCGCGAACGAGCCAAACAAGCTTTGGCCCACGCGCTTAGCGAAGCGTTTTGGACCTGCTATGCGCACCACCACCGGCCAGAAGAGGCTTGTGACACCTCAAGCGCCGCAATTGGCCGCCGACGCTTGAAAAACATTTGTCTGGAGTATCTGGCATGCTTGGATACGACCCTCGTCCAAACTAGACTCCTTGAGCAGTTCGAGCAAGCACGCAACCTAACTGACGGCCTAGCGGCCCTCAAGATCATCGTCCACACTGCCCATCCAGCCCAGGCGCAGTGTTTGGCGGCGTTTTATCGGCGCTTTCAAGCCGAACCCTTGGTCCTCGACAAGTGGTTTGCTCTCCAGGCCACTTCACCGCAACCGGGCGCACTCGAGCGGGTCAAGGCACTGCTTGCTCATCCGGATTTTGATCTAGGCCGACCTAACCGCGTGCGAGCGGTACTGGGGGCTTTTTCCCGTCAGAATCCGGTCCACTTCCACGCCCCTGATGGATCGGGCTATGCGCTCTTGACCGAATACCTCCTCAAGCTCGATCGCCTCAACCCTCAACTCGCGGCCCGCCTAGCCCAACCCCTTACGGCTTGGCGACGCTATGATTCCACCCGGCAACAGCACATGCGAACCGAGCTGAGTCGCCTGCTTGAGGCGCCGGGGTTATCCAAGGATCTGTTTGAGATCGCCAGCAAAGCGTTGGCGTAACAGAGCTGTAACAAAGGAATGACAACATAAAAAGACTAACTACTAGGAGCTTATTGTGAGAATACTACCCTTATTTGTGCTGCTGGGATCTTTGTTCCTGAGCGCGCAAGCGCAAGGAAGAGACTATATCTACGTCGTCGGCTCTTCCACCGTCTATCCTTTCACGACCTTAGTCGCTGAGCGCTTTGCCAAAAGCACCCGCTTCCCTGCTCCTAAGGTCGAGTCCACTGGCACTGGCGGCGGCATGAAGCTGTTCTGTGAGGGCATAGGCGTTCAGCATCCAGACATCGAGAACGCCTCGCGCCGGATCAAACCCTCCGAGTTTGAGACTTGTCAGAGGAACGGCGTCAAAGAGATTGTCGAAATCAAGATCGGCTACGATGGAATTGTCCTCGCCCATTCGCGCCAATCTCCCCCTTGGAAGAATCTCGCCTTGCGCCAAGTCTGGCTGGCCCTAGCCAAACAGGTGCCTGACCCCAAAGGCGGCGATAAGTTAATTCCTAATCCATATCGAAAATGGCGCGACATCGACCCAAATCTTCCCGACCTGGCGATCAAAGTTTACGGCCCGCCACCCACCTCCGGTACCCGCGATGCTTTCGCCGAATTGGCGTTGGAAGGGGGATGTTCGAACTTCCCGTGGATCAAGGCGCTAAAAGAAAAAGATGAGGCCCGCTTTAAAGAGATCTGCCACACCGTGCGCGAGGATGGCGCCTACATTGAGGCTGGCGAGAACGATACCCTGATCGTGCGCAAGCTCGAAGCCGACCCAAGTGCTTTGGGCGTTTTCGGCTACAGCTTTCAGGAACAAAACTCAGACTTAATCGCTGGCGCCCCCATAGAGGGGATAGAACCCAGCTTTGAGAATATTGCAGCTGGAGCTTACCCCATCTCGCGCCCGCTGTACATCTACGCCAAAAAAGCCCACGTCGGAGTCATCCCTGGACTGCCGGAATTCCTGGACGAATACACCAGCGAAAAAGCTTGGGGCGAGGAAGGCTACCTGGCCGACAAGGGCTTAATCCCGCTGCCTAAAAAAGAGCGGGAAACCTATCGCAAGACTGCCAAGGAGTTGACCCCTCTCAAATCCCTATAGGCGAAACCCAGTACAATAGTGCGCAGGCGCTAAGCTCCCTGCGCACTTTATCTTGTTCACGATGTCGATCAGCACCCTCATCTGGATCTTACTCGGTCTGAGCAGCCTGGCTTATTACCTTGGATTAAAGCGCGCTTTGGCAATCAGCGGCGGACAGGTGCGGCATCTGCACTCTTTACCCAGCTACTACGGCTACTACACGGCCTTATGGTGCGGCTTGCCGGCGCTGGCTTTTTTAATTTTATGGACGCTCTTGGAAGAGCGGATCATTATCTTGGCGGTGGGCGCAAGCTTGCCTGAGGAACTCCAAAACCTGCCCTCAGAGCGACTGGAACTCGTTTTTAATCAAGTGCGCACGGCTCTCTCCAGTGCTAACGCTAGTGAAGATCCTGTCATTTGTGCTGCCGCTGACCGTTACCGCGCGCTGCAAGCCATAAGCAACCGCTGTTTGGCCGTGGTCGCCCTAATGGCAGCTGGCCTTGGCGCAATGTGGGCGCGCAGAAGAATTCGGCCGGATTTGCCGGCACGCAATTTGGTTGAAAAAACGCTTGAGACTCTCCTTGCCGCCAGCTCGGCCCTGGCTATTCTCACCACTGTGGGCATCCTGCTGTCGGTGCTGTTTGAATCGATCCGTTTTTTTGAATTGGTGCCTGCGACCGAATTCTTATTCGGCTTGAATTGGAGCCCGCAACTGGCGATTCGTCCGGACCAAGTGGGTGCCTCCGGCGCATTTGGCTTTATTCCCCTTTTGGTTGGAACCTTGTTGACGTCGGCAGTAGCTATGGCAGTGGCGGCTCCCATAGGGCTGCTGTCGGCTATCTACTTGGCGGAATTTGCTCACCCTCAGGTGCGAGCAGTGGCTAAGCCGCTGCTTGAAATCCTGGCCGGCGTGCCAACGGTGGTCTACGGCTTCTTCGCCGCCTTGGTAGTCGCCCCGTTTTTGCGTCAAGCAGGGGAGGTCCTCGGTTTGACTATTGCTTCGGAAAGCGCTCTAGGTGCAGGCTTGGTGATGGGGATTATGATCGTCCCGTTTGTCTCTTCGATTTCCGAAGACGTCATCCACGCTGTGCCCCAGTCCTTGCGCGATGGTGCCTATGCGCTTGGAGCGACGCGGGCCGAAGCCATCACGCAGGTCGTGATTCCGGCGGCGCTACCGGGAATAGTCGGGGGAATGCTCTTGGCCATCTCGCGCGCCATAGGCGAGACCATGATCGTCGTCATGGCGGCTGGTTTGACTGCTAAGTTGACGATCAACCCTCTAGATTCGGTCACTACGATCACCGTGCAAATCGTCACCCTCTTGATCGGCGATCAAGAGTTTGACTCTCCTAAGACCTTGGCCGCTTTTGCGTTAGGTCTGGTATTGTTCGTCTTGACTTTGGGGCTTAATGTGATTGCCTTATACGTGGTGCGAAAATACCGGGAAAGTTATGAGTAAAGGCCATACCGTCGACCGAATCGTCGCCAGCATAGCCCGGCGTCGTGCCCGCGAGACCCGTTTAAAATGGGCTGGCTTTATGGCGGTCGCAGTCACCCTCGCGCTTTTGGCCTTGTTATTAGGCAGCATAGTAGCTTTAGGCTGGCGCGCTTTCCAGCAAACGTATTTGGCTTTAGACGTCTATTTTGACCCTCAAGTCATTGCGCCCGATGGTCGCTTAGACGAGGAGAGTTTACGCCAAGCCGACTACGAGTCGCTAGTAAGACAGGCTCTTAGAGAGCTGTTCCCACAGGTAGAGGGTCGCACCCAACAACGGATGCTGTATCGGCTCGTCAGCTCTGGGGGAGCGGACTATTTGAGCCATATGGTGCTGGCCGATCCCCGTCTGATCGGTACTAGGCAGAGAGTTTGGCTGCCGGCGAGCAGCGATGTGGACATGTTTGCCAAAGGCCAAACCGGGGCCCAACGCGCCGCCTCCCTCCAACCCTGGATCGATCACCTCCTCGCCCAAGGGCGCATAGAGAAGCGGTTCAACAAGACCTTCTTCACTGCCGGCGACTCGCGGGAACCGGAGCTTGCCGGCATCTTAGGGGCGCTTTCTGGATCGTTTTACACCATAGGCCTGACCCTGCTTTTGTCCTTTCCTTTGGGCGTGGCGGCCGCTGTCTATCTGGAGGAGTTTGCTCCAAAGAAAAACTTCTGGGTAGATCTGATTGAAGTCAATATCAATAACCTAGCGGCGGTTCCCTCCATCGTCTTCGGCTTGCTGGGGCTGGCGGTGTTCTTGAACGCCTTTGCTCTGCCGCGCTCTACTCCTTTGGTCGGCGCGCTGGTCCTAACCCTGATGACCCTGCCCACCATCATCATTACCTCCCGCGTTTCCCTGCAAGCTGTTCCTCCCTGGATTCGGGAGGCTGCTTTGGGAGTAGGCGCTTCGAAAATGCAGATGGTTTTGCACCACGTGTTGCCTTTGGCTCTGCCAGGAATGCTCACTGGTGCCATCATTGGCACTGCCCGTGCCTTGGGCGAAACCGCCCCGCTTTTAATGATCGGAATGGTGGCATTCATCGTCGATATACCTCGGGGTCTTCTCGATCCGGCAACGGTGCTACCGGTTCAGATTTACCTGTGGGCCGACAGCGCGGAGCGCGGCTTCGTCGAGCGGGCTGCCGCCGCCATCTTGGTGCTATTGGTGTTCATGCTGCTGATGAACGCTTTGGCGATTTTCTTGCGCCGGCATTTCGAGCGCCGCTGGTAAAATATAGCTATGCCGAACCCACCCTCTACCCCCGCCGAACTCTCCTTACCTGCCACCCAGGCTGTGCTGGAGTCCGCCGCGCGCGACCGGCTCGATCAGCTGCCCGCCGCTATAGGCGACTATACTGTCCCCGAGCCGCGCTTGACCTGCCGCGGCGTCAACGTGTTCTACGGCGAAAAACAGGCGATTTTTAACGTCAACCTGGACATCGGTCAGCGCGAGGTGATCGCTTTGATCGGCCCTTCCGGCTGCGGTAAATCCACCTTTTTACGGTGCCTGAACCGCATGAACGATACCATCGAAGGCTGCCGAGTGGAGGGGGAAATCAAACTGGATGGGGTGGACATCTACCACGACGGTCTAGACCCTGTAATCTTGCGCGCTCGGGTAGGGATGGTGTTTCAAAAACCCAATCCCTTCCCCAAGTCGATTTATGATAACGTGGCTTATGGCCCGCGTATTCACGGTCTGGCGAGAAACCGCACCGAGCTGGATGAGATCGTGGAGGATTCGCTTAGAAAGGCTGGACTGTGGGAAGAAGTTAAAGACCGCCTGGATCAACCGGGCACCGGCCTATCGGGCGGCCAGCAGCAGCGCCTGTGCATCGCCCGGGCCATCGCCGTCAACCCGGAAGTGCTGCTCATGGATGAACCGTGCTCGGCGCTCGACCCCATCGCTACCGCTACTATCGAACAGCTCATAGACGAGCTGCGCACGCAATACTCCATCGTCATCGTCACCCACAACATGCAACAGGCCGCGCGTGTGTCTCAGCGCACCGCCTATTTTCACCTAGGGCGGCTGATCGAAATCGGTCCTACTGCTAAAATCTTCACCAACCCGCGCCATCCCCTGACCGAAGACTACATCACGGGACGCTTCGGCTAAGGCGGTCTGGCAAACCGATTTTGCCCAACTATACTTACCAAGGTAGGCCAACAACGGCAACGCCTTGGTATGCAGACTCGCCTTTCATTTGAACTGCGCCAGATCTTAGATGCCTGCGCGGAGATGATTCTTTTGACCGACGCGCAGGGAAAGATTGGCTATGTTAACCCGGCTTTGTGCCGGATAAGCGGCTTTCGCTCAGAAGAGCTGATCGGACAAGCACCCCAAATTCTAGATAGCCCTAAGGCCTGCCGCCAGACGCTCAAAGCGATGACCCAGGCGCTTAAGTCTGGCCAGTCTTGGGCAGGTCGGATCCTGCAACGCCGCAAAGGCTCTCCCCCTTTCCCCATCCCGATCGAAGGCCAGGCCCAAGCCCCCGACCCCTTGGAATATTGGGTAGAAATGACCATCTCGCCAGTCTTAGCTGAAAACGGCGAGGTTTTAGGCTATGTCCAGATCCAACGCGACGTGTCGGCCGAAGTCGAGGAAGAGGCACGGCGCACTCAGGAACGGCAAGATACCCAGGCACGCCTGAAGATTGCCCAAATTCTATCCTCTCCTGAGCCGCTTCAGAAGCGCCTCACCCGGGTGCTGGAGGCTTTGTTCGACCTTCCCGGTATGGCTTTGCAACGCAAAGGCGGGTTGTTTGAACGCCGAGGCGAAGGTTTGCACCTTTATTTGCTTCACGGAGAGTTCTCCGAAGAGTTTCGCACCAAGGAGCAGTTTGTCCCTTTAGGCGAATGCCTGTGCGGGCGAGCGGCGCAAGGTGAGTTGATTGTCTCCGACGACTGCTTTTGCGACACACGCCATGAGCGCAAGTTTGCCACCATGCAGCCTCACGGTCACTACGTCGTGCCGCTGTGTTATCAAATGGATATCTTTGGCGTCCTGTTTCTCTACACCGACCCCTATCCGAGCAAAGACCCGAGCCGGCTGGCGTTTTTGACCCAGGTTGGGGAGATGATCGCCTTAGCCTTGCTGCAGGAAGAGACCAGGCTTGCCCTTCAAGCCGCACGCGATGAAGCGCTCAAAGCTGCCCAGGCAAAAGCCGCGTTTTTGGCCAACATGAGCCACGAGATCCGAACTCCCATGAACGGAGTGTTAGGAATGCTGGAATTGTTAAAAGACACGCCATTAACTCCGGAACAGAGGGAATTGGTTCATACGTGCTTTAACTCAGCCGAGGCGCTTTTGGAAATTCTCAACGATATTCTGGACTTCTCTAAACTCGAAGCGGGGAAACTGGAAATCGAGCAAGTAGCGTTTGACCTTGTCCAGGTGGTTGAAGAAACGATCGCAGCTTTGGCTCCCCGCGCTCATGCCAAAGAACTAGAACTCAACCTGATCATCCCGGCTGACTTTCCTGCCCAGCGTCTGGGCGATCCGATCCGCCTTCGCCAGGTGCTTTCCAATTTAGTCAGCAACGCCATCAAATTCACCCAGCGCGGCGAGGTGGCAGTTGAGGTTTGTGCTTCCGGCGAAAATGTCCGCTTTAAGGTCCAAGATACCGGCATCGGCATCTCCCCTGACGCCCAGGCGCGCCTGTTTCAGCCTTTTACTCAAGCTGACGCTTCTACCACCCGCCGCTTTGGCGGCACAGGACTAGGATTGGCGATCTGTCGCCAACTGGTCCAAAAGATGGGCGGTTGGATTGGAGTGGAGAGCACGGAAGGGACTGGCAGCACGTTTACCTTTGAGCTGCCGTTGCCAGTACAGCCTGGGGCCGGTTCGAAACCTATTCTTACGGTTTTTTCCGGCAAACGCGCCTTAGTTGTCGATGACAACGCTACCAACCGCAGGGTCTTGCGAAATTATCTCACCCACCTAGGCATGGACACGGTTGAAGCCGAAGACGGCCTTCAAGCGCTAGCTCTCCTAGCCACCCAAGAGCCGCCCGACCTCATCCTACTCGACGGCCATATGCCGGGCCTAGATGGAATTGAGCTGGCTAAGGCGCTTTTGGCCTTTCCCCGGCTAGCTGCCGCCAAGCGCCTGCTGTTAACCTCAGGCACGCTTCCCGATCTGGAACAACGAAAAGCAGCCAACATCGATGCCTGCCTGCTCAAACCGATTCGCCGCAGCAAGCTGATTGAGGTCTTGCATAGCCTTTATAGCTCGCCGGTGACCGGCAGCAGCACAGCGCGCTGTGCCCCCGCTTCGCCCGCCTGGCCCAAAGCGTATGTACTGGCGGCTGAAGACAATCCCGGCAACCAAAAGGTAATCGCCAAGCTCTTGGCTTCCTTTGGGTTGCGATACCAACTGGCAGCCAACGGCCAAGAGGCCTTGGATTTGCTGGCCAAGGAAAGCTTTGACCTGGTGCTAATGGATTGCCAAATGCCCGTCCTGGACGGCTATCAGGCTACCCGCGCCCTACGCATTAGAGAGCGCGAGCAAAATTTACCGCGCACGCCGGTGATCGCCCTGACCGCTCACGCCGGCCAAGGCGAACGTGAAAAATGTCTGGCATGCGGCATGGACGAGTATCTCTCCAAACCCATCACGCGTCGGGCACTGGAACAAATGCTTGTCCGCTTCCTGGGGGCCCCAGTAGGGGCGAAAAATCTTTCATCCCAACATTCATTATTTGATCGCCATCTAGCCTTGCAAAATCTCGACGGTGACGAGGAGCTCTTAACTGAACTTATCGCCCTGTTTCAAGACGAGGCCCCTAAGCGCTTGGCAGCCGTGGAAGAAGCTCAGCGCCAAGGGGATTTGGCCGCGCTTAGGGAAGCAGCCCACGCGCTCAAGGGCATGGCGGCGCAAATCGGTGCCCTGCACCTTAAAGAACAAGCTGCTGCTCTGGAGCAGGCGGCTAAAGAGGGGCGAGGCGACCCCAGCGGCGAGGCGACCTTGAGGCTCGGTCAAACGCTGAGTGCCTTGCTCTCTGAGCTGAAGGAGGCGGTCTATCTATGACGGATGAGGCTTTGCTGTTTGCCGAATTGAAAGCCGCCGAACGCCTGCCCTCGCCGCAAGGAGTGGCGCTCAAAGTGCTGGAGCTGACCGCTCAGGAAGACACACCCTTAGAGGACATCGCCCGCCTCATCCAAGCCGATCCAGCTATGAGCGCGAAGGTTCTGAAATTCGCCAACTCCCCCTTGATTGCCCCTAGGCGTCCGATCGTCGCTGTGCATGAGGCGCTCATCCGCATCGGCCTGAACGCCGCCCGCGCTTTGGTGTTGTCGTTGTCGCTGTTGGGTCCTCATCCCATCGCCCAATGCTCAGGTTTCGATTATCCGCGGTTTTGGGCGAAATCGTTGGCACGCGCCGTGGCTATGAGCAAGCTGGCCGAGCGCCAGCGTCTCTTGGCGCCGGAGGAAGCGTTTGTGCTCGGCCTTTTAGCCCGCGTCGGAGAGCTCGCGCTGGCTACCGCCTGGCCGGAGGAATACGCGCGTTGCCTGACCGAAGCCAAAGGAGCCGATGTGTTGGCTTTAGAGCGCAAGTACTTTGCGCTGGATTCACAAAAACTGACTTTATTTCTGTTCACCGACTGGAAATTGCCCGAGGTTTTTGCCAACGCCGTCGCTGTCGAACATGCCCCTAAGCAAGCCGGCGATAGCAGAACCCAAGCTATCGCTTCGCAGCTAGCCCTAGCGGGAAAGCTGGCCGATTGGTGCTTGGGCGGAGAAGAGCCCGACTTGAGTCTAATCGATCTCCCCCACGAACAGGCGCCGGAATTTCTCCAAGCGCTTAAAACCGCCTACCACGCTTGGGGAAAGCTGCTCGAGGTGCAGACCGATTTCCCCTCACCCAAAGCCGAAGCCAAACTGACTACTCCCTCGCCCGGTCTGGACATCCTGCTGGTGGACGACGACCCTGTCGCCCTGGCGCGCCTCAAAAAACCGTTAGAGCAAGCCGGCCACAAAGTGCGCACCTGCCAAAGCGGCCACGAAGCCCTAAAGTTGATTTTTGACCAGCCCCCGCAACTGATCCTGACCGACTGGACGATGCAACCTATGGATGGACTCTCTTTGTGCCGTGCGCTGCGCGAGTCGGAGCTAGGTAAGCGCCTGTACGTCATCATGCTCACTGCCAACGAGTCCGAAGACGATCTGGTCCAAGCGTTTGCAGTCGGGATCGACGATTACCTTACCAAACCGGTCAATCTCAAAGTGCTCTGCGCCCGCCTGCGCGCTGGTCAAAGGATTATTCACTTACAAGAAGAGCTGGCTAAAGAGCGCGCCGAATTAGAGCTCAAAGCCAAGGAATTGACCCTCCTCAGCCGCAAGCTCGAGCAACTGGCCAACACCGATCTCTTGACCGGACTGCCCAACCGCCGCTATGCCCAACGGCGCCTGGCCCAAGAGCTAGCGCAAGGGCACCGCTACGGGCGTCCAGTCAGCGTGATGGTGCTAGATTTAGATTACTTTAAGAGTATTAACGACTCATTAGGCCATGCGGCAGGCGATGAGGTGCTCAAACACGCCGCGTCCGTAATGCAAAACGCCCTGCGCGCTTCTGATGTGCTTTGCCGCTGGGGAGGAGAGGAGTTCTTAGCCATCGTTCCTAACGCCGATTTGGCTTCCGCTGCCAAGTTGGCCGAGCGCCTACGGGCGGCGCTTTCCTCTCAGCAACCTAAAGGCCTAGCCTTAAAACGGCCGGTGACGGTCTCGATCGGTGTAGGCTCTTGCCCGCCAGCGCGCGATCTGGATTCCCTGCTCCATGCCGCCGACCACGCTTTATACCGGGCCAAGGAGAGGGGCCGCAACCGAGTAGAAACCTGATGTGGTCGCGTTGGTTACAAACGCTGCGTGCGCGGTATGCCAAAGGGCGCGCTGGTCAAGATGAGCTGCTGTTTTCCGCTCTGGTCGAGGCTGCTCCCGACTGCATTGAAGTGCTCAACCCAGATGGTACCCGTCGCTTCATCAATCGCGCTGGCCTGGCCATGCTGGGGGCAAGCGATTTTTCCCAGATCGCGGCGCGTCCGGTTTGGGAATTCATCGCTCCTGCCGATCGGACGCGCGCTAAAGCATGGATAGAACAAATCCTACGCGGGAAACCAGGGCCGACGATCGAATTAAATCTAGTTGGCTTAGATGGGGTCAGCCGGCAGGTAGAATCGCGCGGCGTTCCCTTGCTTGACCGCAGCGGCAAGATCAAAGGCGCGCTTATTTTCACCCGCGATCTGAGCGAACACCACCGCGTCCGTCGGGATTTCGCCAAGATCAGCCGCTTGTATCGCACGCTATCGCAGATTAACCAACTTATCCTGCGCCGCCCAGGGCGCAAAGTGTTGCTTGAGCGCACCCTAAAGATCCTGCTCGAAGAAGGCGGATTTGCGTTGGTCTTTTTCGCATTAAGCGATGCGAGCAATCAAATCAAACATACGCTATTGCTTGCGGCTGAGCCAGGCGCCGAAGCCACCCGTTTAGGTAAAACGCTTGCTAGCTTGGTCCAGCGCGCTCTGGATCAGAACCGACCCTGGGTGGCCAATACTCAGAAAGCCCTAGACGAAATGGGCTTGCGCCCGGAGGTTAACCGCTGCCGCATAGGGGCGATGGCGTTGCTTCCTGTTCGGGTGCGTGACCGGGCAGTGGGAGCGCTGGCTGTATGTGCCCAGGAACCTGGGTTTTTTGAGGCTGAGCACCTTAGCTTGTTGGAAGAGTTGTGCGCCGACATCGGTTATGCCCTGGAATTCGAAGCGATCACCTTAGAACGTAAACTGCAAGAAAAAGAGTTGGAATTTTTGGCCTACCACGACCCCTTGACCTCGCTTCCCAACCGCCGAAGGCTGCTGGAACACCTCGCGCAGGCGGTGGCTCACGCGCGCCGGCAGGGGGTAGGTTTCGCCTTAGTGCTTTTGGACCTCGATCGGTTCAAAGACGTCAACGACTGCTTCGGCCATAGTGCAGGCGATCGCCTGTTGGTCCAAGTGGCTACTCATTTACACGGCCAACTGCGTGCTACCGATCTTCTAGCGCGCTTGGGAGGAGACGAGTTTGCCTTGGTGCTGGACGATCTACACACCCCCGAAGACGCTGGGCGCGTGGCAGCCAAACTGATCGACAGCCTTGAGCGCTCATGGCAAATAGGCGAGGAGATCGAGGTGCGGGTCGGGGCTAGTTGCGGCATCGCACTTTACCCCGACCACGGCAGCGAAGCCAGTGCTCTTCTCCAGCATGCCGACGCCGCCCTGTATCAGGCCAAGGCTCAAGGGCGCGGCCAGTTCTGTTACTTCAGTCCAGAACTTACTGCCCGCACCCGCCATCGCCTGCACGTAGCCAATCAGCTCCGCTGGGCGCTTAACGGTAATGAATTGGCGTTGTACTTTCAGGCTCAGCTCGATAAAGATGGAAATCTGGTGGGAGCCGAAGCCTTAGTGCGCTGGCCCAGTCCAAGCCGTCTGATTCCTCCGGCTGAATTCATCCCCATCGCCGAGCAGAGCGGCCTGATCGCTGAACTCGACCTCTGGGTCATCGCAGCGCTGTGCCGCCAGGGTCAGGCCTGGCTGAATGCGGGTCTGGCCGTGCCTCTTCTTGCCGCCAATCTGTCCCCTAAGGAATTGAGCCGCTGCCGGCTTGACCAAGCTGTGACCAAGATCCTAGAGACAACCGGTTTTCCGCCTCAGCTTCTGGCGCTGGAGTTGACCGAAACCGCCCTTATGGAACAAGGGCAGCAAGCGAATGAAGCGTTAGCGGCTTTGCGCCAGCTCGGGGTGTCGTTGGCGCTGGATGATTTTGGCACCGGTTATTCTTCCCTCGCTCAACTCAAGCGGCTTCCCTTAGATCTCATCAAGATCGACAAATGTTTCGTCGATGATTTGCCTCAACTGAGAGAAGACTGCGAGATTGCTTCCGCCATCATCGCCATGGGCCACGCCTTAGGAATCAAAGTCCTGGCCGAAGGGGTAGAAACCCAGTCGCAATTCCGCTTTCTCGCTGACCAGGGCTGCGATTTCTACCAAGGTTATCTGTTCAGCCAGCCGCTTCCGGCCGAGGAGTTTGCCAAGAGATGGTTATTTCCAGACTCGCCCCAACAGGATCCCACCCATTCCAGCCAGGATCAGAGCCACCGGCCCTGCCTCCCCTGGCCCCAGGAGCACGCTGGCTGAAATCAAAAGCGCTGATCCTATCAGCGCTCGCGTCGTCTGCTGCTGATTGCGGGCGAGCTGGTTTTTAGGCTCTGTAGCTTCCCTAGACTGCCACTCCAGCTTAAGCCTTCCCTCCTCCAGTTGGCGCAGCAGCTTGACCGTCCACGCCGGCACCTCGGGCAGCCCCTCAGCCAAGGTGGGAAGCTGAGCATATACGCGCTGCAAGAGGGTCTTAGGGTGCATTCTCTGCCAAAACCACGCTTCTAAGAAAGGCTTGGCGGTTTGCCACAGATCGAGCTCGGGATAAAGTTGCCTGCCCAATCCTTCGATCTGGAGTAAAGTCTTCTGCAGCAACACCAGCTGTGGCTGCACCTCCATGTTAAACCAGCGTGCGGTTTGAAATAGGCGCAAAAGCAATCTGCCATAGGAAATCTCCCCCAGCGGCTTGGCAAAGATCGGCTCGCATACGGCGCGGATGGCTGAAGCCAGCTCATCCAGGCGTGTGGTAGGGGGCACCCAGCCGGACTCTATATGCAGCCTTGCCACCTCGCGATAATTACGGTTAAAAAAGGCTAAAAAATTAGCAGCCAGGTAGTATTGATCCTCTTCCGTGAGACTGGCGACGATCCCAAAATCCACCGCCAGATAGCGCGCCGGATGCGCAGGATCGACGAAGATGTTGCCTGGATGCATGTCGGCGTGGAAGAAATTGTCCCGGAACACCTGGGTAAAAAAGATCTCTACTCCGCGCTCGGCCAGGAGCTTCAAATCGACGCCGGCAGCTTTTAGCGCTTCGCGGTCGGCGACCGGAATTCCAAAGATACGCTCCAGGACCAAAACCCGAGGTCTTGTCCAGTCCCAATACACTTTAGGCACGTACAATAAGTCCGAACCTTCAAAATGACGCCTGAGTTCAGCCGCGTTGGCCGCCTCCCGCACCAGGTCCAGTTCATCCAACAGGGTTTTTGCAAATTCGGCCACTACCTCTAAAGGACGAAGACGTCTAGCCTCGGGCACCCAGCGCACGAGAAGGC
>JAOAHI010000036.1 GCA_026415315.1 Methylohalobius sp.
GCCTACTACTTTGCCCGCTCGCCTGGCCAAGGGCAGGGTAAAATTGCCTACGCCACAAAACAGATCAAGGATTATGTCTTCAGAACAAGGCTCAAGCAGTTCCACAGCCCGTTCAATCATGCGCCGGTTGATCTCAGCATTAATCTGAGTGAAGTCCAGGGGGCTAAACCATAAAGCCACTCCCTCTGGAAGCCGGTAGCAGGGCAAAGGCGGGTTTTCAGGAACGAGGAGGAAAAGAGAGTCTGGTCCCTGAGGTTGGAGATAAATGTCAAATTCAAACTTTTGGCCAAATGCAACAAGCGCTTGGGTGTCTTTTTCAGAGACCCGCTCTAGGATGCGAAAGACTAGAGCGCTGCGATTGTCCCCTATAGCCACCTCGATTTGAGGGATTTTCGCACGAATAGAAAGGTTATCGAGCAAATTGGCCAACTCTTTAATCCTTTCGCCTATCTGGGGATGAAGCGCCAAACAAACGTCCAGCTCGGCAATGCGACTGCTCCCACGGCGGCGAAACCCTATCTGTGTTCGGCCTCGGGTTGCTGCCCAATGCACCCCTAGCCTGGCTTTGCGGCGATAGCCTAAAGCCTGGCCGCTAATCGGCGGCCAGACCTCGCAGGGCTCCACTTTGCCGATGCGACGCAGCTGTTCCAGCAGAAGCTCCTGCTTGAACGCAAGCTGAGCTGCAGGTTCGAGGTGCTGCAAACTGCAGCCACCGCAAGAGCCAAAATGGGGACAGGGTGGAGAAACGCGCTGAGAGCTAGGGGACAAAATTTCGATCACTCTACCGCACGCGTAATCGCGGCGGATATCGGTGTAACCAAAGCGCACCGTCTCTCCAGGTAGAGCCTGGTCGATGAACACCGCTTTGCCGTCCACATAGGCAATACCGCGCCCATCATGGGTAAGCCTCTCGACATAGGCAACGACCGGATCTTGTGGTAAGGCTTTACCCCTAGGCATGGTTTATTTTTGTTGCCAGCTGCCGCTTGAGTCTTGAACCCACCAGCCGGACTCAGCGTTGGCGACCCAACGCCGGGCGAATGTGGACTGGATCTCGGTTGCCCACTCTGGGTGGCCGTTAGCCCGGGCGATGGCTTGGTACAGGGCTGTGCGATCCCTATTTTCAGCCGCAATCAACTGCTCCACGCTTGCCAGCTCTCGCAGTGGAATTCGATCACGGTTACGTAAAGCTACCAAGCCATCATTGGCATAACCGACCCAACCGCTGTCCAAATACTGCTTGAGTTTGGGGAAACGGCGTTGCATGGACGCCTTGAGCGTGCGAATCTCAGGGCTGTCTAAATTGAGATCAGGTTGCGCATAAGCCGGGGAGATTCCCAAAACATTTAGCCACGAGAGCGAAGTGGATCGCCAGTGCTGCCAAGATTGAGGGGGAGCGTTTTTTTGGATGTCGCGGATAATTTGATCGGCGGCTTTTTCCGCCGCAGCAGCGGGAAAATAGATGTTAATGGTAACGCAAGAAGCAATGCTCCAGAGAAGCAATGAAAAGAGCAAAAGCAGTGACTTTTTCATGGTTGAACAGGCGGTGGTTTTAGTTTAGCGATGCGGGCTAAGCGATTGATCAAGGTCAGCCAGCTGATGCGCCGATTATAGCCGATTACGTCTACTCGAGGCAGGCCGCCGCCTTGGACAATATAATAGCCCCCATTTACCGGCGCGATGCCGGCTAATTCACAGACGCCACTTTTTAGTCGGCAGCCGACTCCTAAGCGAGCATAGCTGAATTCGTTGAATACACGCAGTAAGGTACGCGACAAGAAGTCGGCGGCAAATCCTCCACCCAGATGAGTCAAATTCTCCACGGCTTTCTGGTTGATGCGATGGCGGCTGCGATCATCTGCCGGGGTTCCAAACCAAGCGCTAAAAGCAACTGGCCGCCAGTTTTCCAGTTCTAACCCATCGATGCTGCCTTCCAACTTACCAGTGATGCGGCCAAAAGCAAAGCGTTTAGTAATTTGTTCTAGGTCTACGTTGTGGACATAAACGTCGGCGTACAGCCGAGGCAAGGCGCCAAACAGGTCAACGATTTTTAGGTGCTCGATCGCAATCGTACCGGCAAACGCTTGAATAGTGAGGCGGCCGTCCAGTTCTAAAGTTCGCCAGCGGTGATCGTAGCGAACTTGGGGGATGCTGCCGGACACAGTTCCAACCATAGGCGGCCATCCCAGCACCCGACTTAAGAGATCCAAAGAAATTGGCTCAAGGCGGCCGCTAAATTGAATTCGAGGGGCGGTAATTAGGTCGAGGATTTCCAATTGCTCGATCCGCAAATGACCATCGAGCACGGGTAAGTCAGACGGAGCATCCAAGTAAACATCGTCTCCGCTGAGATAAAAGTGCAATTCGGTCTTCCCAAGTGGGATAGCGTATAAGTGCCCTGCCTGCCAATGGATCCGAGAGGGAAAACTGTACGTGGCCTGACTTGACTGCCAGACCAGGTCGGCACCTAATCGGTTTAAACCAAATCGGCGCTCGCGGTCACTGAGCACAGCACGCTCCACATGAACGCTTGCCCTAGCCTTTGAGTCATCTGA
The DNA here is from genome assembly GCA_026415315.1 of Methylohalobius sp. Lineage (GTDB taxonomy): Bacteria > Pseudomonadota > Gammaproteobacteria > Methylococcales > Methylothermaceae > Methylohalobius. The sequence continues at coordinate 2,556 of JAOAHI010000036.1, forward strand.
GATCGTTGCTCGGCCGCGGACCTTACCTGCCAGAAACTCGATTCCTTCCCAGCGGCTGCCTGCCAAGAACGGCTGCCCATAAAGCCGAAACAGCGTTGGCAGATCGGCTTGAAAGTCTGTGACAAAGTTTAGGGAATTTTGAGATAGCCGCCCTCGAGCAGTAGCGGTCAAAACGTTTAACTGAGACAGCTTAAGCTCATGAAGTAAAACTTCCGCTGTGGGTGGCGCGAGAGAAAAAAAAGCCTTGAGCGTGACCGGATAGTCGCGGAAAGGCAGATATACTGGGAAATAAAGGCTTTCTCCTGCCGGTATTTCGGACCTTAAAAAAAAGGTCTGTCCTTGGCCTTGAAGTTGGAGCTTAACGTGGAGGCCATCGGCAACACGGCGATAGCCGAGGTCATGGAAACTCAAGTTTTTGCCGGTCAGATTAAAGTTCAGTTTGTCTAAAGTTGAGCCTCCTTGAGCCTCTAAGCGAAACGAGGCATTTCCTTGGAGTTTGGCCAAAACCCCAGAAAACATGGCCTTGATCCAGTTAAGCTTTATGGGCTTGATAGCCTCCAGCCGAGCATACCAGCGCTCCTTTTGATACTCAGCCCAAAGCTTAAGATGGCCGCCGGCAAAACGGAGAGGGGAGAGGGATAGCTGCCAGCGGTTTGGACCTATAATCGCTTTTCCAGCAGCGCTTAGACTTTGGCCAAAGCGTGGCAAGCGCAACTGCAATTGGCCATAAGGGCATTCCAGAAACGACCTTTGACGATATCCATGCGGGCAAGATAAATCGATTTGCTCGATTTTGGGCGTAAAGGGAAGATTTAAGTGACCTACTTTCAGATAATAGCCATCCTCCGTGCTCAAGCCGACTAAAGCACGCTCGATTGTGATGGGGCCGAAACGCAGGTAATCGAGCTTTAATTCAAGTTGAGCGTTAGCAGCAGAGAAGAATACGAGCGATGAGGCCAACCCTATCCATAACCTTTTACCCACCACCCCATAGTTAGGCGGGAAAGACGCCGGTGGAGAGATATCGATCGCCGCGGTCGCAGATGATGGTGACAATGACAGCGTCCGTCACTTCCTTAGACAGCCGCAATGCAGCTGCAACTGCCCCGCCTGAGGAGATACCGCAGAATATGCCTTCTTCAGATGCAAGAAGGCGGGCAGTCTCCTCGGCCTCCTGTTGAGTTACGTCCATCAGGCGATCCACCCAAGATGAGTCGTAGATTTTAGGCAGATACTTGGGGGGCCAGCGACGGATGCCTGGGATTTTGGCTCCCTCTGCGGGTTGAACGCCCACGATTTGAATATCTGGATTTTTTTGTTTTAAAAATCTCGCCACTCCCATGATGGTGCCGGTGGTGCCCATGGCGCTGACGAAATGGGTAACGGTGCCAAAGGTGTCGCGCCAGATCTCAGGACCTGTCCCTTCGTAATGAGCGCGGGGATTGTCTGGATTGGCAAATTGGTTGAGAACATAGCCTTGACCCTCAGCGGCCAAAGCCTCAGCCAGATCACGCGCCTCCTCCATACCGCCCTCGGCCGAGACCAGCAAGATCTCGGCGCCAAACACCTTCATCACTGCACGCCGCTCTAGACTCATGTTCTCCGGCATGATGAGGGTCATCTTATAACCTCGGATCGCAGATACCATGGCTAGAGCGATCCCGGTATTGCCGCTGGTGGCCTCGATCAAGCGGTCGCCTGGTCTAATCTCACCGCGTTCCTCAGCATGTTTGATCATGCTTAAGGCTGGCCTGTCCTTGACTGAACCGGCCGGATTGTTACCTTCCAGTTTGGCTAGGATCAGATTGGAAGTTTTGCCTGGCAAGCGCTGCAGGCGAACCAGAGGAGTATTGCCAACGCAGGCTTCTAAGGTTGAATATCGGGACAGATCTAGCATTTTTGTCCTGGACGATTAAGTCTTTAGTGTTGGATTATACCTCGATAAGCTGGGCTTGAATTTTTGTAATTTTTCAAAGTCTACAAAGTGCATGAAGCTGATTTAATTTTGCTTTTTAAACTCCCTTTGCCCTAAAATCGAACACGCCGCTCACGATAGATTAGGAATCTTCTTCTGTTATGCAGGCAAGCGAAATCTATGTCCAAAACCTGGAACGCCATCTATCCGAAGAAAACCCTCTGCTCGTCGATGTCGCCAGGAATTTTCAGATCATCGATACGGTCGCAGGCGAACTTGGATTGATTCGTCCGGATCAGTCTACGGCGCGACAAATCCCATGGTGGCCCCTAATTTCCATTTTAGGCTTATTCTCAGCAGGCAAATCGAGTTTTATCAATCATTTTCTTAAGGCCAAAGTGCAACGGACTGGCGTCCAGGCCGTAGACGATAAGTTCACGGTACTCTGTTACAGCCCAGACCCTGAAATCAAAACTCTTCCTGGCTTGGCTTTAGACGTAGATCCTCGGTTTCCGTTCTACCAGATCAGCCGCGACATAGACGAGGCCATGGAAGGAGAGGGTAAACGCATCAATGCTTATCTGCAGCTTAAGACCTGCAATTCAGAGGCCTTGAAAGGCAAGATTTTGATCGACTCCCCAGGTTTTGACGCTGATGCTCAGCGCAGCGCAACTTTACGTATCACCAAGCACATCATCGACATCTCCGACCTGGTGCTTATTTTCTTTGATGCCAGACGTCCTGAGCCGGGAGCAATGCGGGATACGTTGGAGTATTTGGTCAAGACTACTGTCGATCGCTACGATTCGGAAAAATTTCTCTATATCCTCAACCAGATCGACGTCACAGCCAGAGAGGACGGTTTGGCGGAGGTGGTGGCGGCTTGGAAAAGCGCTCTGGCTGAAAAAGGCTTAAACATCACTCATTTTTATACCATCTTCTCGCCAGAGATCGAATTGAGTTGCGACAACGAGTACGTCAAAAACCGCCTGGAGGCGCGGCGAGATCGAGACCTGGCCGAGATCCACCGGCGTATGCAAGAGGTGGAGATAAAGCGCGCCTATCGCATCTTGAACGCTCTCGATGCTACTACCAAGGAATTAAAGGATCAAGCGATTCCAGAGTTAGTGCGAGCACTGATGGGATGGCGTAACTGGACACTGAGGTTAGATATATTGGTTTTAGCCGTGCTCATTGGAGGGGTAGTTTTCGCCGGCATCGTTACCGGATTCTGGTTTTCTCCTTTAGCCGATGCCGTGGCGGTTATTGCAGGACTAGGCGTACTTGGGATTTTCCATCTTCTTTTTTCTGGCCTATTTAAAGCGCTTTACCGACGCCAGCTGGCAAAGCGCCAGGCGCGTTTGAAATTGAACTTTAATTTGGTGCGAGGATTTGATCGCTGTGCCGGCTGGCGGCTGTTTGCCACGGGCAAGATCAAAGGATGGAATGAAGCGATCCGCAATCGGCTAGAGGAAATTGTCAACCACACCGATATTTTGATTCAGCGCCTCAATGACCAGCTCACTAACCCTTCCGGTAAAGCAAGACCCCTCAAAAAGGAAGCAGAAGTGGAAGAGGCTGTTTCTTGACCCTAGAGGAGAAAAGGCTTGTTTAGTCTCTTTGGGACTTCCAGGTTTTGCAGCCGCACGTAACGAGGCAATCCTCCTTGATAAGGAGGGTAGTCTTCTCCTTGGATCAAAGGATAAAGATAGCGCCGGCAAGACTCGCTGATACCATAGCCTTCTTCGTCTATAAATTCAGGCGGCAGCTTTTTTTCCAAGCTAGCAACTTGTTCTAGCGGAACGCTTCCGATTTGATAGAAGTAGGGATCGTCCTGGATCCTGACGATGGTTACCATGATCGCATTTTCCCCTTGGAGCGCCATTTCCACTGCCGCTTCGCCTACTGCATAAGCGTGCATAGCATCGGTCTTAGAAGCGATGTGACGAGCTGAGCGCTGAAGATAATCGGCCACTGCCCAATGACAACGGAAACCCAGCTCACTGTAAATCATGCGCGCCACTACCAGTGCTGCTCCCCCCAGTTGCGTGTGACCAAAGGCATCGGTGTAACCAGCATCGGCCAAAAATCGGCCATCTTCGGTTTTCACCCCCTCGGCTACCACCACCGAGCAGTAGCCATAGTTATCCACGACCTGTTTGACCTTGGCTAAAAAGCTAGCGGGATTAAAGCGGACCTCAGGAAACAAGATGACGATTGGGATTGGACGCTGAGGAGTTGAAGCCAAGCCCGCGGCAGCCGCGATCCAACCGGTGTGTCTTCCCATGACTTCGAATACGAACACTTTGGTAGAAGTGGCGCTCATGGAGGCGACGTCCAAGCTGGCCTCCAGAGTGGATAAAGCGATATACTTGGCTGCTGAACCGAATCCGGGGCAGCTGTCAGTGACCGGCAAATCGTTGTCTACGGTTTTGGGGATGTGGATAGCTTGGATAGGAAAACCAACACTTTTAGAAAACTCGGCGATCTTGCGACAAGTGTCGGCAGAATCCCCGCCGCCGTTGTAGAAAAAATACCCTATATCGTGGGCTTGAAACACTTCCATTAAACGTTGATATTCGGCGCGGTTCTCCTCAAGCCCTTTGAGCTTATAGCGGCAAGAGCCAAATGCCGCCCCAGGTGTATGGCGCAGGGCTGCGATCGCTTCCGCTGTCTCGTGCGAAGTGTCGATCAGATCCTCAGTCAAAGCGCCGACGATACCATTTTTGCCGGCATAAACTTTACCTATTTTGTCTGCGTGTTTGCGCGCTGTCTCGATCACCCCACAGGCGGAAGCGTTAATGACCGCAGTAACGCCGCCGGATTGAGCATAAAAAGCATTTTTACTAGGCATAAAACCTCCTTGCTAAGTTAACTGGTTGCCAGCTGTTAAAGTACCACTGCTGGGGCTTAAATCGGATTTTGTATGCCATTTTGCGGCAGTCCTTGATGAAGTAACCAAGATACAGAAAACGCAATCCCATTTTTCTCGCTTCCCCGATTTGCCACAACACCGCATACGTTCCAAGGCTGCGTTTAGCAAATTCAGGGTCGAAAAAGGTGTAGACCGCAGATAGACCGTCCTCCAAAATATCGCTCACAGCTACACAGACCAATCTCCTTTGCAGGCGGAATTCGTAAAGCTGAGTCCTGACCCAACGGCTGATCAAAAAATTCAGATCCTGTGCCGTCATCATCTGGCTCGTGTCGCCGTGGCGCGCCTTGAGGTAAAGTTGGTAAACAGCAAAGTGCTCTGAGGAGAAATTTGGATCCTTGACGCTGACCGTTAACTCTTGGTTATACTTCCAGCATCGCCTTTGACTGCGATTGGGACGAAACTGAGTCACCTCTATGCGCACCGGAATGCAAGCCTGGCAACTTGGACAATAGGGGCGATATGCCAAGTCGCCGCTGCGGCGGAATCCTTGGGCTACCAGGTGGCTGTATGTCGATAAGTCCAAGGACGAAAACAGGAGCCGAGAGGTCTTCCGGGGCAGATATGGGCAGGGGAAAGGCGCACTGAGAGAAAAAGGTAATTCCCCCATCAGCGCCAAGCTGTTTGAGCGCAAGGCGTCTGACATAATTCAGCAAGCAAACCGATGAATTTTGGCCTTGGGATTTCCTCTGCTCCCAGACGGATTAGGTGATCGGTGCGCACTTGGCAATCGATGAGCTCGTAGCGCCACGCCTTTAACCAATCAACCAGGGTAACGAAGGCGACTTTAGAGGCATCGCTTAAGCGATGGAACATGGACTCTCCAAAAAACACGCGGCCTAAGGCCACCCCGTACAGACCGCCTACTAATTTTCCATCATACCAGCTTTCCACCGAATGGGCATAGCCGAGTTCGTGTAAACGACAATAGGCTACCCTCATTTCGGGTGTTATCCAGGTGCTTTTCTCCTGCTTGCGCGGCGCAGCGCAGGCTTCGATCACTTGGAAAAAAGCTTGATCGAAAGTCACTTTAAATTTGCCTTTTTGGAGGGTTTTATGCAGGCTCTTAGCAATTTTCAGTTTTCCGGGGAATAGCACGAGCCTTGGATTCGGTGACCACCAAAGGATTGGCTCGCCGCGGTTATACCAAGGAAAGATTCCACGCCGGTAAGCGGCAAGCAGCCGAGTAGGGGAGAGATCGCCCCCTACGGCCAGAAGACCGTTAGGTTCAGTGAGGGCCTCTTCGACTGGTGGGAAAAAATGTGGGTCGTTTGGGTCGAGCAAGGTTAGCATTCTGACTGTTGTTCCAGGAACTTCTCTGCATCTAGTGCTGCCATGCAGCCTGTGCCGGCGGAGGTGACTGCTTGGCGGTAGATCGGATCGGCCACATCCCCAGCCGCAAACACGCCAGGTACGCTGGTGGCGGTGGCGTTACCCTGACTGCCACCCCTGATTTTGATGTAGCCGCGGTCGAGCTCCAACTGACCTTCGAAGATAGCGGTATTGGGAGTGTGACCGATGGCGATGAAGACTCCCGAAACTGGAATTTCTCGGGTTGCCCCAGTATGAACGTGTTTCAACTTGACCCCCGTGACGCCTCGATCATCACCTAGAATTTCATCCACCACCTGGTTCCACTCGATGCGGATTTTGCCTTTATCGGCCTGCTTGAGCAGCCGCTCGACCAAGATTTTTTCTGCCCGCAGTTTGTCACGGCGATGGATTAGAGTCACCTGGGAGCAAATGTTAGCCAGATAAAGAGCTTCCTCTACAGCGGTATTGCCACCGCCCACGACCGCTACCTCCTGGTCTTTGTAGAAAAACCCGTCACACGTGGCACAGGCAGACACACCGCGGCCTTTATATTTTTCCTCCGATGGCAGCCCTAAATACTTGGCCGAAGAGCCAGTGGCAATGATCAGCGCATCGCAGGTATACACGCCAGCATCTCCGGTTAAGACAAACGGCCGTTTGGAAAGATCGGCAGTATGAATATGATCGAAGACGATCTCGGTGGCAAAACGTTCCACATGGCGGCGCATGCGGTCCATCAGCTCGGGCCCCTGGACGCCGTCTGGCTCTCCTGGCCAATTTTCTACCTCAGTCGTAGTCATCAGTTGTCCGCCTTGCTCTATGCCGGTGATTAAGACTGGTTTGAGGTTGGCACGGGCGGCATAGATGGCAGCGGTATACCCAGCCGGTCCAGATCCTAGGATCAACAAGCGGCAATGTTTTGCTTCAGCCATAGCTTAAATTCCCTCAGATACTATTTGCTGTTATAGTATCCGCCCTCATTGCGCCAGGTAAAGTCGGCTTGCCTACAACGCCTGTTTCATCAACAATGTTGACCGAACAGATCCATTAGCAAATTGCCTTGTCTCAAACTAAAAAAGCCATCTCCGATGCTCTCGTGGAGCGGGCTATCCACAGCTTGCGTGAGATCGCGGTGCTGGGTTGCCTGGCCCTAAGCTTTTATCTGCTTCTGTCTTTAATGAGCTTTGATCCTGCCGATCCTGGTTGGCGCCATTCCGGAACTGGTCGTCCTTTAGCTAACGAAGGGGGAGTGGTCGGAGCCTGGTTGGCGGATTTTGTCTTTTCTTGGCTTGGGATAAGCGCGTATCTGATCCCAATTATGCTTGCCTGGCACGGGTTTCTAATGCATCAGCGTCGAGGACAGGTTTCCTTGCGGACAATATTAACTTTGCGCTGGTCTGGGCTTGCTGTAACGGTATTGGCAAGCACGGGGCTTTTTTATCTCCATTTCACCTGGCTGCCGCTCTCCCTGCCTGAGACCAATGGTGGAATCGTGGGGATGCAAATCGGCGAATGGTTGCTCAATCGCGTTGGCGTTGTAGGTGCGACTTTGGCCCTGACTGTGGGTTTCTTGGCTGGAGCTACTTTATTTGCCGGGATCTCGTGGCTGGCCTTAATGGAGGCGATTGGCAGATACGCTCTGCTCGGTTGGGATTATGCAGTCTTGAGGCTCAAAAGGCTTAATGGCGTGCTGTTACCCCCACGCTTTAAAAAAATTCATTCACCTCAAAGGCAGACTGCTCAAGATCGAAAATTAGGTACTTTGAAATTTAAAAAGCGCGAACCCAATCTGAATCTTGGGGAAAACTCGGAAGAAGCGTCAACCCCCCTTACGAAGCAGAAGATTTCCAGTGCACTTGTGGGCAAACAACAAACAACAGCAGAGCGTGAATGCGTCTTGGCAAAATCCGAACTGAGAAATTTAGCGTTGCCTTCGTTGGATCTTCTAGATCGCGCTGAGAAGGTTGATTCAGGCTATTCTCAGACCGACCTTGAGCGCATGGCAGAACATGTGGAAGCGGTGCTCTCGGATTTCGGAGTGCAGGCCGAAGTCAAAGAAGTGCATCCCGGACCTGTGATTACCCGTTTTGAAATTAAGCTCGCTCCAGGCATTAAAAGCAGTAGAATCAGCAACTTGAGTACGGATCTGGCGCGCCAGCTTGCTGTGCCAAGCGTGCGGGTAGTCGAGGTGATTGCGGGAAAGTCTTACGTTGGATTAGAGATCCCAAATCGCAAGCGAGAGACAGTCTATTTGCGTGAAATCCTAGAAAGCCGCGAATACCAGCAGGCAAAATCCCCGGTCACGTTAGTGTTGGGCAAGGATATTTCCGGTCATCCCGTGGTGGTGGATCTGGCTAAGATGCCACATCTGTTGGTGGCGGGGACCACCGGCTCCGGCAAGTCGGTGGCAATCAATGCGATGATTTTGAGCATGTTGTACAAAGCCGGGCCGCAAGAAGTCAGAATGATCCTCATCGATCCCAAGATGCTGGAACTGTCAGTCTATGAAGGAATTCCGCATCTTCTTTGTCCAGTAGTTACCGACATGAAGGAGGCAGCATCGGCTTTGCGTTGGTGTGTGGCGGAGATGGAGAGGCGCTATCGCCTGATGTCGCTCCTTAAGGTTCGCAATTTGGTCAGCTACAACCAAAAAATAAAAGAAGCTACCGACCAGGGCCAGCCGATTAAGGATCCACTCTTTCGCGCTAACCAGCTCAGGGAAGGGGAGAGTTGGCCAACCTTAGAGCTTTTGCCGATCATCGTAGTGGTGATCGACGAGCTTGCAGACATGATGATGGTCGTCGGCAAGAAAGTGGAAGAGCTAATCGCTCGTTTAGCGCAAAAAGCGCGCGCAGCCGGAATTCATTTGATCTTGGCAACCCAACGCCCGTCGGTAGATGTGTTGACCGGCCTGATTAAGGCAAACATACCGACTCGCGTCGCCTTCCAGGTATCTTCCAAAGTGGATTCGCGAACTATTCTTGATCAAAGCGGAGCAGAGTCTCTCTTAGGGTGTGGGGATATGCTGTATTTACCGCCCGGAACTGGATTTCCTATGCGCGCCCATGGTGCGTTCGTAGGCGACCATGAAGTGATTAAAGTCGCAGAATACTTGAGACAATTTGGCAGCCCTCAGTATCTAGAAGATATTACTCGCTTCCAAGAAGAGACTGAATTCAGAGATACGCCTGAGGAAACCAGCGGTGAGCTTGATCCTCTATACGATGAGGCGGTGCGTTTCGTCATCGAAACGAGGCGGGTGTCGATTTCCAGCGTGCAGCGCAAGTTCAAGATAGGTTATAACCGCGCCGCACGTATCGTTGAAGAGATGGAACGCGCTGGGGTAGTAAGTAAGGCCGAGGGAAATGGTTCGCGCTCGGTGTTAATCCCAATGACAGAGGATTGAAATAAAGTGAAACTAAGTTGGATAGCGTTTTTGTTTTGGTCTTTGCGAGCCCTTGCTGCAGATGGGGTGGAGCTTGATCGGTTTCTAGCTGAGGTGAAGTCTTTGTCTGCCTCTTTCATACAGCAAACGCTTGATGAGCATGGTCAGGTGAGTCGTCAAAACTTTGGTCGTTTTTACCTCAAACGGCCAGGGAGATTTCGCTGGAATTATGAAACCCCTTACCGCCAAGAGATCGTTGCCGACGGAGATAAGGTTTGGTTTTATGATCCAGATTTGGCGCAAGTGACGGTCAAGAATATCGACGCTGCGTTAGGATCGGCTCCTGCTTTGCTGCTTAGCGGCAAACTAGAGCTTAAGCAGCGCTTTGTGATCGTGGGGCAAGGCAAGGAAAAGGAGCGGGCGTGGGTAGAACTCAAACCAAAGAGCGAAGAGGACGTATTCCGCTCTCTTAGAGTAGAGTTGGTGAGAGGGATACTTGCGGCAATGGAAATTGCAGACAATTTTGGTCACTTGACTCGAATCCTATTCGAACACGTCCAGTTAAATCCGATCTTGGCCGATGGCTTGTTTCGTTTCGTACCACCGCCAAACGCAGACATATTTGAGGGCTAAATTATACCGTTAACTTGAAGTTTCAATGAACTGGATAGACTACACAATAATAGCTACCATCAGCTTATCCACTCTTCTAGGACTAATCCGTGGCTTAATTCAAGAAGCATTTGCTCTAATCAGTTGGATTGCAAGCTTATGGATCAGCCTGCATTACTGGCCCACTGGAGCAAATTGGCTCGCATACTGGCTGCCTCAAGCAGAAAAAATCAGAGCAGTTCTAGCCTTTATCCTTATTTTTGTTGTCGTTTTGATTGTAGGCAAAGCGCTTGGGCACATAATTAGCTCTTTGATTGATAAATCCTTTCTTAGAGGGATAAACCGAATAGGGGGAATGGCATTTGGCGGTGTCCGGGGGGTATTGCTCGTCTTGATTCTTATTTGGATAACGGATTTCTTTGGGATGTCCTCTTGGCCTGAGTGGCAAAAATCCAGACTGCTCCCTTATCTCAAGCGGTGGAGCGAGGCGCTTTCCGAGCCTTACAAGCATCATGTGTTTTATGCTAAGCTTACGAAAATATAAGGCCTAGAACCATGTGCGGAATTGTTGGCATCGTCTCTTCCTCTCCAGTCAACCAAGAACTGTACGAAGCTCTGACGGTCTTACAGCACCGTGGCCAAGACGCGGCGGGAATTGTCACTTACGACAACGGACGGTTTTATTTGCGCAAAGACCAGGGGCTGGTACGGGATGTGTTTGAAACTTCTCACATGCTAAATCTGCCTGGCAACATGGGAATAGGCCATGTGCGCTATCCGACCGCAGGCTGCTTGAGTCCCTCGGAGGCACAACCCTTCTATGTCAATTCTCCTTATGGGATTGCCCTAGGCCATAACGGTAACTTAACCAACGCTGAGCAGCTTAAACAAGAGCTCTTCTTGCAGGACCAACGTCACATCAACACCGACTCAGACTCGGAAGTGTTGCTCAATGTCTTCGCGCACGAGTTGCAGCGCCTTGGCAAGCTACGTCTGGACGTAAACGACGTGTTCGATGCGGTAGCTGAAGTCCATCGTCGCTGCCGTGGTGCTTATGCGGTAGTAGCCATAATTACTGGGTTTGGCATTTTGGGTTTCCGCGACCCTTTCGGCATTCGCCCGCTCGTGATTGGACGACGCGAATCCTCAAGAGGGGAGGAATACATGCTCGCTTCAGAGAGCGTCGCTTTGGACGTCTTAGGATTTGATCTTCTGCGCGATCTTCACCCCGGAGAAGCCGTGTTTATCGAGAAAAACGGCCGCTTACATAGCCGCCTATGTGCCTCCTCGACCATCCATTCACCTTGCATTTTCGAATTCGTGTACTTCGCGCGTCCTGATTCGATCCTGGACAAAATCTCTGTTCACAAGGCGAGGCTGCGCATGGGCGAGAAACTAGCGGAGAAAATCCTAAGGCTGCGCCCGAATCACGACATAGACGTCGTTATCCCTATCCCCGACACCAGCCGCACTGCGGCGATGGAACTGGCCAGTCGGCTTAAGGTAAAGTACCGAGAAGGATTTATCAAGAATCGTTATATTGGCCGCACTTTTATTATGCCTGGCCAAAAGCTGCGCCAACAATCGGTCAGGCGCAAGCTCAACCCAATCGATCTAGAATTTAGAGGCAAAAATGTACTGTTGGTGGACGATTCTATCGTCCGCGGGACGACTTCAAAGCAGATCATCCAAATGGCCAGAGAAGCCGGCGCTAAAAAAGTCTACTTTGCTTCGGCTTCGCCCCCTGTGCGTTATCCCTATGTGTATGGCATAGACATGCCAGCAGCAGGAGAGTTAATCGCTCATGGTCGATCGGAAGAAGAGGTACAGTCTCTGCTTGGTGCGGATTGGCTCATCTACCAGGATCTTGCGGATTTGATCGAGGCGGTGCGGCGTGGTAATCCGAAGATAGAGCGTTTTGAAACGAGCTGTTTCAGCGGCGATTACGTAACCGGCGACATCACCGAAGAGTACCTGGAAAGGTTAAGATTTTTAAGATCTTCAGCCAGCAAATCTCAAGCAAAAACCTACAGTCGCTGGATAGACTTGATATCAGTCTGATATGGACTTATCGCGTTTTGGAGTGCAAACCCAAAGCATACGTACAGGCCATAAGCGCACTGCGGAACAAGAACACTCCGTACCTATTTTCGCTACTTCCAGCTACGTCTTTACTAGCGCTAAGCAAGCCCAAGCTCGCTTTGCTGGTGAGGAGCCGGGCAACGTGTACTCTAGGTTTACTAACCCTACTGTCCGCGCTTTTGAAGAGCGCTTGGCGGCTTTGGAGGGTGGAGAGACAGCAATTGCCACTGCGTCGGGAATGGCAGCCATCCTGACCTTGTGCATGGGGCTACTTAAAGCGGGCGATCACGTAGTGTGCTCGCGTTCGGTGTTTGGTAACACTTTGCTCCTTTTTAAGAATTATCTTAGCAAGTTCGGCGTTGAAACCGGTTTTGTGGAACTCACCGACCTCTCAGCTTGGGAGGCGGCTATTCGCCCAAACACGCGTCTTTTGTTTCTGGAGACGCCGTCTAACCCGTTGACCGAAATTGCCGACATACGAGCGCTCTCTAAGTTAGTTAGGAGCAGAGGAGAGCTACCGAATCGCCCCTATCTGGTAATTGACAACGTGTTTTGTACCCCCGCTCTACAAAGGCCAATTTTTTTAGGGGCTGACTTAGTAGTGCATTCGGCAACTAAGTACCTGGACGGCCACGGTCGTTGTGTTGGTGGCGCGATCGTGGGGCCGAGCACGCTTCTGAATAAAGAGATCTATCCGTTTTTGCGCACTGGTGGGGCTAGCATGAGCCCCTTTAACGCCTGGGTGTTTCTGAGTGGCTTAGAAACCCTGGGGTTAAGAATGCGAGCCCATTGCGACAATGCGCTGCAACTTGCTCATTATTTAGAATCTCATCCAAGCGTAGAGCGTGTTTACTACCCAGGCCTTCCCTCGCATNCGCAATACGAACTAGCCAAACGCCAGCAAACAGGGGCTGGAGGGATAGTGAGCTTTGTCGTCAGAGGTGGAAAAGAAGCTGCGTGGAAATTGATCGATAACACGCGCTTGATTTCGATCACCGCCAATCTTGGAGATGTCAAAACTACCATCACTCATCCAGCGACTACCACGCACGGGCGCCTGTCTCCAGAGGAGCGAAAGCAAGCCGGGATAGCCGACGGGCTGGTGCGGATATCGGTAGGATTGGAGGACATTCAAGACATCATCGCCGACTTAGAACGCGGCTTATGCAAGTGATCATTTTTAATCCCGGCCACCCAGAGCTGACAAGGGCTTCTTGCTTGACCTGCAACTATAACTACTTTGCCATAGAACTGCTAGAGGCTAGAGCTTCTACGTGAGCAGCTACGCTTTTCGCCAAAGCAGCCAAGTTGTATCCTCCCTCCAAACAAGAAACCAGCGGGAGATTGAACGTCACCAGCTGAGCCGAAATCCAAGCAAAATCCTTTTCTGTAAGCAGCAAAGCAGCCAGAGGATCGTCGGCATGAGCGTCAAACCCCGCCGAAACCAAGAGCATTTGAGGGCAAAATGCCTCCAGCGCTGGCAAAATCTTGCGCTCTACCTCTTGGCGGAACTTTTTCCCATCCGTTCCAGGCGGAAGCGGTACGTTTACCAGATTTCCAACCCCGGTCTCTTCGGCTAGACCTGTCCCGGGGTAAAGTGGAACCTGATGAGTGGAGGCATAAAAAACTTTAGGTTCGCTAGCAAAAGCTGCTTGGGTGCCGTTGCCGTGGTGAACGTCGAAATCGACGATCGCGACTCGATCGAGCTTAAACTGTTCCAAAGCATAGCGAGCAGCGATAGCGACGTTGTTAAACAGGCAAAATCCCATAGCGCGGTTTGGTTCGGCGTGGTGCCCGGGAGGGCGGATAGCGCAGAAGGCATTGTCCGCTTTCCCAGATAGGGTCGCCTCAACCGCGGCACAGGCTGAACCCACTGCGTGCAAGGCGGCCTGAAGAGAGCCCCTGGAAACTACGGTGTCCGGGTCCAGGAAAGCAAAGTCGGTTTTGGGTATGGCAGTGGCGATCGAATCTATATGGCTTTGGGTGTGAACCAGCCTCAGTTGCTGCCAGCTAGCCGCAGGTGCCATTTGCCATTCCAGGGAAGTAAAGCGCTCGTCTTTGAGAGCCTGCAGGACTGCCTTAAGCCGTGCGGGACACTCCGGGTGACCCGGAGGGGTAAGGTGTTCAAAGCAAGCCGGATGGGTATAAATGTAGGTCGTCATTGGAAAACGGAAAATACTCAATATTTACAATTATGAGCATACCATTTGCAGCTGTCATTTTGTCCGGAGGTTCTGGAACCAGACTGTGGCCACTGTCCCGGGAAGCGTATCCTAAACAGTTCTTAAGCTTGACCGGTAACTTAAGCCTCTTTCAGGAGGCGATCTGGAGAATCTTAAAACTTATCAAAGCTGAACCGGCTATCTCTGCTTCGCCTCCTCTGGTGGTTTGCAACGAATCCCACCGCTTTTTGGTAGTGGAACAATTTAGAGCCCTACCTAGCCCCCATCCTACTATCGTGCTTGAGCCAGTTGGACGCAACACTGCGCCAGCTTTGACTGCAGCTGCTCTTTTGGCTGCTCGAATCCAGGATAATCTAGTCCTGGCGGTCATGCCCTCCGACCATGTGATTAAAGACCCGGAGGCTTTCTGCATGACTATGCGCAAAGCTGTGCGTTTGGCCTATGAGGGCTTTATCGTTACCTTGGGTGTGGTTCCCACTCGCCCTGAAACAGGGTTTGGCTATCTGCGTGCCGGAGAGCCGATTCCTGGCCACCGAGGCAGCACAATTGAGGCTAGAATTCTTGAAGCGTTTGTGGAAAAGCCAGATCTGGCTACTGCCGAGGACTATCTGGCCTCTGGCCACTACTTATGGAACAGTGGCATTTTCGTTCTGCGAGCTGACCTTTGGCTGCGAGAGATTGCCCAGTTTCGCCCAGACATCTTAGATGCTGTGCACCGAGCAGTAAGCCTAGGTCAACAGGATAACGATTTCTTTCGCCTGAACGCTCAGGCTTTTGCCCTCTGCCCCTCCGATTCCATCGACTACGCAGTCATGGAAAAAATTACGTCGAGTGGACAAGTTGCCGTTTTACCTCTAGACGCTGGTTGGTCTGATCTAGGATCATGGGAAGCCGCGTGGGAGGTCAGTCACAGCGATAAGGACGGCAACATCACCTCTGGCGATGTTTACCTCAACGAGGTGAGAGACTGCCTCGTCCGTTCCGAAAGTCGTTTAGTGGCCGCCTTGGATGTGGAAAATTTGATCATTGCTGAAACCGCCGATGCAGTGCTGGTGAGCAGCCGGAAAAGCGCTCAGGCGGTTAGGAAGGTGGCCGAATATTTAAAGCAGCAAAACCGCTCAGAATATCTTGATCATCCCAAGATCCACCGCCCGTGGGGGACGGTAGAGGCAATTGGGTGGGGAGAAGGTTATCAAGTCAAGCGCTTGACGATCCTGCCAGGGGCAGCAATGGCAACTCAGACCCATCAATACCGTGCCGAACATTGGATTGTGGTCAAAGGAAAAGCTCTGGTCACCCGCGGTGAGGAAACTTTTGAGCTTTGCGAGAATCAATCTACCTATATTCCCATAGGCGTCAAGCACCGCTTGGAAAACCCTGGCCAGTCCCCCTTACAGGTCTGTC
>JAOAHI010000037.1 GCA_026415315.1 Methylohalobius sp.
GCTGTCTTAATCCCTTTTTCATCAGGTCGATTTCTAGAGAGCACCCCTCAAATTTCTTGTTAAAGATCAATGCCTTATAAAGGCCTTTGCGGAAATTTTTTGACGCCAAAAAGCTGACGTGCCAAATTTCCGACATGTCGCTCACAGTTTCAATTTAGCATTACTTCCTCCTTCCTAGCAAGAGGGTTCCGCTGCCAGTCTCATCGATCGAGCTCCTCTAATCCAGTACGAAATTCTTGTTTGCGCTCTTTTTTGTTTGGCCAACCGCTCCATTGGAGCGTCTCGCGAATAAGCTCCGCCACACGCTTGCGCAGTAGTTTGTCCTGCCAAGTGAGTGCCTGGCGGAAAAACTCCAGCCGGCGGCTGTCAAATTCGCCTCCTGGCTGATAGCGTCCTTTCGCTTTATGAGCTTCATAATAGGCGCGAAATTCTTCCAATGCCTGCTCCTCCGGTGATAAAGCAGCCAATCTTGCTTGGCGCTCGGCCTCCTCGCGCGCTCTCTGTTCGCGAAGACGCGCCTCTTCGGCTTCGCGCTGCTGGCGAGCCGCCTGTTCAGCCCGAATCTGAGCCAAGCGGGTCTCCAAACTCTCCAACTGCTTGCCCCAGGCACGCACACGCCCTAGCTGGGCTTTGCATTGCTCGCCAAGCTCTAAACAATCGGCTAGCGGTTCACCCAGCGCAGAGATCTCCACCAACAGCCAGCCAAACGGCACAAGTTCTGCCTGCTGGTCACGTTCGCCGGCGGCCAGCCACCACGTTTTGGGCGTGCTGGCGTCCTCGCTGCGTCCCTGGCCTTGTCGAATCTTAATACGGCGCACTCCATTCAAAGTCACTGCTTCGGCTCCTGAGTGGCGGCCGACCCGCATCAGCCAAGCCTTGCCTTTCTCAAGACGCTGCCCGATCTCACCGGCCAAGAGAGCTTCCATAGCTTTGCGCCAGCCTTGGCTTAAATAGCCGCGCTCGGCAAGCTTGGTCATTTCGTCTTGCAGCAAAGAGCGATAAAAACGGTTACAAGCCCGGACAATCTCCTCGCAACTAAAACGCTTGGTTGGAAGCTTAGCCTGATGTTTCTCGACCACCGACTCGATCTGCTGCACGTTCAAGCGGGCGCTAAAAGCTCGATAGCGCCAGGGCGAAACGCACTCTAAAATTTGATACAGCCCCCGTTGCTCGGCTTGTGAGACACGCAACCTGCCTTGGCGATCCACTACAGGCTCCCTCTTGCGATTGACGGCTAAAAATACTTCGGTGGCCGGAAGCGTCTTGTCTCCCTGCCAGACGGCATCGCTGATCTGCACCAGGCGTAGGGGATCGCGCTCCAAAAATAGCCTACTGCGTTCGGGATCGCGGTAGCCAAACAGCCGGCCCTGCAATTCGTGCAGCCCATCTCTATCGCGGGCAGGTCGGCCCGCGTTGACTTCATCCAGCAGCGCGGTGCGGATGGCGCCTTTGAGCGAGGAGCCGAATAAAACTGGCGCGCGCGTGATGGGATTATAGGCGGTGCGATCGATTTCCAGGCGGTTGATGATTTCGCGCCGCTCCTCGCGTTGAGCGGTTCGGCCAACCCGAGACGTATACAGCTCCCTTACCCCTGGCAACACCGGCAAACGATGGACAGCGTTAGCGGCCAAAAGCTGCCGACGCTGATAGAAAAAGCCTTGGACGGCTTTAAGCATCTGTTCACTCGGTTTGCCGGAGGTAATCCCTAACAGCTCTTGCCTGGCGCTGGGTTCAAGGGCCGCCATGGCTGCGCCGGTGTCGAATTCAAACAATGCGTCCTCCTCAATCACATAGTTAGTCGGCTCGTAGCTGTCACCGGTGCCGATGTGAATGGGTGACAACGGCGTTATCCTCAGTTCGTAACTGTCAAATGCCTTCATGCAGCCTCCCTCGTGAGCAAGCGGATGCCAATCGTAGGGGCATAGCCTTGATGTACCGTCTCCTCAATCGCCTTAGATAGCAAGCCATGGCCGCCCAAGCCCTGACCGACAAACTGCCTTGGTTCATAGATCTGAGGCGTCAGCACTGCTCCCGTCTGAGCCAGAAGAATTGGGTTTTTAAACGGCCTGCCGGAAAGCACCGCTACATCGCCGTGGCGACCGAAGCGAGTGAAGACCTGATAAAAGCTTCGCTCCGGGACAAACCCAAGCCCCTGCGGCGCACAAGGCGCTAGCGTCACATACGCATTGGCCCCTTCCTGGCATAGCCAGTCGATCTCATCCAACCCTTCTAGTTGGAACTTGCCCAAACCAATGCTGGCATCGCGGCCAAAGCCGAATGTGCCTATATCTGCCAGGAGGTGCGCCAGCGTCTGCCGATCTAGCCGGGTCTCGTCCAAAAGACAATACACCTCTAATTTGGCCTCGATGGGCTGATTGCGCTCCTCATCCCAACCGTCAAACCAATATTGGGTCATGGCGTAGGGAGCAAACCCTTGGCCAGTAGTGCCGGTTTGCCGGTTAATGCTGTTGTGCGGTTGAGGGCGCGCAAACGGAGCTCCGCCTGGAACTTCTTGAGCCATACGGCAGAACTTAAGCCAATCGGTTACCTCTTGGTTAAAGTGGGCGCACAGCAGCCAAACCCGCTTTTTAACCTGCTTGCGGTCCTCTCCAGGAACTTGTCGAAACCAGTGCCCAGGCAAGGCCGGACGAGGTAGGTAACCTAAAGGAAAGGCATCGGAGAGCACAGCAAACGGCTGGCCTTGGGTATAGCCCTCAAGCAACTCTATAAGCCTAGACTCCCCCAATCGGTAGCGCGCTGCCCAGCACAACTGGCCAAACAAGGTATCGCCCTTGGGCAAAGTCCCAAAGGCCGAAAGCGGTCTAATTTGCGCTTTAAACACGCGCATAACTCACCTTTATCCTGCCAGCTTGACCTGGGCGAGCTCCGGCAACACATCTTGCCCATCCAGCCAAAGCTGTGTGAACTTGATTTTGCCGTAGCCGCGCGAGCCGGATCCGCCCAGACCGGTCAATTCCAGCAGCTTCAAGCCTTGATAGACCATCGGCAGTAAGTTCTCGCCGTTATGGACCCGAATGGTCAAGTTGAATTCGAATTTGGCCCCTGCTGGCACGCGCTCGGTGTTGCGCGGATGCTCGGCCACCCCGCGGATGCGGTCGATCATGTTTTCCATTTTGGTTTCGGTAAGCAGCAGGTTGCGCCTGCCCATTTCCTCCACCCACTCGCGCGTCAAAGAGCAATCCCAGAACGCTAGGCGCGAAGGGCCGATTTCCTCCACCAATGCCAGATCCCTCCCCGCCCCCTCGGGAGCTCCGCCGAACAACTTGAGCAAGTCCTTGGCGCGCGGGCGGTCTTTTTCGGGCACGGCGTGGATGTGCCTAAAGCCAAGCGGTTTACCTTCGGTCAGGCCGACTACGCCGAGCTGCCACTCCATAAGGCTGCGCATCTTACCCTTAAGGGACGAACCGGGAATGTAAGGCTCGCCGGTTTTAGGGTGTTTGATGACGGGGTTGTCGGTGCCACCTATGTGCATCTCGGCGTTACCTGAGCCGATGTGCAAGCCGGTGATGAGCTCGATTTGACCGGTAAGTCTGTAGATAGCCGTCAGCTTCATGGCGCCTCTCCTTACTTGGGACGTTCAACCTTGTAGAACCCTAAAAACGCCTCAAACAGGGTGCGAAAGTTCTCAAGCACCTTAAGACCTGTCTCGTCGGCAGCCCGGATTTGCTCCAGGCTCGCTGAAAACCAGACCACGAACTTGTCGTCCACCAACTCCCGCCCGCGGGCATAGGCGACTTTGGCGTTCATCATTTTGATGAAAGGCAAATTTCTCTCTAAATCCTCAACCGTTTGGGTTTTTTCCACCCACATACACAGTTCGTCATAAAACTTGCGAATCTGGGCAGGCTTGTTGACCCGGTCACCTACTCGCTTGACCTGCCAAACCTTACGCCTTTGCCCACCCTGGCGCTCTTCGCGTTCTTCTAAAACTGCCCCCTGACTGATTTCCTCAGCCAACTCCTTGGCGGTTTTATCGAACAGCTCCGGGGTAGGCTGGGTTAAAGCAAGGCGTGCCAAATCACAGGTGCACTGCGGTGGACTAGTGAGAAACGTAAACAGCGCCATGATGCCTCCTTCAGTCGCGTTGCTGATACAGATGCACAAATAAAGGAATTTTGTACGCCAGGCGGTAGCGTTCGATGCCATCCTCGGCGATTTCCTGGGCCAGTTCTTCGTGCAAGCGCTTGCGTTTGGCTTTGACTGCCTCAAAATCCGGACCTTTAACCTTGGCTTCCAACAAACGGTAAGTGCGATAAGCAAAATGCGCTCGCCAGAGGGCGTTTTCTGGCCGTTTGCTCATCTCGGCGGCCATCTCGCAGTAGCGCAACAGGTCGTACACATACCCAGAAGACAGGCCAAAATCCCGAACCAGCTCGGCCAGCCGCTCATGGCGTTTTAGTAAAGCTTCAAAATCCTCCCACTTGACCGCTTGGCCAAAACACGTCACCGCCGGTTTTCCCGCTTTGGCTTCATCCAGAGCCTCTTCCGCCAAACGCGCTAGATAGCGCACCGGCAGCCCTGACTTGGTCATCGACAGCCCAGCCGAGAAATGCACCTCTGGGTTGCGACAGGCATAACGCCGGAATTCCTGCTCCATCCTTCGCGCCAGTTGAATCGTCGAGTGCCAAGGACCGATGAGGAAAAAGTCATCGCCACCGGCAAACACGGTATAGGTGTTAGGAAACTCCTTGTGACACAACCAAGGAAGCCAAGCGGTAAAGAAGGCGTTCATCTGCCGCGAGAGGGCAGCCATTTTGGCAAAAGTAGGGCGCTCCAATCCCCGTTGGAAAATCTGTCCTAAGTTGTCCACATCGCCCTTGAGCGTCATCAGCGCCTCCACTCCGACCCAGCGGTCGTCTTCAAAGCGCCAGTCATCGCGGGCCAAATGCTCTAAGGTTTTAATCTCATGCGGGCTTTCTGGCTCGTCTAGACCTTGGTAGCGCTCCCGGTCGTAGCTGGAGAGCGCGCCAAACCTGGGCACATAGGCGTTGATCGCGCGGCGAGCGTAACCGTTCCACAAAGGGGCGCGCTCGTCTTCAGGCAATGAGAAATCCCACGCCCTGAGCAAGTTGCCGGTTTCGGCCTCGCGCCCAAACCGGCCGCTGATGTCTTCTTCGGCAGTAAAGTTAACAAAATAGCCGAACACCGGAAGGCGTAAGGTGTGGTGGTTTAGCGATTGACGGGTAATCAAGATACGCTTGAACGAAGCCAAGTAACCGCCCACGTCGATCTGGTCGCGGGCCAGCGGGCTGACCCAAATCGAATTGCCCGCCTCGTCTCGGCTGAGTTCCTCGGTGGCCGGCGAACGCCCGTCGATAGCGCACACGCCCTTTTGGTTGTCGAAGCGGTCTAAAAAACCGTCAAACACCGACTCAGGCGCCTCTGCTCCACACAAGCCATAGCGTTGGAGCTTGGCTTCTTCCAGCTGCTCAAACAAACGCCGCATCAGCAACCGAAATGGGCTGTCTTCCTGACCCTGACCATAGCGGAAATCGTCGCACGCGGCTGGCAGACAGGCCAACTGAATTCCTGCCTGGCCGAAGCTATGCTCTAAGAACCATGCATCCAGCGTTCTTTGCACTTGGGTCAAAGCTTGTTCACTGGCTTGTGTATTGGGTGCCACGATCAGAAATTTTCCAGCGGCGTTGATCACTTGGCTGGTTGGCGGCAAAGCGAGCGCATCCAACACCCTGAGGGCGGCGCACTCAGCCAGCAACGCCACATAAAACGAGCGCCCGCGCAGAAGCTTGGCGGCCCGGCGTTGGGTTTCCCCACCGGTGGCGAAGATAAAATCCTGAATGCCGGAGAAATCGCCTTGGACGAGTAAAAATTTCTCCTCGCCCCAATCGGAATACTGGCTCATGGCCCGCCGTGCCGTTTCTGGATCATCGCCGCGCTCGTGATGGTAGCGCCAAATCGCTACCGCCAAAGCCGCCACCGTTTTGGAGTGGTCGTACAAAGACACCTCCGGTTTGGTCCCAAACGCCGTCGCCGCCGGGATCGCGTGCGCAAAGCATTGCCATAAGCTGTCGAAGTGGTCTAGCCACAACGCCAGGTTCTTGCGGTGCGCAGGCGGAACCTGCTGAAGCCCCTGGACAAACTGCTCCCACAGCGCATGGTATTCTTGCTGGGCCTTAGCGGTGTCGTTGTGCTCGTAACTTAAAGCCTCCACCGGGAAAAGGCCCAAAGGCGACAAAGGCGCCAGTCGGTAACGCCAGGAAAACGCGGCGGTGGCAGATTCAGTCAGGCGGATCTGTTCCAACAAGGTCAGCTGGCGAGCAGTGTAGTGGTTTTTTTTAGCTTCGGTCTCATCGGGAGCAGCGTTGTAGCGCTCGAACTCTTCGCGCTCAAAGCCAGAAGCGACGCGATCGGCGGTGGCGATCACCCATTGCAGGAACGTCTGCGGACGGTGATGTTTGGCCGCCGCGTTAATGAGCGAGTCGTCGGCGTCTTTGTCTTTCCACGGAGCAAACGGCGTCATGTCCTCGCCCACGAGGTCAGGAAAGTAACGCTCGATGAGGTCCAAAGCGATAGCTGTGTAAGCGGCGTGAATATGGGTAGGCCGTCCGTCGAAATGGGGGCAGATGAGCTGGACGTTCACATCCCGGCGCTTGACACCGTCGGCATCCTTTTGTTCCGCCTCGGGAATCCGGGCGCGCTCGGCGAATTTGCCAAGATCGTGCAGCATCCCTGCCAGCGCGACGCGGCAGGAAGCGTCTAGCAGTTGGGTGTCGTTCATTGCGATCTTTCCCTTACCTTTATTGTGGTCACTAAATTACATCGCTTTTAACTGTAGCTACTAAACAGCAAGCTTGCCAAACAGCCGCACTTAACCAATGCGCTTGCTACCCGTATTTTGCCCAGCTGGCCGTTAAGCTCAAAATAGCCCGTAAGTCCTAGCCCGGCTTAGCTCACATAGTCAATCGCTTCCTTGGGTAGATTTAGAGCATAACGCCCAGGACGCTTGCCACCGTTGGTAACGAGATAAGGAGTAGCCACAGGGCCCAACCTGCGGCGGAGAATTCTTTCAAGCTTAGCCTTGCGCTGCGAGAAGTACTCCCCATCCATACCGTCCCGCAAAGCGCGCTCGGTGGCCTCCACATCGGCCAATTCGCCCCGAACCTTTTGGTATTCGGCCAAAAAGCGCTGGGCCCACTGCTGATCGGGCACGCCTTTTTTCGGAGCTCGCAATGGTTCTTCCCCAGCCATCGCGCGGCGGGCAAACACGCTGTAAAAGGCCAGCTCCGCCGGCGGCAAATGAACAGTCTCGCCTGCGGCGCAAATTGTCTGGCGGGAGAGATCGAGAAGCAGCTGCGGTGGGGCATAGGCTCTCTTGGCAGCTGCTACCGTCTGACTAAAACTGGCCTCTCCTTGCAGCAAGGCCTCGGGCAAGCCATGCCGCAAGGACACAAAAGGAATCTCAGCTAACATTACTTCGGCCTGGCTGCAATCAAGCGGTGTTTGCTGTTTATCGAGGGTGTAAATGATGCGTTGGGTAGAGGTGGGATAAAAAAACTGCGGGTGCGACTCAAACGGGGGCGAAACCAACACATGGCTTAAGCGGTCCTGAGGACGGCCATAGAGCGAGAGCGCATAGCCCAGATAGTACCCCATGGTTTTGCGCCCGCCGGCGATGGAGACATGGAGAGCGCAGTTGGGGTCGGCCGTCAACTCGCGTACTACGCCGGCGATAAAATCGGCGGCACGCTCGTTGTCCTCCGGCGTGCGGATGTCCTCAGCCAGCTCGCCCTGGGCGTTGCGAATGATGCGAATGGAGCTTTCAGCAAAGGCGATCTGCGGCAGGCTGTACTCGCGGCACAGTCTGTGGAACCAGCCGGGATCGTGCGAGAGCAGGTTGAGGCGGGCGTGATCGGCGCCGGGGCGAGTAGTAATCAAAACGACCTCAGTGGGCACAAAAGGAGGATTGCGCTTGACGGCCAAAGCGTAAAGGGTTTCGGTCACCACCTGCGGCGAAAGCCCCGTGACCGCCAGCAAGATGCGGCGCGGATAGATTTCAGGGCAGTTTGGATCGAGCATGCTTTGATCTCCTACAATCTGATCAAAGCATAGCTTAGCTTATACCGGCTAACAGTCCTGGTCGGCAAGCTTGCCGCCTCCACCTAAACTGATCTCTAAAACTCCAGCCCCGCCGCGACCTAAGTCCCAATCAATCCTTGCCTCTCCTACCCCTTGCACAAGCCACTCGCACGCCATACGCACCCCACGGCGGGGAAGCTCAGCATAAAGCGGATTGGCGGCTACTCCTACTCGCAGCGCCCCCCAGCCATCTAAAGAATCAAGCAATACGACCTCGGTACCAGCTCTGAGAGCCAACCCTCCGTCCAAGGTTAGCTTGGCCAGCCCTTGCCGGGCACGCGGCAAGGTTTCGGCCAAGGCCAAGCCGGACGTGGGCAAAAATCCCCAATTTTCCAGCACCAAGCGCACGCGGTGCAAATCTCCCAAGGACTCCACTTCAAGTTTGGCCTCTGCTCTGGGCAGCGCTCGGCGCAAGGTCTCAGCCACCTGGAAAGCGCGTTTGCATTCGGCCGCAAGCAAGCGCTCTGGTGGATTGCGGATCGTGCGGTAATAATCCAGCCCGCCGATTTCAACTGGACCAAGCTGGGGGTGATCAAACGCCTGCCACGGCTTGGTGCCAGGTTCATGGACAAAGGCCAAGATCAATCGCCGTAGCCGTTCAGGATCGGGGCGCTGGAAAAATTCGGCCGGCTTTGGGTTGTCGATTCCGGCATAAGCGCATGGATCCCACAACTCTAAAACATACGCCGCTACCCCGAAAACATTGGTCAAAGTATCGTCCCAGCAACCAGCGATGGGATTTTTAGAATCGTACACAAAATCGGGATACTTGCGAATCACGCGGTAGCCAGTGCCCTCAACCGCCTCTTGAGCTAAGCTCTCAAGCAGGCGCAGGTCGGCTTGCCCTAAAGGATCGTCGGCGCGCGCCGGGGCCGTTAAAAGGCAACCGGTATAAGTGTGGCAGCTCAAAGCGCAGGCGATTCTGGGGCGAGCAGCGAACGCTTCAATCACGGCCCGGCTTTCAGGCTCCGACAAAGGATAAGGCCCTGAATCCATGCCCCACATAGAAAGAGGTCGCCAATTCTCGGGAAAGTTGCGATTTAAATCCAAGCCGTACTCGCGGATCGCCGCGGTCCAGCGCACACCGTCCCAAGAGACAAACTCCCCTTCTGGGCACAAAAAATAGGCGTCTTGAGGATCGTCCTCCAGGCGCCGAGGACGCATGTGGATCGGCAAATCTTTATCCGGCACAAAAGGCCCAGCCGGATGGCGCCAGCGCATCCAAAGCACGCGACCGTCGCCGTCTAAATCGCGCGGGACAAAACCGACTTTAGCCATGCCCGATTCTGGGGGTCTGAGCACCGAGCGCAAAAACGGTGCGCCTTCGCACAAGGCTTGAAAGCCGTCGGGACTGATGCACGGCACCAGATACAGCGTATGGTGACTAAACCACTCCTCACCTTGAGCAGCGGCTTCGGCCCAGCGCCAGGCGGCATACAACGCGGCCATAATCCCCGCCCACTCGGCAGCGTGGATACCGGCATCGAGCCAAAACGCCGGGCGTTCCTGGGGAACGACTTTTCCAGGTGCCGCGATGGTCAAAAGATAGATCGGGCGACCTTGGCGGCTGTAGCCGATGGTTTCCAGCTGCACAACGTCAGGAAAGGTTTGGGCCAGTGCCTGACAGCTCGCCTCAAGCGCTAGAAAATCAAGATAAGCTTCACCGCGATAAGGGCTTTTCATTCCTCATTTGCTGTTCATTAAGCATGGCAGAAAATATCGATCACCTCACTCTGGAACATCTAAGGCACATTCAGGCCGTAAATCGATGCGCCCCACGAAAAAATCGATTTGCTACGGTGGCAATTAGCGTCCTGTTGCCCATGGATGTGGCGGCCGTCAACCAACGCCTCGACAGTCGCGAGAAAAAGCTAGAGCACATCAAGCAGCGGTTGGAGTTGCGCGAGGAATCGCCTTAAAGATTTTCATACTACCACGTTCACCAACCTGCCAGGCACCACGATGATTTTCTTCACTGGCCTGCCCTCGACGAACCGACGGACGTTGGGCTCGGTCAGAGCCGTTTGTTCGATCACCTCGCGGCTTGCATCTCTAGCCACCTCAATCTTGCCGCGCAGCCTGCCATTGACCTGGACGACCAACTCCATCGTCTCCTGCACCAAGGCGGCCGGATCCACCTTAGGCCACAGAGCATCGACGATCAACCCCCGATGACCCAAAGCCTGCCACAACTCTTGACAGATGTGCGGTACCATGGGCGAGAGCATCAACACGATGGCTTCTAGCCCCTCGCGTTTGACCGCTAGCCCTTGCGGATCGGAATCGTCGAAACGGCTTAAAGCGTTGAGCAGCTCCATGTTAGCCGCAATGGCCGTGTTGAAAGTGTAGCGCTTGTCTATCGCTTCGGTCACCTTAGCGATGGTGTGATGGATTTGGCGTCGAATCTCGCGTTGGGCTGGATTTAAGGCGGAGAGATCCAGCGCTGGTACTTCTTTAGCTTGATCGACAAACGCCGCCACTTGCCGCCATAGGCGCTTTAAAAAGCGATAAGCCCCCTCCACCCCACTGTCAGACCATTCCAACGACTGCTCAGGCGGAGCGGCAAACAGGATAAACAGGCGCACGGTGTCGGCACCGTACTTTGCTATCAGCTCCTCGGGATCCACCACGTTGCCTTTGGACTTGGACATCTTAGCTCCGTCCTTGAGCACCATGCCTTGAGTTAGCAGGTTCTTAAACGGCTCATCGCCACTCACCAGGCCGAAGTCACGCATCAGCTTATGAAAAAAGCGGGCGTATAACAGGTGCAGAATGGCGTGTTCGATGCCGCCTACGTATTGATCCACCGGCAGCCAATAATCGGCTTTGGCCTTATCCAGCATTCCGCCGGCAAAGTCGGGACAGGTAAAGCGAGCATAGTACCAAGAGGATTCCATGAAGGTGTCAAAGGTGTCGGTCTCGCGCCGGGCCTGGCAACCATCGGGCAAAGTCACCTGCAGGAAGCGCGCATCGGTCTTCAAGGGCGAATGTACTCCATCCACCGTCACGTCCAGCGGCAACTCCACCGGCAACTGCTCCTCTGGCACTGGAATAGGAGTCCCATCCTCCAGGTAAAGCATTGGAATCGGCGCTCCCCAATAGCGCTGGCGCGATACCCCCCAATCGCGCAGACGGTATTGAACGGTTTTTTGGCCCATGCCGCGCTGCGCTATATAATCGGCAATCGCATCAAATGCCTCTTCCGACGACAAACCATCAAAAGGGCCGGAGCAAATCAAAACCCCTTTTTCGGTAAAGGCCGCTTGGCTCAAATCACACAAGTCCTCCGAGCCAGGCTTGGGGGCGATCACTTGGCGGATGGGCAAACCGTATTTTTGGGCAAATTCGAAGTCGCGCTGATCGTGGGCTGGAACTGCCATCACTGCGCCCGAACCGTACTCCATGAGCACAAAGTTGGCCACCCACACCGGCACTTTTTCCCCCGAGATGGGGTGAAGCGCCCAGACTCCTAAAAATCGACCTGTTTTTTCCATGGTCGCCAGTTCAGCCTCAGCGACGGTGGTCTTCTTGCACTCTTTAAGAAACGCTGCCAGATCCGCGTTGTCTTCTGCCAGCGAGGTAGCCAGCGGGTGCTCGGGGGCCACCGCCAGATAAGTTACCCCCATGATGGTGTCGGGGCGAGTAGTGAAAATCGTCAGCTCCCCGCCATGCTCTAACCCGAAACGCACTTCCACCCCGNTCGAGCGACCGATCCAATTGCGCTGCATGGTCTTGACCTGTTCTGGCCANCCGTCGAGCCGGTCCAAATCAGCCAACAGCTCCTCAGCGTAAGCGGTGATCCTCAAAAACCATTGCGGAATTTCGCGCCGCTCCACCAAAGCGCCGGAGCGCCAGCCGCGGCCGTCGATCACTTGCTCGTTGGCCAATACCGTCTGATCCACCGGATCCCAATTGACCGTGGCCAGCTTGCGATAAGCCAGGCCCCGCTCGAAGACCTTGGTAAAAAACCATTGCTCCCAGCGGTAATAACTGGGATCGCAAGTGGCGATCTCGCGCCGCCAATCGTAGGCAAATCCTAGCCGCTTGAGCTGGCGCTTCATAGCAGCGATATTTTCATACGTCCATTTGGCCGGATGGATGCCGTGCTGGGCAGCTGCGTTTTCCGCCGGCAAGCCGAAAGCGTCCCAACCCATAGGTTGCAGGACGTTTTTGCCCAGCATGCGTTGATAACGGCTGATGGCATCGCCGATGGTGTAATTGCGCACATGCCCCATATGCAGGCGGCCAGATGGATAAGGGAACATCGACAGACAGTAAAACTTCTCCTTGCGCGGGTCTTCGGTGACCGCAAACGCTTGCTTCTCCTCCCAAAGCGCCTGCACTCTCTCCTCAATTAGGTGGGGTTGGTAAATCTCATCCATCGCTGCTCGATCACCTTATTGCGAAAGTGTTGTTACAATGGGCGTGATTTTAAACGACAACACAAGGCGGGTCTAATGCGTAGGGTGATCTTCAATCAGAAAGGCGGGGTGGGCAAATCCACTATCACGTGTAACCTGGCAGCCATCAGCGCCGCCGAAGGCAAACCTACCTTAGTCGTGGACTTGGACATGCAGGGCAACTCTTCTCATTACCTCTTGGGAGCAAAAATTGAAGACCCAGAAGAGACCTTGGCCAAGTTCTTTCGCGATACATTAAGCATCAATCCGTTCGCCAAAACCCAACCTTCAGTGCGCGAACTGATCCAAAACACCCCATTTGCCAACCTGTACTTGCTTGCTTCCCATCCTGAGATGGAGTCGCTGCAGAGCCGGCTTGAATCACGCTACAAGATTTACAAGCTCAAGGAGGCCTTAACGCAGCTTAGAGATTTCGAAGCCATCTTCATCGACACTCCTCCTGTCCTTAACTTTTACAGCCGCTCAGCGCTGATCGCAGCAGAGAAGTGCCTGATTCCATTCGACTGCGATGCTTTTTCGCGCGAAGCCCTATACAAGCTGCTCGAGGCCATCGCCGAAGTCAAGCAAGACCACAATCCAGCCCTAGAAGTTGAAGGAGTAGTCGTTAACCAGTTCCAAAGCCGGGCCAAACTCCCCCAACAGCTAGTGGAAGAGTTAGCCAGAGAGGGCCATCCGGTGCTCGCCACCCGCCTCTCCCCCTCGGTCAAGGTGCGCGAGTCCCACAGCCAGGCCAAACCTCTAATTCACTATGCCCCCGACCACAAGTTGACCGAAGAATTCAAAGCCTTGTATCGAGAATTACACGGGCAGGCAGTATGAATGTGAGGTGGTATAGTGCCATGCAAGCATTGACCTGGATAGTTGCCCTCTTCCTGCCACTTAGCGCTTGGTCCGCTACTCCTCGCGTCTTGACCGTCGGCGCTTTAGCCTATGGAACGCTCAACTGGGAGCTTACCGTCATCGAACGGGAGAGGTTAGCGCGGAGCTTTCGCCTGAGCGTGCGCAAGCTTGCCAACCCGCAAGCAGCTGAAATTGCTCTGCAAGCCGGAGCGGTGGATCTGATCGTCGCCGACTGGCTGTGGGTCGCCAGGCAGCGCAACCGAGGTGTCGATTTCACCGCTGTCCCTTATTCTCTGACTCACGGTGCCCTGATCGTTCCGCCTGATTCGCCAATCCGTTCCCTGCAAGACCTGGTGGGCAAACGAATCGGTATTGCGGGAGGGGGTCTAGACAAAAATTGGCTTTTGCTCCAAGCCCTGACCCGCCAGAGGCACGGCTTGGAATTGAGCCATGCGGCAACGCCGGTCTTTGCCGCCCCCCCTTTGCTGAACCAGCAACTCTTGCAAGGGCGCCTGGACGCCTTGCTCACCTATTGGCACTATGCTGCCCCCTTGGAGGCCAAAGGGTATCAAACGCTCATGACGGGGGAGGACTTGCTCAAAGAGCTAGGCATAGGCTCGCCGCTGCCCACTTTAGGGTATGTTTTCCGGGAAAGCCTAGCCCAGCGCTTCCCCGAAATCGTGCAGGCTTTTCTGGAAGCTGCCTTTCAAGCCAGGCAGGCGATTTGCTCTCAGAGCGAGGTTTGGCGATACGTGGCACCTTTGACCGAACAAAACGATCCTAAAGTCCAGGCTGTTTTGCGCGAGCGCTACTGCGAGGGTCGGATAAACCGTTGGGGCGAGGAGGAACTCAAAGCAGCGGCCCGCTTGTATCGGCTGCTGGCCTCCCTAAGCGGAGAATCCTTGACCGGCGCGGCCACGGATCTGCCTGCAGGAACGTTTTGGCAGGGCTTTACTCTGCCGCGCTAACTGCCCTTCATGCAGCGTTGGCTCCCTGCCGCCTCATTGCTCGGCTTGCTAATAATTTGGCAAATTCTGGCGTGGAAGCTGCAATCTCCTCTGTTGCCCTCGCCGCTCGCCGTATTTGACATCGCAAGCCAACACGTACGCTCAGGTGAACTGCCTCATCACCTTGCCATCACGCTCATCCGCCTTGGGGTAAGCTTTTCTCTGGCTATGATCTTGGGCTGCGCCTTAGGCGTAGCGATGGGACTAAATCCTCTCCTCGACCGTGCCCTCGACCCATGGTTGACCGTGTTTTTAAACATTCCAGCCTTGGTCACCGTCATCCTTTGTTACGTTTGGCTGGGTCTGACCGAAACTGCCGCGATCCTGGCGGTAGTGGTGAACAAATTGCCCAACGTCGTGGTCACATTGCGCGAGGGAACCAAAGCGCTGGACAAAGGACTATTAGAGATGGCGCACGTTTACCGCTTTGGGCGCGCAAAAACTTTGCGCCACGTTGTCTGGCCGCAGCTGTATCCGTTTGTCATCGCCGCTGCCCGCACCGGCCTGGCGCTGGTGTGGAAAATCATCCTGGTGGTGGAGCTCTTAGGACGTAGCGACGGGGTGGGCTATCAACTGCACCTGTTTTTTCAGCTCTTCGATGTAGCCGGAATCCTAGCCTATACGTTGGCCTTTACCGCCTTGATTCAACTTCTGGAATGGGGCGTGCTCAAGCCCCTGGACCGCCACGCCAGTCGGTGGCGCAGATGACGATAGAGATACGCATCGACCGCAAGGCTTTTCCCAGGCGAGGTCGCACCGAGCCGCAGCTCGTCCTAGAAAACCTGCACTTGACCTTGCACGAGCACGAATTCGTCTGCCTCGTCGGCCCTTCCGGCTGTGGCAAAACCACCCTCCTCAACTTAATCGCAGGTTTAGATCAAGAGTTTGAAGGTCGGATCGATTTCCACCTGCCTAAACCGCCTAGCTTGGGCTATGTATTCCAGGAACCGCGCCTTCTGCCCTGGCGCACGGTGCGCGAGAATTTGGAACTAGCCCTGCCGCGCGGCCATAATCGTCAGATTATCACCGATTTGCTTGCAATCACCGACCTGACCCCTTTCCAGCACGCTTATCCGCACCAGCTATCGTTAGGGATGAGCCGGCGCGTGGCTTTGGCGCGAGCGTTTGCGATCGAGCCCGATTTGCTCCTCATGGACGAGCCGTTTGTCTCCCTAGACACAGCCACGGCTGAGAAAATGCGCCTGCTCCTTCAAAAGTTGCGGCAAAAGCGCCCGCATACCGTTCTGTTTGTCACCCACGACCTACGCGAGGCCATCGCTTTGGCTGACCGGATCGTGCTCCTGGCGGCCAAACCTTGCCATACCGTGGGGGAGTTCCTCGTCCCGCGCTCTCTGCGCCCGGCAGACGAACGCGGCATCGCCGCCTTACACGGGGAGCTCCTCAAAGCGATCCAGCGCAGTGCATCCGATTAGGGAATTTGCCGCACTTTGTGGCAAATGCCACAAAAACAGGCGATGCTTTTTTTCCCAAACAAGATATCTAAAAATATAATGTATTGATATTAAAGGAAAATAAAATTTTGGCATTAATTATGCTGAATTATTTAGCGCATAACCTCTTCAACCTGGTTGCCGGCACCCTACATTGTCTTTCGTCACTCCTCCTCTCGTGTCGAAGACACGGCCAACCTCCTCTCGAGTAGGGTGCCGTTTTTTTACCTACGGCTTAAAAACATCGCATCGCCATAGCTAAAGAAGCGGTATCTTTCGCGCACGGCATGGCGATAGGCGGCCAGCACTGGCTCGGTACCAGCGAATGCGCACACCAGCATCAGCAAGGTGGATTGCGGCAAGTGAAAATTAGTGATCAGTCCATCCACGCAACGAAAAGTAAACCCAGGCAGGATGAACAAATCGGTCTCACCGCAGCAAGGTCTTAAGGTCCCACCTCGCGCCGCCGACTCAAGAGCCCGCACGGCGGTCGTTCCCACCGCAATCACCCGCCCCCCGAGCGCGTGGGTTTTTTCTACCGCCGCCACCGTCTCGGCGCTGACCTCAAACCATTCGCGATGCATCCGGTGCTCGGTTGGATCCTCCACCCGCACCGGCTGAAAAGTGCCTGCTCCCACGTGCAGGGTGACAAAGCTCATCGCTACCCCCTTCTGCTTAAGCCGCTCGAGCAACGGCTCGTCAAAATGCAGCCCTGCCGTCGGCGCCGCCACCGCCCCAGGCTTTTGGGCATAGACGGTCTGATAGCGCGCGCGGTCCACGTCCGCATCGGGCCGGTCGATGTACGGCGGCAAAGGCACA
The DNA here is from genome assembly GCA_026415315.1 of Methylohalobius sp. Taxonomy (GTDB): domain Bacteria; phylum Pseudomonadota; class Gammaproteobacteria; order Methylococcales; family Methylothermaceae; genus Methylohalobius. The sequence goes on from JAOAHI010000037.1 coordinate 16,657, forward strand.
TGGCCTATCGCCTCCAACACCGCCACCACCCTCTGGCCAAAATCGAGCACAAATAACTCCTCGCATCGGTCGCGCACCGTGCAGCTGAAGCCGCCCTCCAGCTTAATCGCCGTTTTTGGTTTGGGCGCTTTACTGGCTCGCACGTGGCACAGCGCAGCGCTCTCTGAGAGCAAGCGCTCAATTAGGATCTCCACCCGCCCCCCACTCTCCTTGCGGCCAAAAAGCCTGGCTGGAATCACGCGTGTGTCGTTAAACACCAAAAGATCGCCTGTTTTAAGCAGATCGACTAAATCAGCAAATCTTCTGTCTTCAATCTGACCGGCGGAGTTGAGTACCAAAAGACGGCTGGCTGAACGCTCAGGTAAGGGTTCCTGCGCGATCAACTCCGGCGGGAGATCGTAAAAAAAATCCTGCGTCTTCATCTTGGCGCTCATCGATTTTCCAGTATAATAAACATATTTTCCGCCGAGGTGGCGAAACCGGTAGACGCGCCAGACTCAAAATCTGGTGGGGGCAACCCCGTGGAGGTTCAAGTCCTCTCCTCGGCACCACTACCAGGGCTTAGACAACGCCTCGAGAATATCCCGCCGCGCCAACACGCGCGCACAGGTCTCCCAGCGGTTCTCTTCCACCTTGACTTCCTGTTCACGGCGCAGCGCAAAAGCCTGATGCGCCCTCTCCCGCAAGTGAACATATTGTTCCATCCTCCTCTCCAGGGTCTCCACGTCCTCGATCCATTCATCCTCGATAGTGTCAGGCAGATTACCGAACAGATCGTATCGATCTCTCATCCGACGCGACAGCGTTTGATAGATTTTTTCGTCGTAGGTGTTGTGATAGACCAGGTTGAGCATGTCCACGTTCGCCCGTCGCTGCCCGATGCGTTTGATTCGGCCCAGACGCTGCTCCAGGCGCGAGGGATTCCACGGCAAGTCCACGTTGATCAAGGTGCCGAGTCTCTGAAGATTGAGCCCCTCACAAGCCGCATCAGTGGCGACGACCAGCCGGACATTGCCCCAGCGCACTGCCTGTTTGATCGCCTCGCGCTCGACGGCACAGCTTACCCCG
>JAOAHI010000038.1 GCA_026415315.1 Methylohalobius sp.
GCAATGCGTTGAGCTTACCGATACTAATGATCCGTGCGGCTTGACCATATAACCTCGAGACGCCTTGACATCGCGACGCGCGATTCAGGACAAACCAGCTGTTACGTCACAAGTCCCCCATGAGAGCGTGCGCGCTCGAGGCCACAAGGCCAACAGCGACCCTCCACCCTCTCCCTGGTGAACATAGCTGCGTGGAACCACCCGATCCCATCCCGAACTCGGAAGTGAAACGACGCCTCGCCCATGATAGTGGGGAACCCCCCGCGAAAGTAGGTCACCACCAGGCCAACTTATTCTTTAAAACCGAAAACTCACTAATCCTAGCACTATATCCCATTCAGCGCGGTTCTTATTCGGATTGGGATTGTCTTTAAACGGAAGCCAAGCCGTCCCATTAACCCTATGGTACTCAGCGCTGATCATCCAGTTCGGCGTGAGATCGAAACGAACGCCTATCATCCAGTCTTTAGCGAAAGCACTATGCCTTGGCCGAAAGGGCTCAAGGCCCAAATGTCTGCCGTGTCTGTCTGAGCGGTCTAAATAAAAAACATCATAGCGTGCTGTGACTTGCAATTGCGGGTTGATTCGATATTGCCCTTGGATGTACCAACTTTCCGAGGTGATGGTTTTAGCAAACCCTGGTCCGAAGTTCTTAACGTCGTTAAATTGCGCCAGGTATTCTGCGGTAACGCAGACTTTCTCTCCATTGTATTGAGCAGAGAACAGCAGTGGGCGTCCACTGACGATTCCGCTTTTAAAGGGAAATTCGGCGAGGAGAGCGACTGGATCACGGCTTTTCGCATTGTATTCCAACTCTGCATCCGCGTAGCTGACTGCAAAGACCCACTCGCCGGCATTGTACTCATAGCGCAGCTGACCTAAGTACATCGGACGATTGGCTTGCAACTGACCCGGAGCATCGAGACCAAAGACTGAGGCTTTTAGTTCTTCGTATGGACCACGTGGCAGGCCAACGTTGAAAGCAAAGAAAAGGTCTCCCCAGTCGGCGTGATTTTCAAAAAACAGTTGGCCTCCATCGGAGGACAGAAATAAAGCCCGATTGCGGTCGGGATAAATTCCCTGCGGCAAAATAATAGAAGGACGAGTAAAGGCAACGTCGCGGGTTTCATTGTATAGGCCAAACGGATTTTTCACTCTGCCGCCGCGGAAATGGAGAGTGTAGTTTTTCTTAGTCAACAAGCTCAGATCGGCGAGGGCGAAATCCAACTGCATTCGGTTCTCGACTTTACCGGCGTGGCGGTAAAGGCCCTGGCTAGTGAGGCTCAGCCAGGATATGGCCTCTATGCGCACGTTGACCCCAGCTTCGGTGAAGTTCGGGCTACCGGTCTCACTGTGGCCGAAGAAATTATTACTTGAGGTCCAGCTATATCCTTGGGAGAGAAAGCCGTGGATATGAGTCGATTCTTGCCACGACCATCCAAATGCAGGTCCAGCAACAAGCAAATACCAGGTCAATCCCCAAAGTAGGCGCTCCCCATGCCCTAATATTTCTGTGCGACTTGAAGGGGATAGAGACACTAGCCAAGGCCTCCTCTAAAAATTTTAGGTTTGTGGGGACAGAAAATGCGGTTTTCTTTGATAGCAACAGATGGTATGGCACGATGTGGAAGGTTGCATCTTTCGAGGGGAGAAGTGGAGACACCTGCCTTTATGGCAGTTGGCACCTATGGCACGGTCAAAGCGATGGCTCCGAATGAAGTCAGAGCTGCAGGTGCCGAGATTGTCCTTGCCAATACTTTTCACTTGATGCTCCGGCCAGGGATTGAAGTCATCCGCGCTCACGGAGATTTGCACGCATTCATGGGCTGGAATGGCCCCATTTTAACTGATTCTGGAGGATTTCAAGTTTTCAGCCTAGGCAAACTGCGCAAGATAAAAGAAGAGGGCGTTTACTTTCGCTCCCCTATTAACGGAGATCTGATTTTTATGGGGCCGGAGGAATCCATGGCGGTTCAGAGATCTTTGGGTTCGGATATTGTGATGGTGTTTGACGAATGCACACCGTATCCAGCCACATTCGAGCAAGCTAAGGCCTCTATGGAACTCTCTCTACGCTGGGCAAGGCGCAGCCGAATCGCCCATGGGGACAATCCGGCTGCGTTGTTCGGTATCGTTCAAGGAAGCGTGTACGAAGAACTGCGCCTGCGTTGTCTTGACGCATTGTTGGCTGTTGGCTTTGACGGCTTTGCTATCGGTGGCTTGTCGGTAGGAGAGCCTAAACAAGACCGTTACCGGATTTTGGCGGCTCTAGTACCCAATATGCCCATCGATAAGCCGAGATACTTGATGGGTGTGGGTACCCCAGAGGATATCGTAGAGAGCGTGCGTCTTGGCGTGGACATGTTTGATTGCGTTCTACCTACGCGCAATGCTCGCAATGGATACTTGTTTACCCGCTTTGGTGCTGTCAAGATCCGCAACAGCCGGTATAAAAATGACACCCGCCCGCTCGATGAGTCATGTGAGTGCTACACCTGTCGCAACTTCAGCCGAGCTTATTTGCATCACTTAGACCGCTGTGGGGAGATCCTGGGAGCGCGCTTGAACACTATTCATAACCTTTATTACTATCAGGATCTCATGGCGGGTCTGCGCCGGGCAATTGTTGCTGGAGAGCTAGAGAGCTTTATCGACCATTTTTATCGCGAGCGCGGCAAAACACCGCCGCTTGTGGCATAATTTTTATCTTCATTAACCTAGAGTTGCTAAAGCTTATGGAGTTTTTCATTGCCGATGCGTTTGCCCAGGCGGCACCTCAGGCGCAACAACCGGGTTGGGCAGGGTTGGTGTTGCCTTTGGCGATTTTTGCTTTTTTTTACTTCCTATTCATCTGGCCTCAGCAGCGCCGAGCAAAAGAGCATAAGAGAATGGTGGCCTCTTTAGGCAAGGGGGCGGAAATAGTTACCAATGGTGGAATTCTAGGCCGAGTTGTGGATCTGGATGAGAATTTTGTGGTGCTGGAAGTTTCAGACAACGTTTACCTTCAAATTCAACGTAACGCGATTGCAAGTATTTTGCCAAAGGGGACATTTAAAGCGATTCGGAAAAAGATGGCTCAGGTGGAAAAGCAATAACAGGGCAAAGGAACAAATATGCAGAACCGTTTTCCGCTATGGAAAAATGCCTTGATCGTTTTGGTATTAATAATAGGAGTGGTCTATGCGCTGCCTAACTTATTCGGTGAAGACCCGGCGGTGCAGATTTCCTCTCAGCGGGGGGTGGGAGTCGATGAGAGCGTAAAGATCAGGGTAGAAAACGTTGTGAAAGAGGTTGGGTTGACCCCTAAGCGGATCGAAGACCAACAGGGCAAACTTCTGGTGCGTTTCGACACCACTGAGGCGCAGCTGAAAGCGGCTGATAAGCTGCGGGAGGAGTTGGGGGATGGATATGTGGTGGCACTGAACTTAGCGCCTGTCACTCCGAGATGGCTGCAGGCTGTCGGCGGTAAGCCTATGTATTTGGGGTTGGACTTACGCGGTGGGGTGCACTTTTTGCTGCGCGTGGATATGGAAGCTGCCGTTAACCAAGCACTGGAACGGTATCTGGGTGATGTTCGCGCTACTTTGCGGGAGAGCAAGATTCATTATCTAGCAGTTAGCCGCGATGGAGAGGAGATCCTTGTCAAATTCGATAGCCTTGAGGAGATGAGCAAGGCTGAGTCGGAATTAGGACGGGTCTTCCGACAGTTAGTCATTAACAAAGACAAAGAAAAACCGACTCTTAAGCTCTTAATAACGGATGCGGCGAAACGGGAAATCCAAAGCTTTGCCCTGAAACAAAATTTGACCACGTTACGTAACCGGGTAAACGAACTCGGTGTAGCCGAGCCGGTGATCCAGCAACAAGGAGAGGATAGGATTGTTGTTCAACTTCCTGGAGTCCAGGATACTGCCCGCGCTAAGGAGATTTTAGGGGCGACTGCAACTTTAGAATTTCGGCTGGTGGATTTAGAACACGACGTCGAGGCAGCGCTTGCAGGGCATTCTCCCCTTGGTGCTAAGCTCTATTATGATCGAAGCGGTAAGCCGGTTCTACTTAAGCGGCAAGTCATCGTCTCTGGGGATCAGATCATCGATGCGGCGGCCGGATTTGATCAGGACTCGGGCACGCCGGCGGTATTTGTGACGCTGGACAGCATAGGTGCCAAGAAGATGGATCAAGTGACCAAAGAGAACATCGGCAAGCCGATGGCTGTTGTGTTCATTGAAAACCGGGTCGAGACCAAGACGGTGAACGGCCAAGTGGTAAGAGAACGCAAGCGGGTCGAGGAGGTGATCAACATCGCCACTATTCGCGGCCGTTTTGGCAAGCGTTTTCAGATCACGGGCTTGGATACTACCGAGGAGGCCCGTAACTTGGCGCTGTTATTGCGTGCCGGCTCCCTGGCGGCGCCCATGGATATCGTCGAGGAGCGCACGGTAGGTCCCAGCTTGGGTCAAGAAAATATTCAACGCGGTTTTTGGGCCTCGGTGTTTGGATTCGGTTTGGTGTTGGGATTTACCGCTTGGTACTACAAAGTGTTTGGGCTGGTGGCAGACCTTGCGCTGACATTTAATGTAGTGCTGTTAATTGCGCTTTTGTCGCTCTTGCAGGCGACTTTAACCCTGCCCGGGATTGCCGGAATTGCTTTGACTATGGGGATGGCTGTGGACGCGAATGTGCTCATCAACGAGCGTATCAAGGAAGAGCTGCGCAATGGCAGCAGCCCGCAGGCCAGTATCTACGCTGGTTATGAGAAGGCGTTTGCGACCATTTTGGACTCCAATCTGACCACTTTGGTGGTAGGCCTGGTGTTGTTTGGCTTAGGCACCGGTCCAGTCAAAGGGTTTGCGGTGACGCTTTCGCTTGGAATTGTCACTTCGATGTTTACTGCAATCCTAGTGACCAGAATGGTGATCAATTGGCTTTACGGCAATCGGCGCGTGGCGCGCTTGTCGATTTAGGAGCAAACATGCAGGCTGCACGCTACCGTCTCGATTTCATGGGCAAACGCCATTTTGCCCTTGCTTTGTCTTGCGCTGTGCTGATTTTGTCTTTTAGTTCTTTGGTTGTCCGAGGCCTGAACCTAGGTCTTGACTTCACTGGCGGGACCCTAGTGGAAGTCGGCTATCCGGTCCAAGTGGAGCTCGATAAAGTGCGAGCTCTGCTGGTTCAAAATGGATTTGCAGGCGCCGCAGTCCAGCATTTTGGCACCACCCGTGAGGTTTTAATCCGCTTGCCGCCTGATCCGGAGCACAGCACGGCAGCCTTAAGCGACAAAGTATTGGCGTTTCTGCGCTCTGAGCCAGGCGCTGAGCCAAAGCTTAGACGGGTGGAGTTCGTCGGTCCCCAAGTAGGGGAGGATTTAGTGGAAAAGGGCGGCCTGGCAATGCTGTTCTCTTTGATTGGAATCCTGATTTATGTAGGCTGGCGATTTGAGTATCGGTTTGCCGCTGGGGCGGTGCTGGCTCTCATTCACGACGCACTCATTACCCTTGGATTTTTCTCTTTAACCGGCCTCGAATTCGATCTTTCTGTACTAGCGGCCTTGTTAGCCGTTATCGGTTATTCAGTCAATGATACCGTGGTAGTTTTTGATCGCATTCGGGAAAATTTTCGCCGTATGCGACGGGGAGAGCCCTTAGAAATTATCAACGCTTCTATCAATCAGACTTTGAGTCGGACCCTCCTTACCTCTGGGACAACTTTGCTGGTGGTGATCGCTTTGACCTTGTTGGGCGGTGAGATTATCCGTAATTTCTCCTTGGCTTTGATCGTGGGTATTATCACGGGCACCTACTCTTCAATATACATTGCCAGTGCTTTGCTGGTGTTGCTCAAGCTCAAGCGAGAGGATCTATTGCTGCCGGAGAGAGAAGCGGTGGATGTGGAGCAGCTATAAGTTCAGCTTCGCAAAGATTCGCTAAGGAAAGGTTCGATAGTGCGGCAGATCGCCTGTTGTACCCGCGGCGTACCGGCGACGATGTTGCCCGTCTCGAAGTAGCGGTCGCCGCCGGTAAAATCGCTGACAATCCCGCCTGCTTCTTGGATAAGAAGGGCGCCGGCGGCGACGTCCCAGGGTTTAAGCCCTATCTCCCAAAAACCATCCAGGCGGCCGCAGGCAACATAGGCTAGATCCAGCGAGGCAGCCCCTGCTCGTCGGATGTCCGAGCATACTCTAAACAAGGCTTGGAACATGCTTAGATAGGTAGATAGATGTTCTGGGTGCTTAAAAGGAAAGCCGGTTCCAAGCAGAGCGCCTTCTAGAGCAGGCTGAGACGAGACTCGGATCCGACGATTGTTAAGGGCCGCTCCTCGACCGCGGCTGGCGGTGAACATCTCTTGGCGGATCGGGTCGTACACGACTGCTTGTTCAAGCTGGCCACGGTGCTTAAGAGCGATGGAGACGGCAAATTGAGGAAAACCGTGCAGGAAATTGGTGGTTCCGTCCAGAGGATCGATGATCCACAAGTATTCTTCTCGGTCGGGTTTGCCGCGCCGACCGCCCTCTTCGCCTAAGAAATTGTGGTTTGGATAAGCTTTGCGTAGGATTTGGATGATCTCCCGCTCCGCAGCGTGGTCCACCTCGCTGACAAAATCGTTGCGGCCTTTGCTGTCCACGGCTAGATAAGCAATTCGGTCTAGGGACCGAACGATCAGATCACCCGCGCGTCTGGCAGCGCGGGTAGCAATGTTGAGCATGGGGTGCATAAGCGGACAAGCGGTTAGGATAAGGATTTAGTATACCGTTTTTGCATTAGAATTTATGCCACTTGTACGTTCTTTTTAGACAAGGTTAGAGAGACAGACTTTGCCACAGGTTCGAATCGTATTGGTAGAGACAAGTCATCCCGGCAATATCGGTTCAGCCGCCCGGGCCATGAAAACGATGGGATTTCATCAATTGGCTTTAGTCGCACCTAGACAGTTTCCTCATCCTGAGGCTACAGCCCGAGCTGCGGGAGCCGACGACGTTTTGGAGGGCGCAAAAATCTATGCTACCTTGCAAGAAGCGATTGCCGATTGCCACCTGGTCATAGGAACGAGCGCGCGTCCACGTAAAGTCCCCTGGCCTAGCTTGACTCCGCGCCAATGCGCAGAGTTGGTCAAGAAAGAGGGAGCTCTTATCAAAATAGCTATTGTATTTGGACGCGAGCGCTGCGGTCTGACCAACCAGGAGTTAGATTTATGCCATTATTGGCTTTTTATTCCATGTAACTTGAGCTTCAGTTCTTTAAATGTAGCTGCTGCGGTGCAAATCGTAACCTACGAACTGCATTTGGCAAGTGTTGAATCGCCTTGGTCTGTTTTAAGCGATAGTCGTTTGGCTACGCAGGCTGAACTGGAATCCTTTTACGCTCATTTGAAGCAGACTTTAGAAGACATTGGATTTATTCACTCCGCCAAGCAAGGGCCTTCGCTTATGCGTCGTTTGCGTCGCTTGTTTGGACGGATCCGCTTGGAAAAAAAGGAGGTAGATATCCTGCGTGGAATCTTAAGCTGCGCTCAAAATCCTGACAGGGGAAAAAACCGTGTTCAAGAGATTGATTAATCTTGGGTTGCGCCTGCGCGAAGACGTTCTGTGCGTCTTCGAGCGGGATCCTGCGGCCAGAACGTGGTGGGAGGTGGTAACGGCCTACCCTGGAGTTCATGCGGTATGGTTGCACCGCCTAAGCCATTGGCTTTGGAAGCACGGCTGGTTTTGGCTGGCTCGTTTTTTGTCTTTTTTTGCTCGCTGGTGGACTGGAATCGAAATCCATCCCGCAGCCGCAATTGGGCGCCGCTTCTTCATCGATCACGGGATGGGGGTAGTCATAGGTGAAACCGCTGTGATCGGCGACGACTGCACCCTTTATCACGGAGTGACCCTAGGCGGGACCAGCTGGCACAAAGGAAAGCGCCATCCTACCCTGGGTAACGGGGTAGTAGTCGGGGCAGGGGCTAAGATTTTGGGCCCTATCACCGTGGGAGACAATGCGCGCATCGGTTCCAATTCAGTAGTGCTCAAGGATGTTCCGCCCGGAGCTACGGTGGTGGGGATTCCGGGGCATGTAGTTCACAAAGCCAGCGCCGCTCAAAAAGCGGCTATCGCTAAACGGCTGCGGTTTGATGCGTATGGGCTATCGCCGGACATGCCAGACCCTGTCGCCTATGCGATCAACCGCATGCTTGAGCACATTCAAGCTTTGGACCGCCAGCTTGAGGAGTTGCGCCAAGCGTTTCGCGACGCAGGCATCGCTGTACCGGAGGTCACATTGCCGCCATTGGAGGCGTGTGAATTGCGCGATGGTGAGGAGGAGCAGGGCATTTAAATTGACTGTTTTGCTCGGATTTATATATAGTGTTTTTGATGTAAGTTGTAGGTAAAAGCAGGGGTGAATCGGCTGTGCGTTTGACGACTAAAGGCCGTTATGCAGTGACCGCGATGCTGGATCTGGCCTTCCATAGCGGGATAAAGCCGGTCACGCTTACCGATATCGCCAGGCGTCAAGATATCTCTTTGTCTTATTTGGAGCAACTGTTTGCCAAGTTACGCCGTGCTGGCATGGTAACCGGAGTGCGTGGTCCGGGAGGTGGCTATCAGTTAAGCCGGCCGGCTGATGAAATCAACGTAGCCGAGATTATCAGCGCGGTCGATGAGAGCGTGGATTCTACCCGCTGCGGCGGCAAAGGTAACTGCCAGAATAATCAGCCTTGTCTAACTCATGAGTTGTGGGCGGGATTGAGCGAGCAGATCCGCGCTTATTTAGCCAGCATTAGCCTGGCGGACCTATTGTCACGGCAGGCTGTGCAGGTTGTAGCCAACCGCCAAGAGCGGGAGATCCAAGTTCTGCGGGAGAGGCGCTCTTAATACTTATGATTTACTTAGATCACAATGCCACCACTCCGGTGGATGAGCGAGTGGTGGAGGCGATGCTGCCTTTCCTCAAAGAGTTTTATGGTAATCCATCGTCTTTGCACCGCATGGGGCGGCTGGCACGGGATGCGATAGAACAAGCCAGAGTCCAGGTGGCAGCACTAGTTGACGCGCATCCCGCTCAGGTCGTGTTCACTAGCGGTGGTACGGAAGCCAATAACCTGGCGCTCAAAGGATGGAGCTTGGCCCATCCAGGACAGGGTATTGCTATCAGCGCCGTCGAACATGCTTCAGTGCAGGAGGTGGCGGACTGGCTGTCGCGACATGGCGTGCCGGTGCACTCGTTGGCGGTAGATAAGGAGGGACGTGTGTCCGTGCAGAAGCTGGAGGAGTTGCTCGAGCGCGAGCCTATAGGCTTGGTCTCGTGCATGCTTGCCAACAATGAAACGGGTGTGCTGCAGCCGGTGGCAGAGTTGACCCAATTGGCTTGCACCAGAGGAATTCGTGTGCATACCGATGCGGTCCAAGCCCTGGGCCGCCTGCCGGTTAGCTTTTCCGACTTGGGTGTGGCGATGATGAGTTTGTCCAGCCATAAGATTCATGGTCCGAAAGGAGTAGGGGCGTTGATTCTTGACCGAACTCTGGAGTTAGAACCCATCTTACACGGGGGAGGTCAAGAACACAGTTTGCGTGCCGGGACTGAAAACGTGGCCGCTGTCGTCGGGTTTGGTAGAGCCGCGGAGTTAGCTCGTGCCGAGCTTACGGCAAGGGCGAGACGTATGTATGCCTTGCGCGAGCAGCTTGAGGCTGGATTGGCTAAACTGCGCGGTGTAGTGATTTTTGGTCAAGGTGCTGAGCGCTTGCCCAACACCGTATTCTTTGGGATAGCTGGGGTAGATGGAGAGACGATAGTAATGTTATTAGATCGCAGGAAAATTGCGGTTGCAAGCGGTTCGGCGTGTGCCAGTGGAGGCGGCCAACCCAGTCGCGTGCTCTTGGCGATGGGAATAGAGGAGAGCTTAGCTAAAAGCGCGATCCGGGTCAGCTTAGGGCGAGAAAATACCGAACAAGACGTCTTCCAATTTTTAAACGCCTTGCAGGAATTTATTCCCAGGTTGCAGTAAGCAAGAAGCTTGAGGGTATAAGCCATGATTCATCTAACCGAAGCGGCTACACGCCGGATCCAAGACCAATTGATGCGCCGAGGCAAAGGGATTGGGCTGAGGCTTGGGGTCAAGCGGGCTGGATGTTCCGGTTACACTTATGTGGTCGATTACGCCGACCAGATCGAGCCGGAAGATGTGGTGCTCGAAACCCAGGGAGTGAAGATTGTAGTCAAGCGCGACCATCTGACATACGTCGATGGCTTGCACGTCGATTTTCAGCGGGAGGGGCTTAATGCGGCTTTTCGCTTTTATAACCCCAAAGCCAAGGCGACTTGCGGTTGCGGGGAAAGCTTTGCCTTCTGAACGCTTAACATTTTAGGAAAAATTCCTATTTTTTTGCCCCATGTCCTTAGCTATGCTCTTCCAATTTAAAGTGGAGGAGAGTCGATGCGTGTGGGTGGGGCGTGGGCCTTGGTTCTGGTGCTGGTTTCAAGACTTGCCTTTGCCGAGGCCCTGATGGAGCTAGAAAAGATAGAGATAGAAGAGACTCCTTTAGGCGGTGGCACCGCCTTAAGCCGTGTTCCATCTTATGTCCAAGGCATCTCTGGAAAAGACTTAGAGACCGCTCAAAGTTTTTCGATCAGCGATTACCTGCAAAACTATTTGGGTAGCGTTACGGTGAGCGAGGCCCAAAACAATCCGTTTCAGCCGGATATTCAATACCGGGGTTTTACTGCTTCGCCGCTTCTGGGCGTGCCACAGGGGTTGACCGTCTATTTCAACAGCGTGCGCTTCAACGAGCCGTTCGGCGATACCCTCAACTGGGATTTAATCCCGGCGGGGGCAATCGAACGTTTAGAACTGCATCCTGGCTCGGATCCGGTCTATGGCCTTAACGCTTTGGGCGGAACTATCGTTGTGCGCAGCAAGACTGGATTTTCCTCTCCTCGCCACCAGGTGGAAGGCTATGCTGGCTCCTTCGGACGCCACAATGAGGAACTCTCTAGCGGTTGGAACAACGGACGTTTTGGTTATTTCTTCCACCTCCGCCATCTGGAGGAAAACGGTTGGCGTGATTTCTCACCTAGCCACGTGCGGCAGGCGTTTGGGGTGTTAAGCTTGCAGAACAAACGGGGCGAGCTCAACTGGACTTTATCCGGCAACGATAATGACTTAACCGGCAACGGTGCCGTTCCTATTCAGCTTCTCCGCCAGGAGCAGCGAGCTGTTTTCACCCATCCCGACGAGACCTCCAACCGCATGTTCTTTAGCAATTTGGATGGAAGTTTTTGGTTGAATGACAAGATTCAGCTTTCCGGTAACGCGTATTATCGCTTCAACCGCATCCGCACCTTTAACGGTGATGACACTGACTTCGTGCGTTGTGAGCCGCCGGAGGACGATAGGATGTGCGATGAGGGGGGCGAGGAGCTCGAGGACGTTTTTGGCGACGAGATCCTAGCCTCTGAGGCGGTCGATTCAGCTACTCGGAATTTCAGCCAAACTCGCCAGCGCGGTTATGGTACCGCTTTTCAGAGTATTTTTTCATATGACTTGTTTGGTTTGGAGAACCGCTTCATTGCTGGCTTCAGTTTTGATCAGGCGCAAATTCGTTTTCATTTCGACACCGAGTTGGCACGTCTGACCGAAAGCCGCGGCACGGAAGGCAGCGGTATTTTGGTGGAAGAACCTAGAGTGCGGCTGGACAGCGAGGTCACGCATTTTGGGGCGTTTTTCGTTGAGCAGTTGACTCCAATAAAGGATTTAACGCTAACGGTTTCTGGCCGCTACAACGCCTCGCACATCGATCTCAAGGACAAGTTTGGCACCGAACTGTCGGGTAAGCATACCTTCAACCGTTTCAATCCGGCTGCCGGTGTCGCCTATCAACTATTACCAGCGCTGGGCGTATATGGGCGATACAGCGTAAGCTCGCGCGCACCAACCCCCGTTGAGCTGACCTGCGCCGACCCAGAGGCGCCGTGTCGGCTGCCTAATGCGTTTTTGGCCGACCCGCCGTTAAAACAGGTGGTGGCTAGATCCTGGGAGGCAGGGCTTAGAGGGACGTTGGAGGGTATTCGTTTGAGTTCTTTTTTGAGCACGCGCTTTCAGTGGCACACCGGCTTTTTCCTGACCAAAAACCACGACGATATCTTGTTTATTAGCGCCGGCGACCTAATCAGCGAGGGGTTTTTTAGCAACGTGGGCAAAACTCGCCGCCAGGGATTGGAAGCTAGTCTTACCGGAGAGGTCGACAACGAGGCCACGGGAATTTGGTTCAACAAGCTGCGCTATGGCTTTAATTACACTTTTTTGGAGGCGACGTTTCGTACGCCGTTTATGGCTCCCAGCCCAAACAATCCGGCTGCCGAAGGAATCGTCCACGTCAACAAAGGGGACCGCATCCCTTTACTGCCAGAGCACGTGTTTAAATTCAGCTTAAGTGTGGACGTTTTCCCTCAATTCACTTTAGGGATGATCGGAATATACAACAGCGACCGCTTCTTCCGCGGCGATGAAGCCAATCTGAACGATCCTTTGCCCGGGTTTTGGGTCTTCAACTTGCGCGGAGAGTATCGTGTTAATCCCCATGTCCAGCTGTTTGTGCGCGTGGACAACCTATTTGACAAACGCTATCAAACGTTTGGTTTATTCGGCGAGGCCGAGCGGGTGCTCGGAGACGAGTTCGACGATGCTCGCTTTGTAGGGCCGGGTGCTCCCAGGGGGATTTGGGGCGGGGTTCGGCTCACTATTTAGTGAAAACTGGTATTATCCCTTTATAAGAAACAATGTGGTAATGGGAATGGGGATAGAATAATCGTAAAGAGCTATATAAAATAAGAATCGAGCTTTGCAGACTTTGGCTTAAAGTTCAGCTCAAAAGCAGTTCTCCTCCTCTTTGGCGACCGGATCGGTCGCTTTTTTTTGGATGAAGAAAAGCCCGCTGTAAGCGGGCTTATTTTTTGTTATTGTTGTTTCAAAAATTAGATCGCTGCAAGCAAAGCATGACAGCGCGCGTTGTTATTTTTATAGCTAACAGGGACTCCTCCTCTTTGACGCATGGCTTATTCCCTGTAGCGGAATAGAGTGTAAACCAATTTTTTGAAAATGCCAAAAATTTTTGTGTCATTTGCCGCACTTGGAACTGCTTCGTTTGTACGCTAAGCGGTTTAAAATGAGCTATCTGCATGGGATAGGGTTCGGTTATGGCGCAAATCCTGGAGGTATTGAAGCGATGGATCGGAAGCGACGCGCAGCGCTCGTTCTACGAACGCTATTGCCCAGAGGCCGTGAGGGAGAATGGTTTCACTATTCGGCCGATGAGAAGAAAAGACCTTAAAGCCGTTGCTGCGATCGAGCAATCTGCTTATGCATTTCCGTGGTCCTTGGATATTTTTAAAAGCTGCCTCAAGGTTGGCTATTCCTGCTGGGTAGGTGAGATGGCCAACGAAATAATCGCCTATGGTATTCTGTCGGTGGGAGCTGGGGAGGCCCATGTCATGAACGTTTGTGTTGCCCCGCAATGGCAGGGCCGGGGTTATGGGCGCATGATGATGCGGCATCTCATGCAGGCAGCCCGCGAGCATCGCGCCGAGATGATCCTGCTCGAGGTGCGCCCCAGCAACAAGTCGGCTTTGCATCTTTATCTTCAACTAGGGTTCAATGAAATCGGCCGCCGCAAGGATTACTATCCAGCCGCGGGGGGTCAGCGGGAAGATGCCCTGGTGCTTGCCCGAATACTTTGAATTTATTGCCTATAATTTGAAGAATCAGGCAAGTCACAGGTGAGACCGTGTCAGAGCGTCGAAAAGAGCCCCGAGTCCCAGTTTTGATCCCCTTGCGGGTATACGATCAAGGGTCGGGGGAAATACTGGGTGAGTTGGCCAACCTCTCTCGCCATGGCATGATGCTGCTCAGCCATCGCCTTATCGAGCCAGGCCGGGTGTTTCAAGTGGAGATCCCGGTGCCAAAAGACCAGAGTCTGGGCAGTACCCGCCTATTTCTTGGTATCGAGAGTCTTTGGTTTGAGCCAGATGAAGGGGGAATGCAATACTGGCTCGGGTTTTCAATTATTCACTTTGCGCCTGGGGCGGTCGAACTCCTAGACGACCTCATCGCTCAGTTCAGTTGATCGCGCTCCCTTGCGATAGCTGAGTTCAACAACTGCATAAGTTGTATCAAAACATCCTCTTTGCTTGGTACGGCTATGATGGTGTGCTAGTCTATCCCGTCGGTTATTCCGAACTGGGGAATACTAAAACTTGTTAAATCATCAACTTATAAGTTAAGGAGGAGAGTCGTGAGCCAAATCGTACAAGAAGTCTTAAAAGCCAATGAACAATACGCTAGCGCGTTTGGCGACAAAGCCAAATTACCGATGCCACCGGGAAGGCGGTTCGCCATTTTGACATGTATGGATGCGCGTCTCGATCCAGCCAAATTTGCCGGGCTTGCCGAGGGGGATGCCCACGTGATCCGCAACGCCGGTGGACGCGCTAGTGACGATGCTATTCGTTCTCTGGTGATTTCCTACAAGTTGTTAGGAACCCGGGAGTGGTTTGTGATCCACCACACCGACTGCGGTATGGAGACTTTTACCGACGACATCATGGCTGATCTGCTATCGCACAGCCTTAAAACCGCCCAGCTCACTCCTAGCGGCTGGCAGGATGTAGGCGAAGGGCCAGGGTCACCGGTAGGCAAGTACATCAAATGGCTGACTATTAAGGATCAAGCGCAAAGCGTGGTGGACGATGTAATTAGGATCAAGACGCATCCTTTAGTGCCTAAAGAGATTCCGGTATACGGGTATATCTACGACGTCAGAAGCGGACGCCTAATCGAAGTCCCGCAAGCCACTGAGGTGGGAAAACCTAGCTAATCAGACGATCTAAAATTGATTTTTTTAAGCCGACCCTTTAGGTCGGCTTTTTTATTCACTAAAGGAATAAAAATTTTTTGGAATATAAATATTATTTATTGTAATAACAGAGGGAATCGCTACAATTAGGGGACTAAATTAAACACCTGGAACGGAAGCGTGATTCTGGCGATTTTGCTGTCTTTGCTGATCGGCGTGGCTTTAGGCCTCTTGGGCGGTGGAGGGTCAATCTTAACCGTGCCAATTCTGGTCTATGCCCTAAAGATGGGAGTCAAAGAGGCGATCGCCACCTCCTTATTGGTGGTGGGGACGACCAGTTTTGTGGCTATGATCCAGCATGCCAGGCGCAGTGCAGTGAGTTGGCGGGTAGGACCGATCTTTGGAGTCCCAGGCATGGCCGGGGCATTTCTAGGCGGTTGGGGTGCCCGCTACATTCCCTCAGCGTTGCTTTTAGTTGGGTTTGCCTTAATCATGTTCGCTACTGCCTGGGCAATGCTAGGCAACGGCCAGCAGGTGGAACAGCCAAAACAAGAGGGCGAGTGTCTGGACTGTCTGCCGCTTGGCAAGATCGTGCTCGAGGGACTCATCGTCGGTGCGGTGACAGGTTTGGTAGGCGCTGGCGGGGGTTTTCTGGTAGTACCCGCCTTGACTTTACTGGGGGGGCTGCCGATGCACCTGGCAATTGGCACCTCGCTTTTAGTCATTGCCCTAAAATCTTTGGCTGGATTTTTAGGCTACATAAGCCATGTTTCCGTGGATTATCCCCTGGCGGCGGTGGTGACGGCTTCGGCTGTGGCTGGCTCATTTCTCGGCAGCTTTTGGGCCCATCGCCTCCAAGCTCGTCAGCTGCGCAAGGGATTTGCTTGGTTTGTGATCGCCATGGCGCTTTATATCCTCTTTCAGCAGCGAGAGGAACTGCTTCCTGCTTTAATCGATCTGCTCGGCCATATCAAAAAGCTGCTTTTTTAAGTTTTTCAGGAGGGTTAATCATGACCAAGCGGCACCATTCTGTGGTGATTATCGGTGGTGGGGCAGCCGGCGCCGGAATGGCTCATCGGCTAATAGAGCAGCTGAATTGCCAGGATGTAGCCGTAATTGAGCCGTCCCATGCCCATTATTATCAGCCCATGTGGACGTTAGTAGGGGCGGGTATCGTTGATCGCAAAACCACCGCCCGCCGCATGGCCGATGTGCTTCCTA
>JAOAHI010000039.1 GCA_026415315.1 Methylohalobius sp.
CGATTATCCGATCAGGCTCGTGAACTGATTCTTGCACCCTACAACACAGTACGGATCAGCACCGCTACCTTGTGAGAAATAGCCATCAAACACAGTCTCGGGCACGGAGACCTGCCTGTCTCGGCAGGTGCCGCTTTAGGCTATTTTCGACAAGCTGGTTATCGCATGCTTGCTATCGAACCTGAACACGTATTGGCCACCGAGCAACTTCCCTGGCTTCATCAAGACCCTTTCGACCGATTGTTAATAGCTCAAGCGATCGTCGAGCCGATGCACTTGATAACACACGACAAAAAGATAGCCGCTTACCATGGCCCTATCCTCTATGTGTAAGATCCTAATAATAAACAGCAATCTCTTTGTCCTCTCTGGCGATTCAAGCCCTAACTGCAAACTGCTTCCTTCAACCCTGACCAAAAACTTGTTCCACGCTTTGCGCATCCAAAATCCGCTCGGCCCAGGCTTCGAGTTCTGTTTGCTCTGCTTGCTGAAGCTTGGCCTCGACCCATTTCGGAAGCGTCCCGAATTTACGTCTGAGCAGACGGCGCAGGACCTCGGCTTCGCCTAGGCGAGTGCCCTGCTGCAACCCTTGCTGCAACCCTTGCTGCAACCCTTGCTGTAACCCTCTTTCTATCGCCAATCGTTCAGCCGTGCTGATGTAAGGCATATTCTGACTCCTCTCGTATTCATGCACTTCGGTAAGAAACTGCTGCTCTAAATCTTTAGGCAGCCGCATCAGCCAATCGATGATCCGAAAAAGCTCGATCACCCGCTGCCGGCTCCAGCCATGCCGGTACAGCAGTTTGGCTGCCCGCCGCTTGGCCTCTAGCCGCTTCGTCGCATCTGCCTTGCTGCGCAGCGCCCACAGATGCGCCGCCGTGACCAGGGCAAAGGGATTGGAATCGGCCTCCAGGCGTTCGATTTCCGCCTCGAAATCGAGCAGTTTGACCGCAGGAAACGTAAACCGTTGCCGACAGCCAAACAATTCAAACCCAAACTCGCACGGTCGCCAATAGGGGCGATCGTCGGCTAGGACCACTAAGGTCGCCACCGGCCTATCGTAGCGGTCAAACAGCCGGTAATTATAGGTAAACAGCCGCTTGGCCAAATCCGGGTCAGACTGCCCTTGGACTTCGATGTGGACATATACCCAGCGCTCATCGCCCTCTTTAGGCTTGACCGATACCAGCTTGTCCACCCAGCGCCGGCTAAGTTCTGCGTCCTGAACGACTTGCATCAACTCCTGATCGAGAAAGTGATATTCTTGGCTCCAGTCGACTTGCGCGTGGGCGTGGGGAAAATAGAACGCCAAAAACTCAGGGAAAGCTGAGGTGATGGCTTCTTTCCATGGACTGTCGAGATCGTCGGCTTCCGCCATGTTCGGGCGCACGCGGTAGAATGCTAAGTAGCCTACAATGATCTATCCGATTTTGAAAGCTGTCGTCGGTATCATCCTGCTCTTGGGCCTACCCCTGCTGGGTGCTTGGTGGGTGGGAAAACCCATCGCCCTTTACTTACATTTTCCTCCGCAGCCGATGCGGTTAAATCTTCCAGAATTTTCCTGGCCGGTGTTTTTGCTTTATCTGGCGCTTGAAATCCCTCTGTACGGGTTTTTGATAGGAATTGTACGCCGCTGCCGTCGTCCCCGTCTGCAACCTCATCTTTTCCCCGCCTGGGGGTGGGGAGCGTTGGTCTGGCTGTTCATCAGCTGGTATCTGGCCTGGGTCAGACCCACGTGGCTTGGAGAAATGGCGGATTTCACTTTCACCCCTCTGTGGCTGGGCTACATCGCGGTGGTCAACGCTCTGTGCCAGTGGCGCTGCGGCACGTGCTTGCTTGTCAGGCGACCGGGTTTTACGCTCGGCCTGTTTCCGGTAAGCGCGGCGTTTTGGTGGTATTTCGAGTACCTCAACCGCTTTGTCGGCAATTGGCAGTACCTAGGGGCAGAAAACATCACTGCCTGGCAGTACTTGTGGCGCGCCACTTTGCCGTTTTCCACCGTGCTGCCGGCAGTGGTCAGCACGATCGCTTTACTAAACACTTTTTGGGGGCCAGCCAAGGGATTGCCATCCCTGCAGCTTCCCCATGCTCGCTTATGGATTTGGGCTGGGCTGATTTTGGCCGGCGGTGGCTTGATCGGCATCGGGTACTGGCCCATGGGGTTTTTCCCTTTGCTTTGGCTGGCGCCTCTGCTGCTTGTGGCCGGGCTGCAAGTTCTTTCCAAGCAAAAAAGCTATTTTTCCCCTCTGCGCCAGGGGCGCTGGGAAATCCTGGCCCTGCCGATGCTGGCTGGCTTGATCTGCGGCTTTTTTTGGGAGATGTGGAACTACTTGAGCTTTCCTAAGTGGGTCTACACCGTGCCGTTTGTTTCTCAATTTAAGGTGTTTGAGATGCCTCTTTTAGGCTATGCCGGCTATCTGCCGTTTGGCCTAGAGTGCGCGCTAGTGGTGGACTGGTGGGAAAAGCAGCTTCAAAAATTGCGCCTAGTAAAAGATTTGCCTTCAGCCTGTGCTAGTATGGCACCATCGAAAAATCTAAGGGGACAACTATGAGTATCGACATCGACGCCGTCAAGGATTACCTGCTCGATTTGCAGGATCGTATCTGCCGAGAGCTACAAAACCTGGAGCCGGAGGCGCTTTTCCATGAAGATCTTTGGGAGTATGAGGCTGGCCAAGGCGGCGGTCGCACGCGCGTGATCGCCGAAGGTGAGGTATTCGAAAAAGGAGGGGTCAACTTCTCTCATGTGCGTGGAGAGAAGCTTCCAGCCGCTGCCACTGCTCAGAGACCGGAACTTATCGGGCGCAGCTTTCAGGCGCTTGGGGTATCTCTGGTCATCCACCCGCGCAACCCTTATGTTCCTACTTCCCACGCCAACGTCCGTCTGCTAGTAGCGGAAAAAGAGGGGGAGGAGCCGGTGTGGTGGTTCGGTGGCGGATTTGATCTGACCCCTTACTATCCTTTTCGCGACGACGTTCTGCACTGGCACCGGACTGCCAAAGCAGCATGCGACCCGTTTGGAGAAGACGTATATCCACACTTTAAACGCTGGTGCGATGAGTATTTTTATCTCAAGCACCGCGGTGAGACTCGGGGCATAGGAGGGTTGTTTTTCGACGATTTAAACGCGTGGGGATTTGCGCGCTGCTTCGACTTCCTGCGTTCGGTCGGCGATCATTACTTGCCGGCCTATCTTCCCATCGTTAAGCGGCGCCAAGACATCCCTTACGGTGAGCGAGAGCGGGATTTTCAAGCCTACCGGCGCGGGCGCTATGTAGAGTTCAACTTGATCTATGACCGGGGAACGTTGTTTGGTCTGCAGTCTGGGGGGCGCACCGAATCGATTTTGATGTCCTTGCCACCTATGGCCAAATGGGCTTATAACTGGCACCCGGAAGAAGGGACACCGGAAGCGCATCTGTACGAGTATCTACGTCCCCGCGATTGGCTGAGTGAGGCTTGAAGCTTTGCGGCCGTCTTTGAACGCCTGGCGGTTGCGCTCGGCCAGGTGGTTGATTAGGGCGTCTAAAGATCCGGTCTGGGCGATTTCCTGGTCAAAGGTAGTGCGGTAGTTTTTGACCAAATCCACCCCTTCGACGACCACGTCGTAGACTTTCCATGCCTCGCCTTTGCGGATCATGCGGAAGGCTACGGGCGCTGGCTGCTTGCCGGCCTGGACGAATTCGGTCTGGACGGTGACCTTGGTCGCTTCAGGGCTCCAGTTTTGAATGGGCTTGAAACGAATTTCCCATTCGGCATATTCGCCGTAGGCGGTGGCGTACGTGCGGATAAGCATGATTTTAAATTCCTTCTTGAACCGCTCGCGCTGCTCAGGAGTGGCGGTACGCCAATGTTTCCCCAATACCAAAGCAGCGAAGCGGTCTACATCTACGTGCGGCTCTATATAACGGTCAACGATTTCCACCGCCTTGGCGTAATCCACTTTGTAATTGATTTTCTTAAGTTCCTGCTGGATCTGATCCGAGGTTTGTTTGATCAACTGCTGGGGGGGCAGGAGGGACTCGGCTTTAACTCCGAAGGCTACCCAAAACCACAAAAGCAGCCACCCATATCCCAGTTTCAGTTTGTGCATCGAATGCTCCTTTGACAGACGCTCAGAACTTGTTATTTTTGTTTATCATAACCCTGGCCTCTCAAATAAACCAGTGCTGCGGACAAAGTCGGATGCGTTTTACTAAGATTAGCCCCCGTTTCCCCTGTTTTCGTGCCCGCCGGATGCGCCGCGACCCTTTCAGCCGCCGCCTGATGCGCGAGCATTCGCTAACCGTAAACGACCTGATCTGGCCGGTGTTTGTCTGTGAGGGAAGAGACGTGCGTGAAGAGGTGGCTTCTATGCCCGGAGTTGCGCGTTTGAGTCTAGATCTTCTGCTTAAAGAGGCTGAAGAGGCACTTGCTTTAGGCATCCCAGCGGTGGTCTTATTCCCGGTCGTCCCGCCCGAACGCAAAAGCGCGGGCGCTGAGGAGGCTTGGAACCCAGAGGGTCTGATCCAGCGCAGCGTGCGGGCGTTGAAACAACGTCTGCCCCAGCTCGGAGTGATCACCGACGTGGCGCTTGATCCTTACACTTCCCACGGCCAAGACGGCTTGATCGACGAGTCCGGTTATGTGTTGAACGATGAGACCGTTGCAGCGCTGGTCCGGCAAGCTCTGTCCCACGCCGAGGCGGGAGCTGACATCGTCGCTCCCTCCGACATGATGGATGGGCGCATCGGCGCCATCCGCGCGGCGCTGGAGGAAAACGGTTTTATTTATACCAAAATTCTAGCCTATTCAGCCAAGTATGCCTCCTATTTCTATGGGCCTTTCCGCGAAGCGGTGGGCTCGGCCAAAAACCTAGGCGGTGCTAACAAGTTCAGCTATCAGATGGACCCGGCCAACAGCGATGAAGCCTTAAGAGAAGTAGCGCTGGATTTGGAGGAGGGCGCCGATATGGTGATGATCAAACCTGGAATGCCTTACCTAGATGTAATTTTCCAAGTCAAGGAATACTTCGGCGTTCCTACCTTTGCCTATCAGGTCAGCGGCGAATACGCCATGCTCAAGGCCGCTTGTCAAAACGGCTGGCTGGATGAGAAAAAAGCAGTGTTAGAATCTTTGCTGGCCTTCAAGCGCGCCGGTTGCGATGCTATTCTGACCTATTATGCCAAACAAGCAGCCGGCTGGCTCAAAGACGATCCAATTGCCGCTCGCATCTGGGAGTAACTGATGGCAGATCAGGATCCAACCAAATCCTATCTGCGCGGCGCCATCGTGTGGATGGACCAAGCGGTATTGGTCGTTCTAGTGCTGTTGTCGCTTGGCGGATTAGCGATCAGCGCTTTTGCAATTGAGGACGACTACCTGTATTGGCTGGCCATGATCCCAGTCTTTGGATTGGGGGCCATTTTGTCAAGCTGGTCCCAAGCTCGCCGCACCCAAAGCGATGAGACGCACAACATAAAACGGCTGCTGTGGATCGAGCTGTTGCACTGGGGTGGTACTTTGGCGGCAGTGATCGGCGTGTTTCTGCTGCGTTATTTGCAAGCCTTGAACGATCCAGGTGCTGCCTTGGTCATGCTGCTGATTTTGGCTCTTTCCACTTATCTCAACGGCATCCGCATCGGCTGGCGGTTCAGCCTGCTTGGAGCGTTCTTGGGTATAGCGGCCATCCTTACTGCATACGTGGAGCGGTTTTTGCCCGTGGCAACGTTGCTCGCTATCGCTTTGATCTTATTCTCTTTTCACCAAAGCCAGCGTAAACCTCACAAAACCAGCAGCCATGGCGGTTGATCGGTACGCTGTCTTCGGCCACCCCATAAGCCACAGCAAATCTCCCCTCATTCATGCCCTGTTCGCCAAACAAACCGGACAAAAAATCGCCTACACCGCCCAGGACGTTCCCCCTGGCTGCCTTGAAGTGGCCGTTCGAGTGTTTCACGCCGGCGGCGGGAGAGGGCTAAACCTCACTTTGCCCCTAAAAGAGCTTGGGTATCAGCTTGTCCAGGAATTAACTCCCAGGGCACAACTTGCCGGTTCGGTCAATACCATATTTTGGCAAGATGAAACATTGTGTGGCGACAACACCGATGGGGTCGGGTTGATCCGCGACCTGACCGCTAACCTGGGCTTGACGCTTACAGGTAAAAGGATCTTAATTCTAGGCGCCGGCGGGGCGGCGCGCGGGATTGTAGGGCCGCTTTTGGAACAGAAACCGGCTTTTTTAGTCATCGCCAATCGCACCTTAGCCCGCGCTCAAGAGTTAGGCGAACGTTTTGCCGTCTTGGGAAAAATTTCGGTCACAAGTTTTGCCGATCTTGCAGGAAAGCACTTTGACCTGATCCTCAACGCTACCTCCGCCAGCCTGCACGGGGAGCTACCGCCTTTGCCAGAGGGCCTTATAGCCAAAGGTGGTTGTTGCTATGACCTTATGTATGCTGACCGACCCACCGCTTTCGTGCGCTGGGGATTGGAACACGGCGCTATAATCAGCGCCGATGGCTTAGGAATGCTGGTCGAGCAAGCCGCTGAGGCGTTTTACATCTGGCGCGGAGTGCGCCCTGAAACGGCTCCGGTTATTTGGCAGCTTCGCGCCGACGCTGATAAAAAAACTGTTTAAGCAAACACACGCATTCCTGGGCAAGCACGCTGCCCATCACTTCTATGCGATGGTTGAGAAAAGAGGCCTGGTGTAGAGCGAGAACGCTTCCCGCTGCCCCGCGCAGAGGGTCTGGCGCCCCATAAACAAGCCTTTGAACTCGGGCGTGGACCATGGCTCCCACACACATCACGCACGGTTCCTTAGTTACGTACAAAACAGCTCCCGGCAGGCGGTAATTGCTCAGGACTTTGGCAGCTTGGCGCAACGCGATGATCTCGGCGTGGGCGGTAGGATCTTGGGTTGTGATGGGACAATTGTACCCTTTGCCGATGACTTCATCCTGGCAAACAACCACCGCTCCCACCGGTATCTCACCATGTTCCTCGGCCTTCCTTGCCAAAGCTAAAGCCTGGGACATCCAGAACTCGTCTTGACTCACTCCCACTCGATGGTCGCCGGAGGTTTTCCAGAAATATCGTACACTACTCGCGAGATCCCTTTGACCTCGTTGATGATTCGACGAGCTACCAGATCCAAAAAGGAATAGGGAAGTTGAGCCCAGCGCGCAGTCATAAAGTCGGAAGTCTCCACCGCCCGCAAGGCGATCACGTAGTCATAGCAGCGCTCATCGCCCATCACTCCCACCGAACGCACCGGCAAAAATACGCAAAAGGCTTGGCTGACTTGGTCGTAGAGATCGGCCTTGCGCAGCTCGGAGAGAAAAATATCGTCAGCCTGGCGTAGGATAGCGACGTATTCCGGCTTGACCTCGCCCAATACGCGCACTGCCAGGCCAGGCCCGGGAAAAGGATGGCGAAACACCATCTCGTAGGGAAGCCCAAGCTGTAAGCCCATTTCGCGCACCTCATCTTTGAACAGCTCGCGCAAGGGTTCGATTAATTTCAAATTCATGCGCGCGGGAAGTCCTCCCACGTTGTGGTGGGATTTGATCAAGGCCGCCTGAGGATTGCCGGCCGATTCGATCACGTCAGGGTAAATGGTTCCTTGGGCCAACCAGCGCACGCCCGAGAGTCTTCGTGCTTCCTCCTCGAAGATTTCAACAAACAGCCGGCCAATGATACCCCGCTTCTGTTCTGGATCGGTCACGCGCTGCAGAGCTTTGAAAAAGCGCTCGGCGGCATCGACCCGGATTACTTTTACCCCCATGTGTTTGGCCAGAGCGGCCATTACCTGGTCGCCCTCGTGCAGGCGCAAAAGCCCTGTGTCCACGAACACACAGACAAGCTGTTCGCCGATCGCCTTGTGCAACAAGGCGGCTACCACCGACGAGTCCACGCCTCCAGACAAAGCCAATAGCACTCGCTCGCCTCCCACCTGGTGGCGAATGGTTTGAAGGCTTTCTTCAATAATATTGGCCGGCGTCCAGACGGCTTCACAACCGCAAATGTCATATACAAAGCGGGCCAGAATGCGCTTGCCTTGGCGCGTGTGGGTGACTTCAGGGTGGAACTGCAGGCCGTAAAACCTCCTCGCTTCATCGGCCATTCCAGCGATGGGGGCGTCCTGGGTCTCGGCAATGCGCTTAAATCCTGGCGGTAACTCTATTACTCGGTCGCCGTGGCTCATCCATATATCGAGCAGCACCTCGCCGTCAGGGGTAGTGTGATCTTCGATTTCCTCAAGCAGGCGCGAGTGCTCCTTCACGCGCGCTTGAGCATAGCCGAACTCGCGCTTGACTGCCGGTTCCACCCTGCCTCCCAACTGGGCCGCCATGGTCTGCATACCGTAGCAAATCCCCAAAACTGGAACCCCCAGTTCGAACACAAGCCGGGGAACGCGGGGGGTGAAGGCTTCGGTCACCGTTTTAGGACCGCCGGAGAGGATGATGCCGCGTGGGCCAAATTTGCGGATTTCTTCTTCCGGCCAAGCATAGGAGTGAATTTCCGAATAGACGCCCAATTCGCGGATCCGGCGCGCGATCAGTTGCGTATATTGGGAGCCAAAATCTAAGACTAGAATCTTATGCGCGTGAATATCCATATCTCACTCTAGGCGGTAATTAGGAGCCTCCTTGACGATGGCCACATCATGGACGTGGCTTTCACGGATACCGGCAGAGGTAATGCGGACGAAACAAGCCTTCTCATGAAGCTCAGCAATAGTGCGACAGCCGGTATAGCCCATGCTAGCGCGTACCCCGCCTACAAGTTGGTGGATGATAGCAACCACGCTCCCTTTATAGGGGATACGACCCTCTATCCCTTCCGGCACCAACTTTTCCAGAGCATCTGCCCCCTCCTGGAAGTAACGGTCGCTGGAACCTTGGCTCTGGGCCATGGCTGCCAAGGAGCCCATGCCGCGGTAACTTTTATAGGAGCGGCCCTGGTACAGCTCCACTTCACCTGGGGCCTCCTCAGTGCCTGCAAACAGGCTTCCTAGCATCACACTGTGGGCGCCAGCTGCCAGAACTTTAGCGATATCGCCGGAGTAGCGAATGCCACCGTCGGCGATCACCGGCAGTCCCGTGTCCTTGAGGGCTCGGGCAACGTTGGCTACAGCAGTGATCTGCGGCACACCGATGCCGGCCACCACCCGAGTCGTGCAAATCGACCCCGGCCCTATCCCCACTTTGACCGCATCTGCCCCCGCTTCTAACAGCGCCACAGCCGCTTCGCCGGTGGCGATGTTGCCGCCTATGATCTGGAGCTCGGGATAATGGCGCTTTATCCAGCGAACTCGATCCAGCACCCTCTGGGAATGACCATGCGCAGTGTCTACCACAACCACGTCCGCGCCCGCCTCGACCAGCGCTGCTACCCGATCCTCAGTACCTGCCCCAACTCCGACGGCAGCCCCCACTCGTAGACGTTCTTGGTCGTCCTTGCACGCACGTGGGTAGTCCTTGGCTTTCTGAATATCCTTGACGGTGATCAGGCCGCGCAGCTCAAACCGATCGTTGACGACGAGCACCTTTTCAATCCGATGAGCGTGAAGCAGGCGGATTGCTTCCTCTTTGGGCGCTCCTTCGCGCACCGTTACCAGCCGCTCTTTAGGGGTCATCACCCGAGAGATCGGCTCCCCGTAACGGGTTTCAAAGCGCAGGTCGCGGTTGGTGACGATCCCTTCCAAACGGCCATCGCTGCCGACCACCGGCACGCCGGAGATGCTTTTCGCTCGCATCAGCTCAATCACCTGGCCGATGGTAGTATCTGGGGTGACAGTAATCGGATCCTTGATGATCCCACTCTCAAACTTTTTTACCTTACCGACTTCTGCCGCCTGCCGCTCAATACTCATGTTCTTATGGATGATACCGATACCACCCTCCTGGGCTAGCGCGATCGCCAGCCGCGCCTCGGTCACCGTGTCCATCGCAGCCGAAGCCAAAGGAATATTAAGCTTGATCGTGCGCGTCAAATGCGTCGATAGATCGGCCTCGCGCGGTAATACCTGAGAATAAGCAGGAACTAAGAGGACATCGTCGAAGGTAATAGCTTCCTCTAAAATGCGCATAGCCATCTTTACTGCAATCAAAGGATAAATTTGAATATTATACATAGTTACGCTTAAGCCTGCGTGCACGCACCCTGTCTTAACCGGCTGCCTCGCCAATTTCCAAATTTTTGCGAGACTACGAGAAACTTGGCAGAATTTTGCAATTTATTTCACGCTATCTTAACGAGGAGAGTCATGCGCAAATTTATTGCATTTTTTCCTTCCTTAGCCCTGCTCTGGGTGACCTCGGTCGCAGCCCACGGTCCTGTCCGCCAAAAGGTAGAAGAAAAAATAACGATCCACGCCCCAGCGCCTAAAGTTTGGCAGGCCGTTAGAGAATTTTGTAGCCTCAAGCAGTGGCACCCAATGATCGCAGACTGCATCCAGGAGGGCGAAGTTAAAAAAGGCTCCAAACGCAAGCTGATCCTGAAAAACGGCGGCTTTATCGTCGACGAGTTGAAAAACTACGACGAGCAAAAAATGGCGTATGCCTATAAGGTTGATGACATGAGCTCGGCTAAAACCATTGTTCACGCCAGCCAGGAAGTCGCGGTACCAGTTCTGCCGGTGGCGAATTTCGCCGGCAGCCTAGAAGTCAAAGGCACCGGTCAGAGCACCGAAGTAATCTGGAAAGGAGCCTTCTACCGCGCTTATATGAACAATAATCCACCAGCAGAGATGAACGAAGAGGCAGCAGTCAAATCGGTGACAGAATTTTTCAAAATCGGCCTAGACAGCCTCAAGAGACGACTGGAAAGCCCATAACCTAACCGTATGTTTAGATTCTTTTCTCTCTTGTTCTTAACATTGTGGCTTATCTCTGTTCAGGCCAAGCCCTATGCTTTTATCACCAATCAAGGCGAAGACAGCGTCTCGATCATCGACACGGCGCAAGATAGGGTTATCAAAACACTGAAAGTAGGCGCCAAGCCAGCAGGAGTAGCTATCAGCGGTGACGGCCGAATCGCCTTAGTAGCCAACTCTGAGAGCAAAGACATCACCCTGATCGACGGGGAAAAACTGGAAGTTTTAGGCTCCATTGCGGTTGGCGAGGGACCGTTGGGCATAGCTGTCGATTCGCATGGCCAGCGCGCCTACGTGGCCGACTGGTATGAACACTACGTGAGCGTTGTCAACCTTGCGACGCGATCCATCATCGCCAAGATTCCGGTAGGGCAGTCTCCTTCCGGTTTGGCAGTCAGCTCAGATGATGCGCGCGTCTATGTTGCCAATCGCGACAGTAACTCAGTCTCTTTGATCGACGCCAAAACTTTGAAGGTTGTCGCCACACAGACGGTAGGCAACCATCCTTTTGGCATTGCTCTGGACGAGACTCGAAGCCGGCTATATGCAGCTAACGTCTTGAGCAACGACGTTAGCGTGCTTGATGCGTTGAGCTTAAAACCGATCAAAACCATCCCCGTGGGGGATCGCCCTTATGCTATCGCCCTGGCAGACAAAGGAAAGCGGATACTTGTCACAAACCAATACGACGATACCGTATCGGTAATTGATGCTGAGAACTTAGAGGCGATTGCTACTTTGGACGTCGGCGAATACCCTGAGGGAATCACAGCCCATCCCGACAGCAGAAGAGTGTACGTAGCCAACTGGTTCAGCAATTCGGTATCGGTCATCGATGCTGTTAACCTAAAACCAATTTTGACCATCCCCACTGGCAACGGCAGCCGCGCTTTTGGCCAATTTATCCCGTCAGAGCCTTGAACCTCAACGGCAAAGCCGTATAATTAGCTGTTTCAGAACATAAGCCGGTATAGCTCAGTCGGTAGAGCAACTGATTCGTAATCAGTAGGTCAGGGGTTCGAGTCCCCTTACCGGCTCCAAGAAAAACAAATCCTTGCCGATCAAGACGGGATTTTTCACCGGTTATTCAAACAAAGATGGCCGCCTTGATAAGCAAGGCGGCCGCCTTGCTTCCGTGCACGCCCTCTTGGCACTTCCTCCCTTCAGTCTCCCTCTTTTTTTGAAGCATACTTTATACCAGTTTAAAAATATCATATCTATCAATCTCTTAACAAAAATAAGATCGCTTGCATCTTTAACAAGCGCGGCAAATGATGCACTATTATGGTAAATAACACAGTCGAATCATGAAAAAGCATTCCTAAACTTGCGCGCTGCGAAAAAGAGAATTTAAACCGTAATCAAGCGATAGGTTGGCTCATAATAATCGGCAAGACGCATTCTTTTTTGGGCCACCAAATCAGAAAGAAGCTTTTCCAGAGGTTTGAGTATCTTCGCCTCGCCGCGAATCTCGAACGGGCCAAAGCGTTCCACCTGCATGATTCCTCTCTCTTTGACATTGGCGGCGACGATTCCGGAAAAGGCCCGCCTAAGCTCTGCCGCCAGCATGTGAGGGGGAAGGTCGGAACTTAAGCACAGCCTGGCCATAGTCTCATGAGTAGGATCGAAAGGGTGCTGAAAAACCTCGTCAATGACTAAGCGCCAGTTGAAATAATAAGCATCGTGAGTATGGCGGCGATGGCGATGCACTTCCTCCATCCCACGAACCATCTGCCGACCAACTTCAGCGGGATCACCGAGGACGATCTGATACCGCTCGCGTACCGATTCTCCTAACGTTGCCTGCAGAAATTCGTCTATGCGGCGAAAATACCCTTCGCTCTCGGTCGGGCCAGTGAAGAGCAATGGAAAAGGCAGATCGGCATTGACCGGATGTAGCAGAATCCCCAAGATATACAAAATTTCCTCGAATGTCCCCACCCCACCCGGGAACACCACGATGCCATGGCCCACCCGCACGAACGCCTCGAGGCGTTTTTCGATGTCAGGCATGACAACCAAAGAGTTAACGATAGGATTGGGAGGTTCAGCTGCGATAATGCCCGGTTCTGAAATTCCTAAGTACCGTCCGTCTTGAATGCGCTGTTTAGCGTGACCGATGGCGGCGCCTTTCATCGGTCCTTTCATTGCTCCTGGTCCACAGCCGGTGCAAATATTGAGCCCGCGCAACCCGAGTTCGTATCCTACTTGTTTACTGTAATCGTACTCAGTTTTGCTAACAGCGTGTCCACCCCAGCATATGATCATGTCCGGAGGCTTTCCTGGGATCAGCACTCGGGCGTTGCGTAACACGTGAAACACCGCGTCGGTGATATGACTGGATTGACTTAAATCGAAGGCTCCGCTCTCGATTATTTGCTGAATATAAATAATGTCGCGTAAGACCGCGAATAGGTGCTCGCGTATTCCTTTGATCATCTTGCCATCGACAAACGCCGAGGCAGGAGCGTTGACGAGTTCCAGTTTGATACCCCGCTCTTGCTGGCGAATATGAACAGCAAAATTGCGATAGCGTTCAAAAACAGCTTTAGAATTATCCAGCGTACTACCGCAGTTGAGTATCGCTAGAGCGCATTTGCGGAAGGTTTCAAACAGTCCAGTATGCGCACTATCTAGTAAGTGGCTGATTTCCTTCTTGGATAAAATTTCCAAAGGTCCATCCGGAGAAACCTGAATCGGTCCTTCGATTATTTGTGGTGTAATTTTAGTCTTAATCAATTTTTTAAATTAAAATTGTGGATAACTTTGTGGAAAAACATTTAAAATTTTAACTTAATTATAGACTATTTTTACAAAAAGTTATAAATATCAATTAGTTAAAGTAAAAAAATATTCATTTTGCTTGTAGATAACTTGTAAATTTAAATCGCAATTTTTAGGAAAAATCAAAATCCACAATTTCTGTGGACAACTTTGTGTAAAAATTGCTAACGGTGTTTTCCAAATGGCATCATTGCTAATATTTTTTCGAATTGGAAAAAGTTTGACCAAGCTAGCATTGTAATTAAAATCAATAACTTAAACTGACACAGACGATATGGGTCACAGATCGTGCGAACTGATCTATTGTGCACGATTTTATTTATATTCGGTGGGGCTCGCGGCGTTGCTGGCGTGTTGCTACCGTGGCTAATAAACGCAATTCTTCCGCTAAGAGATCAATCAAATCATCTAAAGTGACGATGCCGACTAGCCCCCCATCATGGCCTATTACTGGCAGACGACGGACGCCTGAAGCACGCATCCGGTCAGCGGCGAAGAAAACTTCATCATTTTCCCCAATGGTTTCTATCTCGGCGCTCATCACTTCACTTACTCTTAAGTGGGGAGGGTCAAGCTCCTGGGCTAGGATTTTGACCACGATGTCACGGTCAGTCAAAATTCCAACGGGAACACGTTTTCCTTCCCGCTCCTCAACGACCACTAAATCCCCCACGTGGTATTGGCGCATCAGTTTCGCGGCGACTAGCACGCTCTCATTGCTAGATATGATCACTACCTCACGACTACAAACCTCACCGACAGTCATCACCTCTTTCCTCATTTAAGTTAAACCTGGCCATAGAAACAGTCGAGAGAGTATCGCGTGCTCCAGCTTTCTGCATCGCGCACCGCCCCCTTTACCTTAATCTTGCCTACGCACGCCTAGCAACGCCGCAATTGCAGTCTAACTATACTCTTGAGCAGTCCAGCTGCTCGTGCGATGCAAGATCGTGTTTCCTGATATTAATAGGGTCAGTCTCCATCCTTTTCAGGCAAAGATCAGTTGCAAAGTTAGAAGTAGAGCACAATTATACGGCATTATGTTGCTAGGGTTAGGTAACGAACACGGACGAGCAGTAAATGAGAGATAAATAAAAAGTGGAGAATTGTGTTATAAAGCAGGCAAATACAATTAGATTGACCAAAAGATAAGGCTGTGCAATAGGTTAATAGTTATACGCAAAGCGTCTGTTCGAGCTTGTACTAAAAACGGAAAAGCGTCCTAGCGAGGATTTCGCCGATGTGACCGTTGCAGCGCTTGGTGAGATTCTTGTTTACAGATGACACGAGTAAGTGAGCCGATGCTCGTGTCAAGTGTCATGCAC
>JAOAHI010000003.1 GCA_026415315.1 Methylohalobius sp.
ATTGCATACAATCGTTACACGGTCCGCATCGAGCGCCTAGCACAGCGGTATGCGCATTTTGCCGAGGAGTTTTTGTGTCTGTTGCAGCAGCGTGCGCTGGAGTTGGGAAAAAATGAATAAGCTTTCCCGTCGCCGGCCTGTAGCCGACATCAACGTGGTGCCTTATATCGATGTCACCTTAGTGCTTTTGATCATCTTTATGGTCACTGCCCCTTTGCTTCAGAATGGGGTGGACGTGGATCTGCCGCAGGCCGAAGCCAACCCCGTGGCAATTGAGCCCGAGACCCCCCCAGTCATCGTCACGGTCATGGCCGATGGCCAGTGCCGACTGAGTTGGCAAGGAGAGCCAGAAGAGGTCTCGCCTCAATCCCTACTGGTCAAAGTGACGGCGATTCTGCACCACAAGCCGGGCGTGCAGGTTCTAGTGGCCGGTGATTTGAACGTGCCCTACGGCAAGGTGGTCGAGGTGATGGCGGCGCTCAAAGAAGCAGGCGTTGGCAAAGTCGGGTTGCTCACCCGCCCTCCCATATCATGAGCGAACGTCCTTCTTGGTTGGTGTCCTTTGCTAAAGCGATACTGCTCCATGGAGTGTTGTTGTTTATCTTGTTTTTGCAGCTGGGAAGCGAGCCGTCTAAGCCGCGCGTTCAGGTCAAGCCGGTAGAGACCGTGCAGGCGGTGGCGGTGAACGAAATCGAGGTGGAAGCTGAGATCCAACGCTTGAAGGCGGCTGAGGAAGCCAAGCGCCAACAAGAAGAAGCCAGACGGCAAGAATTGGAGCAGGCTAGGCTGAGAGAGGAGCAAAGGCTCCGGGAATTGCAGCGCAAGCAGCAAGAGGAGCAGGCTCGCCTCAAAGAGATTGCGGAGGCTAAGCGCCGGCATGCTGAAGAAGAGGCAAGAAGGCTTATGGCGTTGGAACAGCGTCAGCGCGAGGAGAGAGAGCGCCTAGCTAAGCTGGAGCAAGCCAGAGTTGAAGCCGAACGCCTCCGGCAGCAAGAAGAGGCGCGCCGTAAGGCAGCCGAAGAGGCCCGGCGCAAGGCGGAAGAGGATGCCAAACGCAAGGCGGAGGAGGCGCGGAGGTTAGCGGAGGAAGCCAAACGCAAAGCGGAGGAACAGATGCGTAAAGCGGCTGAAGAGGCTCAACGCAAGGCAGAAGAGGTCAAGCGCAGGGCGGAAGAGGAGGCGCGTAAAAAGGCCGAGGAAGTCAAGCGCAGAGCCGAAGAGGAAGCACGGCAAAAAGCAGCCGAGGAGGCCCGGCGCGAAGCGGAAGAAGCAGCACGGCAAAAAGCGGCGGAAGAAGCTCGACGTAAAGCAGAAGAAGAGGCGCGGCGGGCGGAAGAAGCCAGGCGCAGAGCCGAAGAGGAAGCACGGCAAAAAGCAGCCGAGGAGGCCCGGCGCAAGGCGGAAGAAGAAGCTAGGTTACAAGCGGAGCTGGAGCGTCGGCAACAGATCAACGCGACTATGCTTAGGATTCAGCAGCGGGTAGAGCGCAACTGGCTCAAACCCCAATCGTATCATGCTGGCTTGTCCTGTATAATCCAGGTGCGCCTTGCCCCGGGCGGTCAAGTGATGGAGGCCAAAGTGGTCCGCTCGAGCGGCAACCCTGCTTTCGACCGCAGCGCTGAAGTGGCAGTGCGCAAAGCCTCGCCTTTACCTATTCCTAGCGACCCGGCAGTGTACGCGGCTTTTCAAGAATTTAACTTTTTATTTAAACCACAAGGTTGATGGAAATCATGTTCAGATCATTGCGATGTAGCGCCTGTCTGGTTTGGCTTTTGGCGCTGGTTTGGGGAAGTGACGCTCGCGCCGTTTTGACTATAGAAATTACCAAAGGCATAGAAGGGGCGATTCCGATTGCGGTGGTGCCTTTCGGAGCAAATAGTGCGCTACCGGTGGACGTGGCTCAGGTTATCCAGGAGGACTTGGCCAGAAGCGCGCGTTTTAAGCCTTTGCCTAAGGATGACATGTTGACCCGTCCAACTGCCCCGGAGCAGATTTTATGGCAGTCTTGGCGAGTGTTGGGCCAAGATTATCTAGTCATCGGTCAGGTGCAGCCGGTGGGAGCGGAACGCTTTGAGGTTCAGTTTTACCTTTACGACGTTTTCTCCGGCCAGGAACTGATAAACTACCGTTTACCTGTAGGAACCAAGGACTTGAGGCGTGCTGCCCATAAAATCAGCGACCTCATTTACGAGAAGATCACTGGCGAACCGGGAATTTTTTCCAGCCGCATCGCTTATGTCACCGTAGGCGTTCAAAATCGAAAGCGCCTATACAAACTGCAGATTGCCGACGCCGATGGCTATAATCCGCGCACGGTAGTCATCTCACCAGAACCTCTGATGTCTCCGGTCTGGTCGCCGGATGGCAAAAAGCTGGCATATGTGTCTTTTGAAAGCCGGCGCCCGGCAGTTTACATCCAAACCCTAAGCACCGGCGAGCGGATCCGAGTGGCCCAATTTCCGGGGATCAATGGGGCGCCGGCCTGGTCGCCCGATGGCAGCAAGCTGGCTATGACCTTATCCAAAGACGGCAGTCCCGATATCTACGTGCTCGATCTAGCCACGCGCCAGCTTAGGCGCCTGACTGAGAGTGCGGCGATCGACACCGAGCCGGCTTGGTCGCCCGATGGCAAAACGATCGCATTTACCTCCGACCGCGGCGGCAGTCCTCAGATTTACGTGATGGCGGCCTCCGGGGGCGTGCCCAGGCGCCTAACCTTTCAAGGCAACTATAACGCCCGGCCGGTATTTTCTAGGGACGGAGACCGTTTGGCTTTCGTCCACGGTAGCAGTGGCTATAAGATCGCCGTGCTTAACCTTCAGGATAAGGCCATGACGGTGTTGACTTCTGGGCCGTTGGATGAGTCGCCCAGTTTCGCCCCCAATGACCGCCTGATCTTATATGCTACGCGCGGTGAAGGGCGTAGGCAGCTGGCTGTGGTGTCGGTGGATGGCAAAATCGAGCAGCGCCTGAAAACTGAAGAGGGCGATGTTCGCGAGCCAGCGTGGTCGCCTTTTTAAAGATTGATTGGACTTGAATAAGGAGTAAACAATGAAAAGATTGATGGTGTTTTTGTTTGTAGCCATGGCTTTAGCAGGCTGTCGCAGCACTGGCCCTAAACCGGTGGCCGGCGGGCCGGAGGAAAAGGCGGCGGCAGCTAAGGGATTAGGAGAGGAAGAATCGGGCGCGTTTGGCAGCGAAGAGGAAGGCGCCTATGAGCCTGGGGCTTTTGCGCCTGGAGGGGGATATGCCGGCTCGCAGGACGCAGGTCCTAAAGAGGGACTTCTGGGTAAGCGCGTAATCTATTTTGATTTCGACAGCGCTCAGATCCGCAGCGAGTTTATCCCGGTCATTGAAGCCCATGCCCGCTATCTCGCCTCGCGTCCTGGAGTCAAAGTGGTGCTTGAGGGGCATACCGACGAGCGCGGCTCGCCGGAATACAATATCGCCTTAGGCGAGGCGCGGGCCAAGTCGGTGGCGAAGGCGTTGGAGCTCAACGGCACGGCGGGCAACCAGATCAACATCGTCTCCTACGGTGAGGAAAAGCCGGTCGCTCTAGGCCACGATGAAGCCTCATGGAGCCAGAACCGGCGGGTAGAGATCGTCTATCGCGAGTACTGATCATGCTCCGGCTGGGGTTAACGCTGTGGCTTGGGTTTGTCTGGTTGGCGCAGGCGGGAGAGAAGGAGTTGGAAGCCAGGGTGCGCCTGCTCGAGCAGCGGCTGTCTGGGCGCGCGCTGGTGGAGTTGATGCAGCAGATGGATCAGCTGCAACAGGAGGTCAAGCTCCTCCAAGGCCAGCTTGAGGAGATCCGGCACAGCAACGAAGAGTTGCAGCGCCGAGTTGCGGAACTGGAAGGACAGACCCGCCAGGCAGCGGCTGGGCAGATCCAGCAGCCTGCCTCTCCCCCGCCATCGCCCCCAGTACTTGCCGAACAAGCCGCCACGCCGCCTGAAACCCAGGCCCAAGAACTGCCGGCTTTGCCGGAAGATCCTCAGCAGGCTTATCAAAAAGCCTACGAAACCCTTCAAGCTGGTCTTTACGATGAGGCCATTCGCGCGTTCTCGGCTTTCGTTAAAGCGCATCCTCAAAGCGAGGAGACAGCGAACGCTTGGTATTGGCTGGGGGAGGCTTATTACGTCAAGCGCGATCTCGTCGGCGCGCGTCAGGCATTCGAACAAGTCATCCAGCGTTTTCCAGAGTGCGCCAAGGCACCAGACGCTTGGCTTAAGCTTGGCTATGTGACAGCCGATCAGGGTGATTTTAACACCGCCCTTTCTGCGTTTAATGAGGTGATCCGCAAATATCCAGGAACCCGAGCCGCGCAACAGGCTAGCGAGCGTTTAAGCCAAATTCGAAGTGGACTGTCTCAGCCTGAAAGTCAGTGAGATTTTTTTCTCCATCCAGGGCGAATCCAAAAGCCAAGGCTGGCCGACCGTTTTTGTGCGCCTGACCGGCTGCCCCCTGCGCTGTAGGTGGTGCGACACCGCCTACGCTTTTCATGGCGGCAAGCGTATGGGTTTAGAGGAAATCGTCAGTCAGGTGCAGGCATATAGTGTTTCCCATGTTACCGTCACTGGAGGCGAGCCTTTGGCCCAGCCGACTTGTCCGGCTTTGCTGCGTCGGCTGGTCGATTTGGGTTTTATCGTCTCGCTGGAAACGAGCGGAGCGCTGGACCTCTCGCCTGTGGACTCGAGAGTGGTCAAAGTAATGGATCTTAAGCCTCCAGGCTCGGGCGAGGAGCAGCGCAACCTGTGGGAAAATCTGAAGTGGTTAACGCCTAAAGACCAGGTTAAATTTGTTCTTGCCGATCGAGATGACTACGAATGGGCCAAGAGGACTCTGCAGGCTTATCATCTGCCGCAGCGCTGTGAGGTATTGTTCTCACCGGTTTATCAGGAGATGAATCCGCGCGTTTTGGCCGAATGGATTTTGGAAGATCGCCTACCGGTGCGGTTGCAAATTCAGCTCCACAAAATTTTGTGGGGAGAGGAGCGGGGAAGATGAAAAAAGCGGTGGTGTTGCTCTCTGGGGGCTTGGATTCTTTTACCACCTTTTTAATCGCCCGGTCGCAAGGGTTTTTGTGCTACGCCTTGAGCTTCGATTATGGCCAAAGGCAACGGGCTGAGATTAAAGCGGCCCAGACTATCGCCCAAGCTTACGGGGCAGCGGAGCACAAAATCCTGCACATCGGCCTGAACGAGATTGGAGGATCGGCCTTGACCGATCCAAACGTTGCGGTGCCGGAAGCACCCACGGAAGGCATTCCGATCACTTACGTGCCAGCGCGCAACACCGTATTTTTAGCCTTTGCTTTGGGCTATGCCGAAGTCTTAGGAGCGTTGGACATTTTCATCGGCGTCAACGCTGTCGATTACTCCGGTTACCCCGACTGCCGTCCCGAATACATTCAAGCGTTTGAACACCTTGCCAATCTGGCGACCAAAGCTGGTGTCGAAGGTGGGAAATTCCACATCCACACTCCCCTGATTTACTTAAGCAAGGCCCAGATCATCCACGCCGGTCTCCAGCTCGGAGCCGATTACTCCTTAACCGTTTCCTGCTATACCGCCGACAGTGAAGGTCGCGCCTGCGGTCGGTGCGACGCTTGCCGTTTCCGCCGCCAGGGGTTTGCCGAGGCGGGGGTAGAAGACCCCACGCGCTATCAGGCCTAACGCCGCCACTCGGCGATGAGTTTGACGCACTCTTTGCGTACCGGGCAGGGCTTGCGGCACAGATAACGCACATCGGTGCGAAAGCAAGTAGGTTTGTTTTCTTCGTTGGGTCGGATTTGGGGATTGGGTTTGAAAGCCAATATCGGTTTCATCGCAAATTCCAGATAAAGAGAACTGTTTTTTGTTCAGCAATAAGTGTGCCATTAGGCAGAATCGGCATCTTTGCTGAGCGATGAGCTGACCAAAAGCTTATGCCGCACCGTTAAGGTGCGGCATTTGCCGCAGGTTGTGGTATTTGCCTTAAAACTCAAGGCGCACTCCGCCAAAGCCAGCGATGCGGCTTGCGGCGAAGCCAAACCCCTCCTGATAGCGCTTATCCAAAAGGTTATCCAGCCGTCCGAAGACCTCAAGGTGTTGGTTTATGCGGTAGCTGGCTGCCAGGTTGACCAGGGCATAACTCGCCAGGTGCACGCGCTCGGGCGGAAAAGCGTTGAAGTCCAAATCGTCGCGCGTCCCCACGGCCAGCACATTGAGGTGCAGATGGGCGCCTTCCCACAGTTTGAAATCGGCATCGAAACTGCCCTTGTGGGAGGGGCGACGCAGCAGGCGCTTGCGGTTTTGATCCTCGGTTCGGGTATAGGTGTAGCTGCCGCGGAGGGTAAGAAAATCCAGCGGTTTGGCCTCGGCGTACACCTCTACCCCTTCGCTTTCGGCAAAAGCGCGGTTGAGGTAGCCTTGGCCGAAGACGAAGTCGATGAGATTTCGAAAGTCGTTGCGGAAATAGGTCGCCCCAAGCAGGATGCGCTCATCCCAGAAGCTCTGATCAATACCTATCTCCCAGCCACGGCTGGTCTCAGGCTTTAAGGATGGGTTGCCGACCGGGCCGAAACCGGTATCCGGCGCAAATAGCTGATACAGAGTCGGAGCTTTAAATCCCTTAGCATAGCTGGCACGCAGCTTGCTGCCGGTCTCGGGTATCTGCACGGCTTGGGTCACGCGCCAGGTGAGCTTATCGCCGAAGTGCTTGGGGTCTTCTTGGCGCAGCCCAGCCGAAGTGATCAAGCGATTTAGCCATTTTATGCGATTTTCCAGGTAATACTGGCGGGTGCTTTGGCCGCGGCGCGGATTTTGGTCCGAGCGCAAAATTTCCAGCTCGTCGGCAAAACCCACGATCAGATCGTCCTCAGGCCAAAGGTGAAAAGTGTTTTGCCAGTCTAGCCTGAGCTTTTCGCCTTGGAAGCGAGAAAAAAAAGCAAAGGGAGTGGCTAAGTCTTGAGGATTTTGAAAGTTGCGGTCGATGAAAGTATGGGCGAGCTGCAGACGTGGTTCCCAGACCCCATCCAGCAGCGTGAGCTTGCCGTTCAAGCTAGAGAAGACCTGGTCGCTGAAGCTGCGCGCGTTGGGATCATCGCACCGCGCCCCGCCGCAATTGTCAGTGTCGGCCTCGGCCCGGCTGTAACGGGTGGTGCCGGATAGGGCGAAGATCTGGCTAGGTTCGAAGTTGAGCCGGGCGGAAACCGTGGTGTTGCGGTAGCCGTCGTCCTCGCGGTTGCCGGCGAGGTGGCGGTCGGCAGCGGAAAAGCCGTGGGACTTGAGCTGGGAGGCCGAAAGGCTATAACGCAAGCTGTCCCACTGGCCACCGCCTTGGCCGATCAGCCGATACGTGCCAAAGCTTCCGCCTTCAGCGCTTAAAGACGTTTTAGGTTTGCCTTCGCCACGCTTGGTAAAGACCTGGATCACGCCACCGATGGCGTCTGAGCCGTACAGACTGCTTTGCGGCCCGCGCAGGATTTCGACGCGCTCGATGTCGTCCACGGTCAAATG
This sequence comes from Methylohalobius sp., assembly GCA_026415315.1. Taxonomy (GTDB): domain Bacteria; phylum Pseudomonadota; class Gammaproteobacteria; order Methylococcales; family Methylothermaceae; genus Methylohalobius. Next base: position 7,500 of record JAOAHI010000003.1, read on the forward strand.
GGCAAAGTCAAACAAACCGCCGGGGTTAGAAGGATCATTGGCTTCCACCCCATCGATCAGGACTAACACGTGCCTAGATTCAGTGCCGCGCACAAACACCGAGGTTTGCTGGCCCAGCGGCCCAAGACGCACTACGTCCAATCCCGGGACCGTGCGCAGCGCCTCGGCGACAGTATAAACACCTCTAGCTTTAAAATCGGCCTCCGTTAGAACGGTCAGACTACTCGCCAGATCTCTCATCGGGACTTCGCGGCGCGTGGCCGTAACGGTTAAAGTATCGAGTAAGGTGGGCTCTTCGGCCAAGCACGAGAAGGCCAGACAACTGGCCAAGATAAACGAAGAACGCATAGAAACCTCCTTTGGGCGCGCCCGCCGCACACCCTAGACAGGTTGGACCCTGCGGCCATAAGGCCGCACCCTACCGCCGGGCCGGTCTCCGGGCTCGCGAGTAGGGGCGAAAATTTTTTCGCCCCTCAAGGGCCGCCTTCCCAGGAGTATTCCCAGTGGCCTATTGGCCCTTGCCTGACTCACCTACCGTTGCGGGGGCAGCGCAGGCTTTGGACCTGACTTCCCGTTTCACCCACAAAGGGCACCCAGCGGCAAGGCGTATTGTAGGCTGCAAGGGTAAGAATTCAAGAAGCTTTAAGGAGATGGAACTTCCAGTGCTTGCCAGCCCAGCGGGCGGCGAGAACAGAGGCGGTGTAAATCAGTGGGGCGGCCAAGTAAGGAACAAGATAAGGCAAAACTCGGATTGTGTAAGACTTGAGTTCCAGTTCAGCAAAATAGCCCGAGAGAACATAAAAGCTTATATTGGAAAGGCCAAAAGCGATCAGGGCAGAACCTAGCAAAACCGCGAAAACGGAGGCTATCCCTAAGGCTTCATCCAGACTGTAGCCTCGGCTCAGCCGTCCTCCTAGCCATAGCACGCCGTAGGTAGGAATCAGAAAAGCATAAGCCGGGGTGATGCACCAACTGTTCACGCCACCGTAGGTCACGGCGAGATAATCGATCAGGCCGGCCTCGGCTAAGAACAGGGCTAAAATCCAAGGCGATGTCCAAAACAGGCCGGCTAGGAAAAACACCGCTAAAGACGCATCGGGCAAAAAAGCAAAATGATGAAAGCGAGTGACGGCCATTAGCACCGCAAGTCCAAAGATGGGGTACAGATCGGATCGGATCATCAAAAACCTCCTATACTTGGGGATAGTACATCATAGCGAAAAACACCGTGCGCGGTATCGGGTGGTTGGGGCTTTTGATCATAACCTGGAAAGTTTGGGCCGATAGCGCGGTCGTGTCCGTCCGTCATCGTTTACCACAGGAGGTAGTCAAAACGCTGGCCCCAATGCTAGAGAAAGACGAGCGCCTGGTGGCTGTCCCCGACGGCGTATGGGTTCAGGCAAATCCTGCCCGGATCGAGGAGATTTCCGGCTTAATTGCTGCCTTAGATCAACGCTTGCGGCGCCTGATCGTCACTGTGCTTCAGACCGACCGTTTTAGCCTGGAGGAGCTCAACGCCCAAGCAAGCCTGGAGGCAGGCGAGGCAGTGCACGCCCAGGCCAAGGTGTACGAGACGCGCTCTGAAGGCAGCCTCGGCGCGCTCCAGCGCTTGACCACCACCGAGGGTCAACCGGCTTTTATCGCTGTCGGCCAAGAACTGCCAGTTCCCGTGATCAACTTATTTGGGCCGCAAGCGGTAGGGGGCATCGAATACCTGCCGGCCACCACCGGCTTTCAGGTCACGCCCAGGCTTATCGGTTGCCGCGTGCGCTTGACAGTCGCCCCGTGGTCCAAGCGTCTCGGAAGGACAGGGCCGGAGTTGACCGGGCACGCCGCTGAGACCACCTTGGAAGCCCCTATAGGTCGCTGGATCGAGCTTGGGGCTTCCGGTTTGGACGAGGACTTAGCCCAGACCGAACCCTTTGCTCACCGGTACGAAACCCAAGCGCGCCGTCTGCGTTTGTTTGTGAAAATTGAATCCCCTGAAGGGTGTGAGGAGGAACGCTAATGTCGCTATCCCCCTTGGCCAAATTGCTCTGTGAGCAAGGAATCTTAAGCCAAGAGCAGCTGCGCTATGCGCTTAGAGTGCAGGAAAAACTCGGCGAATCCCGCTCCTTGGTGCAAGTGCTTAAGGAGTTGGGTTATTTAAACGATGAGACTTTGCGCCAGGCGCTTCGAGCCAAACCCCACGCTTTGCCTTTAGGCGAGCTTTTGGTCGAACTTGGCGCTCTCAAGCGGCGCGAGCTTGAGGCGGCGCTCAAACTTCAAGCTGAACCAGAAAACGCCGGCAAACGTCTAGGGGAGATTTTGGTAGAGAGGCATTTTCTGCCTGAAGCTAAGCTGGTGCAGGTGTTGGCCGATCAACTTGGTTTTCCGATTGAGGACTTGGAGTTTGCTAAACTCGATCGCAGCTTGCTCCGCAAAGTCACGCCGGAGTGGTGCCAAAAACATAGGGCGATTCCCGTGCGGATACAAGACGGAAAAGTGATCGTCGCTTTCCAAGATCCTTTAAACCAGGCAGGACGCCTGGAAGCAGCGCAGGTGTTTGGCGACATCGCCCCCGCCATCGTGGCCCGTCGCGCTCTGGAAGCGGCTATCGCGGCATTTGAAGCCAGCCTTAAGCTTGTAAACAAGCCTAGCGTCGAAGACGAGGCGACCGCAGTGCGCCTGGTCAACGAGCTAATCCTCAAGGCGCTAGAAGCAAACGTCTCCGACATTCACATCGAACCCATGCGCCAAGGGCTGCGAGTGCGCTTTCGTCAAGATGGGGTGCTGCACGTCCACCGTGACCTGCCGCTCGAGCTTTTAACGCCGATTTCGGCGCGGCTGAAAGTTCTGTGCAAGGCCGACATTACCGAAAGGCGAAGACATCAAGGAGGAGGGTTCGTGTTTGAAGACCAGCGGAGCGGAAACACATGCGATGTTAGGGTCTCGTTTTTCGTCACCGTGTTCGGGGAAAAAATCGTGCTCAGGCTTTTAGCGCGTAAGGCCGAACTGCTGGATATCCGCGATATTGGCATGGCACCTAAGATCTTGGAGCGCTTTCAAGAGGAGGCCTTAGACATTCCAAGCGGAGTGATTTTGATTACTGGTCCGACCGGTTCGGGTAAAACCACAACCTTGTATGCCTGCGTGCAGTATCTAAACAATCCCGAGCACAGCATCATCACGGCTGAGGACCCGGTCGAATATGTGATCGACGGCATTGGCCAATGCTCGATCAATCCGAGGATCAATTTGACCTTTGAGGAGACGTTAAAGCACATGGTGCGCCAAGATCCCGATGTGATCATCCTGGGCGAAGTGCGCGATCGATTTTCGGCCGAAACCGCTATTCAGGCGGCGCTTACCGGACACAAGGTGCTGACCACGTTTCACACCGAGGATTCGATCGGTGGCCTTCTGCGCCTGATGAACATGGAGATTGAGACGTTTTTGATTTCCTCCACTGTGGTGTCGGTACTGGCGCAACGGTTGCTGCGGCGCGTATGTCCGCATTGCGCCGAATCCTATCGGCCCACCCCGCACGAGCTGGGACGCATGGGTTTGAAAAGCAGCGACCTTGCGGGTGCTGAATTTCGTCAGGGTCAGGGTTGTAGCCAATGCCACTATAGCGGCTACCGGGGACGGATCGGAGTGCACGAGCTTTTGGTTTTAAACGAACCGGTTAAAGAAGCCATTCTGGCTAAAAAGACCTCCTCCGAAATCCGCCGGATCAGCGTGGAGACTTCCGGGCTCATTACTTTACTGGAGGACGGCATCGCCAAAGCCGCCCAAGGGTTGACTACGCCTCATGAAATTTTGCGGTGCCTGCCGCGCCTGGGCAAACCTAGGCCGGTTAAAGAGATCTTACGTCTAGTAGGTACATTGGAGGGCTAGGATGGAGGACAGATCTCTGGTCGAGTTGCTGGAAGAGCAGTTTACCGCGTTGAGCAGCAAATTGCCGGTATTTCATCCAGTGGCGTTGGAGCTCGAGCGCCTGAAAAACGACGGGCGTGCGGGGATGGACAAGGTTGTATCGGCGATCGAAAAAGACCCCATGCTTTCCGCGCAAATTCTACGCTTGGCTAATTCTGCTCTCTACCGCGGTTTGACCAAAGCCGAGACCATAAGTCGCGCGGTCATGCGGTTAGGGATGAAAAGAGTCGTCAGCTTGGCCTTTGCTGCTTCACAAAGCTTAGCCTATCGCGGAGAGCGGCAGCCCTATCGGGAAATGCTGAAGGCGTTGTGGTCGCGTACTTATCTATCCGCGTGCGGGGCGCGCTGGCTGGCTGAGCGCGCCGGACAAAGCGAGCGGGCGGAGGAGGCGTTTTTAGCTGGGCTATTTCACGACCTAGGCGAGTTGTTCGTGCTGCGTGCCCTTGAGAGCGCAAGTACAGAGACTGGGGAGCTGACCCAAACAGTGATCGAGGAGGCGGTGGCCGCTTTGCACTCTGCGCTTGGGGCTCGGCTGCTGCTTCAGTGGAATTTACCGGAGGAATACGTCCGCATCGCCCGCGACCATCACCAAGAAACTCTGGCCGAGGGCGATTGGCTTATGGCCTGCGTGCGCTTAATGGATTTGGCTTGCTCAAAACTGGGGATCGGTCAACAGCCCCAACCGGAGTTGACCCTTGCGGCCACCCCCGAAGCTGAAACCCTAGGATTGAAAGCGATTGCCTTGGCGGAGCTAGAAGTGATGCTCGAGGACTTGGCGGCTGAGGCCACTAGCCTGTCCACAGCTTCCTGAGCCTATCGCGCTCGCGCGCCAGCCACAACAGGCCGATGATGGGGATGGCCGAGCAAATGGTGCCGTCGCCTACTTTGGCCAAAGCCTCGGTAAAGGGAACAACGTGGACTTTGATGTCTTCGTGCTCCTCGCTTAACCCGTGAATGCCGTCGGCCTCTTGCGCATCGACCTGGGCCAGAAACAGGGTGATCTTTTCCGAGGAGCTGCCAGGACTGGTATAGAACTCGGTGGCTTTGACTAAGTTTAAAATCTTGCATCCGGCCTCCTCCCAAGTCTCGCGGTGGGCGACCTGTTCTGGAGTTTCGCCTTCCTCAATGGCACCGGCGACGATTTCCAGCATCCATTTTTGGTCTTCAGGGTGTCGTAAAGTACCGACGCGGAACTGCTCGATCAACACCACTTGGTCGCGGGCCGGATCGTACGGCACCACTGCCACGCAGTTGGTGCGGCAGAACAGCTCACGCGTAAGCACTTGGCTCATGCCGCCAGCGAACAGGCTGTGGCGCAGGCGGTATTGGATCAGGCGGAAAAACCCCTGATAGGGGACCTCCTCAGCCAAAATCTCAAACCTTTTCATGCTTTATCCTTATCAAGATGGAGCAGGCAAGCGGATCTCCCAGCCAGCGCCGCCAAGCTCGCTTTCCAGATAACGCATCCTTCCGCGGTTGAGGCGCACGAGTTCGGCCACCACTGCCAGGCCGATGCCGTGGCCGGAAGTGGCCTGATCAGCGCGGATGCCGCGCTTTACCACCTCGCTGCGCAGGGCCTCGGCGATTCCATGGCCGTCGTCTTCAATGCGGAGAACCAGGTCAGGATGACGCTTACCGTGGGCTGAGAGGAGAGAAACCGTCACTTTGACCCTCTGCTGGCAAAACTTGTAAGCATTATCCAACAAATTGCCCAAAAGCTCATACAAATCGCCTTCTTCCAGAAAGCCTCTGGCTGACTCATCGCCCTCCAGAATACAGCAGACGTTTTTTTCAGCATAGACCTTGTCGAGGCTAGCGCAGATACGCTCCAGCACCGGCCACACGGCAACCGGTGTGAGGGTGCTCAGGGTGCCGCGCGCGGCGGCTTTTTGCAGTTGATAATCGACCAGCATTTGCATTCGGTCCAACTGTTCGTGCAAGGTGGTTTGAATCAGAGGAGGCAGAGGCTGGTTTTGGCTCAGGCCGCGCAGTACGGCAAGAGGGGTCTTAAGGCTATGGGCTAGATCCGCCAGCGTGTTGCGATAACGCTCCAGATGTGCGCGCTCACTGTGCAGCAGGGTGTTGAGGTTGGCGACTAGGCCAGCGAGTTCTTTGGGATAGGAGCCATGCAGGCAATCTTTGCGGCCGTTTTCGATCGCTGCCAAATCGGTGGCGATTGCGCGTAAGGGGCGTAGGCTCCAGCGTAACAGGCCGGCTTGTAAGGCCAGCAACAGCAGGCCGCATCCCCCTAGCCACAGCCATAAGGTATGGCGGAAGCGATCCACTTCGCGGGTGAGAGCGCCAGCATCGCTAGCGACCGCGACCACCAGAGGAAAACGCTGGCGGCGGACGGTCTCCCAGAGGACACCGTAATAGAGCACCCACAGTTCAGGCGCATGTTCGCGGATAAACAAGATCTTGCCGGCGGCGACGCGCTGGGGAGAGAGCTCGATGCCGAGCGCTGAAGGCGAGCGCCACAGGAGCCGATCGCGCAGAAAGACAAAACCGTACAGGCCTGAGCCGGGGATAGCAAAGCGCGGCTCGGGCAGGGGTTCAGGCAGCCTGGGCCGACCTTGGCGATCCAGCTCCAGGGCCGACAGCAGCGCATAGATGTGAACTTTGAGTTGCTCCTGCATGGATTTACGGGCCGCCTCGTGGAAGGCACGCTCTAGGGCAGCTCCACTTAGACCCAAAAAAGCGATCAGCATCAACCCCGCTGCCGCCAGCAGGCGAAGTTGCAGAGAGCCACGGATCACGACGGTTTAAGTCTCCAGCGGTAGCCGCGCCCGCGTAGGGTCTCAATCGGCCGTAACGTGCCATCGGGGTCCAGTTTCTTGCGCAACCGACCGATGAAGACTTCCAGCACGTTACTGTCTCGCTCGAGGTCTTCGTCGTACAGGTGTTCGGTCAGCTCAGCTTTGGAAACCACTTTGCCGGGATGCAGCATCAAGTATTCCAACACCTTGTACTCGTAGGCGGTGAGTTCCACCAACTCGCCGTTGAGGCGCACCGTCTGCGCGGCGCTGTCAAGCTCCAGTGGTCCTTGGCAGATAACGGGATGGGCATGACCGGCAGCGCGCCGAATCAGAGCGTTGATCCTCGCCCACAGTTCCTCGTAATGAAAGGGTTTGACTAAGTAATCGTCAGCGCCTGCTTCCAGACCCTGGACCTTCTCCTGCCAGCGCCCGCGGGCAGTCAGGATCAAAATGGGGAAAGTTCGCTCGTTTGCCCGCCACTTCCGAATCAGGTCTAGCCCTGAGCCGTCGGGCAGACCCAAATCCACGATCGCTACGTCGATTGGAAATTCCTGACCCAAATATTTTCCTTCCTTGGCGGTAGCGGCGAGATCGACGGCAAAACCCTTGCGGCTGAAGAACTGCTTGAGTTGCAGGGCTAGGGGAGGTTCGTCCTCGATGATCAGAATGCGCATAATGCCTCCTTGGTGCAGGTTCCGGCAAACCATATCAGAATCGGAGCGCAAACCATAGCTTTAGAGCTTCTCTGTGAGCTATGCTGTAAGATAAATACGATATCTTTTGAGGTGACGGCTATGCTGGAGAACGACGCGGAGCGGCGCCGATTCATTCGCATGCAAACCGGGTGTAAAATGACCTACCGTTTCCCTCAGTCGGCTGAGGTCTTCGAGGCCACGTGCCAGAACTTGAGCGGCGCGGGGCTCTTGTTTACCACCTCCCATCCTGTAGAGCCGGGCAAAGCTTTGGAGATTCGGATCGCACCGGTCAATCCGGTAACCCCGCCCTTAGAGGCATTTGTGGAGGTGCTCAGGGTAGGAGAGCGAGACGGAGAATATGAGGTGGCTGCAGTGATCAAAGGCATCAAGAGCGAAGGCTAAACGCAAAAGGTCATGGGAAAGTATTCGGTCACTAAAGAGGTCCGATTCTGTTACGGCCATAGGTTGATGTATCATCCAGGCCAGTGCCGGCATCTGCACGGCCACAGCGTCAAAGCAGCGGTAACGGTTACGGCCGACCATTTGGACCGCCAGGGCATGGTGTGCGACTTTGCCGAACTCAAACAGGTAGTGGCCGAATTCGTCAGAGAGCAGCTGGATCACACCTTACTCTTGCACGAAGCCGATCCTTTGGTACCGTTACTGCGCCAAGCTCAAGAGCGTTTTCTGGCTCTGCCCCAGCATCCTACCGCCGAAGTGCTAGCGCGCTGGATTTATGAGCACGTCAAGGCCAAAGGCTATGCGGTCGAGGAGGTCGTGCTGTGGGAGGCCGATGACGCGTATGCCCGTTATCGCGAGTAGCTCGGATGCTATGCCGCAACTGAAGCCTTTAAATGCGTTTCGCGCCTGGCAGGAAATCTGCGAGTCAAACTATCGCAAGCTGCTGCGCCTAATCCCTCATCTATCCTGCCTCAAACAACGCGCGGTGGCCCGCCTTGGCGGAAAGCCCTCTTTGCATCTTCAACTGATGAACAAGACGCCCCACACCGTGACCTTAGAGCTCAGCTATTGTTTCAGCCATGGACCGGAACCGGTATACGAACCGGCCCTAAAACTTAGGGTCTATTTGGACGCCAAGATGGTAGAAGTCTTGGGCGACAGCGAACGACCGCCTCGGTGCGCGACAACGCTCTCAGGTTGCCAGGTGCTGGAGCACAAGTGGCTGCTTAATTATTTCCTCGACAAATGGTTAGACCATTGCCTGCGCTACGGTTATCGGTTTGCCTTGGAGGATGACCGTTCTACGCCGGCGTATGCAGATGCGTAAGTAAGGCAGAGAAATGCAGCGGCGCCAATTCATCCGGCGACTCGGTTTAGGGACTGTGGCGAGTGCGGCTTTGGCTTTGCCGTCATGGGCAGGAGAGAGAAGACCTTTGCGGTGGAAGATGGTGACCGCCTGGCCGCGCAATTTTCCAGGTCTTGGCACCGGGGCCAACCGCTTGGCGGAGATGATTACGGCCATGAGCGGGGGGCGAATCCGGGTCAAGGTCTATGGGGCGGGCGAGCTGGTGCCAGCGTTTGAGGTATTCGACGCCGTTGCGCGCGGCATCGCCCAGATGGGTCATGCCGGCGCGTACTACTGGAAAGGCAAAGGTGAGGTGTTCCAATTCTTCTCTGCCGTGCCGTTTGGATTCACCGCTGAGGAAATCAACGCCTGGCTGTATTACGGTGGCGGCATGGAGCTATGGCGCGAGCTCTACGCACGTTTTGGCCTGATACCGACGGCGGCTGGCAATACGGGGGTGCAGATGGCCGGCTGGTTCCGTAGGGAGATTCTTGCGTTGGAGGACCTCAAGGGACTCAAGATGCGCATCCCAGGCTTAGGGGGGGAGGTCCTCAGGCGTGCTGGCGGCACCCCGGTCAATATCCCAGGCGGTGAGCTGTTTACCGCTTTGCAGTCGGGAGCGATCGATGCCGCCGAGTGGGTAGGGCCCTATATCGACTTGGCTTTTGGTCTTCACAAAGCGGCCAAATACTATTACTATCCGGGTTGGCAGGAGCCCGGCTCGACGATCGAGTGTTTTATCAATCGTCAGGCGTTCGAGAGCCTATCTAGCGATTTGCAACACATTGTGCTTAGTGCTTGCCGGGCTGCCAACCTAGAGATGCTCTCTGAGCTCACTGCACGCAACCAGCAGGCACTAGAAACCTTGGTGAGAGAGCACCACGTGGTAGTCAAGCCGCTCCCCGAGGAAGTTCTTAAAAAGCTCAAAGCCCTCGCGGAAGAGGTGGTCGCCGAAATCGCTGCCAAAGATCCTTTTGCGCGTAGAGTCTATGATTCTTTTAGCCGTTTCCGCACTCAAATTGCGGCCTGGTCGGCGATCTCCATCCAGGCTTTTCTACACGCACGCAGCCTGTAGGAGTGGAAGATATACAGTCAACCTTGTTTCAGGGCTGCCAGCGCCTTTTCCAAAGCTGCTTTTTTTTCTTTGAGGTGCTCACGAAAGTCCTGAGAGTCGGTATCGGCGATCTCGTAGCGCAGATCGGAAAGATAGCTTTCCAAAGCTTCGATCAGGTAGGTCTTTTCGGCATCGTTGAGGTCGAGTTGAATCATGAAAACTCCTTACGTTATTTACGAGCGGCGTAAAGTTTTCTTTTTACCTTGCCAGCACTGGATCGTCAATCTGATCGTTTAGGGTAAATCATGGCGGATAAACTAGACGCGATCGTGGTGGAGACTGGCCCTGATCCAGAAGCTTGTGTTATCTGGTTGCATGGATTAGGCGCCGACGGCCACGACTTTGAGCCTTTCGCTTACCAGCTTAAGTTGCCGGCGGCGATCCGCTATGTTTTTCCCCATGCTCCTATCCAGCCGGTCACCATTAACGGCGGTCTCAGGATGCGGGCCTGGTACGACATCGTCTCGCCCAACCTCTGGCAACAGGTGGATAAAGCTGGGATTCGTCGCTCGCAAGGGTTGGTCACGGCCCTGATTGAGGAGCAGATCGCTTCCGATATCGCTCCTGGACGGATCCTGGTCGGCGGCTTTTCCCAAGGCGGGGTTATCGCCTTGGAGACTGGGATCCGCAGCGATCCGCTCATCGCCGGCATCGTCGTCCTATCGGGTTATGTGGCGCTGCCGGATGAGCTTCCTGAGGCACCTGCGTCTGCTCCACCTATCCTGATGCTGCATGGCCGCGACGATTCGATTGTGCCGCTCTCTCTGGCCGAGCAGAGTCAGGTGCGATTGGTAAGCAAGGGCTACCAAGTAAGCGGGCAGACTTTTCCGGTAGGCCACTCGGTCAGCCCCGAGGAGATTGTGGTATTGCGCCGCTGGCTTTGGGAGCGGCTCAACCAGTCCAAAGATTGAGCCGCTGCTGCAATTTGCGCTGATAGGCGAGCAGGCAGGTAGTATGGACCAAGGCCGGGTCGGTCAAACCCAAGACGCGAGCAGGCACGTCTAAGTCGTTGAGATAATACGGGTACGCCTTGTCGGCGCGGCGAAAGCTGTGGATGTAGCGTGCTGCCTCGGCGAAGACTTGGTCGCCCCATTCCAGAGAGGAAAACGTGCGGTCGTTGCAGATTAGAGTAAACGTGGGCAAGCTGCCGGGAACCTCTCGGACATACAGGCAAACCCGAACCGGTTCCTGTGCAGGCGGGATTGCAGATATCGGTGTCACTCGCCAGCCGCCGGCGGCGGGCTCAAGCCAGGCGAACTCTGCCTTTTTGCCAGAACAGCGCTTGGCCAGAACCTGAAGCAGATCAGCGTAACGGCGTAGTACTGCCTGCGGCGGGGCGCCGGCGTGCCTTTGCCGGTACAAGGCGCCGCGTTCGTCGATGACTAGGACTTCCACTCCATCTGAATAAGGCCTAAAAAAAGCTTGCACCGTTCCTGGTTGGTTGTGACGGTACAGGAACGGTAGCGGTGAGTCCGGTAGCGTTTGTCGATCGAATACCACCTCGGCGAATTCGAGCTGCGGCTGTCCCAAAGCCTCCGTCAGCGCTTCCTCATCTTCGCACGGCCACCAGCTGAGGTGACCGTTTTGAGAGCGGAACAAATACAGCTTGCCGCCGGCACCCAAAACAAACCAAGCGGCAGAGGTGGAACTTACGGTTTGTGCCAGCTCTTGATATAACTCGACGACTCGCTGAGCCACCGTCCGGGAGGAAAAGGAATAAACCTGAACCGCAGTTTTAGGTCCGCTTTGCCCGCATAGGTAGCCAAGGCTGTCCAGAAATCCCTCTAGCCCGCAGTAGTGGCGGACTTCGATTTCTCCCCAGGAGTTATAGCTCAACACTTCCACGTCGTGGATTGTGACCCAGCGCTCAGCTCCATAGCCTAAAGGATCGAAGCGGGCGCTGGCGATTTCTAGACCGCTGCGCTGCGGGCGGGCAGAGGAGGCGATGTTTAAGAACAGAGCAGCGGCCTCAAGGCGGGCCGGCTGGCGGTAAACCTCAAGGGGCGGCTGTGGGCAGTGGGCCAAAAAGCGGCCTGTGGCCTGGCGGAGAAATCCGAGCTCGCTGAGGGTTAACGGCAGTGGGCCAGGGTGTAAACTCCATCGACAGCCAGGGCGGTCGACGCCGTTCGCTTGGGCCCAAACGAGGATTTGAACGAGGTGGGGAGCCTGATAGATAGGGCCTGCCTCCGCTAAGCGATTGGCATACAGCCGCCATGTGCCATCGCTATCCTGAGCTAACGTCAAGCTGGCTTCTGGCAATCCTGCTGCGGGGATAAGCTTGATGATGTCCACTTTGGTTGGGCGTCGAGCTAAGATGGCCTGGAGTTTGCGCGTGAGCAGTTCCAAACTCTCATTGGTGGCCTCGGCCACGCCGTGCTCTAGGACAAAGCGACGCAGGCAGTCAAATCCATGCTCTAGGGTTTGGGCTAGAATCTGCCAGGCTTCTAGAGCTTGTTCAATTGATTTAAAGCCAGCTTGCAGGGTGAAATCTGCCCTATTTAGCGTCGTGGGCCTGGGTTCTCGGTGGGTAAGCGCTTGATTGATCTGTAGAGGCAAACCCAGGCGGTCGTATGCCTCCTCCAGTTGACCGGCGTAAACAGCCTGTTTGATCGCCGTCGCCAGCCACCTGGGATGGGGATAAGCAGCGGCGTAGTCAAGCCACAGCATAAGCTCAGGCAGGGCTTGGTGAGGCGAGTTTAAGGCTTGCTCTAGTTGCCACAGGCCGGCGCGGGCGAATTCCTCCGCTGAGACGTCGGTCAGCCCTCCTAAATCTAGGACCGCATCGGGGTCGATGAAGCGTTTGGCGATGAGATAATTAGAGTACTCGCAGTAGCGGTCCTCGTGCTCCGGGGGCACTAACCACCACAGCGGCTTGCTACCGGCAAGATAAATAGCAGCGCGGTAGAACTTTTCTCGAAAAAGAGCGCATCGAAAGTCGCCTACGTTTTCTATAAGTCCACCCTGGCGGAAGCGCGCCGGATCGAGCAGGCAGCAACGTACCTTAAGGCCGTGCTCTTGGAGCCAACGGTTGATTTCCTTGCTCTTGGCTGTTAGCGCTGCTAGCGCTTCCTCTTCCAGATCGCTGCGGTGAAAGATCCAGACTTGCAGCTCGCTCGCGTCGACATGGGTAAAGCCTGCGGCAGTGCCAATTAAGAACAGTCCCAAGATCGGGTGGAGCCAGCCGCCTTGGCGACGATAGTCAAAACCCAGAGCCAGGCGGTGGATGGCCTCACGAACAGTGCGGGTCAAAACGTAGGCGCTCACCCCAAATGGAGCTTGGCCTTGGCCGTAACCGGGCAAAGCCGGGTGATGGCAATGGAACAAAAGCGGTAGAACTTCTAAGCAATCGCGTTGGCTAGGTTGTAATCGGGCGTATAGAGTATGTAGGTGCTTTTGGCTTACGTGGAGAAAACGGCGGATTAAAACGTCTAGGTCTTTGCGACTGATCTCTCCGCCAGGAGCAGGAAGCTGGATAGCAGGATAGGTGGCGGCCAAGGGTCAGGACAGAAGGGCGCTTAAATTGATCTCCTGATCTTGTTCTACGCGCCTTAAGAGTTTGCGCAGGTCGTCGCCCTTAAACCAGGCAGCGACCCCATAGCGCATCCGGCCCTCGCCCTCTTTAAGGTGGAAAGCGGCCCGGTCGTTTAACAGTTTGACCGCCAGCTCTTTCGCATCCTCCAACGAAGTTTCCGGCAGCACGACCAGAAAAGTGCTCGGATCTAGGATCCCGACCTCGTCCGCCCAGCGCAGCTTGTCCTTCAAGGTCTGGCTGAGGGCATGCATCAGCTCCTGCTGGCGCTGGGGTCCACCGTTGGCTTCTAAGGTTAGGCGGATGATCGCCAAAGGATTGTCATAGCGGCGGCTACGGCTGATCTGCCGATCCAGTTCTTTGAGGATAGCACGGCGGTTTTTGAGGCCAGTGACCGGATCGATGGTCTCTAAGCGCTGCAGGCGATCGCTCAAGGTAGATACGGCTTGGTTGAGTTCAATTTGCTCGGTGACATCCTGGAAATAGACAACCTCGCTCTCGTCCGAGAGTTGGAGCCGGTGGCGTTTTAAATAGCGCGTGCCCCCTTCGGCTGATATTGGCACCAGCTCGTTCTGCCCACGGGCCAGGGCAGTCTCCATCCATCGATGCTCGAGCAAGTCGGCTTTGGTCTGACCAGCCATAACAGCAAGCCAATCATTGAGCCAAACGATGCGCCCGCGCCTGAGAATCAGCACTCCAAGAGGCGCCCTTTCCAGCGCAATGACCAACTCATCCGACGCAATCATGGTTTGCTCCCCAAAACCCAACCTGAATTTAGTATGGCACAATTGGCCAGAATTTGGTCAATGACCTGCTGCAAGCCGCCTGCGCGCCTCCTGGATGGCCTGCCTGACCTGGTCTGGAGCGGTGCCGCCGTAGTGGGCGCGGGAGGCGACCGATCCCTCTAAGGTCAGCATTGGGTAGACGTCCTGCTCGATTTGTCCGCATAAGCTTTTAAGCTCGACGAGCGGCAGTTCGGAGAGGTCCACGCCTCGCTCGAGCGCCAGGCGGACAGCACGGCCTGTGATCTCGTGCGCTTGGCGAAACGGTATGCCTTTGCGCACCAGGTAGTCGGCCAGATCGGTAGCGGTGGCAAAGCCTAGCTTAGCTGCGTGGCGCATGCTTTCCCGTTTGGGCCGAAGGTGAGGGATCAAGTCGGCGAAAGCGCGCAAGCAGTTTAAGACGGTGTCGACAGCGTCGAACAGTGGTTCTTTGTCTTCCTGGTTGTCCTTGTTGTAGGCCAAAGGCTGGGCCTTCATCAGCGTCAAAAGCGCCATGAGATGGCCGAAGACTCGCCCGCTTTTGCCGCGCACTAGCTCGGTCACATCCGGGTTTTTTTTCTGCGGCATGATCGAAGACCCGGTACAGAAAGCATCGGGAAGCTCCACGAAGTCAAACTGGGGAGAGGCCCACAAGATCAGTTCCTCCGCCATACGCGAGAGATGCACCATGATCAGGGCCGCGCAGGCGGCAAACTCGATGGCAAAATCGCGGTCGGAGACCGCATCTAGGGAATTGCGCGCAGGGCGGTCAAAACCTAAAAGTTCGGCTGTGTAGAAGCGGTCAATGGGGAAAGAGGTGCCAGCCAAGGCTGCCGCCCCCAGCGGCATGACGTTGACTCGGCGGCGGCAGTCGGCCAAGCGCTCAAGATCACGCTCGAGCATCTCGCACCAAGCCAAAAGGTGATGACCGAAAGTGACGGGTTGGGCGACCTGGAGATGGGTCAAGCCGGGCAGAATAGTGTCAACCTCGCCCTCGGCCAGGTCCAAAATCGCGGCCAGTAAACGCCTAAGTTCGGCGCTGATTCGATCGATCTCATCGCGTAGCCACAGCCTAAGGTCGGTGGCCACCTGGTCGTTGCGCGAGCGGGCAGTGTGGAGCTTTTTGCCCGCCTCACCGATCAGCTCGGTTAGACGTGCCTCGATATTCATATGCACGTCTTCCAGCGCTACCGACCAGGCAAAGGCACCCCGCTCGATCTCAGAAGCGATCTGTTCCAAACCCGAGATAATGGCTTGGCATTCGCTCTCGGTCAGCACGCCGATCTTGCCTAGCATCTTAGCATGGGCGATGGAACCTTGGATGTCGTAAAGAGCCAGGCGTCGGTCGAAACCGACCGAGGCCGTAAATTCCTCAACGAAGCGGTCGGTAGGCTGAGTGAAGCGTCCACTCCAGGGTTTCTGCACATCCGTCATGGCCAGATCCGGGCAAAGTCGAACAGGAGTTGACAGCGCTCTTGAATTTCCAAGGCATGTCGGCTATTTGTGACGTCGTATTGCTTGATCAAGCGTCCCTGATGAAGTTGAAAGACTTTGGCCACTTTTAATCCGGATAAATTAGAATGCAATATTTTACCCCTTCGCGCTGGTATAGCTCGAATTTGAGACGTTCGTCTTTGCCACAGGTCGAAGGCGATACGACTTCTAGCTCAGCCAACTGGTGGCTGATGGCCATGCGGACCCGCTGGTGCAGAGTAGTTGGGCTAGGCGTCCACTCTCCCTCCCAGCGGCGGTAGTCGAGAACTGTGTAGTGAGGCAAGAGCTCTAATCCAATCATGAGCTAATGATAGAGCATTTCCTCGGAAAAAAAAGCCGCCTGTAAATGGCGGCGTTCAAGATGAGGTAGGTAAGCTGACCACAACTTTGAATATGCCCCAAACGCCATAGGGTTACAGGGCGACTGAATGAGCAAAGCCTCTCCTGCAACCGTGGAAACCATCGCCTAGGAATGCGTTGATAGGGATGGTGTAGAATGCCTTGGATTCTTTGCTTGTCATTTTGATCCAGGTGCTAGTTTTAGGTTTTGATTTAAATCAAGCGATTGTTTTGTAAATATTTTTATGAATATTGTTGATAAATATGGCCAGTTAGTGCAGGCGCGCGCGTTTATCGTCGACATGGATGGAGTCCTATGGCATGGTTCTCAGCCTTTACCGGGCCTGAGGGAGTTTTTTGCCGCTGTGCGCGCGCGTGCCATTCCTTTTCTCCTCATGACCAACAACGCCAGTGCTACGCCCGAGAGTTATGTAGCTAAGTTAAAGCGAATGGAAGTAGAAGTGAGTACCAAGGAAATTCTGACCTCTGGCCTTGCCACGGCGCGCTATTTGGCCGAACGCTACGATCCAGCCAGAACGCGCGTTTACGCTATCGGTGAGGAGGGATTGCTTGGGCCCTTGCGCGAGGCCGGCTTTTTCTTGACTGCAAGCCATAAGGAGGCGAAGGATTTTTACGCCGATCTGGTGGTGGTGGGGAAGGATGAAACTTTGACCTGGGATAAGCTTGCTACCGCCACCTTGAATCTGCATGCCGGGGCGGCCTTTTTTGCCACCAACGCCGACACTACTTTCCCGACCGAACTTGGGATCACGCATGGCAACGGGGCGATCCTGGCGGCCTTGACCGCGGCCACTGGGATGCACCCCCAAGTGATCGGCAAGCCGGAGCCGATCATGTACCAGCAGGCCCTTGCGCAATTAGGCCTGCCACCGCAGCACGTAGTAGCTATTGGCGATCGGCTGGAGACGGACATTTTGGGGGCGGTGCGCGCCGGTATTCCAAGTCTTTTAGTGCTCAGCGGAATCTCGCGCCGAGAAGATCTGGAAACCGTCGATTACCAGCCAAATTGGGTGCTCCCCGATATCCGAGCGTTGACGGAGGTGTTGCAGGCAGAGGGGGAATACGATTGAATGGGGTCAACTATAGCGAGGAGGAGACCTCTTATGAAAAAGTTTCTCAATCACGTTGAGACGTTGCTCGATGAGAGCCTGGCTGGATTTGCCAGGGCGCACGCCGATCTGGTCGAACTGCACGTCAAGCCTTGTTTTATCAAACGCAAACAACCTACAAGATCAGGCAAGGTAGCGGTAGTGTCAGGCGGTGGCTCTGGCCATGAGCCTTTGCACATCGGTTTTGTTGGACAGGGGATGCTGGATGCGGCTTGTCCCGGTCATATTTTTACTTCTCCTACGCCGGATCAAATCGCTACCGCCGCAGAGGCAGTCGAAAACGGTGGCGGGGTGGTGTTCATTGTCAAAAACTACGCTGGTGACGTGATGAACTTCGACCTCGCCGTCGAGATGCTCGAATGCCCAGTCAAGGTAGTGCTAGTGCAGGACGACGTATCTTTGCCCAAAGAACACGACATCGGCCGGCGTGGGGTGGCTGGCACCGTAGTGGTGGAGAAGATCGTGGGTGCAGCGGCCGAAGCCGGAGTGGATCTGGCCGCACTTAAAGCGCTAGGCGATAAAGTCGCTGCGTGCACGGCCAGCATCGGCGTGGCTTTAAGCGGCTGCAATGTACCGGCCTTGGGTGGGCCGACCTTTACCTTGCCGCCGGACAAAATCGAGCTGGGAGTCGGCATTCACGGCGAACATGGGCGCGCGCTTACAGATTTCACCAGCGCTACCGAGATCGTCAAACAGATGGCCGAAGCCATCAGCGAAGATCTCAAACCCGAACCGGGACAGCCGGCCTTGCTGTTGGTCAATGGCTTAGGCGCGACCACATTGATGGAGTTGTATCTGATCTACGAATTGGCTTATCAGTTCTGGCGCCAGAGAGGGCTGGACATTTGCCGTTCGCTGGTGGGCAACTACACCACGGCCCTGGACATGGCGGGCTGCTCGCTGACTTTGACTTTGTTAGATGAGGAACTCATTCGCTGGTGGGATGCGCCGGTCTGCACCCCAGCGTTGCGTTGGGGATGCTGACTAGGGTGTCAGCAATAGCGCAGAGCATAAGCTGGGCTGTTCGAGCGCCAGCATCGGGAATTCCTAGGCTGCGCTCGGCCAGGTAAGAGGCGCGGCCTTTGGTGGCGAGCATCCCGCGCGTGGCCTCCATGCCGCAAATAGCGGCCTGCTTGACTTGATCCGCCGCTTGGGAGGGGGAGGCATGGGCGTGGGCAGCGGCGAGTAAGGCGCAGGCAGCCGGTTCCAGGGTGTCAACTAAGGTTTTTTCTCCGACTTTGGTTTTGCCGCGCTGTTTGACTGCCTCCACCGCCTGGGAAAAAGCGTGAGCTATGTTGATCAGCGTGAGCTCTTGGCCACGCAGCGCTTTGCCTAGGGAAATAAACAGCGTCCCGTATAACGAGCCTGAAGCGCCTCCTACGGTCGAAAGCACCGTCTTGCCAATTTTTTGTAAAGCTTCGCTCCAATCGCCAAGTTTGGCAAGTTCTGCACCCTGGTCGATTAAGGCTTTGAGGCCGCGCTGGAGATTGGTAAGGTGATCGCCGTCGCCGAGCGCCCGGTCGAGGGCACCTACTTCCTCGGCGTTCTCCTCAATGGTGCGTAATGCTGCCTGGATCAGCTCGGGCAAAATAGCGGGGGTAGGCATAAACGCTCCTTAAGATACTGAGGTTAAATGCTGGTTAGAGCACCAGGCCGACTGGATAACCATTATACTCAACCGTCACCAACTAACTCAGAATCCCCAAAGGCGCAAGCCGCTGAGATTGATTGCAGTTTATCGACATTCGTGCCGATCTGGACGAGAATAGTAAGCGACACCCGTGTTTATAGAAATTGCTTGATCTCGTAGGAATTGGCAAGAAGCGGTCAACTGCAAGTTCAAAGTATGGGCTATTTTGGCAGCGCGTCTTCTTCAACTGCAAGGCCGTTCATTGTCGCTCCAGTTGTGGAGGCTGAGTCTATGAACACGGTCGCACCGCGATTGATGCCGGCTCAGTTGTTACGGCTGGCCATACTGATGCCAGCTAAAAATGAGGCGGCCGTGATCGGTGAGGTAGTGGCTGAGGTGAGAGGGCAGTTTCCCGGCGCTTGCCTGATAGTGATCGACGATGGCAGTCAAGACGCCACGGCTGAGATCGCTGCAAAAGCAGGGGCAAAGGTGTTGCGTTTGGCTGCGCCCCTAGGCGCCTGGGGGGCAACGCAGACTGGGATGCGCTATGCGCTCAAGCAAGGCTGCACGATTTGCGTGACCATGGACGCCGATGGCCAGCACCTGGCTTGTGAGATTTCCAAGCTTCTCAAAACCATGGAACAAGTCCAGGCAGGAGTGGTCATCGGCGCTTGTCCGCAGCGCGGCAGCCCCGCGCGGCAGTTGGCGTGGTGGGGGTTTCGCGCCTTGACCGGCTTTGCTTTGGAGGATTTGACCTCCGGTTTTCGCGCCTATGGCCGCCGAGCGATGGAGCTTTTGGCGTCTCCCCGGGCGACCTTGCTCGAGTATCAGGACGTGGGCGTGTTGCTTTTGCTGCGCGCCAAGGGAATTAAGATCGCCGAGACTTCGGTTGTCATGCATGAGCGCCGGCATGGCAAATCGCGCGTGTTTGCCAGTTGGTGGCAAGTGGCGATCTATCTGTTTCAGACCCTGCTGTTGTGCCTGGCCAGTTCGCGAAGATGATCCCTTCTCGCTTAACTTCGGCCATTTTAGGGCTGGCCATCGCCTCGACCATTTTGTGGCTGATCGCTCGGGATCGCCTCCATACCCGCCATGCTGCTTGGTGGTTCTCAGTCGCTTTGGCGGTAGTGGTGTTGGGAGTTTTCCCGAGCCTGATCGACTGGCTGGGCAGCCTCTTAGGAGTGGCTTATCCTCCGATTTTAACTTTAGTCGTAGCAATGGGCGTTTTGCTTGTCAAGCTCCTCCTTTTGGACATCGAGCACTCGCGCCAAGAGCGTACCTTAAGGCGCCTGATTCAGCGCCTGGCCATTCTCGAGGCCGAGCTGGAAGACAAACAAAAGCGTTAGTTTCCATACCCGCCGCCGCCTGGCGTTTCGATAATCAGCACGTCTCCAGCAGAGACTTCGACTTGCGCTTGAGGTCCTAAATCCTGCCGGGTGCCGTCAGCGCGAATGAGGGTGTTTTGCCCGCACGCCCCTGGTTTTCCTCCGTAGAGGCCAAAAGGTGGGATTCGGCGGCGGCTGGAAAGAATGCTGGCGGTCATGGGCTCTAGGAAGCGCAGCACGCGGACAGCTCCATCGCCGCCTTTGTGTCGGCCTTGGCCGCCGCTGCCGCGGCGGATGGTAAAGCGCTCTAGAAGCACCGGAAAGCGATGCTCTAGCACCTCCGGGTCGGCGATGCGAGAGTTGGTCATGTGGGTGTGAACCGCGTCGGCTCCGTCAAAATCGGCCCCCGCGCCCGCCCCGCCGCAGATGGTCTCGTAATACTGGCACTGAGCGTGGCCGAAGGTGAGATTGTTCATCGTTCCTTGTGAGGCGGCCAGGATACCCAGCGCACCGTACAGAGCATCGACGATGTGCTGGGAGGTTTCTACGTTGCCTGCGGCCACCGCCGCAGGATAGCTGGGATGGAGCAGCGAATTTTCAGGTAAGCGGATCTCAAGCGGACGCAGGCAGCCGGCGTTAAGCGGGATGTCGTCGGCCACTAGGGTGCGGAACACATACAACACCGCTGCTTTGACCACCGCCACCGGAGCATTGAAGTTGTTCGGCTGCTGGGATGAAGTGCCGGTGAAATCGATTACCGCGCTGCGTTGCGCGCGGTCTATGGATACGGCTACCCGGATAACCGCACCGCAGTCCATGAGCAGCTCGAACCGCCCGTCAGGAAGGTGGACAAGCCTCCTCCGTATCGCTTCTTCAGCGTTTCTTTGCACGTGCTGGGCGTAGCGTTGCACTGCCTTCAGCGAATAGCGGTCGATGAGGGCGCGCAGTGCATAGACACCTTTGAGGTTAGCGGCGATCTGGGCGCGAAGATCGGCCAGATTCTGCTCCGGATTTCTGGCCGGATAGGGGCCGGAACTGAGCCAGGCACGGATAGCTTTCTCGCAAAACTTACCGTTTGCTACGATTCTTAGCCCCGGGCTGATGACCCCTTCTTCGCGGATAGAGGTGCTAAAAGGCGGCATGGAGCCAGGAGTGAGGCCACCCACGTCGGCGTGGTGACCACGCGAAGCCAGATAAAACAAAACAGATTTACCGGTTGGGTCGAACAGCGGTGTAATTACTGTGATGTCGGGAAGGTGGGTGCCGCCGTGGTAAGGAGAATTGATCAACCATGCCTCACCTGGACGCAACGTATGATTGTGGATCAACGCCTTGACGCTCTCGCCCATAGAACCTAAGTGCACTGGGATGTGTGGGGCGTTGGCGATCAATTCGCCTTGGCCATCGAACAGGGCGCAGGAGAAATCCAAGCGTTCGCGGATGTTGACCGAATGGGCCGTGTTTTGCAAGGTGTAACCCATCTCCTCCGCTACTGACATAAACAGCCGGTTAAAAATTTCTATGCGTGCCGGATCGGACGCTTCGGATTGGATAAAAACAGTTGGAACAGGCTGCCTGACCCGGCTGAGCAGCAAGTGACCGCGATTGGTGATTTCACCTTCCCAACCCGGTTCGATCACTGTGGTCGAATTGGCCTCGACCAAGATGGTCGGCCCTTGAAGGCGGGCACCTGGTCCCAAGTCTTCTCGCCGATAAACCGGAGTTTTGTGATACATGCCACCGGTGTACATTGGAACCCAGGCTAGCGGTTGCGGCTGTTGGGGTCGGAGAGGAAGCGTAGGCTCATCTGCCGGCCGGTTCATGCCGATTAGCTCTACTGTCGCGGTCTCTACCAACAGAACCTTATCGGGATGGATGAAGCCAAAGCGCTTTTGATGCTGTTGGGCAAATTCCTGGCGCATCGTCTCAAAATCGGCCAACGGGACCGAAAGCACAGTTTCGGTGCCTTGATAGCGCAGCTGAAGCGAGTAAATGACCATGATTTTTTCAGACGCAACCCCTTGGGAGACGAGTTCCGCGCGTCCTTGCTCCTCTAAAGCCATAAGCAGTTTTTTAAGCTCGGGAACGGAGGCCGCGCTCAGTGGAACAACTAGGGCTTGCTGTTTGATCAGGCGCTGATCGGCCAACCCCATTCCGTAGGCCGACAACACGCCAGCCAGCGGATGAAGCAAGATCTTGGTGATTCCCAAGCGTTCGGCCACTTTGCAGGCATGCTGGCCGGCAGCCGCACCGAAGGCGCATAGCACATGCTCGGTCAAGTCGTGGCCGCGCTGCACCGAGATTTTTTTGATGGCAGCCACCATGTTCTCTACTGCCACCTCGATGAAGCCTTCGGCGATCTCCTCAGGTGCCAGGGTTTTTCCTGAAGCGGATAGGATAGCAGTGGCCAACTGTTGGAATTTGTGCCTGACTATCTCGATGTCTATCGTTTGATCGCCGCGTGATCCAAACACCTTGGGGAAGAACTGGGGCAGGATCTTACCCAGCATCACATTGGCGTCGGTCACGCACAAGGGACCGCCGCGCCGATAACAGGCCGGACCTGGATTGGCTCCAGCGGAATCAGGGCCAACCCTAAACCTCTGGCCATCGAAATGCAGGATCGAGCCGCCGCCTGCCGCCACCGTGTGGATGTCCAGCATGGGCAGATGCAGCCGAACCCCAGCGATCTCGCTCTCCTCGCGGCGTTCGAGGTGGCCAGCGTAATGGGCTACGTCGGTGGAGGTGCCACCCATGTCGAAAGTGACGACTCGGTCAAAGCCAGCCAGGCGACAGACCGCCACCGCGCCGATCAGGCCGCCAGCCGGCCCGGACAAGAGGCTGTCTTTGCCGTGGAAGTGGCTCGCCTCGACTAAACCGCCGTTGGATTGCATGAACAACAGCCTTGTGCTTTTGCCTAGCCCAGTCGCTACGCGCTCTATATACCGTCTCAGCACGGGTGAGAGGTAGGCGTCCACCACGGCGGTGCTACCCCTTGCCACCAGTCTCATAGCTGGGCTGACTCGGTGCGAGAGCGAAATCTCGGTAAAGCCGATTTTTTGGGCCAGCTTTTCTATCGCCAGTTCGTGATCAGGAGTGCGCCAGGCATGCATGAGCACCACCGCAAGAGCGCGGAAGCCTTGCTGGTAAGCCTCTTTTAAATCGCGTTCAGCGGCTTTGAGGTCTAGCGGTTCTAGCTCTTGCCCTTTGGCATCTAAGCGACCTAGGATTTCGATGACCTTGCTGTACAAAGGCTCTGGCTTTTGGATACGCAGGGCAAAGATGTCGGGTCGGTTTTGATAGCCTATTTGCAAAACATCCGCAAAGCCTTGCGTGATGGCCAAAACCGTAGGTTCTCCTTTGCGCTCCAGCAAGGCGTTAGTGCCCACTGTGGTGCCCATGCGCACAGCTTGGATATTGGCTTGGCTTAGCATCGCGTCGGAAGGCAGGCCCA
This sequence comes from Methylohalobius sp., assembly GCA_026415315.1. Taxonomy (GTDB): domain Bacteria; phylum Pseudomonadota; class Gammaproteobacteria; order Methylococcales; family Methylothermaceae; genus Methylohalobius. The sequence continues at coordinate 30,951 of JAOAHI010000003.1, forward strand.
TCACCTCGCGTATGCCTTGTAAAGCCGCATCCTGGTAACGCTCAGGACACTCGGACAAAAGCTTGTGGGTGACGAGCAAGCCATCAGAGCGGCAGGCGACGATGTCGGTAAAGGTCCCGCCGCGATCGATCCAAAATTGCCAGGTATGGGCGTGCATGGTGCAGACTGGGCTTGGCTTGTGCTAGTGTTTGCCGTAGGTCACAACTTTACATTACATTTCGGATGACTAAATTCAAAGCCTTAGGTTGGCTGTTTCTCATATCCGTACTCGATGCTTTGATTCCGCTACCCATTTTGGGGTTTGTTTTGGTGTATGTCATTTTCAGGCGCCCGGCTTGGTTTTGGGACATGGTAAAGGAGATTTACTCTCCGCCTAACTCAGCTGTACGCGAGGGATAGAGTTTGCGGACGCTTAAGTCGATTCAGTTGGCATTTGCGCGCGGGAAGTAGAAGGCTCGCGGCTGACTAGAATGCCGGCAGCCAAGATCAAGAGCATGCCAGCTGCCCCTAAAAGATTAGGCAGTTCGTTCCATACCAGATAGCCGATCAGTCCGGCAAAAAGGATGCTGGTGTAGGACAGGGGGGAAACCTGGCTAGCCGGCGCCCGTGCGTAAGCCAGGGTAATGCCGAACTGGCCCAGGTTTCCGGTCAGGCCCATGGCGAGTAGCCACAGCCATTGCTCCCCCTGGGGCAGTACCTTGGAACCTAAAAGCAAAGGTAGCGCCGAGAATACTGTGGAAAGCAAGGCAAACCAGGCCACGATGCGCGTTGTGGGCTCCGTTGCGGCCAGGCGCTTGACGGTGGTAAGGGCCAGGCCAGCTAAAGCGCCTGAGGCCAGACCCACAAGGCCTGCCAGAGAGAACACCGCCGAAGAGGGGTGAAATACCAGCCCCAGACCTCCGACTCCCAGCAGCCAAGCGGCGATCCTAGTTTTAGTCCAGCGCTCGCGCAGCCAGAGCGTGGCGAAAAAGGCCAAAAACAGGGGCGAGGTGTAATTGAGCAGCAAGGCGTCGGCGAGCGGCAGGCGGGCTAGAGCGTAAAAATAGAGATACATCGCCAAAAGTCCCGATCCGGCGCGCACTAGGTGCAAGCCAAAACGCGATGTGCTTAGCGACGCTTTTTGCCTCGTTAGCAGGGGGAGGAGAACTAAAAGCGCCATGGCGTTGCGAAAAAACACTAATTCGGTCTGGGGAAGGGTAGCGCTTAAATGTCGCACGATCGCTGCCATGCCGGCAAATCCTGCCGCTGAGATCAGCGCCCATAACACCCAGTTCATTCGTAGCGCAGCGCTTCGATCGGATCCAAACGGGCCGCTTTGCGCGCTGGGAAATAACCGAACGCCACTCCTACCGCGACCGCCACCAGGAAAGCGAGGACGACGATGCCGGCGTTGAAGACAAAGGGCACTCCAAGCAGCCGGGCTAGCCCCAAAGAAGCAGCCAGCGCCAGCAGGATGCCGATCAGGCCGCCACAGGCTGACAGGACTACCGCCTCGACCAAAAACTGCAGCAACACTTCCCGCTCCAAAGCGCCGATGGCTAGGCGGATGCCGATCTCGCGGGTGCGTTCGGTGACCGACACGAGCATGATGTTCATGATCCCGATCCCGCCTACCAACAGGCTCACCGCGGCCACTGTCCCAAGCAAAGAGGTCAGGATGCGGGTAGTACCGGTTAGGGTATAGGCGAGCTCCTTCATATCCATCACATAAAAATCGTCCTCGCGGCCCGGCCCGATTCGGCGGCGCTCGCGCAGCAAGCGCTCTATGTTGCGCTGCGCCTTTTCGGTAGCCACCCCGGTGCGGACCGAGACTTGGATTAAAGTGACATCGCGGTTGCCGGCGATCCTGCGCCAGAAGGTTTTCAGCGGTACCAGCACCACGTCGTCCTGATCTGTCCCCATCACGCTTTGCCCTTTGACGGCAAGTAGGCCGATCACTTCGCAGGCGAGTTTGCCCAGGCGGATCTTGGAACCGAGGGGGTCTTGGTAGCCAAACAACTGTTTGCGCAGGCTAGCGCCTAGGATACAAACCGGTTTGCCCGCACGCAGCTCTCCAACGCTGAACGGGCGCCCGGCTTGGAGGGGCCAGTTCTTAGCGATAAGGAACTGGTTGTCCACTCCATAGACCGTGGTGGACCAGTTCGCATTGCCGTATATGGCGATCATGGCTTCCATAGCGCTAGGTGCTACCGCCGCCACTTCCGGCAGCTCACGGCCAATAGCCTGGGCATCGCTCAAATCCAAGGCCTTGGCTGTGGAGCGCTGACCATAGGCCAACCTCTGGCCAGGGCGGACTATAAGTAGATTGCTACCGAGGCTGGCGATCTGTTGTTTGACCTGGAGCGTGGCCCCATCACCTACGGTAACCATGGTAATCACAGCCGCTACCCCAATGACCACTCCTAGGACAGTCAGAGCCGACCGGAGCAGACTGCGGCGGATCGCCCGCCAGGCCAGGATCAAGGCATTCCAGAGCATGCGCTTACTCCTGTGTCGCTCTCGATGCGCCCATCGCGGAAATACAGGGTGCGGCGGGCGAATTTGGCCATTTCGGCTTCGTGGGTAACCATGATCACTGTGACTTCAAAGTCGCGGTTAAACGCGCGCAACAGCTCCATGATCTCATAGCTGCGCGCGCTGTCTAGGTTGCCGGTAGGCTCGTCGGCCAGGATTACCTTAGGTGCGGTGACGATCGCCCGGGCGATGGCTACTCGCTGCTGCTGCCCTCCAGAGAGTTCGGCTGGGGTGTGCTCCTCCCAACCGGCAAGCCCCACTTTGGTTAAGGCTTGCTTGGCCAAAGCCCGCCTTTGGGCTGCTGGCATGCCGCGATACAAAAGCGGCAGCTCTACGTTCTCCAAAGCGGTGGTGCGCGGCAAAAGGTTAAAGTTCTGGAACACAAAACCCAGATATTTTCGCCGGATCTGGGCGCGCAGATTACGGCTTAAGCCTCCGACCTCGATGCCCGAGAAAAAATGCTGGCCGCTGGTGGGGGAGTCCAGGCAGCCCAAGATATTCAAGCAGGTGGATTTGCCCGAACCGCTAGGCCCCATCAACGCCACGAACTCGCCGGGAAAGATCGCCAAGCTTACCCCGCGCAGGGCAGGCACAGCGGCTTGCCCCTTGCCGTATATCTTGGTGACCTGGACCAATTCGAGCAAAGGCTGGCTCATTGGGCTTTGGCGGCGATGTCCACCACCAACGGCGTGCCGGGCTTAAGCTCCCCACCCGTGATCTGGGTGAACGCGCCGTCGCTGGCGCCGGTAGTCACCGCCACTGGAATAAGTCGGCTGTCGCGCAACGTCCACACCCGTTGCCCGCGCGCGTGGGCATCCTGGGTGTTGGCTGCTTTGCGCGTGATTCTGGGACGGGGGAACAGCCTGCTGAGTATGCTGCCGCTTTCGTTTTTGGCCTTCTCGGTCGAGGGGGGAGTAAAGCGCAAGGCTGCGTTAGGAACGAGAAGAGCATCCTGGACCCGATTGACCAGGATCTCGGCGGTGGCAGTCATGCCTGGGCGCAAGGCTAAATCGCTGTTATCTACCGCCAGTATGGCCTCATAGGTAACCACGCCGTCCACTACCTGCGGCGCGTAGCGCACCTGGGTCAGGATCGCCTGAAAACGCCGCTCGGGATAGGCGTCCACGGTGAAGGTGGCGGTTTGTCCTTCCCGAATTTGGCCAACGTCCGCCTCGTCCACCGCTACGTGTAGTTCCATTTGGCTTAAAGTTTCAGCCAGGATAAACAACACTGGCGTCTGCAGCGAGGCGGCTACTGTCTGTCCCGGCTCGACCTGGCGCTTGAGCACGATGCCCTCTATGGGAGCGCGGATTACCGCTTTTTCCAGAATGCGCAAATTCTCGTCGAGTTGAGCCTGGATTTGCGTCACCTGGGCTTGCGCGGAATCCAACGCTGCCTGGGCGCGCAGAAAAGCGGCTTCGGCAACTTCGTATTCTTCCTCGGAGATCAGCTTGCTTTGGATTAAGCGCTTAGCACGGCGGAATTTATTTTCAGCCTCTTTAAGCGTGGCCTGGGCTTCCCGAAGCCGGGCTTTAGCCAGAGCTAAGGCCGCTTCGGTCTGACGTTTTCGCGCCTCGAGTTGAGCGGTGTCGAGTCTGGCGAGTTCCTGGCCCCGCCGGACGCGGTCGTTATAGTCTGCGAGCACGGTTTGGATGGTTCCCGAAACCTCGGTTCCCACCTCGACTTGGATGCGCGGCTTGAGCTCGCCGGTGGCAGTCACGGTGACGGTGAGATCCCCCCGTTTAGCTAGGGAGGTGAGGTATTGTGGTTGATCTTCAGTATCGTGCAATCGCCACACGGCGGCGAAGGCGACCAGCACAAGCAGGCCTAGCCACAGGGAAAAGCGCTTGAGCTGTGCGTATTTGTCGGTTTGATCTAATAGTTGCTCGATTTCGTCCTGGCGCATGGGGCGTCCCAACCCAGCCGCTTACCGGGTTCTAGGTTGGGAAGGCGGCAAGTGCTCGACTTTGACCTCAAACCGCTGGGCTTTCTGGTCGGCGAGGAACCACTCCAACGTTCGCCGGATCGTGGAGAAGGCCAGGTCTTGCCAGGGGATCTCGCTTTGGGCGAATAATTTGGCTTCTAGGCTCTCTGGCCCGGGGGCTAAGCGTGCGCTGATGAGTTCAGCGCGGAAGAAAAGATGAATTTGATCTACGTGCGGCAGGCTAAAAACAGTATACAGCTTAAGCCCCCCCACCTTTGCCCCAGCCTCCTCCCAAGTTTCGCGTATGGCGGCTTCTTCTAGAGTTTCACCCAGTTCCATGAATCCGGCCGGTAAAGTCCAAAGCCCAAGGCGAGGTTCGATGGCTCTCCGGCACAGTAAAATCTTATCCTGCCAAAGCGGAAGACAGCCGGCGATGATTTTGGGGTTTTGGTAGTGAATAGTACCGCACGCCTCGCACACAAAGCGTTCGCGGTCTTCCCCAGCTGGGATCTTGACCACCAGCCTTGCACCGCACTGGGAGCAAAATTTCATTACTTAGACAACGTTTCGATCAAGCGATCTTCCAATTCTATCCGTTTAGCTAAAGCCTCGCCCAGCTTGGATAGCTCGCGCGCTAGGACGGCGGGATCGGAGAGATTTTGGTTTTCGTAGAGGTCGTTGAACTTGAGAGCGATTTCGGTGGCTTGGGCAATTTCCGGGTATAAGGCTTGCGCGGCATGGATGACCCGTTGGCGGCGCTCAGTGCCGCTGACGATGCGGTGATAGATGCCAAAGTGGCCTAGCGAGATATAGTCGATCATGAGTTGACAGAACCGCGCCAGGGTCTCTCTCAGTGCCGCTTGGTTTTGATCAAACGGTTTAAGTTTGGCTACCTCCCAGTACAAGGCCCACATCTGCTTGCGCTCCTGAAGCAATTCATAGACCATGCGATCGGTGTGTCGGCGGCGCTCGATCCCGGAATAAGGGGTTTCGGTCATGACAAGTGTTAGTCTCTGTGGTAGTTTGCTTCTACTTTATGCCACATCTTTAAGCTTGCGGCAATCCTCAGCGGCGGGATAGGCGATCTTAAAAGCGAATTTGTAAGAGGTAACATTGAGAAAATGATCAAGAATATGTTGTTTGGTTTGGCTTTAGTGGGGGTGCTGCTCGCTTGCGCTACCTCGCCGACTGGACGCTCACAGCTGGTGCTGATGCCCGAGGCGCAGTTGGCCCAGATGGGCTTTCAAGCATTCGAGCAGATCAAACGCAAGGAACGGATCGAAGCTAATCCAGCTGTTAACGCCTATGTCCGCTGCGTCGCGGATGAGTTGACCTACACATTAGGAGGGCGGTGGGAGGTAGCGGTGTTCCAATCGGAGCAGGTCAACGCGTTTGCTCTGCCTGGAGGCAAGATCGGAGTCTATTCGGGTTTGCTCAAGGCCGCCCGCAACCAGCATCAATTGGCTGCGGTTCTAGGCCATGAAATCGGCCACGTTCTGGCACGCCACAGCAACGAGCGAGTATCGCAGGAGTTTGCGGTCGAACAAGCCTTAGGGCTGATTCAGGCGCTCGCCACGCCGCAGTCGTCCAGCGGACGGCTGCTGATGGGGGCATTGGGATTGGGCGCCCAGGTCGGAGTGCTGATGCCTTTCAGCCGTATCCAGGAAACCGAGGCCGACGTGATTGGCCTAGAACTGATGGCCAGAGCTGGCTTTGATCCGCGTGAAGCGATCCGTCTTTGGCACAATATGGGTGAAACCTCCCGTCCCAAACCTCCAGAGTGGCTGTCTACCCATCCCTCGCACGCTTCCCGGATCCAAGAAATAGAGCGCCACTTGCCGCGGATTCTGCCTCTGTACGAGGCCGCCAAGGCCCGTGGACGGCGGCCGAATTGTACTTTAGGGGCTACTTGAGCTGCCTGGCGATGTCCTCAGCCAGCGCATCCACGGCATGGCTCATGGCGGCAACAAAGGCGGTGTGATCCTCACCCGGCACCGGCACGTCTACGGTTTGTCTTTGCGAGTTTAGGGTTTGGGTGCTACGCCGCAGATACCAGGTGACGGTGAGCACGCACCGGGCTGGCTCAACCCGGAAGTCTTCAACCTGGATCTCTAATATCCGCGTCACCGTTAGCGCAGAAGGAAGAGGCGCGAAAGCTTTGCCTGGCAGGCGGGCAGTTAGACTTTCGGCCAACGCTCGGCTGAATCCTGCTTCCAGCGGCTCAGCCCAACGGTGAAGCTCGGACAGTTGGACTTGTCCGCCTTTGTTCACAGTCACGATCTGAGGACGGTCCAAATAACGCGGCAGGCGGATCGGCGCCAGACCGATGGTCTCGAGGACGGGGGCAGCCGGCGCTGGGACTGAGAGATAAGGCAGAATGTAGAATTGAGGCGAAGGGCTCTGGCCGATAAAGGCACAGCCGGCGGCGGTCAACATCAATCCTAAGGCGATTATGGGTTTCATCGGTTGCGCTCCTGTTTGCCACGCAGTAAGGCCTCGGGCTGAGTTTGGAGCATTTCGGTCAGGACTCGCACTTCGCGCGCTGCCCCGCGAACATCCTCTAGCGCTGTATAGAAGTTGCGTATGAGCAAAGCGTTGGGGCCCAGTGTCTCGGCCAGATCAGTGAGGCTGCGCTCAGCCTGCTGCAGCGCGCTGCGCCCTTGCTGCAGGAGAGGGGTCAGCTCGCTGTCTAGGTGCTGGAACACGCGTTGGGAGGCGGCCAGGTTTTGATCCAGCCGGGCGCTGATACGATCCAAGCGCGGCCCGAGTTGTTCGCTGAGTTGGTTTAAGTTTTCCAAAACGCGATCCAATTTCTGGGCCGAGGTTTGCCATTGCGGTTGACTGACCACCGTCTCCAAGTGAGACAGAGTGGAATTGATCGTGCGTATGGTCTCCTTAAGCGGCAGCTGGCGGATCTCGCGTACCAGCTCGCCTATGGTGTTTTCGATTTCCTCTCGGCTTGAGGGAATGGAGGGGATCTCCTTTAGCCCTTTGTATGTCCCCGCCAGGTGCCTAGGAGTTTCGGGGCGAAAATCCAAATCCACGTAGAGCTGGCCGGTGACTAGGCTTTGCAGTTTGAGCTGGGCGCGCAGCCCTTCTTCAATCAATTCGCTAAGTTCTAGGCGTTGCCAGGGAAAAGCAGGCTTGCCTTCGATTTTTAGCGGTTTGAGGTCCACTTCGATCACCACCGGCGTAGTCAAAGTGCGTGCTTTGGGTTGGTATTGCACTAGGATCTCAGTAACCTGGCCCACCTGAACCCCGCGCATTTTTACCGGCGCTCCCACGCTTAGGCCGTTGACCGACTCGGAGAAATGGATCACGTAGTGCTCGCGTTCCGACCACAACTCCCCGCCGGCTAAGACCATCAGGGCTAGGAACAGGATCGCGACAGCCCCCAGCACAAAGGCTCCGATCAAGGCAGGATTGGCTTGTCTCACAAAGTCCCTCCGCGGGTCAGAAACTCGCGCACCTTAGGGTTAGGACTGGACTCGATAAGGACGCGGGGCGGCCCTGAGGCGATGGCGGTTTTGGTCTCAGCGTCCAGAAAAATCGAATTGGTGCCCAAAGCCAGGATGCTGGGCAGTTCGTGGGTCACCATGACTACGGTTGCCCCTAAGCTGGCGCGAAGCTCCAGGATCAAATCGTCCAGGCGTTTGGCGCTGATGGGATCAAGTCCCGCCGAGGGCTCGTCGAAAAACAAGATCTCTGGGTCTAATGCCAAGGCGCGGGCTAGGCCAGCGCGCTTTTGCATGCCGCCGCTGATTTGATAAGGGTAGTAATCCTCAAAGCCAGAGAGCCCTACCAGCGCCAGTTTGAGCAAACTCAGCTCACGGATCGTGCCAGCGTCTAGATCAGTATATTCGTAAAGCGGCAGGCTGACGTTCTCAGCCAAGGTCAGGGAGCTCCACAGCGCCCCGCTTTGGTACAAAATGCCGATCCGGCGCAGGATGTCTCGGCGGGTTTGGTCATCGGCGCTCCAGAAGTCGACTTCTCCGTAAAGGACCTGTCCCTGGGTCGGGCGCAACAGCCCCACCAGATGGCGCAACAGAGTGCTTTTGCCGCAGCCGCTGCCCCCCATGATGATGAAGATTTCGCCGCGATTGATATGGAAATTCAAGTCCTTAAGAAGGATACGCTCGCCATAGGCTAAAGTCAGATCGCGCACGACCAGGTGAGGGGTAGCCATCTCTAAAGACCCAAACGGGTAAACAAAACCGTAAGCAAGGCGTCGGCCACCACGATGGCGACCACGCCGGTGACTACCGCCGAGGTTGCCGCCTCTCCTACGCTTTGAGCGCTGCGCTGGCACTGGATGCCGCGTAAGCAGCCGGAAGTGGCAATGAGTACTCCAAAGACCGCAGCCTTGATCAAGCCGACCATCCCATCGTGCAGCGCCAAGGAGGTGCGGGTTTGATGCAGGTATTCCAGAAGGGTAAGATCAAACAGACTGACCGCCGCCAGCGCTCCACCTAGGAGGCCAACCAGGTCGGCATAGGCGGTGAGCAAGGGGACCATCAAGCACAGCGCCAACATGCGCGGCAAAATTAAAAACTCTATGGGCTCCAACCCCAGCGTTTTGAGCGCGTCGATTTCCTCGTTGACCTGCATCGTGCCGAGCTGAGCGGCGTAGGCGGCCCCTGTGCGGCCGGCCATGATCACTGCCGTCATCATCGCCCCCATCTCCCGCACCATCCCAAGTCCCACCAGATTGGCCACATAGATCTGCGCGCCAAACGGGGAGAGCTGCCCAGCTCCGACATAAGCCAGAATCAGGCCAACCAACAGTGCGATCAAGGTGACGATAGGCAGCGCGCTAGGGCCGCACTCTTCGAGCAGCCACCATAGATCTTGGCGGCGATAGTGGGCCTGACCGCGCACAAAGCGCAGCAAAGTCAGCGTCGCCTCGCCAATGAAGCGGATAAACTCGTAGGTTTCTTGACCTAGCTCTAAAAATTTCGTGCCGATCCGCTCTAAGAACGAGGGCTGGGCGTTGGCTGGCTTGGCCTGGGCAGGAACCGCCGTGGCCAGCGCGAGCAGGCGCTTTACCCCTTCTGGGATTGCCCCCCATTCCAGGGCAATATCGGCCTGGAGACAGCGTTTGTGGAGCTGGTACAGAAACAAGATCAAACTGCTGTCCCACGCGCCCAGTCTCTCTCCTTCGACGATCAAACGCTTTGGAGGGTTGTTGAGAGCCAAATCGACTTCCTCGATGTTTGGCCGAGAGGAAGACAAAAGCCAGTCCCCGCCCAAGCTAAGAAGTAGGCAATCGCCTTTGAGGCAAACGGAAAGCTTTGGGTTTTGACTGAACTCTGTCATCAGGGGGGAAGGGTTTGGGGAAGAGGGTGTATCATAATAAAAAAGCAGCGTGCACATCTTACCGGAGGCAACCATGGCTCACAAGATGCGTGCCATGATTCTGGAGCGACCGCAGACGCCTTTGAAGTGGGTCGAGCAGGAGGTCCCGCAGCCTGGTCCGGGTCAAATTCTGCTTAAAGTGCGTGCGTGCGGCGTCTGTCGTACCGACCTGCACGTAGTGGACGGCGAGCTGCCCAATCCTAAGCTGCCGCTCATTCCTGGCCACGAGATCGTGGGCGAGGTGGTCGCGTTAGGAGAGGGGGTGGACTCATTCTTTACCGGGAAGCGGGTTGGGGTTCCTTGGTTGGGCAAAAGCTGTGGCACGTGCCGTTTTTGCCACATGGGACGTGAGAACCTGTGCGATGTGCCCGGATTTACCGGCTATACCCTGGACGGGGGGTATGCTGAATACGCCCTGGCTGATGCCCGCTATGCATTCGTTCTGCCGAACAATTACGACGACCTGCACGTGGCTCCCCTGCTGTGCGCCGGCCTGATCGGTTACCGATCCTATGCCTTGGCGAAAGACGCGGAAAGAATAGGGCTGTACGGCTTTGGCGCCGCTGCTCACCTCATCGCCCAGGTGGCGGTGCGCCAACAGCGCAAGGTGTATGCGTTCACTCGGCCGGGAGACCTGAAAGCGCAGGAGTTTGCCCTAAGCCTAGGTGCGGTATGGGCGGGGGACTGTGACCAGTCGCCTCTTGAGGTGCTGGATGCGGCGATCTTGTATGCCCCAGTCGGGGCGCTAGTGCCTTTAGCCTTAAAGGCAGTGCGCAAGGGCGGGAAAGTGATCTGCGCTGGCATCCATATGAGCGACATCCCGAGCTTTCCGTATGCTTTGCTGTGGGGAGAGCGCAGCCTCTGTTCAGTGGCTAACTTGACCCGCAGCGATGGGGAGGAGTTTTTAAGCTTGGCCGCCGCTATCCCTCTCCACACCGAGGTCCATCCTTATCCGTTGGCTGAGGCCAACCAAGCCCTTGAGGATTTGCGCTATGGCCGGTTTCAAGGCGCGGCGGTTCTGGTACCGTAAGCCGAGTTGGCTTTTAATTTGGGTTGCGTTTGAAGTTTGGGCTGGGCCCAATCGAGTGGAGGAGGCGCGTTTGGTGGAGGATCTGACAGAGACTCCCCATCTTGGTCAAGTCGTTCAGATTGCGGGATACACGGCGCTGCACGCCAGAGCGCAAACCCAGACTGCGCGAGGGGCAGTGGTGTTCCTGCCGGAGGCGGGACAGCGCAGCGATTCGCCTTTAGCCGCCTGCTTGAACGAGTATTTTCCAGCCCACGGCTGGGAGTTTTTAAGCTTGCAGCTTCCGGTCCTGGAACCAGAAGCGGCACCGGAGGAGTATCTGACGCTGCTGGAGGAAGCCGCAACGCGGCTTAAAGCCGCCATCGCCTGGCTTAAGACCGGGGGCTCTGAGACGGTCGCCGCGGTCGGACACGGTTTCGGCGGGCTGGCCCTGCTTCAGTATCTGAGCCAACCTGAGCCCCAGCTCAAGGCCATCGTGCTGCTCAGCGTCGCCTGGCCCGAAGCGCTAGACGGCCAGGTTCAGCCTTGGCTGGAGGCGGCGCAGCTACCGGTACTGGACGTGTATGCCGAGCAAGATCCTCTCCAAGTTCGAGCTCGAGCTTTAGAGCGTCGTCTGCTATTGAAGGGCAAACCCAGCTATCGTCAGATCCAGTTTTCCGCTGCTGATCATCAATTCAAATCCAGGGAGAACCTTCTCGCCCGGCGCATAGACGGCTGGCTGAGGCAAGTCGTTACGGGAGGAGGGTCATGAGTCAATCCGAGGAGGAGGGCTTATTTCAAGAGGCAATGGCCGATGCTTTGCCGCTTCCTGCGAGCGATAAGTTGCCCTTGCCCAAACCCAGATCGATCTCTCCAGGCCAAGAGTATCGCCGCGAGGCCGCACGGCGCACCTTGGATGACCAGGGTTTTTTGCCCATTGCCGGTATCGAGCCGCTTGCGCCGGAGGCAGTTTTGAGCTTCAAGCGCCCAGGAGTGCAATACGGCGTGTTTCTGAAGCTCAAGCGGGGCGAGTATCCGCCAGGGGCAGTATTGGATCTGCACCGGCTAACCGCTGTGCAGGCCCGGCGCGAAGTGTACCATTTCGTCCACCAATGCCTGCAAGACGAGGTACGCTGCGCCCTCATCATCCACGGCAAGGGCCGGGGCCAATGCGCTGTGCTCAAAAGTTATCTGGCGCGTTGGCTGCCTATGCTCGATCCGGTTTTGGCCTTTCACAGCGCCCAAGGCAGTCACGGCGGAGTCGGAGCGGTTTATCTTTTATTAAAGAAGGGAGCGCTACAGAAGGAGCGCAACCGGCGCCGATTTCAGCTGGGAGAGCGATGAATCCGGTGGCGTTGGCCTGCCACTTTGCTTTACCTGGGCAGGTGGCGGCGGTGGAACCGTTGGGAGGGGGATTGATCAACGTCACCTACCGAGTAGTGACAGATCGTGCTTGTGGCGTGTTGCAACGCCTCAACCGCCAGGTGTTTCCGCGGCCGGATCAAGTTGTGGCTAACCTGCGTCGGCTACAACGGCATTGGGATGGTTTGGTGCAGCCAAAGCTGCGCCTGCCAAGCCTGATCTCTACCTTAAGCGGCGAGGACTGGCTAAGAGACCAGGACGGGGAATACTGGCGAATGCTGGAGTACCTCGACGGAGTGACCCTCGTTCGGATCGAAACCCCGGCGTTGGCTGAGGCGCTTGGTCGCGCTTTAGGCGGTCTGCATTGGCTTCTGGCAGCGCTGGATCCGGCTGAACTGCACGACCCTCTTCCTGGCTTTCACTGCACCCCAAAATATCTTGCCGCTTTAGAGCGAGCGCGATGGGGGGCAAGGACAAAGCGCTCTGGGCCCCTTGAGTCGTTGTTTGCGTGGATTGAGGAGCATGAAACTTGGGCGTCCAGTTTGGATCGCGCCAGGCGCGCCGGGCAGTTACCGCTAAGGATCATCCACGGCGATCCCAAACTTGACAACCTCTTGTTCGATGGCAATACCCTGCAACCTTTGGCTTGGGTCGACTTGGATACCGTTGGACCTGGACTCATTCACTATGACATCGGCGACTGTCTGCGTTCGGTTTGCCATCAGGCTGGGGGGTTTGAGCTGGATTTGGTCGAGATCGTGCTCGGAGGGTGGTGGGCTGAACTCAACAATTTTTTAGACCCGCAGGAGATCCACTGGGTGCCGCAGGCGATCGCTCTGTTGCCGTTCGAGTTGGGGGTGCGTTTTTTGACTGATTATCTCGAAGGCAATCGCTATTTTAAGGTCAACGACCCAGAGGAGAACCTTAACCGCGCCCTAGAGCAGTTCGCTTTGGCGCGCCAGATAATGCGCCAGGACCTGGCCTTGCGCAAGCTGTGGCGCAAACTTACTCAAGCGCCTGGAAGATGAGCGAGTGGACTGCCGATTTAAGCAAGGGCAGTCCGTTGCGCTGGCGGCAGTAGGTGTTGATTTCGTCTAAGTTTTCAAGCGCCAGACGGATGACCTTTTCGGTAACGCCAGGGCAGTGAGCTTCTATCTCCATCAGATTGGAGAAAGGCATAGCGTACACCAAGCGCGCGATGTGATTGGCCAAAATGGCAATAGTGGTCGGGTAAATGCGATTGCCAGTAATCTGCTTCAAGGCCAGCACCGTGGCGGTGTAGGAGTCGCCACAACCGGTGGCGTCTTTGCCAATTGGACACCCCGCTTCCTGGATGAGGCGGTCGATTTTGTTGCCGGTGGCTGGATCGAGAACTGGAATGTAATACTGGACTTTCTTCCGTTTTCCGGTCTTTTTGTCTTCGTATTTGAAGCTAGCGATAGTGGGGTTGGAGCCGTCGGTGATGAACACGCTTTCTTTGACTCCGATGCGGTGCAGAATATCGGCGCAGCGTTGAGCAGCGATCCGACGCTTTTCAGGGTCTTCGGGTAGAACCAGCGTTTTCTCTCGCCTGAGATCAGATTTATAGATGCCAAACAGGCGCACGAAACTGGTCCGACCGCGTTGGGATTTATCCCCGTCGTGGTATTCCTCGAGGTGGGCGAGGAGGACATCATCGTTACGGATGCAAGGGGAGTTGGATTTGCGGATCCAGGCCAAGGCTTCCCCTAGGTTCAAGGTCATAGTCTCGCACACGCCTATCGGCGAGGCGTAACGGTCTATGCCGTCGCGGATCTGGTTGGAGCCTACGCTCCAGACTACCGAATGCTCGGCCAGATCGTTGCGAACCCGCACGGCTACGTCCCAGAAGATAAGGTCGTCAGGTTGGTTGTGTAGGAGCAGAAAACGTGGCGTGCGCAGGGTGGGAATAGAGCGATTGGGGTTAACCTGGCCGTAAGGCGTGCTAAAATAAATTTCTTCGCCGCTTGTTTTATTTTTGATGAACACGGAGCGGCGAGGTTTGCCGTCCACCCATAGGATGTTGAGGTTGGGGAAAGGTTTGGCCTGCTCGCGCACGACCTCGAGCCTGTCTTCCGGCAGGGTCAGATACAAATGCGCTCTGGGCAGCTTGCTTTCGGGAAGGTCTAAGGCTCGGTACAGAGCCAGGTTGATGATTGCGCTGTCCACCGTGGTGTTAAACGCGCCCCCGCCTAGCCCGCGATGGACGGAAGTGGTAGCCTTTGCGAAAGAGAGGTTCAGGGCGGCGGGCTGGGGGTCATCGCTGACGATGGTCAAGGCGATCTCGCGCGCATTCTCTTCGATATCGATCGCGCGCGCAGGCAGTTTGGGAATGCCCTGCTCGATTTTCTCTTGAACGCTGGGGGAGCGCAACGCCGTCACCTTCTGCTCCACGGCCCGGAAGACCTCCTCTGGGACTTCGATGCGGATGTCTTCAACCGTGCCGCACTCGATGGAGGTGGAGACCACATCGCAGTCCTGGAGTTCGCGCTTTAAGATGAAGCTCAAACTGTCGGGAACGCAGCCGACCGTCTGGAGACTCTGGGGGATGCGCTCTTGCATGGAAAACAACCTGGTTTCAGAGTAAACGCTTTTTTTATCGTATCGTGAGTGGGTTACGTTACCTTTCTGCAGGTTAAATTGTCAAGGCAAGAGGCAGCTACCCATGCACGCTGACGACTTTAGACGACTGGATATCGGCGCAGGAAGCGGCCGAACAGGGCCACGGCAGAGAGCAAAGCCAGCGCTCCCTCGAGGTCGCTCGGATACCAGTCGGCAGAAATCCAAGGAATCCCAGAATATTTAAGCCCTAAGAAGGAAAAGCCATTGCCTAAAACATGCGCGGCGGCAGTGACGTAGAGGCTGCCTCCACGCGCTACATAGGCCCCGAGCATCAGCCCCAACGGCAAAGCGGCTAAGATTTGTACCCACTCTAAGTGGGCTAGGGCAAACAGGCCGGTGCTGCCGACGATAGCCCAAGCTACTCCGAACCGATAGCGCAAAGCGGCAAGCAACAATCCTCGGAATAGAAGTTCCTCGATTACCGGCGCCGCACCGGCGGCTACGGCCGCTAGGGCAGCCCACTCACTGGTCGTGGCTGGCTGGAACTGGGCTAAATAGTCGTCCACTAACGCCGAAGGCACTAGCCACAAGATTGCTGCATCGCTGACAAAGGCTATCGCTTGGAACCACAGCACCACCTGGATTCCTTCCGCCCATGTCACCGACCTAAGCCCTAGAATATAGGGATCAAAACGCTTGAGATAAGCAATCAAGCCGACCAAAAACCCAGCCTCCGCCACCAGAGTGGCTCGCCATAGCCAGATGGGGCCGAGCCAAGCCAAAAGCGTGCCTGTCAGCAACTGCACCGCCAAGGTGTAGCAGGCAATCAAGAATAAGGCTGGACCGACGCTGGGCATAGCGAAAATTGTATTTCGCTAGGGTTAGAAATGGTAGGGGGTTACCCACGACTAGTTTGCCTGCACAGTCATACAGATGTTTAGGTGAATGTGCTAACATTCGCCACTTTTAACGGGAGGAATCGGCATGCTCAACGCCTACATCGGCGAAGTCGGCCGGCTAGTGGCGGCCGATCTTAGCGCAGACCCCACCGCTCTTGACCGCGCGTTGTGGTTGGATCTCATCGATCCTAACGATGAGGAGTTGGCCCAAGCGGCCAACTTGCTGCGGCAGGAGCTTCCAGACCCGGAGGATGTGGAGGAGATCGAGGCCAGCTCTCGTTTTTACGAGGATGAGGCTGGACTACACATCCACTCGCTGTTCCTACACGAAGTGGAGGGCAAGCTCCGCAATACTTCGGTAGCTTTTACCTTGACCGACAATCGTTTGATCACCTTGCGCGAACGAGAGATTCCCGCTTTCCGTCTGCTGCGCATGCGTGCCCGCCACTATCCGCAGCTGGTTAAAAGTCCCACCCACATGGTGCTGAGCCTATTTGAGATCAAAATCGACGATTTGGCCGATGTTTTGGAAGAGCTTTACCGGGAGTTGGAGGTAGTAAGCGCGCAGGTGTTGGAAAAGAGCGAAGTTGACCTGGAAGAGTCTTTAGATGCCCTAGCGCATTGCGAGGACACCAACGGCAAAGTGCGCTTATGCTTGATGGATACCCAGCGGGCGCTCACTTTTCTCCTCCGCCGCGGCCGCCTGGATTCGGAGCAGATCGTTTGGACGCGCGGTTTGCTTCACGATATCGAATCGCTTCTGTCTCACAACAACTTCGTGTTCGACAAGATTAACTTCCTCATGACTGCCGCCCAAGGCTTTATCAACATCGAGCAAAACCAGATCATCAAGATCTTCTCTATCGCGGCAGTGGTGTTTCTGCCTCCCACCTTAGTAGCGAGCATTTATGGAATGAACTTTGACTTTATGCCGGAGCTTCATTGGGTGTGGGGGTATCCCATGGCTTTGGGCTTGATGCTGATATCGGGAGTGGCGCCTTATTGGTACTTCAAGCGCAAAGGTTGGCTTTAGTAGTAACGCAGCCGATACCACCAGCGCCCAAAGATTTCATGCAGAGCTAGGCTGGTGCGGCACAGCGCAGAAGGAGTCGGAAGCAAGACCCCAAGGCCCGATTCCAATGGGCTGAAGCGAGTAAAGCGAGTACCGGCTGGGATGACAGTGAGTCCTTGGCGCTTGAAAGCTTCTACCGCCCGCGGCAAATGAAAAGCCGAGGTAACCAGAAGAATCGTGTTTATTCCTTGGCGCTTTAGGATAGCTGCGCTGTTTTGGGCGTTTTCGAAAGTGTTTCGGCTCTCGGTCTCCAGCCAGGTAGCGGGAGTGCCGAACTCTCTCAACACTTCCTGTATTAGTTCTGCCTCAGCTTTTTGCTCCCCCAGTGGTCGGCCGCCGCTGGCCAGAATGGGCAAGCCGGTGCGCCGCGCCAGCCAGGCAGCATAGCGCACCCGTTCTAGACCTAGGTTACCGACCGTATCCTCGCCGTACTCCGGGGCCGCCTGGTAACGCGTCGCTCCCAGCACCACAATGGCCTGCGCTGTGGGTAAGCGGTTTGGGTCGAGCGGCGGATAAACCTCAAGCCTCCGGCACAACCACTGGCTGACTAAGGGGGTAGCGGCAAGATACAGCAAAATCAAGGCCGTCCAAGTGATCATGAACCGGCGTCGCCACAGCCCAAACCCTGCCAGGAGGAGTAAAGAAGCCGGTGGCAAAAGAAGGACTTCAAATAGCTTAAGCCCGGCATATTCAACCCCCATTCAGAATAGCTTTGGCCTGGTGGTCGGCGTGGTAGGAGGAGCGTACCAAGGGTCCAGCCGCTACTTGGGCAAAGCCTAGGTTTTTAGCGATTTCGGCCAGATGCGCGAACTCCTCAGGCGGCACATAGCGTTTCACCGGCAGGTGATGGCGACTGGGCGGTAGGTATTGGCCTAAAGTCAGCATGTCGCAACGGTTGCGGCGCAGATCTTCCATGACGGCAACGATCTCCTCCTCTGTTTCACCCAAACCTAGCATTAATCCGGACTTGGTCACCACCTGAGGCAGGCGCCGTTTGATCTCGGCCAGAAGGGCCAGTGAGCCCTGATAGTTAGCCCCCGGACGGGCGATGGGATACAGGCGTGGCACCGTCTCCAGATTATGGTTGAAGACTTCCGGCGGGTGACGGGCGAGGACGTCCAGCGCCGCATGCTGCCGCTTACGGAAGTCGGGAGTTAAGATCTCGATCCGGGTGGCGGGAGCGTGCCTGCGCACCGCTTCGATGCAGCGAGCGAACTGTTCTGCTCCACCATCGCTCAGGTCGTCGCGGTTGACTGAGGTGATGACCACGTAACGCAGTTTCAGTATGGCCACGGCGCGCGCTAAGTTCTCTGGTTCTTGCGGGTCAGGCGGGGCTGGGCGGCCGTGGGCCACGTCGCAGAAAGGACAGCGTCGGGTGCATCGGTCGCCTAAGATCATGAAGGTGGCAGTGGCGTGGCTAAAGCATTCGGGAAGGTTGGGGCAGGCGGCTTCTTCGCAGACGCTGCTTAAGTTTAACCGACGCAGCAGACGCTTGACCTGGGCCACGTTGGGATCGGAAGATAAGCGGACCTTCAACCAGGCTGGCTTAGGCAGTGGATTGGGCGTTTCCACCTCGATTGGTAAGCGTTTGACTTTGGCGGGGCCGCGTTGGTGCGTGTCGGGCGTATGGCGCGAGGGAGCGGTCAGATCTTCAGCAATGGGCGGCATGACCGATCTCGACTGCTTTCTGCGGTGGCTGCGCGATCGAAGATGAGGGAAGATCGCACCTGAGCTCGGCGATAGTGCTAAAGCCGAGCTGCGTTATCAAGCACACTAGCCAAGGTATGGCCACTTCATGCACTTTGGCCCCGACCCCGAGATCAGCCAGTCGGGTGACGGTAAGATTTTTGAACCCGCATGGATCGATCGCCTGGAACGGAGTAAGGTCCAGGTCCACGTTCAAACTCAAGCCGTGGTAGCTTTTGGCTTTTTTCACCCTGAGTCCTAAAAACGCGATCTTGGCTTCAGCCACATAGACGCCGGGCGCGTTTGGGCGCGTTTGGGCGCAAAGGCCGTATTGGGCTAAAAGAGCAACGGTTGCCTGCTCTAGCGCTGTTACTAGGTCGCGCACGCTAAGCCCTAAGCGGGCCAGGTCGATTAAAGTGTAGGCGACCAATTGACCGGGGCCGTGGTACGTGACCAGGCCGCCGCGGTCGGTGGGCAGGCAGGGAATATCGTGGATCCAAGCGGGTGTCCTGGCTGCAGCGCGCACGCCTGCAGTATATACGGGAAAATGCTCGAGTAGCCAGACCTCGTCGGGCGTTTCTGGCCTACGGGCAGCGGTGAAGTGTTGCATGGCCTTGAGAACCTTGAGGTATTCGCAGGCTCCAAGCCAGCGGACTACCAGTTCAGTCACAGCGTCATCACCACCTCAGGTTGAGCACGGAGCTCGCGGTAAATGGCGTGTAGCTGCTCCCGATTGCGGGCGCGAATGGCCACGCTTACGGCCAGGTACTTGCCGCCTCGGCTGAGACGGGTTGTGACTGCGTTTTCTGCCAGGTCGGGCGCATGACGGCGGACAATGCGGACTACCTCCAACTCGAATTCCTGGGTGTTTGGTCCAAATGCCTTAACTTCCCAGGAACAGGGAAAAGTGAGCACTTGGTTCATAGGCTTTGCCGATAGGCGCGCTTGTAGTTTTGGAACAGTTCATACATTCGCCAGAAAACTTTACCTGGTCGGCCATTTCCTACCGGACTGCCATCCAACTCCACGATCGGCACCAATTCGCGGGTAGAGCTGGTGTACCAGACCTCCTCAGCGCGGGTAAGTTCGCTTGCCTGAATCTCTCGCTCCTGGTGGGGCAAGCCGTGGGCGGCGGCGAGTTCGAGGATTAGGTCGCGCGTGATACCGGGCAGGAGCTTTGGCCCCTTAGGGGGGGTGGTGAGGACACCGTCTATGACTGCAAAGATATTGCTCGCTGCCCCCTCGGTTACTAAGCCATCGCGCACCAGGACGGCTTCCTGACAGCCGCGTTCTATCGCCTGTTGGCGGAGCAGCACGTTGGCGAGCAGGTTGATGGTTTTAAGATGACACCATTGCCAGCGGATATCTTCGCAAGTGATGGCCTTGGCTGGCTGCGGAGAGCCGGCAGCTAAAGGCGTGGCCATTGCAAACACGGTCGGCTGGATCACAGAGGGAAAAGCGTGATCGCGATTTGGATATGCTCCGCGGGTGATCTGCAGGTAAACCGCCTGGTCGCATTCACCCTTAAGCAGTTCGTTTAAGACTTGGCGCCACTCAGCGGGCGCAAGGGGTGGATCCAGGCGAATGCCGCGTAGGCTTTGTTCTAAGCGGGTAAGGTGTTGTTCCAGCCTGAATAATTTTCCACCATAGGCTGGGATGACTTCATAGACGCCATCGCCAAACAAGAAACCGCGGTCTAGGATCGGTATTTTAGCTTGGCTTAAGGGGATGAATTCGCCGTTCAAATAGACGATAGGATCATTCATGTCGCCACCACTGTTGAAATTTAAGCAGGCCCTCGTCGATCCAGCGTCCTAAAAATCCCGCCTCTTTCACCTCTTGGAGCGCAACTAAGGGATATTCGGCGACGGTTTGCTCGCTCAGTTGGACTTTGAGCCTGCCTAAAACTTGTCCTTTTTGCACTGGGGCGATGATCTTGGAAGGTGCCTCCAGCACAGTGGAGAGAGTTTTCTCCTCGCCCCTGGGAACGGTGGCATAGATGGCAGAGGTCACCCCCAAGTCGAGATGGTTCTCTTCCCCCTTATAGACCCGCGCCTCGGTAAGTTTGCCTGCATCTCTCAGCTTTTGGGTGATGAAAAAGCGAAAGCCATAGCCCAACAACGCTTGCACTGCTTCGGCGCGGGCTTTCTCGCTCGGGGTTCCCATGACAGTGGCGATCAGACGCATACCTTCGCGCTCAGCAGAAGCGACTAGACAATATCCTGCCTCTTCAGTATGGCCAGTCTTGACGCCGTCCACGGAAGGGTCACGCCACAGCAGCAAGTTCCGATTGTGCTGGATGATGTTGTTGTAGCTGAATTCTTTTAGCTTGAACCAAGGGTAATACTGAGGAAAATCGCGGATCAAAGCTTGGGTCAGAATATTTAGATCCCGCGCGCTGGTATAGTGATCCGGATCAGGAAGACCAGTGCTATTGGTAAAATGCGTATTGGTCATGCCTAAGCGGCGCGCATGTTGGTTCATCAGCTCGGCAAACGTCCGCTCGTCGCCGGCGACGTGCTCAGCTAGGGCGATGGTAGCGTCGTTGCCCGACTGAACGATAACTCCTTTTAGCAGAACTTCCACCGGCACCCGATTGTTGACCTCGACGAAAGTGCGCGAGCCCTCTGCTCGCCAGGCTTTTTCGCTGATCGTGACCAAGTCATCCAGCTTGAGTTTGCCTTGAGCCAACTCGTGGAGCACCACATACACGGCCATAATTTTAGTCAGGCTAGCTGGCGCCAAACGCTGATCAGGAGCGTATCCAGCCAACTCTTTGCCGGTGTGAAAATCGGTTAAAAGGTAGCTTTTGGCCGCGAAGCTGGGCGGCGGCGGAATTTCCGCTAGCACCGAAGCAGAGGCCAAAAGCCCAATCAGATACACTAAGTTCACGCAAAGACGGTCAAGTCTCATCGATAAGTTGCAGGTTATGTCGGACTAAATCAACCAGGAACTCGGACTTCTACTGGGGCTAATCCCATTTTGTGTAGCCCTAAGCGGTAGGCGGCCGCATAGGACAGATCGATAATCCGCCGCCGGCACGGTAGGCGGTCGTTGACTTTTACCACAATGCTGCGGCCATTTTTCAAGTTGGTGACTTTGACGAGGGTTCCCAGGGGCAAACTGGCGTGGGCGGCGGTCAGTTCGTTGCGGTTAAAGCGCTCGCCGCTGGCAGTAGGACGGCCATGAAATTTTTTGCCGTACCAAGAAGCAATTCCGCGTTTACAGTAAGCCAAAGGCTTTTTGGCATGGTGAATGAGAGGGTGGGATTGGATTGGGTCGATGCCTCCTTTTTTTGCCTGAAGGTCAACACTTCCCACAAGCAAAGGGATGGTCAAGGCAAGGCTAGTTTTTCTGCGCATGCTGTACCTCCTGAAGTTGAGATTGGATGGCCTCGGCCAACTGATAGACGGCCATCGCATAAAGCAAACTACGATTGTAGCGCGTAATCACATAGAAGTTATGAAATCCTAGCCAAATTTCGGGACGATTTTCTCCATCGAGTTTGAGCACATTGGCGGCGAGCTCGTCTGGATAGGCGGCCAGGGGAAGCCCTTGGCGCTTGAGTTCGGCCACTGTGAATTTGGGCGTAAGCTCCGTATTGGCGAATTTTAATGCCTGTTGTGGCAGAGGAACGGCTACCGGCTGTCGACTTTGCCAACCGCTTTGGGCAAGGTAATTGGCGACGCTGCCGATCACATCGGCGGGGTTTTGCCACAGGTCGCGCTGGCCGTCGCCGTCGAAATCGGTCGCATATCGGCGAAAGCTTGAGGGCATGAACTGAGGCCAGCCCATCGCACCGGCGTAGGACCCCTGTGGACGGCGTGGGTCTAGCTGTTCCTCACGGGCGAGCAGCAGGAATTGCTCCAGTTCCCGGGAAAAAAATTCGGCTCGCCGCGGGTACGCGAAAGCCAAGGTCGAGAGTGCGTCCAACACGCGAAAGGAGCCGGTGTTGGCCCCATATAAGGTCTCTACGCCTAAGACAGCGACGATGATTTCAGGGTCCACGCCGTAGATTTTCTTAGCTTTCTGGAGCAGGCCGCGATAGCGTTGCGAGAATCTGACGCCCTCTTGGATACGGCGCTCGGTCAGAAAGATTTTGCGGTATTGATGCCAAGGCTTGGTCTCAGCCGGGCGGTCCATGACCTCTAGGATGGTCGGTTTGATCTGAGCTTCGGCAAACAAAGACCGCAAGCCAGTTGGATCAAAGCGATAGCGGGCAGCCATGCGCTCGATGAAGCGGGCGGCCAGAGGATATTGATCCAGAGACAGGCCTAAGGAGCTTTGACCCCACCCGAGAAGCAAGCACAGGGCCAAGGTTGTTCTCATTATGACGATACTAGTTTGCGATGGGTGGACAAGGACATCATAATACCAAAGCTGGCCAGCAATGTGACTACCGATGTGCCACCGTAGCTGACAAGGGGTAGGGGAACGCCTACTACCGGTAGGATACCGACTACCATGCCGATATTGACGAACACGTAAATAAATAGAGTAAAGGCTAAACTGCCGGCGAGGAGGCGGCTGAAAGTATCCTGGTTGGCCAAAGCCAAATACAAACCGCGTCCGATAACAGCCAGGTACAACGCGAGCAGGGCGAGGCAACCCAACAAACCAAAGTCCTCGGCCAGCACCGCGAATATGAAATCGGTATGGGGTTCGGGTAGGTAATCAAGGTGAGCCTGGGTACCCATCAGCCAGCCTTTGCCCGTCAGCCCCCCAGAACCGATCGCGATTTTGGCCTGAATGGTGTGATAGCCTCGGCCTAAAGGATCAGCTTCAGGGTTTAAAAACATTAGAATCCGATCTTTCTGATAATCGCGCAGAAAAGACCAAGCCAGGGGTAAAACCGCTGCTGCTCCAGCGCTGAGAGTAGCTAGGAGGCGCCAGGAGATACCGGCGAAAAATAGGACGGCGCAACCCGATCCCAACACCAAAAGGGCTGTGCCCAAATCCGGTTGCTTAGCGATCAAAACAACCGGCAATAAGATCCAGAACGCGCTTAAGGCGGTGACGCTTAAGCTCGGCGGTAAGGGATAGCGAGAAAGGAACCAAGCCAGCAGCATTGGGGTGAAAATCTTGACGAATTCAGACGGCTGAAACCGAATCACACCTAAATCCAGCCAACGTTGGGCTCCCTTACCCACATCTCCAATCGCTAGCACAGCCACCAGCAGTGCGATGCCTGCCCCATATAGAAACGGACTCCAGCGATATAAAGTGCGCGGATGGACCTGCGCCAGAGCAAGCATGACGACAAACGCCAGTCCCAGCCGCACGAGCTGTTTATAGACTAAAGAGAGGTTACCGCCAGTGGCGCTATAGAGAATCAATAATCCCGCTCCAGTTAAGAGCACGCTGCCCAGAAGGAGGAATGGATCCAAGTGGAGGCGATGCCAAGGGGTTTTGGTGGGATTAGTTTGGACCAGAATGAAGCTCATGGTTGGCTGTGCTTGAGATAATAATCGATCACTTGGCGCGCTACGGGAGCTGCTTCGGATCCACCGTGGCCTGCGTTTTCAGCGATCACTGCCACGGCGATGCGCGGAGCCTCGGCTGGAGCGAAAGCGATGAACAAGGCATGGTCCTGTAATTTTTTATCCTTGATCTTGAGGTTACGATGGTCCTGGGTCTGCTTGACGCTAAATACCTGGGCAGTACCGGTTTTGCCGGCTATCGTGTAATCAGCCCCTTGGCTGATGCGCCAAGCGGTTCCCGAGCGGCTGTGGACTACTCCAATCATGGCGTCAATGATTTTATCCAGGTGGTGTGGATCAGTGCTTACCTCCCCTTCCGCCGGGTCGGTAAACAGCCTCTTCAGCTCTCGGTGCGGAGGGCGGCGCTCGAAAGCAGCTACGTGAGGAGTGATGATTTTGCCCCGGTTAGCAAGGACGGCAACAGCTTTGGCCAGTTGTACAGCTGTGACTTTAACATACCCTTGGCCGATGCCAGCGATTACCGTTTCTCCTGGATACCAGGTTTTTCCTAAGGCTTGGCGTTTCCATTTGCGCGAGGGCAGAATGCCAGGATTTTCGCCTAGGAGGTCAATTCCGCTTGAGCGGCCAAAACCGAACTGGCTTAGGAACTCGTGCAGGCGGTCGATCCCTAAATGATGGGCAAGGTCGTAGAAGTACACGTCGCAGGATTGGACGATAGCCGCTTTGAGGTCCACGCCGCCATGGCCGCCCTTACGCCAATCGCGGTAACGATGGCTGACGCCGGGAAGTTGGTAGAAACCCGGGCAGTAGAGGCGGCGATGGGGATTGATCAAGCCATAGTGTAATCCAGCCAGCCCCACAAATGGCTTAATCGTCGAACCAGGTGGGTAGATGCCGCGCAGGGCACGGTCAAACAGCGGACGCTCTGGGGAATTCAAAAGGGCCTGATAGTCTTTTTGGCTTATCCCCAAGACAAAAGGATTGGGATCAAACCCCGGTTTGCTTACCAAAGCTAGGACCTCCCCGCTTTGGGGATCGATCGCCACCACTGCGCCGTTGTGCTCGCCTAAAGCATCATAGGCGATTTTCTGCAGTTCTATATCCAATGAGAGATATAGGTCAGCCCCGCTTTGAGGCGGGGGTTCCTGAAGCACTTTAAGCCCCCGGCCAGCGGCATTGGTTTCGATCTCGGCATAGCCCGTATGGCCGTGCAAGAGGGTCTCATACGATTGCTCTACCCCGACTTTGCCGATATGAGTTGTGCCTCGGTACTCGGCAAGATCTAGGCGTTTTAATTCTTGCTCGTTGATCCGCCCAACATAACCCACCAGATGGGAGACCAGCTCCCCGTATGGATAATGACGGATGAGCCGAGCTTGGATCTCAACGCCTCGCAGGAACGGGCGGCGAACGGCTAGCCGGGCGACTTCAAGCTCGCTGAGTCTAAGCTTTACAGGAATGCTTTCAAAGCGCTTGCGGCGGTGCAGTTGTTGCTTGAATTGCTCGATCTCCTCGGGGGTGAGTTCGACAATAGCGCTTAAGGCGGCGAGGGTGGCTTTGAGATCTGGCACTTGCTCAGGGACGATTTCCAGGCTGTAGACCGGAATATTTTCAGCCAACACGATGCCGCGCCGGTCGTAGATCAAACCGCGAGTGGGCACGAGAGGGGCAATTCTGACCTGGTTATCGCGCGCCAGCATGGCGTAGCGATCGTGGCCTATAACTTGGAGGTACACCAGGCGGCCGATGAGCACTAGGCTTAGTCCCACGATTATGCCTGCAGCGGCGAGGATCCGGTTTAGGAACAGGCGGCCCTCCCGGTCAGCGTCTTTGAGGCGAAGCGGTGCAGTGGGCTTTAAGGTAAGGTCAGGTAACGTTGCCTGAGTGTGCGACATACGGCCAAGACAAAAGGCCAAGCTAAGGTTCCGGTCAAAGAAGGTAGCCAATACTCCCAGGTCAAAAGCGTTTTGCCGCGCAAAGCTTCAATCCAGAATGTCAGAAACTGAGCTAACAGCAAAAACAAAAGGACGAAAGTCAACTGATGGTTCAAGGGAAATATCCTAAGCCTAGTATGGAAACGCACGCAGGGATAAGCGATCAAAGCATAGATGAAGGCGTGTTGACCCAAGAGCCGACCGGTGGTGGCATCGACCAGGAGGCCGATCAGCCAGGCTAAGCCGATTCCAAAGCGGTCTGGGGCGGCTAGGCACCAATAGATGATCACCAAAAGTACCCAATCGGGGTTGAACGGCAGAAGAAGCGGCGGCCATGCGAACAGGCGCAGCCAAATGGCTCCCAACAAGCTCAAAAAAATCCCCAAATAGGTTTTATCGATGGGCATCGGCAGTTATGTTCTGAGCCGCCGGTGCGGTTTCTTGGGAGATAAACGGAACCGGCTCGGTATGGCCGAACGTAATCAGGACTTCACGGATTCGGTCCAAGGCGGCTACCGGTTTGGCGATGATTTGGGCAAAGGGTTTGTCCGGCTGGGGGGAGACCTCCATCACGGTTGCCACCGGATATCCTTGCGGGAAGACGCCGCCCAGCCCTGAGGAGACCAAAAGGTCTCCCGGCTTGACGTCGACGTTGTTAGGTAAATTGGAGACTTCCACTCGGTCTAGCTGACCGCTGCCCACCGCGATGGCACGCAGACCGGTACGGTTGACCTGAACGGGGATGGCGTGATTGGGGTCGGTGATCAAAAGCACTTCGGCGTTGATTGGCGTGACCCGGATCACTTGTCCCACTACCCCATCCACGCTTAAGACCGGCTGTCCCACGTGAACCCCAAAGCGACTGCCCTTGTTGATTAGGACTACGTGTTCGTACGGGGCTAAATTTACGGCTAGCAGTTCAGCTACCAGCATCTGCTCACCGAGGGTAAACGAGTTGTCGAGAAAGGCACGCAAGCGGTCGTTTTCCTTTTTCAACGCTTCGTATTTCAGGGTATGGCGCTTAAGCCGTGCGACCTCCTCTTTAAGCTTCCGGTTTTCCTCCAGCAACTGGTTCCAAGTAATTAGCCTAGATCGAAGCTGGGCTCCTAATTCTTGGGGCGCATGGACCAGCCATTGGACAGGGTAAACAGCCACCCCCAGCGCTGAACGCAGCTCATCGATCCGGTGAAGATGATCGGCCACCATCAGCGCGCTGGCGGTCAGCAGGCTCAACCCCAAGCGGAGGTTAAGCGAGGGGCCACGGGTGAAGATCGGTTTGCCGGAACTCATTCCAGAGCAAACGGGCACGGACCTTTGCCGTCCAGCATCTCTAGAATTTTGCCGCCGCCGCGGGCAACGCAGGTTAGGGGATCCTCTGCGATTTCCACCGGAAGGCCAGTTTCCTCAGCGATTAGGCGATCTAAGTCTTTAAGCAAAGCTCCGCCCCCAGTCAGAACGATACCCCGTTCGGCCACATCGGCACCCAGGTCCGGCGGAATCTGTTCTAGCGCGGATCGGACTGCACTGATGATGCCGGTCAAAGGCTCCTGCAGGGCCTCTAAGATTTCATTGCTATTGAGGGTAAAGCTGCGCGGTACACCTTCGGCAAGATTGCGCCCACGGACTTCGATTTCTAGCACTTCGGCGTTGGGGTAAGCACTGCCTATGGTATGTTTGATTCGTTCGGCGGTGGCTTCGCCGATTAAGGTCCCGTAGTTGCGGCGTACGTAGTTGACGATGGCTTCGTCAAAGCGGTCGCCGCCGATACGCACTGAGGAAGCATACACGATACCGTTTAAAGAGACGATCGCCACTTCCGAGGTGCCGCCGCCAATATCCAGCACCATGGAGCCACGCGCCTCCCCAACCGGTAGGCCTGCCCCTACTGCAGCGGCCATTGGCTCCTCGATCAAATAAACCTCCCGCGCCCCGGCTCCTAAAGCCGACTCCTTGATCGCACGGCGCTCAACTTGAGTCGAACCGCAGGGTACGCATACCAGTACCCTTGGACTGGGCTTGAACAGTTTATTCTCATGTACTTTATTGATGAAATACTGGAGCATTTTCTCCGTCACCGTAAAGTCCGCGATTACTCCCTCCTTGAGCGGGCGGATGGCGACGATGTTAGCCGGGGTGCGTCCGAGCATCTGCTTGGCGGCTTGGCCCACGGCAGCAATGTGCTTGTTGCCGCGCAGGCGATCTTCGCGGATGGCCACCACCGAGGGTTCATTGAGAACGATACCCTTGCCGGGAATGTAAATTAAGGTATTGGCTGTGCCTAGGTCGATAGAGAGGTCGTTAGAAAAAAGTCCACGTAAACGTTTAAACATAGGTTTTAATACGCTGGATCATGAAGCTTTATAACAATTCAGGGGGGAATGAGATAAGCGATCGAGTATGATATAACTTTTAAAATTTTTAAGGAGAATATCATGGCATTGAGCGTTGAGGAAGTCACTAGGATTGCATACCTGGCCCGAATTGGTATCGGATCCGAGGAGGCCGCTCGGTACGTCAAGGACTTATCGGATATACTGGCGTTTGTAGCGCAAATGAACGCGGTCGATACCAGCGAAGTCGAGCCTATGGCGCATCCTTTAGATCTTCCCCAAAGGCTTAGAGAAGACGCAGTCACTGAGCACAACAAGCGCGAGCTTTTCCAATCCATCGCCCCACAGGTCGAAGCCGGCCTGTATTTGGTACCCAAAGTGATCGAGTAACCTTATGCACACCTATACGCTCAAAGAGCTGGCCACCGGGCTGCGCGCCCGCCATTATTCTAGCCGCGAGCTGGTTCGCCACTTCCTAGACCGCATCGCCCAGCACAACCCCGCTTTGAACGCTTTCATCACCCTGACTGAAGAGGTGGCGTTGGCTCAGGCCGAAGCGGCTGATGCTCGGTTAGCCCGGGGAGAAGGCCATTGGCTGACCGGGGTCCCCATCGCTCACAAAGACATTTTTTGCACTTTGGGCATTCGCACTTCATGCGGCTCTAAGATGCTGGACAATTTTCTTGCACCTTACGATGCTACTGTAGTGGCTAAGTGTCAGCAGGTTGGAATGCCTTTATTAGGCAAGCTTAACATGGATGAATTTGCGATGGGTTCCTCCAACGAGACAAGTTTTTACGGTCCGGTAAAGAACCCGTGGAATCTTGCCTGCGTCCCGGGTGGTTCTTCAGGAGGATCGGCGGCGGCGGTGGCGGCTGGTTTGACGCCGGCAGCCACCGGGACCGATACCGGCGGTTCCATCCGCCAGCCGGCGGCTTTGTGTGGGATCACAGGGCTTAAGCCCACCTATGGGCGGGTATCGCGCTGGGGGATGATCGCGTTCGCCTCTAGCCTTGACCAGGGCGGGCCGATGGCGAGAAGCGCTGAGGACTGCGCCTTGCTCCTTCAAGTCATGGCCGGTTTTGATGAAAAAGATTCCACCAGCGTGGATGTGCCGGTGCCCGATTATATCGCCGGCCTCAACCAAAGCTTGATGGGTATGCGGATTGGTTTGCCCAAGGAATTTTTTGACCAACTCGATTCGGCGATGGCGCGTGCTCTGGAGGAGGCCATTGCCGAATATCGTAAGCTGGGAGCTGAAATAATCGAGATTTCGTTGCCCAACATTAACCTCTCCGTCCCCGCCTACTATGTGATTGCTCCGTGCGAGTGCTCCTCAAACTTAGCCCGTTACGACGGGGTACGTTACGGCTATCGTTGCCAGAACCCCAAAGATCTCAAGGACCTTTACTTGCGCACGCGGGCCGAAGGGTTTGGCGCTGAGGTCAAAAGGCGGATTTTGATCGGGACGTACGCTTTGTCGGCCGGTTACTACGATGCCTATTACCTCAAGGCGCAAAAGATTCGCCGCCTGATCGCAGAGGATTTCAAACGCGCCTTTGAAACCGTTGACGTGCTTTTGGGGCCTACCACGCCCACGCCAGCGTTCAAATTAGGCGAAAAGCTGGGCGATCCAGTCGCGATGTATCTATCGGACATTTTCACCATCGCGGTTAACTTAGCAGGGCTTCCGGCCATGTCCATTCCCGCAGGATTCCTAGACGGGAAACCGGTAGGGATGCAGCTTATCGGCAACTACTTTGAGGAGGGAAAGCTGTTGAACGTGGCCCACCAGTACCAACGGGTAACCGACTGGCATAGAAAGCTCCCGCCGGGATTTGCATGATCGACCGCTTGCTGGCTGCTGACGAATTAGGGATTCGCCTGGAAATTGTCAACGGTCTGCCGATTTGGGAGGCACAGCCGCTCTATAAGCATCAAAAGGCTGTCGAGCGCATTGCGCAGTCGATCCGCACGGAAGAAAAGGAAAACTGTGCCTGCGTGCACGCTCTGGACGTCTATATCCAATTCCCCAATGGCCTAAAGCGCCCGGATATCGCTATTTTCTGCCGCGAGCCGACGGAAGAAGAACAAGAGCAGGCATTGACCTTGATCCCAGAGGCTGTGATCGAAGTTCTCAGCAAAGGCTACGAGGCTAAAGATTTAGAAATCGGCCCTCCTTTTTACTTATCCCAAGGAGTGAAGGATGTGGTGGTTTTTGATCCTTGGACTTTACTCGTCTTACACGTGCGTCATGGCAGCGCCCAGCGCCTGATTGCTCCGGTTGAAATCGCGCTCAAGTGCGGGTGTATTGTAAGTATTTGATTTGGGAGTAGCTATGGAATGGGAAGCGGTGATCGGGCTGGAGATTCACGTCCAGCTTCTGACCAAGTCTAAAATTTTCTCGGGAGCCTCGACCGCCTATGGGGCGCTGCCCAATACCCAGGCGTGTGCGATCGATCTAGGCATGCCTGGGACCTTACCTGTACTCAATAGAGAAGCGGTGCGCATGGCGGTCAAGTTCGGCTTAGCTGTGAATGCCGAGATCGCCAAACGCTCTGTGTTTGCGCGCAAAAATTACTTTTACCCTGATCTGCCTAAAGGTTACCAGATTAGTCAATACGAGCTTCCCATCGTCAGGGGCGGCTATCTCACTATCCGGGTTGACGGGAGAGAGAGGCGAATCGGTATCACTCGGGCTCATTTGGAGGAGGATGCCGGCAAATCCCTGCACGAGGACTTTCATGGCCTAACGGGCATTGATCTCAACCGCGCCGGCACGCCGCTTTTGGAAATCGTCTCCGAACCGGACCTGCGTTCGCCCAAAGAGGCGCTGGCCTATATGAAGGCGCTTCATCAGCTCGTAGTGTATTTAGGCATCTGCGACGGCAATCTGCAGGAAGGCTCTTTTCGCTGCGACGCGAATGTCTCAGTGCGTCCTAAGGGGGAGATAAAATTCGGCACTCGGACTGAGATCAAAAACGTCAATTCCTTTCGCTTTGTCGAGCGCGCGCTGAGTTACGAGATTGCCCGTCAGATCGAGATCTTAGAAGCAGGGGGGCAGATCGTTCAGGAGACACGCCTGTACGATGCCGATCTAGACCAGACTCGCTCCATGCGCAGTAAGGAAGAGGCGATGGATTATCGCTATTTTCCCGATCCCGATCTTTTGCCTTTGGTACTCGATCAAGCGTTCATCGAGGCAGTGCGACAAGAGCTCCCTGAGCTGCCGGAGGCCAAATACCGTCGTTTCTGTGAACAGTATGGTTTGAAACCCTACGATGCCGAAGTGTTAACTGCCAGCTCCGCGCTGGCGGATTACTACGAGCGGGTAGTCCAAGATTCGGCCTGCGATCCCAAACTGTGCGCTAACTGGGTGATGGTGGAATTGATCGGGGCGCTCAACAAGGAAAACCGGGAGATCACCCAAAGCCCAGTCTCTGCTCCTCAGTTGGCTAAGCTCATGCAGCGCATCGCCGATGGCACCCTGTCCGGCAAACTTGGAAAACAAGTTTTTGAATTGATGTGGCAGACGGGGAAGGATGTGGATGCGTTAATCGAGGAGGAGGGTTTTAAACAGATCACCGACCAAGGCGCAATCGAGCAGGTCATCGACCAAGTATTGGCCAGTCACCCTAAAGAAATTGCCGACTACCGCGCCGGCAAAGAAAAATTGTTCGGCTTTTTCGTCGGCCAGGTCATGAAAGCCACGGCTGGCAAAGCCAACCCTCAGCAAGTCAATGCCTTACTCAAGGCCAAGCTTAAAAGCCAATGAGTTTGTCACCCCGTTCTATACAGGGTGGCTTCAGTTTCAAGTAGTATAGTGGTAGAAACTTTTTGTAAGGAGATGAGCATGAATGTAAAGCGCCTTATTGCGGGGTTAACGTTGCCAGCTTTTTTGGGCATGCTCTCGGCTTGTGCCGACATGCCTTATGGTTCTAGTCCTTATCCTTATCAAGGGGCGACCGCCGGCGGTGTGATTGGAGCTGCGGCCGGCGCCCTGATCGATAAGCACAACCGCTGGCGCGGCGCCCTGATCGGCGGCGCCCTCGGAGCAGCTCTCGGAGGAACGGTGACTGAGATCTCTCGCCGCGCTTCTTATGAGGCAGCTCGCTCCGGTCGCCCGGTCTCTTATGAGAGCGAGGACGGTTGGCAACGGGTAGAAGCTGAGCCGCTTGCCAGCCGCGGCCGGTGTCGGATGGTACGCGAGCGGATCTGGCAGGGAGGCAAGATCGTGCAGGAGCAGGAACGCGAGATTTGCGACTGATGCGCGTTTTGGTCGTAGGCGGCGGCGGGCGCGAACACGCCTTGGCTTGGAAGCTGGCCCAATCAGACCGGGTCGAGCGCGTGTATGTGGCGCCGGGCAACGCGGGCACCGCTCTGGAACCGAAAGTGGAAAACCTGCCGGTGGGCGCGGACAACATTGCCTCTTTGGCCGACTTCGCCCAGGCCGAAGGGATAGCACTCACCGTGGTGGGACCGGAAGCACCGTTGGTTCAAGGGATAGTCGATGTCTTTCGCGAACGCGGCCTGATTTGCTTGGGGCCGACTCGGATGGCCGCCCGCCTGGAGGGCTCCAAAGTTTTCTGCAAAGCCTTTCTGGAGCGTCACCGGATTCCCACCGCTGCCTACGCCGTATTTGACGAACCGAAAGCCGCCATTGCCTATGTCCGCCAGCAGGGAGCACCGGTGGTGGTCAAGGCCGACGGGTTGGCGGCCGGTAAAGGAGTAGTCGTAGCCCATAGCCAAGAGCAGGCAGAGGCGGCTATAGTCCGAATGATGTCCGGGCGGGTCTTCGGCGAGGCAGGTCGCAGAGTGGTCATCGAGGAGTTCCTGCAGGGCGAGGAAGTCAGCTTCATCGTCCTAAGCGATGGCCAAGACTTCGTTCCACTGGCTACTTCCCAAGACCACAAGCGCCTTTTAGACGGCGATCTGGGCCCTAACACCGGCGGCATGGGCGCCTATTCTCCAGCGCCGCAAGTCACTCCAGAGATTGAGCAGCAGATCCTGACCCAGATTATCCGGCCTACCTTAGAAGGCATGATGGCAGAGGGCGTCCCATACACCGGTTTTCTCTATGCCGGCCTGATGCTCACCCAGGATGGGCCGAAGGTGCTAGAGTTCAACTGCCGCCTGGGGGACCCCGAAACCCAGCCACTCATGATGCGCCTTAAAAGCGATTTGTTTGAGCTATGTCTGGCAGCGGCAGACGGCGGCTTGGCCGGAATACGCGCTCAGTGGGACGAGCGTGCGGCGTTAGGGGTAGTGATGGCCGCTGAAGGTTATCCGGATACTTGTCGCCAAGGGGACGTTATCCAAGGCTTGCCGGCTGAGAAACGAGAAGACCTTAAGGTTTTCCACGCCGGCACTCGACTGGAAGAGAGAAAGATAATCACCGCCGGCGGACGGGTGTTGTGCGTATGCGCTCTAGGCGAGAGCGTGGCGGAGGCCAGACGCAAGGCGTACGCCCAAGTCGAGAAAATTTCCTGGCCTGGAGTCCAGTATCGGCGCGACATCGGCTGGCGGGCCCGAGCTTAGCTAAACCCCTACACAGTGAAGCCTGGGCCTCTAAGGGGAACCGCCTCTCGCCAGAGGCTCGCACATCTGTGGCCTCGGCCTTGGCTAGGCCCCTCCTCTGCGGACGACCTGCTCTGACTCCGTAATGACACCCAGAAGGAGGAGGGACGAGATGCTCTCCCCCTCGTAGGTCTTGCGTTCATCTATGGTGCCTCGGGCCGGACTCGAACCGGCACGGGGTTTCCCCCTCGGGATTTTAAGTCCCGTGTGTCTACCGATTCCACCACCGAGGCATGGTGTTTATTATCTTAGTTGTTGCTTTTGTTTAGCAAGTTGGGTTTGGCGGAGAGGGTGGGATTTGAACCCACGGAGGGTCGCCCCTCGCCGGTTTTCAAGACCGGTGCTTTAAGCCGCTCAGCCACCTCTCCCAGGGCTTAAAACATAATAGCATAGCCAAAAACGGCAAGGCGAGCTAGCGCTCAAGCCACAGGCACCGGCCGCTGGCTTCGGCAATAGCTTTGAGAAAATTTTGATGGGCTATTAAATCTTGTTCTGGGCAGATGGCTACCTTCAAGCGTGGGCGGGTTTTTGCTCTCTCATGGGCGGTGATATCGGAGTGAGTCCCGACCGGATCGCTATCTAGCCCTAGCGCGATCTGTCCCGAAGTCATGACTAGGTACACTCGGGCTAGGATCTCGGCGTCAAGCAGCGCGCCGTGTAGGTGACGCTGGCGGTTGTCTATGCCGTAGCGCTTGCACAGGGCGTCTAGGCTATTGCGCTGGCCTGGGTGTCGGCTTCTGGCTAGCTCCAGCGTGTCGATGATGCGGCAATGCTCTTCCAGGCGCCCGAATTGGCGATCTAAGCGATCTAACTCTGCGTTGAGGAAAGCAAGATCAAAGGGGGCGTTATGGATGATCAGCTCGCATCCTCGGACAAAGTCGAGGAATTCCTCGGCGATCTCGGCAAAACGGGGTTTGTCAGCTAGGAATTGTAGATCAAGACCGTGGACATCAACCGCTCCCCGATCGATCTCACGCTCGGGGTTGAGATACTTGTGGAAGCGATTCCCGCTCACGCGGCGGTCGATCAGTTCCACGCAGCCGATCTCGATAATGCGGTGACCGGCGGCTGGATCAAGGCCAGTGGTCTCAGTGTCCAGCACGATTTGACGCATGGTTTTTCTCCTTTTGTAACATCTGGTCTATGGCGCGGTTGGCCAAGCGGTCGGCGCGTTCGTTCTCAGGATGGCCGCTGTGGCCGCGCACCCATTGCCACTGAATCTGATGGGGAGCCATCGCTTTGAGTAGGCGCTGCCACAGGTCTAGGTTCTTGACCGGTTTGCCAGCCGAAGTTTTCCAACCCCGTTTGAGCCATTGGGGAAGCCAGGAAGTGATTCCCTGCATAAGGTACACAGAATCGGTATGTAAGACGACTCGGCTAGGACGCTTTAAGGCCTCCAGAGCAGAGATAGCAGCCGTCAGTTCCATTCGGTTGTTGGTGGTAGCCGGTTCGGCCCCGAATAACTCCCGCTCCTTGCTCCGCCAGCGCAGCAAGGCCCCCCAACCACCTGGCCCGGGATTGCCGCGGCAGGCACCGTCGGTATAAATTTCGACCCAATCCTCATTAAGTGTCATCGATTTTGCGCTGAATCGTGGGGACGACCTCTGGGGTCCAGTCGGGGCAGGGCGTTGCGATTGGGTTGATCGGGATCATGGTGTAAGTGCGCTTGATGGCGCGTACGGCGTAACCTAAGGACCACAGCGCTATGCCCCACCAGCGTCGGGTCGGGGAGTAAAGGGCGTGGAAGTCGTAATAAGCGCATATCTCGGCGGCAAAGTTCAAGAGGCTTAGGCGATCCAATAAGGTGTGCTGGCTGACCGGCCGACCGCGCCAAAGGGCAGCATGGCGCCCACCTGGAAGGTGAGCGTATAAGCGATAAAAGCTGAATCGCTGGAATCCCAAAATAAATGCTTGGCCCTCCGGTTTCAATACCCGTTCCACTTCTCGCAAAAGCTGATGTTGATCGGGAACGTACTCGAGGGTATGGGGCAAAATCAGAACGTCTATGCTCTCGCTTGCCAGCGGTAGGGAGCTTAAGCAGGCGCAGACAGAGCGCAGATCGAACTTGGTAAAGGTCTCGTCTATCAGAACAAAGCGCGGCAGATAGCCACTGTCCAAATAGTTTTTCTCCCATCCCACTTGCCCCAGTTGGACTAAAGTAAACGAGTAAGGAACTTTAATTGCGCTGCTTAAAAGCCTTGCTTCCATCCGTCCCAGCCGTCGCCCGAGCGGAGTGCGATACCACTGGCACAAGGGGCTGCGCGGAGAGATGGAAAAAGTAGGACGCACAGTCTTAGGGTTGGCAATTGAGAAATTTGCAATATAATAGCCGACAATCCAGTAGGATTGCTGGAAAAAGGGAGGAAGAACGATGAATAAGACCGTTCTCGTGTTGCCTCTGGCAACCGCGGTGACGCTGTCTGGCTGCAGCCAGCAACCGGTCAAACCAAGCACTACCGCGTTTGCCAATAAAGCCCCCGCCTTATACGTTAAACTGCGCGATCCTGATCCCCCGCATCCGGCCAAGCCCAAAAAGAAGCACCGATCCGCTCACCATCACCGAGACTTATGGCACAGGCTGTTTGCTCTCTATAGGCTGCCGCAAGTCAATCACCCTCGCGTGCGCGAGGAGCTTAAATGGTATGCCGCCAATCCAGAGTATCTCGAGCGGATCCAGCAACGGGCCAGACCCCATCTGTACACCATTGTGGAAGAAATCGAACGCCACGGTCTGCCGGGGGAATTGGCGCTGTTACCGGTAATCGAGAGCGCGTTCGAGCCCCATGCCCGCTCTCCCAAGCAAGCGGTTGGGCTGTGGCAGTTTATCCCTTCGACTGGGGAGCAATATGGTCTAAAGCAGAACCAATGGGTGGACCTACGTCAAGATGTTCACGCTTCAACCAGAGCGGCGATCCGTTATCTCAAAAAACTCTATGCCGATTTTGGCGATTGGTTGCTTGCTCTGGCCGCCTATAACGCCGGCGAAGGTAGGGTGATGCAGGAGATCGTTAAAAACCGCATCCTTTATCGACCTACTGATTTCTGGCACTTGGATCTGCCGGAGGAGACTAAAGCCTATGTTCCCAAGTTGTTGGCAGTGGCTCAGGTGTTCAAGCACGCCGAGCAGTTTGGAATCGCATTGCACCCGCTGCCCAACCGCCCGCTGTACGCTCGGGTCGATGTGGGTGCCCAGATCGACTTGGCCCTAGCTGCGAGGTTAGCCGACATGGCCCTGGAGGAGGTGCAGAGGCTTAATCCAGGTTTCCGACGACGGGTTACTGCTCCTGATGGCCCTCACCGCTTGGTCCTGCCGCTGGAAAAGGTCGAGCTGTTTGAGGAACGCCTAGCCCAGCTGCCAAAATCCAGATGGACGAACTTTAATCCTTATCCTCAACAAGCTCGTGCCCGCTATGTAGCCTTTCCTATGTCTTCTCAGGCTTTAAGCGAAAGTCAAGCTAGGCAAAGCACCAAGACCCTATCCTCGGCGAATGGATCAAACCGCAGTTTGGGGCAGGTCCAGACGCAGCCTCAGGTGAAAATTCACGTCGTGCGTTCGGGGGAGACGTTGTGGGCGGTGGCTCGCCGCTACGGGATGGAAGTCAGAAAACTGATGCGCTTGAACGGCTTAAGGAGCAACACCGGCCTGCGGGTAGGGCAGCGCCTACGAGTGATTGCACGGGGAAGCGATCCGCTTCGTACCGCCAGATGGGGTAGCTTGGCTGACGGGTAAGGCAAGCTTAAGTCGGTATTTCAACTTTCTGCTCGGCAATTGAGTCTGGGGATAGAAGGTGTTTGCCGGGCAAGGCAGCCAGCAACCTTTGAGTATAGGGGTGTTCAGGGGAGAATAGAACGCGGTCTGTCTCCCCTAACTCTATGATTTTACCTTGGTACATTACTGCGACGTGATCGGCAATCTCCGCCACCACTTGCAGGTCATGGCTGATGAACAGGTAACTGACGCCGGTGCGTTGCTGTAGGTCTTTGAGCAGCTTTAGAATCTGCTTTTGCACCGAAACGTCGAGCGAGCTGGTGGGCTCGTCGCACACGATCAATTTGGGTTCAACAGCCAGCGCTCGGGCAATGCACAGACGCTGGCGCTGACCGCCGGAAAATTCGTGGGGATAGCGCAGTCGGCTGTCGGCAGGTAGTTCTACTTTTTCCAGTAGGCGTTCCACCAGTTCGACGCGCTTTTTGCGCGAGATGTCTGGGCGCAAAGACTTTAAGCCCTCGGCTAAGATGTCCTCCACCAGCATTCTGGGATTCATCGCTGAAAACGGGTCTTGAAACACGATCTGCAGCATCCGGCAACGGTATTTGAGCGGCAGGGCCGAAAGCTCTTGACCATCGATATAAATTCGCCCCGAGGTGGCTGGGATCAATTTGAGTAACGCCTTGCCCAGAGTGGTTTTGCCACAGCCGGATTCACCTACTAAGGCCAAAGTCTGCCCTCTGGCGAGAGTGAAAGAGACACCATCCACCGCCCGGACGTAATCTTTGATCCTCTTGAAAAAACCTTTGCGAATCGGGTACCAGACCTTAAGCTCGGTGACCTGCAGCAGCGGCGACGCCGACTCGGCTGCCTTGCAGCGGTTGACTAGGCAGCTTTCTATGCGGGGCCGGGCCTCGAGCAGTTGCCGGGTGTATGGATGAGTAGGGTGAGCGAATAGAGGGGCAGCTTGGCGCTGGAAAGTCTCGACGATCCTGCCATTTTGCATCACTGCGGCCGAGTCGGCCAGGTCGGCGACCAGACCTAGGTCGTGAGTGATAAGCCACAGGGCTAGACCTCGGTGACGTTTGAGTTTTTCAAGCAGCTCTAGGATTTGGGCCTGTAGGGTGACATCCAAAGCGGTGGTAGGTTCATCAGCGATGAGCAACTCTGGCTCCCCTGCCAAAGCGATGGCGATCATCACCCGCTGGCGCTGGCCGCCTGATAGCTGATGAGGATAGCTGGCCAGCTTATGCTCGGGGTCGGTAAGGCCCACTTGGTGCAAGAGTTCTAGGCAACGCTCCTGCCGCAGCCGACCCTTAAGGCCAAAATGCAAAGTCAACACCTCACCGATCTGGTCGCCAACCGTTTTGACTGGATTGAGCGAAGTCATAGGGTCCTGAAAAATCATCGCGATTTTTCTGCCGCGTAGGCGACTCATTTGGATTTCCGGCAATTTAAGCAGATCTTCGCCGTTGAGCATCACCTGACCAGTGAAGATGCGGGCGCCTGGAGGAAGGAGGCGGATGACCGATAAAGCTGTGATCGATTTACCCGAGCCAGATTCACCCACCAGGGCAAAGGTCTGGCCGCGGCAAATAGTGAAGCTTACTTTTTCCACCACAGTATAGCGGCTACCTGCACGCTGGAAGCCGGTGGTTAGGTTGTCTACGGACAGAAGTGGGGTCATGGCGCTAAAAGGTAACGCAGGTCATGCCAATCGCCGTAATCGATTAAGACCGAGGCGCGCTCGCGGGCGATCGCGTGAGCACGATAGGCCACTCCAAGCCCGGCCAGTTCCAGCATCAAGACGTCATTGGCGCCATCGCCGACTGCCACTGTTTGCTCGAGCGAGATTCTCAGGCGGCGAGCAAGGTCTTTTAGAAATTCGGCTTTAGCGTATTTGTCCACAATCTGACCGATGAGCTTGCCGGTGAGCCGGCCGTCTCGCACTTCCAATTGGCAGGCCAGACTGGAGTCTATAGGCAGTGTTTTTTGCAGGCGCTCGGTAAAAAAAGTAAATCCGCCTGAAACCACCGCTGTTGCGATTCCGCGTTGTTTCAGCCAGGCTAGGGTAGCTTGAGCACCGGGTTGGATGGCCGGCTTCATCTTTTCAGTGAAAACGCGTTCTAAAACTTCTTGCGGCAATCCCTCTAGCAGAGCCACCCGTTCTTTCAGGGCTGCCACGAAGTCCAATTCTCCAGCCATTGCCCGTGCAGTTATGGCAGAGACCTGATCGCGCAGACCTAGAACAGCTGCTAGTTCGTCTATAGTCTCGATAGCGACCAGGGTAGAATCCAAATCGGTAACCACAAGACGAGTTTTCTCCGGCGCAAAGTCAAGGGGTAAAGTATTGACGTCGCAGCCCAACTCCCGCCGCAAGGTTTCCAATACTAGGGGCGAGGCGTGTTCTAGAAGCCAATAGCCCGATCGGCTTTGAAGCCGGCCAAAACGGGCGAGCTGGGTTTGGAGCTCGGGCGAGAGAAAGGGGCGGTGAATGATGGTGCGATAGCTTGGCATTTAAGCCCTCGTTTTTTACTCTTCGGCTCGGCGCGGATCAAAGGCATCGCGGACCACATCGGCAAACAGGTTGGCCGCGAGCACAAAGGTAAACATAAACGCGAAAGCTGCTGCCAAGGTCCACCAGACAACGGGCTCTCGGGCCAGTTCCAGACGCGCGCTGTTGATCATGTTGCCCCAGCTTTGCGTGGTGGGATCCACTCCGATGTTAACGTAAGACAACACCGCCTCAGCCAACACCAGCCCGCTGAAATCCAATACGACTGAGATCAACACGATGTGGAACACGTTGGGGAAGATATGACGCAGCAGAATTATGGGATGGGAGACCCCCAAGGCGCGGGCGGCTTGCACGTACTCCATTTCCCTAAGTTTTAGGGTCTCTGCCCTCAGCAGCCGGCATAGGCCGGTCCAGCTGGTAATCCCTAAAATCAAACACAGGAAAAACAGGCGCATATCAGCGCGCACGACTAAGCTGGTGAATTGTTCCTCGTGGGCAGCCATGTAGACTTGAAGCATCAAGATCGCTGCAGCAATCAGAAGGACGCCAGGGATGGAGTTCAAAGTGGTATAGAGATACTGGATCAGATCATCTATCCAACCGCCAAAGTAACCGGCCACCACTCCTAGCCCGAGGCCCAAGGGAAGCATCACTAAGGTAGTCAGAGTACCGATGATCAAGCCGGTGCGAATGCTTTTCAAGCTCTGATACAGCACGTCTTCACCCACCTTATCGGTCCCTAAGACGTGGTAAGCCAAGCTGAGCTCAGCAACGGTCCATCCTATCACGAGCAGGATGCCCAAGGTCAGCGAGACCGTGGCCCAAGGAGGCCACATAAGTCGGCGCAGGCCAAGGATGAGGGCCAGGCCCATGTTGAGCAGCAACCAGACTGCAGCACCTTTGCCGCCTCCGAGCAAAGCTCTTTGGGTCACATCGCGCCATCTGTCATTTGGATCTTGCAGGTGGGCGCCGCCGTACTGAAGGCGTGGATAGAGCCACGCTTTGCCTCCATCCGGCAAAGTCTGGAATTCACGCGCGTATAGGTGGGTGGCGAAAGGCGCGGAGTAGGTTTTTTCGCTGCGGATGCGAAGCGGTTCAATCCATCGGTCAAGCAGGCTCACCACCTGACCGTTTGAGGCTTGGCGGAAATGGATGGAATCTAAAAGCCCAATGGTGGCAAAGGCAGCCAGTACTGTCAGAGCTGCCACTCCGGTGCGGCTGCGTGCGATTTTGCGCCAGGGCCGGCGCAAGTGCTCCTGACGGCGGGTGTAGAGCGCAAGCGCAGCGATACCGGCCGCAAGCGCAAAGAGCAAAGCGTCGGTCCACAATACTACCCAGCTCATTCCAGGCGCACCCTGGGATCAACCAAGGTGTACGAGATGTCGGTCAGCACCAGCCCGAGGATGTAAAGGGCGGAACCTAAAAACACCATCGCTCGGACGATGGCGAAGTCCTGGCGGCTAATGGCGTCTATAGTGTAGCTGCCAAGGCCGGGAATACCGAAAAAAGATTCGGTCAAGAGACTTCCTAAAAACAATAGCGGCAGAATCGCTACTACCCCGGTAAGGATGGGGATCAGGGCGTTGGGCAGAACATGGCGGAACAATATCTTAGGCTCAGTCAAACCCTTGGCGCGGGCGGTGCGCACATAATCTTTCTCGATTTCCTCCACAAACAAAGTGCGGTACCAGCGCACGCCCGAGCCGATCCCTGAGACCACGCCTACCAGCACCGGCAGGAGCACGAATT
The DNA here is from genome assembly GCA_026415315.1 of Methylohalobius sp. Classification (GTDB taxonomy): domain Bacteria; phylum Pseudomonadota; class Gammaproteobacteria; order Methylococcales; family Methylothermaceae; genus Methylohalobius. The sequence goes on from JAOAHI010000003.1 coordinate 72,607, forward strand.
TAATCGCGCTCATTCCTCCACCGTAGCCTGAAATCGGTACTAGTTTCATGACCTTACCAAACAAGTATTGGCCGGCAATGATGTAAAATAGGGCTGAAGTCGACATCAAAACGACGCAAGCAGCCAGGCCGCTGAGCTCAAAGTGCGTACGGCGAAAGAAGACCAAAAGTAAAGCGAAAGTGATGTTGACTATGAGCCCTAAGAGCAAAGTGGGTACTGCAATTGCCAGCGACGGCCCCATGCGCTCCTTAATGTCGGCGACGATATCGCGGCCGCTGTCGGAACGACCAAAGCGAAACAAGAACAGGTTAACCGATTTTTGAAAGAAGATGGTCTGGGTCAGTCTCTGCATGCCTTGGGCCTGGGTATTGAATAGCAAAGGAAGATCGTATCCCCGCTCGTGCTTCCACTTTTCGATAGCTTCTTGGGTGACGTGTTTGTGGCCAAGCTGCATGCGCGCCATGTCGTCAGGCGGATTGACCACGAAGAACAGCGCGAACGTGATTAGATTGACCCCAACTAAGATCGGGAAAGCATACAAAACTCGGCGCAGAAGATACTGGGTCACGCCAAAGCCGTCTCGTGCATTCTCTTTCGGTACTTGAGCCAAGCGGGGAACCAGCCTATCACCAGACCAAGCAAGAGCAAGTAAAGCGGCCACAGAATAGGACGGTTCCAAGCGGCGCGCAACTGAGCGCGCTGCTTGGAGTCTAGGCGCAGGTACTTGAGGGTGCCGGTCGCCATTTGATTCGGTTTAACATTGGCGAGCCAGCCGTGATACAGAGTGAAATTTTTGGGGTGGAAACCGAACACCCAAGGGGCGTCGCGATGCAGGATTTCAGTCAATTTTTGGATTAATTCTAAGCGTGCGGGTGTGTCGTCTAAGTTACGCATCTGTTCAAACAGGCGGTCGAATTCAGGATTTTCGTAATTAGCCGCGTTTTCTCCACCGTATTTAACTTTACCGTTTTTGCTATAGAGCAGAAAAAAGAAATTCTCAGGGTCTGGGTAGTCGGCGTTCCAGCCCCAGGTAAAGATCTGGGCCAGTCCCACCCGCATTTTTTGTTGGAAACGGTTGTAATCGGTAGCGCGGATGACCAACTCGATACCCAGTTTTTCAAACTGCTTGCGGTACCAGGACAGACGCGCCTTATCCTCAGGACCTCCACCTGGGGTGTCTAAGTACAATAGCAAAGGTCCGCCAGTGCTGGGGTCACGGCCGCCTGGATAGCCTGCTTCGGCCAGGAGCTTTCGTGCCTCTTCTATGGATTTGCGCTGCGGCTCGCCGTTTTTCCAGGTATAAACATAACGGTTGATACCTTGTGGCCCTTCCAAGTATCCAAAAATCCCAGGGGGAAGCACGCCTTGCGCAGCCACTCCTCGACCATTTAGGAAAATCGAGATATATTCCTCTTGGTCGATAGCGATCGCAATCGCCTGGCGCAGCTTGCGCTTGGTCTCTTCTAGACCGCCCACTACGGGGTCGAGCATATTGAAGCCTAAATAAAAGATAGAGGGAGCAACGGCGGTCTCCAGGCGGATGCCCTTAGCTTTGAGTTCTTCTGTGAGTTCAGCTTGATTTTGGGCGCCGAAACGAATCGCCTGATCAAAGCTGTCGGAGCTGATTCCTGAAGCCTCGTAATATCCTTGCAGGAATTTGTTCCAGGCTGGGATGAACTCGCGCTCTAGGATGAACTGGATTTCGTCGATAAAAGGCAGCGGCTGGCCCGCATCCCTAAGCAGTCCCAAGCTGGTATCTGCGCTCTCACCTTCGCTGGGATAGGTTTCGCCGTGGAAATTGGGATTTTTGACCAGCACGATGCGGCGGTTGGGGTTGTTCTCGGCCAGAAGATATGGTCCGGTACCGACTGGGTACCAGTCTAAGGTCAGGTTGCGCTCGATCAAGGGCAGTTGTTGGTAAAACCGATCGACTTCCCAGGGGATAGGAGCAAAAAATGGCATCGCCAGCCAGTATTTGAATTGTGGATATTTGCCGCGGATGCGGATTACATAGCGATAGCGATCTAAAGCGTAAACCCCACGGATCGGATAAGGACGAAGATCGAAAAATTCCTGAGGGTCGATTTTTTGATAGCGGTGTTCGATTTCTTGCGCAAATTCGGCCAAGCCTACGATGTGTTCTTGCATCAGCCCAGCGATGGGGGAGTGGACTTTGGGATGAACTAGGCGCTTGATTTGGTATACATAGTCCTCAGCGGTCAGTTCCCGGCTTGCCAAGACAGGGAAGTCCATGGGGCTGTGGATGTTTTTAAGGTCTCGAGCAGTGAGGCGGTGGTAAAGGAAATGCCCGGAGGCGTCTTTGGCAAACGCCGGATGGGGCTGAAAGTAGATACCTGGGCGAATGGTGATAAGGTACTCGCTGTAAGCGATTTGGTCTGCCGGCGTGCTCTCAGGGAGCTTTTGCCCTTGCGCATTGAAGTAAGACACCCTGGGCAGCGAGGCAGCGGTGAGCGGGGTGAGAACGTAGGGCCGCTGTAAATAATGATACTGTAGCGGCGGCTCATAAGTTTGATTGATCAGGCTGTATTCATCGGCGCTATAGGCCAGGGCCGGATCTAAGTGTTTGGGAAATTCGGCAAGAGCCGCATAGAAGATATTGCGGTCTCTCTCGACAGCAGGGTAAGGGTTATTCAATGGCCCCTTACAGCCGCTCAGGCCTAACCACAGTAGCCACAGGTAAGCGAATCTAAGGATGATCCTCATGATCGACGTACTATATCATTTTGCCTAAAAATGAGCTCTAAATCTAAAAGCGAGGCATGATCCGCATCCTTTTAATTTTGATGCTGCTTTTCTTATTGCTCTGGGGATGGCGTTGGTTCATGCCGACGTCGCGGACAGACCATAGCGGCATTTATCTGGCCGCAGCTCTGATCCTGCTGGCTCTTTTAGTTCACAGCTGGCCGCTGCTTGCCTTTGGTGTGGTCGCAGTAATCATCGCCCGCTGGCCTAATCTATTTTCCATTTGGTCTAAGCTTTTCCAGATTTGGCGACGGCAAGAGGAGAGTAAGGCTTCAGGTGGGCATGATAGAGCCATGCCTGAGTCTGTGGCTGAGGCTTATGAGGTTTTAGGGCTTAAACCAGGCGCGACACGCGCCGAAATTATCGCCGCTCATCGCCGTCTGATTCAGAAAGTCCACCCCGATCGCGGAGGGTCAGACCGTTTGGCAGCTCAAATCAATCGAGCCAAAGAAATTTTGCTCAATTTCCACAGATAACCCTTGCGTTTGTTGGCTAATTCCAATATTCTTAAATGCATTCGATCCGATTTGATTTCTTATGAATTTCCTCATGTCCGAACCTCTGGGTGTACATCCGGGGTTCGCGCCGCCCATAAGTGGGCTATGGCCCTTATTTTCAAGGGTTGCGGTGGACCGTTTGCTAATTGGTTTATGCGTATTGCGCGCAAGCTGTGCTCGGCTAGCATAGTTCCATTGTGCCGTTTAAATTGCAGGCCCGAGAGCTCGGTTGCCTGTCTGAGCTTCGCGAGGCTGGTCTTTACGCCATTGGCTGGCTTTGCGATCAATAGATGAAATGGCGTGGTTTTGTAATAGGGTAACAGCAATGAAGAATATCTACGTGGGTAATTTGTCGTACCAGCTAAGCGAAGACGAGCTGCGCGCTGCGTTCTCTCGGTTTGGGGAGGTGTCTTCGGTCCGTATTGTCAAGGATCGTTACACTGATCGATCCAAGGGCTTTGGTTTCGTGGAGATGCCGGTGGATTCGGAAGCCGATGAGGCGATCAGAAACCTCGACGGTCAAGATCTAAAAGGACGCGCTTTGCGCGTCAACGAGGCCCGTCCGCGGGAAAATTCTAGGCCGCGTCGGCAATTCGCGTAAAAATTTAAAGCTTTTCCCCTCGTAAAGAGGGTGGGGAATAAGCCCGAAGCCGGCCCAGTCGTCTTCGGGCTTTTTTTTCAGCTGGGCGTGAACGAAGCGGAGAGGACAAGGATATGGCACAACACTATGACGCGATTGTGGTAGGAGGGGGGATGGTAGGCGCCACCCTGGCTTGTTCGCTGGGAGATACAGCGCTTAACTTAGCGGTGATTGAAAGCCAGCGGCCGTACCCCTTTGCGTCTGAACAACCGCTAGATCTGCGGGTGTCCGCCATCAGCATTGCTTCACGTCGCATTCTTGAAGGGATTGGAGCATGGAATTACATCGCTGGTATGCGCTTGTGTCCTTTCCGGCGGATGCGGGTTTGGGAGATCTTCGACGGCACCGAGTTCCGCAGCCGCGACGTCCAGTACCCAGAGTTGGGGTACATCATCGAGAATCGGTTGATCCAACTGGCTTTACTCAGGCGCCTTGAAGAGTTAAGCAATATCGATTTGTATTGTCCGGCTAGACCAGTACGAATTGATTATCGCCCTGAGGGTTCAAGCATCGAGCTGGATGATGGCCGCCAGCTCGCAGCTAGGCTGTTAATCGCGGCCGATGGCGGTTATTCCCAGGTTAGACAGGCGGTTGGAATTGGCGTTACGGCGTGGGATTACGAGCAGGCGGCGTTGGTATTGACGGTAGAAACCGCCTATGGCCAGCAGGACATCACTTGGCAGCGCTTTACCGAGGATGGCCCACAGGCGTTCTTGCCGCTACCCGGCCCCCACGCTTCGTTGGTCTGGTATCAACGTCCGGAGGAGGTAAAAAGGCTTGAAAGCCTCGATCATGGAGAGCTGCTTGCAGCGTTATACCAGGCGTTCCCGCGCGAATTGGGTGACCTAATTCAGATCCAAGACTGGGGCAGCTTCCCTTTGCGCCGCCAGCACGCCACGCGCTATGTCAAAGACGGAGTGGCTTTGATCGGAGATGCGGCACACATGATTCATCCTCTCGCCGGTCAAGGCGTCAACCTCGGTCTGCTGGATGCGGCGGCATTGGCTCAAGTGATAGTGGCCGCGAACAAAAAAGGAAAAGATTTTGGCAGCCTAAGTGTCTTGCGCGAATACGAAACGATGCGCCGGCGCGATAATCTGATCATGATGACGGCGATGGACCTGTTTTACCGCGTGTTCGGCACCTCCTCTGTGCCTCTCAAACTATTGCGCAATCTAGGCTTAAATTTAGCCCAGAGGCTTTATCCGGCACGCCTTGCAGTGATGCGTTACGCAATGGGACTGGAGGGAAACTTGCCGCACTTAGCGCGGGGAGAACCTCTGACTGCCTAGCGTTGCTTGCGCGCTTTGTCTTCGGCGCGGAACACCTTAAGGCGCTGTTTGGCGATTGCCTCTAAGATGCGGTCGCCAGTAGCCAGCTTGCGGGCCAAAGCGGCCTGAAAAATGGCCTGCTCCAGATCGCCGCTGGCATAATAGTACTCGGCCAAGTAACGATGAGACTCGGCCGCTTTGCCTAAACCGGCGTAGGCGCGCGAGAGCAATTTGAACACGATTGGTTGTCGCGGCGCTTGGGTTGCGACAAAGGGCTCAAGAAGTTGGCGCGCGCTCTGGAAATGCCGGGTTTCGAGCAAGGCTTCGGCGTATTCTAGCTTGAGCACCTGCGCTGCTGGAAAACGTTGCAAGGCTTGCTGATATCGACTTAAGGCTTGTTGAGTTTGGCCCTGGACCAACTCGACTTGAGCCATGGCGTGGATGAATTGGGGTTGATCGGGAAAGCGGTCGAGCAGAACAGTGAGCATTTGCCGACTGGCTTCAAGTTGGTTTTGAGCTTTTAAGGCTAAAGCCAAGCCATAGCTAGCCGCCGCTTGCTGAAACTCGATTCCCTGTTGTCGTTGATTGTTAAAGCTTTTTCTGAGCTCGGTCAGGTCGGTGGCGGTCAGGACTTGAAGTTTGGCTTTGGTCAAAAGATAAGCTAAGGAGTCTGGGTATTGGCGATAGGGAAAAGTCTCGGCGCGGGCACGACTGTCGGCGATGCGCGCACTGGTGACAGGATGGGTGCGAAGAAATTCAGGAACGTCCTGCCCTAGAAAGCGGGTTGATTGTTGCAGACGTTCAAAAAACGTCGGCATGCTGCGCGGGTCGAAATCGCTTGCAGATAGGATCTGGATGCCAACGTGATCGGCTTCTTGCTCATGGCTGCGGGTGAAATTGATCTGGTGCTGGATGCTACCTGCTTGCAGAGCGATGAAAGCCGCTTGACCCAGTTCTGGCGACTGAGCGCCGAGCAGAATGGCCGCCAGCGTAGCGGCGGCCAGCGGCAAGGCCAGCTGTTTGGCCGCTGCAAATGCTCGTTTAAGGTGCTGTTGGGCCACGTGGGCGATTTCGTGGGCTAAGACCGAAGCCAATTCTCCCTCTGATTGGGTGGCCAGGATCAAACCGCTATTGACCCCGATGTAACCGGCCGGGCCAGCAAAGGCATTGATTTGTGGATCCATGACGACGAAAAAGTGAAAGCTGCGATTGGCTACGTCGCTGTGAGCGATCAGACGCCCGCCTAAAGAAGAGATATAATCTTGAATTTCAGGGTCTTGGCTGATGTGGACCTGCTGGTGCAGTTGGCGGTAAAAGGCCTCTCCCAAACGTTTCTCCTCCTCTGGACTGAAGACGGTGTCGGATGGAGCGCCCATGTCCGGAAGTTCTGGTGAGGCGGAAATCGTAAACGGTATCAACGTCAGCCAGAGGAGGACAATGGTGCAGGTTAATGGCATGTGAGAGAGCCTGTGCAAAAATGGACGTGGAAGAGACAGCCGTTAAGGGAACTAGGTTCCTAGAATTTACGATTCAGGTCAACGCCAGCCCATACGCCGGTGCGGCGGCTGAACATGCTTACCGTTTTGCTCAGGCAGCTTTGGCCAGGGGGCATAAGGTACGGCGGGTGTTCTTTTATGGCGAGGGAGTATACCACGCGCTTAAGGTTTCTCCGCCAGCGGATGAGTTCAACCTGGTAGCACGTTGGAGCCAACTGGCGATGAGCTATGGCGTGGACTTGGTTATCTGTTCAGCAGCGGCCCAAAGACGTGGAGTCTGGGAGCCGCAAACTCAGGACGAGCTTATCCCCGGATTTAGAATCGCAGGCTTGGCTTTGTTGGTTGAATCTGTGCTTGAGACCGATCGTCTGTTGGTGTTTGGCTGATGCGTTATTTATTCGTTATACGCCGTGCTCCCTACGACGGGCTACGAGCGATTGAGACGTTGGACCTTCTATTGACTGTGGTGGCTTTTGACCAAACCGTGGAGGTCGTGTTCGTTGATGACGGGGTCTGGCAGCTCTGTCGGAATCAACGGCCTCAAGCCCTAGCACAGAGGGACGTCGCGGCTATGTGGCAGACGCTGGAAGTATACGGTATCGACCCGCCGTGGGTAGAGAATGAGTCATTGTGTGAGCGCAGAATCAAGGCCTCGGACTTAGTTTTGCCGGTGCGCTCGTTGCCCCGAGCGCGTTTGGCTGGTCTGATGCGGGAGTACGATCGAGTACTAGGAGATTGATGATGGGGGTGTTGCATGTGGTCTCACGTTCGCCTTATACCGGCTTAGATATTTCTCATTGCTTGCAGCGCATGGACGAGGGCGATGCCCTGCTGCTTATCGCTGGCGCAGTCTATGGTGCTTGCCGCGATAGCTTGGTTGCTGCGGCCATCCAGGCTGGGTCAGTTAAGTGTTATGCGCTAGCGCCCGATCTAGAGGCGCGTGGGATTGCTTTGGAGCAGCTATTGCCGGAAGTGACGCCGATCGATTTCGATGGGTTTGTGGACTTGGCGGTGGCTTACCCGCGCATTCTGTCATGGTGACTTTAAAGCTTAAAGAGCAGTCGATTGTCTTGACGGAGGAGGGCTTTTTGCACGATTTTCGTGCCTGGGATGAGAGCGTGGCGATCGCCTTGGCAAGGCGCGAGGGTTTGGTTTTAAGCGAAGCTCATTGGGAGATCATTCGCTTCATGCGCGCGTATTATCTGCGTTTCCAACATTTGCCGAATATGCGCATGTTTGTCAAGGCAGTGGCCCAAACTCTAGGCCATGAGAAAGGCAACAGCGGTTACTTACATCGTTTGTTTCCCAAAGGACCTTTGCACTATGCCTGCAAATTGGCCGGGCTACCCAAACCTCCCTATTGTCTTTAAAAGTTGTGAAGTTAAATTCTGGCCCCATATTTTTAACACCAACTATAAATTTAAGGAGCTTAGGCCATGAGTACGCGTTCCCTTCCCAAATCCCAATGGGAAACCTATTTCGATAGCATTTCCAAACATCTGAAGGTGAATCGGGCAGAACTTGAGGTAGCTGCCATGAACCTGGGGGATCAGTTCGAGGCCGAATGGGTGCCCTTGTACGGGATAAGCTATGACCCAAAAGACGATGTCATCGAATTTGTCTTCGAAGGAATGGATCACCTGGTGCATAGACCTAGAGAAGTGTATGTGGAGGATGGCATCCAAGGGTTGCATAGCATTGAGGTGATTGATAGCGATGGGGTGCGCCACATCGCTCGGCTCAAGGAGGCGCTAAAGCTTACACCGCCTCAGGTTTGACTTCGGTAGGATTTAATTTGGGCTCACCATAAGGCAGGCTCTGACCTTTTTGCGCTCAGGGCAATGCCTTTAAGCTCTCAGATTTATAGGAGGACAGAAAGCTATGCTCTCTGACATTGAAATCGCCCGGCAGGCCAAGATGCTTCCCATCGCCGAACTGGCCCAAGAAAGATTTGGCATAGACCCTGTCCACTTGGATTGCTACGGCCGCTATAAAGCCAAGCTGTCGCTCGAGTACATCCAAAGTCTAAAAGATCGGCCCAATGGCAAGTTGATCCTTGTCACGGCGATTAGTCCGACGCCCGCAGGTGAGGGGAAGACGACCACGACCATAGGGCTGGGCGATGCTTTAAACCGCCTTGGTAAGAAGACTATGATCTGCCTGCGTGAGCCGTCCATGGGCCCCTGTTTCGGCATCAAGGGGGGAGCCACCGGAGGAGGGCGGGCCCAAGTGGTACCGATGGAGGATATCAACCTTCATTTTACCGGGGACTTTCATGCTGTTGCTGCGGCCCATAATCTGCTTGCGGCTTTAGTTGACAACCACATTCACCACGGTAATGCTCTGAGTTTGGATGTGTGCCAGGTAGCATGGAGGCGGGTCGTCGACATGAACGATCGTAGCCTGCGGCAAATTGTCGTCGGCTTAGGGGGAAAAACAAACGGCGTGCCGCGTGAGGATGGGTTCGATATCGTGGTGGCATCCGAGGTCATGGCCATTTTGTGCCTTGTGGAATCCTTGGGAGAGTTGAAACAGCGCTTAGGCAATGTGCTGGTCGGTTACACGGGCGCCGGAGAGCCAATTTTTGCCCGCGATCTCAAAGCCCAAGGCGCGATGACCGCATTGCTTAAGAGCGCCATTTGCCCCAATTTAGTTCAAACGCTTGAAAACAATCCCGTCTTCGTCCATGGCGGCCCTTTTGCTAATATCGCCCACGGTTGCAACTCGGTCATCGCTACGAAGTCCGCGCTTAAAATGGCCGATTACGTAGTCACAGAGGCTGGTTTCGGTGCCGATTTGGGGGCTGAGAAGTTCATCAACATCAAATGCCGCAAAGCCGGGATCCGACCGGATGCGGTAGTGCTGGTGGCGACTGTGCGCGCTTTAAAGATGCACGGCGGGATGCCTATAGAAGCACTGGCCCAGGAAAACCTGGCCGCTTTGGAAGCAGGATGTGTGAATTTAGAGCGGCATCTTTGCAATATTCGGCAGCATTTTGGCCTGCCATGCGTGGTTGCGATCAATCATTTCACCTCCGATACTGAGTTCGAGCTTGCCTGTCTTCAGGACAGAGTCGCTGCACTTGGAGCCAAGGCGGTGATATGCCGTCATTGGGCTGAAGGTGGACTTGGTGCGGAAGAGTTGGCGCGTGAGGTGCTTCAGGCCGTGGACCAGCCCTCAAGCTTTCGTTTCCTGTACCAGGATGATTTGCCTTTGTGGGAAAAAATCGAAACCATTGCTACCAAGATCTATGGGGCGGCTGAAGTCTCGGCAGAACCCAAAGTAAGACAGTATTTGGAACGGCTTAGCGAGCTGCATCGCCACTATCCGGTCTGTATCGCTAAAACTCAATATTCCTTCGCCTGTGATCCACATTTGCGCGGTGCCCCGGCTGGACATGCTTTGACGGTGCGCGAGGTCAGGCCTGCTCACGGAGCTGAATTTGCCGTGGTGATTTGCGGCAATATCATGACCATGCCCGGTTTACCTAAGCGGCCTGCCGCTGAGCGGATTGATGTCGATGAGAGTGGCAGAATTATAGGGCTCTTTTAGGAAGGGCAAATGCCACAACCCAGTGTGGGATATGCCATAAACCTCTTGACAACTTAGGGGAGCTTGTTAGACTTTGGGGTACCGCAGGGAGGTGGGGGTGCCCTAGGTATAGGGTGTGGAGTAGGGAAGGAGAGAGTGGTTTTGTTTGTGAGAGAAGAGAGATACGAAGTTTAAAGGAGGTAGATGAAAATGGCTGCGACGACGAGTGTGGTGGGAGTGGCGGAGGCGCCGTTGTTGGACAAGCGGTGGCTGGCGTTTGCGTTTGGGATATATACGGTTTTTTATTTATGGGTTCGGTGGTATGAGGGAGTGTATGGTTGGAGTGCGGGTTTGGATGCGTTTGCGCCGGAGTTTGAGAAGTACTGGATGAATTTCTTGTATACGGAGATAGTGTTGGAGGTGACGACGGCGTCGTTGTTGTGGGGGTATTTGTGGCGGACGAGGGATCGGAATTTGGATGCGTTGGCGCCGCGGGAGGAGTTACGGCGGAACATGACGCATTTGATTTGGTTGGTGGCGTATGCGTGGGCGATATACTGGGGGGCGAGTTATTTTACGGAGCAGGATGGCACGTGGCATCAGACGATTGTGCGGGATACGGATTTTACTCCCAGTCATATTATTGAGTTTTATTTGAGTTATCCGATTTATATTATTACTGGGTATGCGGCGATGATTTATGCGCATACGCGGTTGCCGTATTTTGATTATCGCAAGAAGGGGTTATCGCTGCCGTATTTGATTACGGTGGTGGGGCCGTTTATGATTTTGCCGAATGTAGGGCTCAATGAGTGGGGTCATACGTTTTGGTTCATGGAGGAGCTGTTTGTGGCGCCGTTGCATTATGGGTTTGTGTTTTTTGGTTGGTTTGCGCTGTCGATCTTGGGGTTACTGCTTCAGGTCTTTGCCAGCTTTGCCAACTTGATGGGTCGGGAGTTGTGTGGTGAGTCCGTCTATCGGGGCGGAGATGCCGCTACCTGGCCGGAGTGAGGAGTGGGTTTAAGGAGGTAAGGGATAGAGATGGAGGGGTCGCTGGGTTGGCGGCCCCTCTTGCCATGGGGGCGTGGTTGACAACAGCAACAACTTTGACGAGTGGAGGTAAGTGATGAGCACTACGACATCTGCGGTTCGGTCGCATGCCGAGGCCGTACAGGTTTCCCGGATGGTAGATTATCTGGGGTTATTCATTCTGTTTTTTGTTTTGACGGGTTCTTATCACATTCACGGCATGCTGACCATGGGCGACTGGGACTTCTGGGCGGACTGGAAGGATCGGCGTTTGTGGGTGACGGTGTATCCGATTGTGATGATTACCTTCCCGGCGGCGGTGCAAGCGGTGATCTGGGAGCGTTTACGTTTGCCGTGGGGGGCGACGGTATGCATTTTAGGCATTTTGTTTGGGGAGTGGGTTAATCGGTATTTTAATTTCTGGATGTGGACGTATTTCCCGATTAACTTTGTCTTTCCGACGGCGGCGGTGCACATGGCGATCTTTTTAGACGTCGTGTTGATGCTGTCTGGGAGCTATTTGTTTACGGCGGTGATTGGTGGGTTAGGCTGGGGTCTTTTGCTGTATCCTGGCAACTGGCCGGTGGTTGGGCCGCTGCATGTGCCGGTGGAATACAACGGTATGCTGATGTCGATTGCCGACATTCAAGGGTACCACTATGTACGCACGGGCACGCCGGAGTACATTCGGATGGTTGAGAAGGGCACGCTGCGTACGTTTGGTAAGGACGTAGCGCCGGTGTCGGCGTTCTTTTCTGGGTTTATGTCCATTTTGATTTATTTCATGTGGCATTTTGTGGGTCGTTGGTTTGGCAATGTTCGGTTTGTCAAGCGGACCTGATGAGAGACAACGAGTAAAAACGGTATGAGGAGGAAATCGATGAAAGCACGAACTGACAGGGTAGGGCGCTGGTCGCTGGTGGGGGCGTTGATAGCTCTGGTGGCGGCGGTGGCGTATGGGCCTGCGGCGTTGGCGCATGGGGAGAAGTCCCAGGCGGCGTTTTTGCGGATGCGGACCATACACTGGTTTGACTTGAGTTGGTCGACGGATCAGCTCAACGTCAACGATGAGATGGAGATCAAGGGCAAGTTCCACGTCTTTGAGGGGTGGCCGGAGGCGGTGGATCCGCCGGAGGTATCGTTCCTCAACATAGGGATTCCTGGGCCGACGTTTATTCGCAAGGAGTCCTACATTGGGGACAAATTTGTGCCGCGTTCGGCGCGGTTAGAGATTGGCAAGACCTACACGTTTCGGGTGGTCTTGAAGGCTCGTCGTCCTGGGGAGTGGCACGTTCATCCCATGATTAACGTAGAGGGGGGTGGGCCGATCATTGGTCCGGGCAAGTGGGTGACGGTGAATGGTTCCATGCGGGACTTTAAGAATCCGGTGACCACTTTGACTGGGCAGACGGTGGATTTGGAGACCTACAATGAGGGCAACATTTGGTTTTGGCATGTGTTGTGGTATGCCATTGGGGTTGCCTGGATTGCTTATTTTGCGCGCAATCCGATCTTCATTCCGCGGTTGCTTATGGTCAATGCGGGGCGTGCGGACGAGCTGATTACGCCGACCGACAAAAAAGTGGGGTTGCTGTTTGGGGCGGCCACGATACTTTTGGTCATTTTTGGCTATTCGAGCACGCAGAGCAAGTATCCGGTGACCATACCGCTGCAGGCTGGGGTGCTGCGTGGGATTACTCCTATTGAGTTACCGAAGCCGACGGTGGACGTGAAGGTAGATGAGGCCACGTATCGGGTGCCTGGGCGGGCGATGAAGATGAAGCTGACGGTGACCAATCGTGGGGATCGTCCGGTGCAGTTGTGCGAGTTTGAGACGGCCTCGGTACGGTTTATGAATCCGGAGGTCTGCGAGGACGAGACGGGGTATCCGGAGGATCTGTTGGCGGAAGAGGGCTTGAGTGTCACGGGTGGGGCGGTGGCTCCGGGTGAGACCAAGACCTTGGAGGTAGTGGCCTCGGATGCGGCTTGGGAGGTCTATCGTCTGTCGGACATCATCTACGATCCGGACAGCCGGTTTGGTGGCTTGTTCTTCTTCTATGATGATGCGGGCAATCGGCAGATGGTGATTGTGGATGCGCCGCTGATCCCAACCTTCATGTAAACGCAAATAACAATAACGCCTTTCATTCCCTATAAGCCCCCCATAAGGGGGCTTTTTTGTCTTCCAGCTTTATTAGGGGGTCAAAATTTGTGGGAGCTAAAGCGTCTGAATTTTACTTTGCTGCTCTTTAAGGCTGGTGAGAGTAATGTGAGCTTCTTCTAATTTTTTCTGTTCTTTTGCGATTACTTCTTGAGGTGCACGCTCAACAAATTTGGGGTCAGCGAGTTTGCTCTCCGATCGGGAGATTTCTTTTTCCAGTCGGCTGATTTCTTTTTCCAGCCGCTTAAGCTCTACTTCTTTATCGATTAGTTCTGTCATCGGAATTAGAATTTTAAGCTCATTTACTAAAGCAATAGCCGATTTGGGCAAGAGCTGATCCGATCCTAACCAGCGTATCGATTCGATGCGCCCAAGACGTTCTAAGTAAAGATGAAAACGCTCGACCCTCTGGCGATCGAGGTCGGTGCCATGCTGAAGCAGTACTGGCAGGGATTTCCCAGGTGCGATATTCATCTCACCGCGGATTCTTCGAACGCCAGAGATAAATTCTTTGAGCCAAGTGACTTCCTTCTCAGCAATCTCGTCGATAGCCTTTGGATTGGATTGTGGAAAAGGCTGAAGCATGATCGTTTTCCCATGGATATCAAGGAATACAGATACGTGCTGCCAGATCTCTTCGGTGATAAAAGGAACAATAGGGTGGGCTAAGCGCAAGAAGGTTTCCAATACCTCAACAAGCGTACGGCGAGCGGCGCACTTCTGTGCAGGGTCCCCGATCTGAAGAGAGATTTTGGCTAATTCTAAGTACCAATCGCAGTACTCTTCCCACAGAAATTCATAGATAGCAGCAGCAGCTAAATCGAAGCGATAGTTTTCGATAGCATCGGTAGTGCTTTGAATCGCCCGTTGCAGGCAAGAGCGGATCCAGCGGTCCATGGTGGTAAGCGCTAACTCGCTCCCTGTTACGCCCAAGTTCTGGTTTTCAACATTCATTAATACATAGCGGGCAGCGTTCCAAAGTTTGTTGCAAAAATTTCGATAACCCTCGATTCGGCCAAGATCGAATTTGATGTCTCGCCCAGTGCTGGCTAGGGCTGCAAAAGTAAAGCGCAGGGCATCAGCGCCATAAGATGGAATGCCGCAGGGAAATTCTTTGCGGGTCTGCTGCTCGATTTGCCTGGCCAACTGAGGTTGCATTAATCCAAAAGTGCGTTTTTCAATCAGCTGCTCCAGGCTGATGCCATCGATTAGGTCCAAAGGGTCTAATATATTGCCTTTAGATTTAGACATTTTTCGGCCATGAGCGTCACGCACTAAGCCGTGGATGTAAACTTCGCGGAAAGGGACATCGCCCATAAATTTAAGGCCTATCATCACCATCCGCGCGACCCAGAAGAAGATGATGTCAAAGCCTGTCACGAGCACACTTGTGGGATAAAAGGTCTTAAGCTCTTGGGTCTGGTCTGGCCAGCCGAGAGTAGAAAATGGCCAAAGCGCTGAAGAAAACCAGGTGTCTAATACATCTGAGTCTTGGCGTAGCAACAAATCTTGAAGGCAGTATTTCGTTCGGATTTCTGCCTCAGAACGGCCGACATAGACATGACCTTCCTCATCGTACCAGGCTGGGATGCGATGACCCCACCAGATCTGGCGGCTGATGCACCAGTCTTCAATGTTTTCTAGCCACTGGAAATAAGTCTTGGTCCAGCTTTCGGGGATAAATCGGATTTTTCCTGTTTTAACTGCCTGGATAGCCTCTTCGGCTAGCGGTTTGGTTTTTACAAACCATTGATCGGTCAAATAAGGTTCGATCACTGCCCCAGAGCGATCCCCTCGTGGGACTCTGAGAGAGTGCTCTTCGACCCTCTCTAGAAGACCTTGTTTTTGCAGATCAGCAACGATTTGTTTGCGCGCCTCAAAACGGTCTAGGCCGCGATAGCAGCAGGGGACGTTGTCGTTGAGACGAGCCTCAGGGGTAAATATATTAATCGTTGGCAGATCATGCCGCTTTGCTACCTCGTAGTCATTGAAGTCATGCGCCGGCGTGATCTTAACGCAGCCGGTACCAAATTCGGGATCAACGTACTCGTCAGAAATAATAGGAATGTACCGTCCTGTTAAAGGCAGCTTAAGTAGCTGACCGATAAGGTGGCGGTGGCGTTCATCTTTAGGATTAACAGCAACCGCTGTATCCCCTAACATAGTCTCGGGACGAGTAGTGGCTACTACTAGATAGCCGGACCCATTGGCTAGAGGGTATCGGATGTACCACAAGTGCCCTTTTTCTTCCTCAGAAACCACCTCCAGATCTGATACAGCGGTACGTAGGACAGGGTCCCAGTTGATTAATCTTTTGCCGCGGTAGATAAGCCCCTCTTCGTATAGACGGACAAACACCTCGCGTACCGCCCGTGACAAACCCTCGTCCATGGTAAAACGTTCGCGCGACCAGTCCACCGATGCTCCCATGCGGCGTAACTGGCGGGTAATGGTACCGCCCGATTGTTCTTTCCATTGCCAAACGCGTTCGATAAACTTTTCCCTCCCCAGGTCGTGGCGGGTTTTGCCTTCTTTTTCCAGCAGCCTCTCGACTACCATTTGCGTAGCGATACCAGCATGATCGGTGCCCGGCTGCCACAAGGTGTTATCGCCTTGCATTCTGTGATAGCGGATCAAGGCATCCATGATCGTATCCTGAAAAGCATGGCCCATGTGTAGGCTGCCGGTCACGTTGGGAGGAGGAATCATGATGCAGTAAGGTCTACCTTTACCAGAGGGAGCAAAGTACCCGTGCTCCTCCCAGAACTTGTACCAGCGCTGTTCTATCGCATGTGGATTGTAAGTTTTTTCCATGCAGTTATATCTGAGCTTAATTTTGGCTAAATTTTACCACTGAACTCCACTAGGCTTGGCATTATGACGGCGCCATCGTACTGGCTATCAGCTAGGCATTATCTCAGCTCTCAAGATCGGGTAATGGCTGCCTTGGTCGAGCGTTACCCAGAGGCCTTAAGCCGGCACAGTGATTCTTTTGCTACTTTAGTCCGTGCTATCATCGGGCAACAGATCTCGACCAAGGCGGCGTCCGCCGTTTGCCGGCGTTTAGAGACTGCACTTGGTAGGATCACACCCCAGGTGATCTTGGCTTTTCCGACAGCCCAATTGCAATGGGTAGGGCTTTCGCGCGCCAAGGCCTATTGTCTTCATCATTTGGCTGCCTATTATTTAGAGCATGGAATTAACGAGGATTATTGGCAAGCAAAGCCTTATCCTGAGGTCCGCAAGGAGCTGCTCAGCATCAAAGGCATCGGTGAATGGACCGCAGATATGTTTGCCATCTTTTATCTTAACGAACCAGATATATTTTCTCCTGGTGATCTAGGCTTGCAGAAGGCTGTCTCCGAACTTTATTTAGACAAAGCGCAAATCGATAAGAAATATTTGACCGAGTTTTGCAAGCGTTGGCGTCCCTACCGCACCGTGGCGGCGTGGTATCTGTGGCGCCATTTGGACCCGGTGCCGATTTGTTATTGATTTGCCTTGAAAGCTTAAACTTACCTAAAATCGCAAAGCATAATCAATAAAAATGGAGAGTATATCGTGAGTACTAAGTGGGTAGTCTTGGGCGTTCTGTTGGCTGGGTCATTTTCTGCTTTCGCCCAACCAACTGAGAATTGGATGGAGTGGAGGATGAGGCGGCTAGATGAACAACTTGAACTGACCCCCGAGCAAAAGCCAAGGGTGGAGGCGGTATTGAGAGAACAGCGGGAAAAAATGCAGGCGGTGCGTGAGGAGACTCGAAATCGGATTAAGGCAATCCTGACTCCTGAACAGGCTGCAAGATTTGACAAACTGCACCGCGAACAAAAGGAGCGCTGGCGGCAACACATGCGTCAGCGTCTGTCCAGGCCGTAAGAAAATGCAGCATTGCTATGGCTTTCCTTAAGAAAATTCGATGGGGTCCACTTTTTTTGATACGCAAGTCGGAGCCGAGATGGTGGCAATCACTATGGCCATAACCAAAGGATAGCCGTGACTGTGGTAATCCCGGCAAGGATATTTAAAGGCAAGCCGAACTTTAAGAAATCCGTAAATCGATACCCTCCTGGTCCATACACCATAAGATTGGTCTGATAGCCGATAGGGGTGGCAAAGCTGGCCGAGGCAGAAAACATCAGTGCCAGCAAGAAAGGTTTGGCATCTACGCCCAACTCGCTGGCCAATGCGGTGACGATAGGAAACAGGATTACCGCTACCGCATTATTGGTGATGACCTCGGTCAAAAGCGAGCCGATCGCATACACTGCTGCTAAAGTCATCCAGGGAGTGCCGTCCGCGACGCTTAAGAACCCTTTAGCGATTTGGGTAGCTGCGCCCGTGGTCTCCAAAGCCGTACCAATACCAAACGAGGCAGCGATGGAGAGCAGCACCTGGCCATCTAGGCTTTTGCGCGCGCTGCCCAGCGAGCAACAACCGGTCACAAGCATCAAGGCTGCGCCTATAAGAGCTGCTTTAAACATGCTCAAGGCGCCAGTGCCAGCGCTCAGAATCACGGCGCCGAGGATGGACCAGGCCAGCCAGGCGCGCTCGTAGCGAACAGGTACGTAATCGGAAATAGGGCTGATGAGGAGAAAATCAGTTGAATTACGATGGCGTTCCAGAAACGGTGGGCGCACATCTAACAGCAAGGCATCCCCAGGTTGAAGGCGAATGTCGCCGATTTTGCCTTGAATTCGCTGGCCTTCTCGCGCCACGGCGATGACCGAGCCGCCATAAGTCATGCGAAACCTGCCTTCGCGAATCGTTTTGCCGACCAAGGCGCAGCGAGGCGAAACCACCGCTTCTACTAATACTCGTTCCCGATGTTCGCGGTCTCTAGGGTGAAAGGTTTGGTCGGTACAGGGACGAAGGCCTCGGAAACGCTGCAGTTCCACCACCGCGTCTACTACTCCAGCAAATACGAGTCGATCTCTCCCTTGCAGGCGCTCATAAGGGCCAACAGCAGCTAAAATCTCGCCGTCGCGCACGATTTCCACCAGGTAAAGCCCAGGCAGATGGCGCAGCCCTGCTTGCTCGACGCTTTTCCCAACCAGCGGCCCATTTTCTTCGACTTCCATCTCCAGCGTATATTCCTTAGCGTTTTCGAACACTTCGTGGACCGGCACCCGAGCTGGTAACCAGCTGGGGGCGAAAACAATCAAATACAAACTCCCCACGGTTAGGACGACCAAGCCTACAGGCGTGAGATCAAAAAGAGCGAAACCAGCTTCTCCCCGACTTAGGAGCAGGCCGTTGACTGCCAAGTTAGTACTGGTACCGATCAAGGTCACAGTGCCGCCTAAGATAGTGGCATAGCTTAAGGGGATCAGGAGCTTAGAAGGAGAGATTCGAAGGCGCTTAGCCCAATCGATGACGGCGGGTAAAAAGGCAGCCACCACCGGTGTATTATTAAGAAAAGCACTTACTCCTGCGACTGGAAAGATCATCCGAGCTATGGCTCGGCGCTCGCTTTTAGGGCGGCCGAGGACATACTGGGTGAGGAATTCGACTGCCCCTGTTTCCCTTAAGCCGGCGACGATGACATACATCAGGGCGACAGTGATCATGCCTTCGTTGGCCAAGCCAGCCAAGGCCTGAGCAGGGGTCAGTATGCCGCTTAGAAGGAGGATGCCAACGCCCCCAAGTAAGATCAACTCGGGGGAAATAGTCGTAAACACAAAGGCACTGAAGCAAGCGATCACAGTCGCAACGGCAATCCAGGCTTGGATCGTCATGGAGTGTTCTCTATAAAATGGCCCAATTTGTAATATATACTGGCGTTTAAATAACTAAAAAGAATAAATAAAAAGATATTTATTCCATTTAGGAATAATCTCTCAATAAAGGCTTCATATCTATGCCTGATTTTTTCAGGCGGATGTCAACCGATGAAGGTGAAGGTGGACACCTAGGTCCTGATAAGAACGATACTTACTGCGCCCTGCTGTGCGGGTAGCTTGGTCTTGCGTGACGATTTCGGCGATGCGTTGAAATCTTTGCCAGTCCGCGGGAACCTGAGAGCTCAAGTTGATGAGCACAGTTGGGCACGGCTCGGGGGTATCTCTAAAGCCAATCACTACCGCCGCTAGGGGATCATGAGGGAGATTATCTGCTAAAGTGTGGGGAACAAAACTTCCCTGGCGGAAAGTCCACAGCAGTTCGTCCAAAATCTGGGCGTCGGTCTCGTCCTCGACGCGGATAAAAACTTTGTGATCGAGCTTGTACGCTTTCTCCGCCAGCCGGCAGGCAAACGCTCGCCTCGCTTTGGGGTCTTGATCTTGCAGTAGATAAAAATCGACTCGTCTCATCCTGCCACTTGGTCAAGCAGGAACTGAACCAACAAGGGAATAGGCCGGCCGGTGGCGCCCTTATCCCGGCCGCTGGTCCAGGCGGTTCCTGCAATGTCCAGATGAGCCCAGGAGAATTTGTCGGCAAAGCGCGAAAGGAACGCCGCTGCGGTGATCGCTCCACCCTCGCGGCCGCCGACGTTGGCAAAATCGGCAAAGTTAGACTTGAGCTGTTCTTGATATTCTTCCCACAGGGGAAGACGCCAGGCCCGGTCCTGGCTGATCTCGCCTGCTTTGAGCAAAGCGTTGGCTAACTCATCGTCGTTGGCAAGGAGACCAGTAGCATGCCGACCCAAGGCGATCAGGCAGGCGCCGGTAAGGGTGGCAATGTCTATTACTGCTTTAGGAGCAAAACGTTGGGTGTAAGTTAAGGCATCGCCTAAAATCAACCTGCCTTCGGCGTCGGTGTTTAGGATTTCAACCGTTTTGCCAGCCATCGTCTTGACGACGTCTCCGGGTTTGACGGCGTTGCCATCGGGAAGGTTTTCGCAGGCTGGAATCACCCCAACCAAGTTCAGCGGCAGACCTAATTCAGCGACTGCCTGCAGCGTTCCTATGACAGTTGCGCCGCCGCACATGTCGTATTTCATTTCATCCATGTTTTCGGCGCGCTTTAACGAGATGCCGCCAGCATCGAAGGTTAATCCTTTACCCACTAGTGCGATCGGCGATTCTTTGGTTTTGCCTCCAGGGTACTCCAAGACAATCAACTTGGGTGGCTGACGACTGCCGCGAGAGACAGCAAGTATCGCCCCCATGCCAAGTTTGCTCATGTCTGCCTCTTCGAGCACTGTCACCTTAAGCTTGGGATAACGCTCGGTCAATTTCAGGGCTTGTTCGGCCAAGTAGGAGGGGGTGCAAATATTACCGGGAAGATTAGCTAAGTCTTTAGCCAGTTTCATGCCCTCGGCAATCGCTTTGCCCTCCCGAGCTCCTTGTTCGATCGCCGCTTTTTGCGCTCCTTCCTGAGGATGGAGCTCGACTTGAGCAAGCGCAGGCACTTCCTGCGGTTCGCTTTTAAGAGCAGTGAAACGGTAGCAGCCGTCGGCAAAGGCGAGCGCAATCTGACGCGCTCGCCAGCGTTCGTCATAAGTGGCAACTTGAGTTTCTAGCAAAGCGCATACGATTTTTTGGCTAGGGGTGGCAGTCACCGCTTTGACGGCTGAGCCTAAAATCTTGCAATACTGTTTGGCCGACAGTTCTAGGGCGTCCCCTAAACCCACCACTAAGACTCGATCAGCCCGGCAACCGGGAAGCTGGTGGAGCAACAGAGTGTCGCCTTCTTTGGCTTTGAAGTGCTCACGCTTGAGAAGCTTAGTCAAGAAGCCATCGCTGGCCTGATCGATCTCCTTAGCGCTTGGGCTAAGCTTTTGTCTCTCATAAACACCTATGATGAGGCAATCGCTGCGCTTTTTGTCCAGACTGCCTGAATGGATGACAAAATTCATAAAGTTTAGGAGGACTCTCCAGAGGGTTGGGAGACGGGCGCTGATCCACCAGCAAAGCGCCCGCCAAAAAACATCGCAATATAAACTTCTACAGCAAGCATAAGCATATACAGGACAGGCGGCAGACGGGCAAAGCTTAAACTAAAAAACAGCACCACAAATACAGCGGTCAATACCGGATGGGTCAGGAACTCCTCGTATTTGATTTTAATCTTATATTCATCGATTCTAAGCATGACAGCTTCCTCTCGTGTTTTTGTTTTATGCCAGATGCATTATAAAACATATGATCGCCGGCGGCGATCTCAGCCTCTATCAATGTAGCGTTTTTTGCCGCTATGATAGGATGTATCGGCTAGAATGACTGGGAGAATTCCGCATGACTGAGGAAGAGAGCAAGCGCCAACTGGACGACAGCCTAAAACGTCTGCGTTCAGAACTCGAAAGCGTTGATGAGGCTACTCGTAAGCGCCTGGAAGCATGGGTAGAACGGATAGAGCAGCGTATAACCGAGGGAAAAGCCGCAGAAGATCGGGGGCTGCTTCAGGAATGGGAAGAGGAAGTTATGCATTTTGAAGTAGAGCACCCGCGCTTGGTCGCAATCGTCAACGACATCATGCTTGCCCTAAGCAGCATGGGAATCTGACAAACTGATTTCTTTCAATACCTTGCCTGGCTTAAAGCTCATCCAACCCACTGCTGGTGTATTGCGTGTTCAGCCGCACGTCTATCGCCGCAGTGAGCATCCTATTTCCCGCCGCGCAATCAACCCAAATGCTCTTAAGGTTCTCTATCGCCTAAAACAAGCTGGATTTCGTGCCTGCTTGGTTGGGGGATGTGTGCGCGACCTGCTTCTTGGGCGTGAACCCAAAGACTTTGACGTGGTGACCGATGCTCATCCTGAGCAAGTGCGGGCGCTCTTTCGCAATTGCCGTTTGGTCGGACGCAGGTTTCGCCTCGCGCATATCTGTTTTGGTCAGGAAATCGTGGAGGTGGCAACGTTCCGCGCTACAGCGGCTCCTGGACGGGAGGGCGACTGGGTCCAAGAGGAATCAGGCCGGTTGCTGCGCGACAACGTCTTTGGAACAATCGAGGAAGATGCCTTTCGGCGTGACTTTACTGCAAATGCTTTGTATTACGACATCGCTGATTTCTCAGTCATCGACTACGTGGGGGGTATGGAGGACTTGCAGCGCGGGGTTCTGCGCCTCATCGGTGATCCTGAGCTTCGCTACCGCGAGGATCCGGTACGCATGTTGCGCGCTGTACGATTGATGACCAAACTTGGCTTTGTCCTTGATCCAGCCTGTGCGGAGCCGATCAAGAAATTAGCTCCTTTATTGGCTGGCGTTTCGCCAGCACGCCTTTACGAAGAGGTGCTTAAACTGTTTTTGTCGGGTTTGGCCGTCCAGAATTTCGAGTGGTTACGCCATTATGGGTTGTTTGAGTTTCTATTTCCTACCACGGAAAAAGCCCTTTCAAGCGAGTATCAGGGTTTTCCGTCAACTTTTTTGGTACGGGCGTTGGAGGCGGCTGACCGCCGCCTGAGCGAGGGTAAGCCGGTTACCCCTTACTTTTTGTATGCGACCCTTTTGTGGGAGCCGGTGCGATTGGAGTTCGAGCGCCATCTGGCGCAAGGGGTAGCGCCGGCGGTGGCTATGCAGGAAGCGGCCAGTACGATACTGACCGAGCAGCAGCGGCATGTGGCGATTGCCCGCCGGGTAGCTCTACCCATGCGCGAGGTATGGCTGCTGCAGCCGCGCTTGGAGCGCTGTCAAGGCAGCCGTCCTCTGAAATTATTAGCGCATCCCAGGTTCCGCGCTGGATATGATTTTCTTCTGCTGCGCTGCGCAGCGGGGGAAGTCGCGCCTGAGATAGGAGAATGGTGGGCTGAGTTTCAGCAAGTCGGCGAAGACCGGCGCAGGGAGATGTTGTCCGGGGTGCAGCGCAAACGTCGCCGGCGCAGCAAGGCTAGACGAGCCTCAATGTTTCCATCACAAAGCTGCTCGGGTTTGTCTCCCTCCTCAGGGTAAAAAGGCGCATCATGGTCGAGCCAAACTGGGCCTACATCGGCTTAGGCAGCAATTTGGATAACCCAGTCGACCAGCTCAAACGCGCACGGAAAGCTGTAACCGCCTTGGAAGGCGTGAGAGAGCAGGGCTTTTCCAGCCTATACCGCAGCCCGCCCATGGGCCCTAAAAATCAGCCGGATTATATCAACGCAGTCATGGCGGTAGTTACTGAACTCCCCCCGCTTGTGCTTTTGGAATCCTTGCACAGAATAGAGCAAGCGCACGGCCGCGTTCGAGGAGGGGAGCGGTGGGGACCTAGGGTATTGGATCTAGATATCTTGCTGTATGGACGCTACTGCATGCGCAGCGCGCAGCTTACTCTCCCCCATCCTGGCTTGACTGAACGTCCTTTCGTGCTTTATCCCTTGGCGGAGATTGCTCCGCTCTCGCTTTTAATTCCAGGCCGAGGAACGCTTAGAGAGCTGCTTAGACGTTGCCCGCGGCAAGGAATAGAGCAACTAAGATTAGACCATGGGTGAGAGGTTGGCGGTACCAGATCTTCGGCAGTTCAAAAGGCGTGGAGAGAAAATCGCTTGTTTGACCTGCTACGATGCTAGCTTCGCCCGCGTGTTAGAAGCAGCCGGGGTGGAGATCCTGTTAGTTGGCGATTCGCTAGGCGTGGTAATCCAGGGACACGCTACGACGGTGCCGGTGCGCCTTGCAGACATGGTCTATCACACACGCTGGGTAAGCAGGGCGACGGAGAAGGCGCTGGTCATTGCAGACCTACCGTTTGCTACCTATACTGATCGGCGGCGTGCCCTGATTTCGGCGGCGCGCTTGGTGCAGGCAGGGGGCGCCCAGATGATCAAACTCGAGGGTGGGCGCGGGCGAGTGGAGGTGGTCCAGGCCCTGGTGGCCGAGGGTATTCCAGTATGTGGCCATTTAGGGCTGTTGCCGCAATCTATTTATCGCCTAGGTCGTTACCGGGTCCAAGGGCGGCAACCTCAGGAAGCGCAAAAGCTATTGGAAGATGCCTGTTTGCTCGAGCAGGCAGGAGTCGAGTTGCTGGTGCTCGAATGCGTGCCGGCGGATTTGGCAGCGGCGATTACTGCCGAGGTGGCAGTCCCCACGATAGGTATAGGAGCGGGGCCTGCGTGCGACGGCCAGGTGCTCGTGCTGTATGATTTGCTGGGCTTGACGCCTAAGCCGGCTCGTTTCGTGCAAGATTTTTTAATCGGAAAAAATAGCATTCAGGCAGCCGTAGCCGAGTATGTAGCAGCGGTCAAGGAAGGGCGCTTTCCCACCGAGCAGCATGCCTATTTCTAAGCTATGAAGCATATCGCCTCGATTGCGGATTTGCGCTCCCTGTGTGCGGCCTGGCAAAGGAAGGGAGAGGGCATTGCGCTGGTGCCCACCATGGGCAACTTGCACGCCGGTCACTTAAAATTGGTGAGGGAGGCGCAAAGACTGGCCAGGCGAGTAGTCGTGAGCATTTTCGTCAATCCCCTGCAGTTTAGCCCAAATGAGGACTATGATAGTTATCCCAGAACTCTTGATGCAGATTTGCAACAACTGGCTGAGCTAGAGGTTGATGCGGCGTTTTCGCCAAGCGTGGCTGAGATGTATCCGCGTGGCCTTACAGCGACTTCGTGGGTGGAGGTACCTGAGTTGTCTGAAATCTTATGCGGGGCTTTCCGACCTGGTCATTTTCGCGGCGTCGCCACAGTGGTAGTCAAGCTGCTCAATTTGGTTCAACCGAATATAGCAGTATTTGGCGAGAAAGATTATCAGCAACTTTTGCTCGTCCGGCGGATGGTTACCGATCTTAACTTCCCGGTAGAGATTGCGGCCGTTCCTACTGTGCGTGAGGCTGATGGGCTGGCCATGAGTTCGCGCAATCGGTATCTTTCCACCCAAGAGCGAGCTAAGGCCCCCTGGCTTTACCGAACGCTGTGTGAGGCTCAGCAGGCGCTTTTAGCGGGTGAGCGCGATTTCGATGCTCTCTCCAAGAGGCAGCTGCTAAAGCTGAAGGAGCAGGGTTTTAAGCCCGATTATTTTGTCATTCGCCGTGCTGGCGACTTGGCCGAGGCTGCTCCAAATGAACGCCCATTGCGCATCCTAGCGGCGGCTTGGTTAGGTAATACGCGCCTGATCGACAACCTAGAGGTGATGTGAATCTAGATCAAGAGTTTAGCCAGCGCGCTCAAGAATTAATAGTCGCTGGGCGGGTTTTGTACGAGCGGGGCTGGGTGCCGGCCACCAGCGGTAATTTCTCTGCCCGTTTAAGCGACGGCAGCTTTGCTATCACCGTCTCCGGCCGGCACAAGGGAAAACTTACCATAGACGACATCATGCGCTTGGATGCGTACGGACGTCCTCTGGACGGACGTCAACCTTCGGCTGAAACCCCTCTGCATTTGGCTTTGTATCAACGTTATCCTGAGGTTCGGGCGATCCTGCATCCCCACTCCCCTGGAGCGGTTCTCGCTTCGCGCCTGTTTAAGGGCCAAGTGGTGCTGGTCGATCACGAGCTTTTAAAAACCTTAGAAGGGATCAAAACCCACGCTCAACAAGTCGTGGTGCCCATTTTTCCCAACGACCAGGATGTGGAGCGTTTGGCGCGCCGGGTAAATGCTTACATCGCTCATCACGGCAACATTTATGCTTACATCATCGCCGGTCATGGTTTTTATACTTGGGGGCGCAGTGTCGAGACGGCCATGACCCGGGTGGAGGCGTTGGAGTTTATGTTTGAATGTGAAGTTAGATTGTACGAGGTAAGGCAAAAATGAGCATTCTCACCATTCACTCTGAAGGCGAGTTTCAGCCTTTCGAGTACTATACCGATCCGCTCGAAATCGCTGCTCGCCTAAGGCGCATCCAAACTCTATTTGAACGTTGGCCGCTTTGCCCAGAATTGACTCAAAATGCAGAACAAGACGCCATTTTAGCCGCTTATGCCAACTCCGTGCGGCGCCTGAGGGAGCGCTATGGGTTTCAGTCCGCCGATGTGATCGCGATTACCCCTGATCACCCAGATCGCGACGCATTGCGCCGCAAGTTTCTCGCCGAGCACACCCACAGCGATTTTGAGGTGCGCTTTTTTGTCGACGGTCGGGGGTTGTTTTATCTTCACCCCGATGCCAAAGTTTATGCCGTATTGTGCGAGGCTGGTGATTTGATCAGCGTTCCGGCGGGAACTAAACATTGGTTTGATGCGGGCGAGCAGCCCAACCTCAAAGTCATCCGCTTGTTTACTACCCCTGAGGGTTGGGTGGCTAACTACACGGGAAGCGACATTGCTGATCGCTTCCCCAAACTGGAGGAATACTTAGAGAGAATGAAATGATCCAGGCCGTAGTGACTGACATCGAGGGGACGACTTCGTCTTTGCGTTTTGTCAAAGACCTGCTGTTTCCCTATGCGCGGGAGCGCGTGGCGAATTTCGTCCGCGCTCGCGGTAACGATGTAACAGTTCTGCCGCTGCTGGAAGAGGTTAGGCAGCTCACCGGCCGCGATCTGGATTTGGAAGGAATCATTGCCCAGCTTTTAGAATGGAGTGACCGGGATGAGAAAATCGCCCCTTTGAAAGCTATCCAGGGAATGATTTGGGAGCACGGTTACCAAAGCGGAGAGCTTCAAGGCCACATTTATCCCGATGCAGTGGCAGCTTTGAGAGCTTGGAAGGAGAAAGGCATAAAGCTGTATGTATTTTCCTCCGGATCAATCCAGGCCCAGAAGCTCTTGTTCGCCCATACCGAATGGGGGGATTTAACTGGTCTGTTTTGCGGTTTTTTCGACACTCGCATCGGCTCTAAGAAAGACCCTAAAAGCTACTTTAAAATCGCTGCTACAATCGGTTTTGAGCCGCAGGAAATCGTTTTTCTGTCGGATGTGACGGCTGAGCTCGAAGCAGCCAACGCAGCGGGGATGAAAACCGTCTGGCTGGTGCGCGAAGGAAATCCTAAGACAGAGACGGCGTATTTTACGGTCAAAGATTTTTCAGAGATCGATCTTGCCCGCGTTTAATAACTTATTAAATTTGTCGGAAAAGGATAGTAAGATAAGATATGCGTAGAGTATGGCAGATAGGGTGGCTGGCCGTGAGCTTAGCTGGCTGCGCAGCCCAGCCCAAATCTCAACCTCCTCAAGCAAGCAATGATTTCCCTACTCAGGCGCGTGTGGAATACGTATTTGAGTGTATGCAGAAACATGGCGGTCAGAATTATGACAACCTTTATCATTGCAGTTGTGCGCTGGACGAGTTAGCCAAGCAAATGGGCTATCAGGAGTACTCCGAGGCAATAGTGTTTACTAAACTGCGTTCCATGCCGGGTGAGGACGGGGGGGTGTTCCGTGACCCGCCTAAAGCGAACAAGCTGCGGGCCAAGCTCAAAGCAGCCGAAGAGGCTGCCGAAAAAGCATGTTTTGTAAAGTAAAAAGAGAGCTCTAGAAAACATGGCAACCGAACCAACGCGTAAGGATAAAAAAGTCAAGATTGCCCGTGGACGCTTAGTCGATCTTAAAGCGCTGAGAGATGTTCGAGAGCTTTTAGGTGACGAACCTAGACGCCGGGATCTATTGATCGAGCACCTGCACAAGATTCAGGATGCTTATGGCTGCCTCTTAGCCAAACATCTGGCGGCTTTGGCTTACGAGATGAGGCTCTCGTATGCGGAAGTGTATGAGGTGGCAACTTTTTACCACCATTTTGACGTGGTTCAAGAAAATGAGACTCCGCCTCCCCCTCTGACCGTGCGAGTGTGCGATTCGATTAGTTGCGCGATGGCTGGCGCTCATGAGCTCATCAGGGCGCTTAGGGCCGAAATAGGCGACGGGGTGAGAGTGTTGCCTGCCCCGTGCGTTGGCCGGTGTCAGCACGCACCGGTAGCAGTGGTTGGCCAAAACCCCATCGATTTGGCGACTCCTGACCGAGTGGCGTGGGCTGTGAAAGACAAAGCGATCCAGGCGCCAATTCCAAATTACATCGGTCTGGAAGAATACGCTGCGCAAGGAGGATATCGCCTGTGGGCGGATTGCTTAGCAGGTCATCGAGACCGTCGCGAAGTGATCGCAGCGCTCAAGAATTCGGGATTACGAGGCCTAGGTGGGGCTGGATTTCCCGCCGGATTAAAGTGGGAAATCGTGCGCCAATACCCCAAGCCGCGCCTTCTGGCAGTCAACATCGACGAGGGAGAGCCAGGTACGTTCAAAGATCGCTATTATCTCGAGTCTGACCCTCATCGTTTCCTAGAAGGGATGCTGATTGCTGCTTGGGCGGTGGAAGCTGAAGCCGCTTATATTTATATCCGTGACGAATACGCTGCGGGCCGGCACATTTTGTGCGCGGAACTGGAGAAACTGAAAGCCTGCCCACCCGGTGGTCAGCCGCTGTTGCCCATTCATCTGCGCCGCGGCGCTGGGGCCTACATATGTGGCGAGGAGTCGGCGATGATCGAGTCCATCGAGGGCAAGCGCGGAATGCCGCGCCTGCGCCCTCCCTACGTGGCTGAGGTGGGCTTGTTTGGGCGTCCGACCTTGGAGCACAACATGGAGACCTTGTATTGGGTGCGCGCTATCGTCGAGCAGGGGCCGCAGTGGTTTACCTCGTTCGGGCGGCGAGGGCGCAAAGGCTTGCGTACCTTTTCGGTCTCCGGGCGGGTGCGAAAGCCGGGTGTGTATCTTGCTCCCGCTGGGATCAGCGTGCGTGAACTGATTGACGAGTATTGCGGCGGGATGTTGCCTGGCCATGAGTTCTACGGTTATTTCCCCGGAGGGGCCTCCGGCGGTATCCTGCCGGCCTCCCTGGGCGATCTGCCGCTGGATTTTGATACCTTAAACCCTTACGGCTGTTTTATCGGTTCGGCGGCCATCATTGTCTTTTCCCAGCACGACAGAGCTAAGGATTTGGCTTTGAATGCGCTGCGCTTTTTCGAGGACGAATCCTGCGGCCAATGCACGCCATGTCGGGTTGGCACAGCCAAGGCAGCTCAGCTAATGGCTATGGGCGATTGGGATAAGGAAAAGTTGGAGGATCTATGTCAAGTGATGGCCGATGCTTCGATCTGCGGACTGGGTCAGGCAGCGCCCAATCCTATCCGCTGTGTGTTCAGATACTTCTCGCACGAACTTGAGGGCGAATGCAATGGTGGCCAATCCTGAATTTACGCTCGGGCTGAAAACGATCGGTTTTACTTTAGACGGACGAGAGGTCATTGCCTTTGAGGGCGAGACCATTTTGCAAGCGGCCAAACGGCACGGTATCGAAATTCCTCACCTGTGTTATAAAGAAGGTTATCGCCCTGACGGCAACTGCCGGGCTTGTGTGGTCGAGATCGAAGGTGAGCGGGTGTTGGCCCCCTCGTGTTGCCGCAAGCCCAAAGAAGGCATGATAGTCAAAGCGCGCAGCGAGCGCGCGCTGAAATCGCAAAAGCTCGTTTTAGAGCTGCTGCTGGCAGACATGCCGGGACAGGGCAGATCGCCGTATCGTGACGATTCAGAGCTGGATTACTGGGCGGATAAACTCAATTTAGGTAGGCCTCGTTTTCCATCGCGCAGTCAACCGCAGGCGGACTTGTCCCACCCGGCGATGGCGGTAAACCTGGATGCTTGCATTCAGTGTACCCGCTGTGTGCGTGCCTGTCGCGAGGAACAGGCCAACGATGTGATCGGTTATGCCTGGCGCGGCGCTAAGGCTAAGATTGTGTTCGATTTTGACGACCCAATGGGGCAAAGCACGTGCGTGGCCTGCGGCGAATGCGTCCAAGCATGTCCGACGGGGGCTTTGATGCCCAAGGGGGACGTCGGCCACGTAGTGGTGGATAAAAAAGTTGACTCTACTTGCCCTTACTGCGGCGTGGGGTGTTTGTTGACCTTTAACGTCAAAGGCAATCGTATCCTGTATGTCGAAGGCCGCGATGGCGCGACTAACCACAGCCGCCTATGCGTCAAAGGTCGGTTTGGCTTCGATTACGTGCACAGTCCTCAACGCCTGACCAAACCGCTTATTCGCAGGGTGGATGCTCCCAAAACGCCTGAACTCTTAGACCCGGCGCGAGTATATGAGGTCTTTCGCGAAGCGAGCTGGGAGGAGGCGCTGGATTTCGCGGCTGCCGGTTTAAAGCGCATCCGTGACACTTATGGCGCCAAGGCTTTGGCGGGGTTTGGTTCGGCTAAAGGCAGCAACGAAGAAGCCTACCTTTTCCAAAAGTTGGTCCGTACCGGTTTTGGCAGCAACAACGTAGATCATTGCACTCGCTTGTGCCATGCCTCGTCGGTGGCCGCCCTCCTTCAGTGCATTGGCTCGGGGGCGGTGTCTAATCCAGTCGCCGATGTATTGAAAGCGGAAGTAATCTTTCTAATCGGCTCCAATCCTACGGTCAATCATCCAGTGGCGGCGACTTGGATCAAGAACGCTGTCCGTAGAGGGGCGAAACTGATCGTGGCCGATCCAATCCGAACCGAGATCTTCCGCTTTGCCACGCATCCTCTTCAATTCCGTCCTGATACCGACGTGGCGTTGCTTAACGGAATCATGCATACCATCGTCGAGGAGGGGTTGTATAACCGCCAGTACATCGAACGCTATACCGAAGGTTTTGAAAAACTCAAAGCACATCTTGAAAAATATTCCCCTGAGCGGGTAGCGCCGGTGTGCGGCATTGAGGCTCAGACCATCCGCGAGGTAGCGCGCCTATACGCCACTTCCAAAGGCTCGATGATTCTGTGGGGCATGGGGATCTCGCAGCACGTCCACGGCACAGACAACGCTCGTTGCTTGATCTCTTTGGCGCTGATGACTGGCCAGATTGGTCGTCCTGGCACTGGTCTTCACCCCTTGCGCGGCCAGAACAACGTCCAGGGGGCCTCCGATTCCGGTCTGATTCCGATGGTGTTCCCTGATTATCAGTCGGTCAAAGATCCTAAAGCGCGCGCCAAGTTCGAACAGCTGTGGGGGGTAAAACTGGACTCTGAGCCGGGCTTAACAGTGGTGGAAGTAATGCATGCTATCGAGAGAGGGCAAATTCGAGGCATGTACATCGAAGGAGAAAATCCGGCAATGTCCGACCCTAACTTGGCTCACGCCCGGGCGGCGCTCTCTAAACTGGAGCATCTGGTAGTGCAAGACATCTTTTTAACCGAAACGGCGGGATTTGCCGACGTGATCCTGCCGGCTTCGGCTTTTCCGGAGAAAACCGGTACTTTCACCAACACGGACCGTAGAGTGCAGCTTGGCCGCCAAGCCATAGCTCCCCCCGGAGAGGCGCGCCAGGATCTGTGGATTATTCAGGAGATCGCCAAGCGCCTGGGGCTCTCCTGGAATTATTCCGGGCCGCAAGACGTGTTCGAGGAGATGCGCCAAGCCATGCCCAGCATCGCTGGCATCACTTGGGAGCGACTTGAGCGGGAAGATTCGGTCATTTACCCGTGTGAAAGAGAGGGTGATCCAGGGCAGGCGGTGATCTTCACCAATGGCTTTCCTACGCCGAGCGGTAAGGGGCTGTTCGTGCCGGCGGAATTTACCCATGCGGCGGAGCTTCCGGATGCAGAGTATCCGTTCGTGTTCATCACCGGCCGCCAGTTGGAGCACTGGCACACCGGAGCGATGACCCGCCGTTCCGAAGTGCTGGATGCTATTGAGCCGTATCCGGTGGCCGAAATCCATCCCCAGGATTTAGTTGAGTTAGGTATCCCACCGGGGGGTATCGTCATGTTGGAATCGCGGCGTGGGCAGGTAGAGGCTTTCGCTCGGCCAAACTTGGGGATACAGCGTGGTACCGTGTTTATGGCTTTCTGCTACAACGAAGCCGCAGCTAATCTCCTGACCAATGAAGCGCTCGACCCAGACGCTAAGATTCCAGAGTTCAAATTCTGCGCTGTGCGGGTGACGGGCCGGTAGGTAAGATGCAGGTCGAATCTGGAATCTTGTCGGACGCCTGGGTTAGGACGGGGTAGCCAGCCTTGCCGCATGCCTGGTGTCTGTATAACAAGAGGTTGACTTTTGCCTGAAAATACTTCAATTTACCGCCTCAAGGAGGTGCTGGGAAATTTTCCTTGAGAATTGTTCTCAGCTTTCCTGCCGTTTTTGAACTTAACTACCTTCTTAAAAACAACGAGGAGGAACGTATGAGAAAACCTTTAAGGAGTGGCCTGATCGCAGCGGCCGTAAGCTCAGTCCTAATGGCGTCTTGGGCGCAGGCTAATCAGGAAGTTATTGAACTGGCTAAGAATCCAGCCAACTGGCCCGTATGGGGAGGGAACTACTACGGGAATCGCTACAGCGAGCTGGACCAGATCAACAACCAAAATGCCGACAAACTACAGCCGGCTTGGACGTTTTCTACCGGCGTGCTGCGCGGTCACGAAGGCGGCCCCCTGTTTATCAACGGCGTGCTGTACGTTCATACGCCTTTTCCCAACCGGGTGTACGCCATCAACCCTAAGGATCAGAGCATCATTTGGAAGTACGAGCCAACGCAAGATGCCGATGTCACCATTCCGGTCATGTGCTGCGATACCGTCAACCGCGGCCTGGCTTATGGCGATGGCAAAATCATCCTGCAACAAGCCGACACTACGTTGACCGCTCTGGATGCCAAGACAGGAAAAGTCGTCTGGCAGGTCAAAAACGGCGACCCCAAAGTGGGGATGACCAACACCAATTCGCCGTTGGTGGTCAAAGACAAGGTGATTACTGGCATCTCAGGGGGTGAATTCGGCGTACGCGGCTTCGTGGCGGCGTATAATTTAAAAGACGGCTCGCTGGCCTGGAAAGCTTACAGCACCGGTCCGGATGAAGAAGTCAAACTCGATCCGGCCAAAACCATGACCTGGATGGGTAAGGAGAAGGGCCTGCAGCCGGTAGGCAAGGACTCTTCGCTCAAGACCTGGCAAGGCGATCAGTGGAAGATCGGAGGCGGTACTACCTGGGGTTGGTACAGCTACGATCCGCAGCTGAACTTAATCTACTATGGTTCAGGCAATCCTGGTACTTGGAACCCAGTGCAACGCCCTGGAGACAATAAATGGTCCATGACTATTTGGGCGCGCGATGCCGACACAGGGGTGGCCAAATGGGTCTATCAAATGACTCCTCACGACGAGTGGGATTATGACGGCATCAACGAGATGGTGCTAGCCGACCAGGAAATCGGCGGCAAGCTGCGCAAGACCCTGGTCCACTTTGACCGCAACGGCTTTGCCTATACCTTGGATCGTGAAACCGGTGAACTGTTGGTGGCGGAGAAGTACGACAAAGCCGTCAACTGGGCCACGCACGTAGACATGAATACAGGCCGGCCGGTGGTCGATCCCAAATACAGCACCCAGGAGCACGGCGAGGACGTCAACACCGAAGACATTTGTCCGGCGGCCTTGGGGGCCAAGAACCAGGGGCCGGTGGCTTACTCGCCGCGCACGGGTCTGTTCTACGTCAATGGCAACCACGTGTGCATGAACTATGAGCCGTTTGAAGTCGAGTACACTCCGGGTCAGCCATATGTGGGGGCGACCTTGACCATGTTCCCAGCTGGCCGCGACGCCAAAACCGGTCAGAAGAACGGCTCCACAAACCTCGGGGTGTTTACGGCTTGGGACGCTAAGACGGGCAAGATCGTCTGGTCGTATGATGAGCCTTTCTCCGTCTGGAGCGGGGTGCTGGCGACCAAGGGGGATATCGTGGTCCACGGCACGTTGGAGGGTTACCTCAAAGTCCGCGACGCCAAAACCGGTAAAGAGCTCTATAAGTTCAAGACGCCCTCTGGCATCATCGGCAACCCCAACACGTGGATGTTTGAAGGCAAGCAGTACATCGGTGTCCTTTCCGGCTTAGGTGGCTGGGCCGGTATCGGGATGGCGGCTGGCCTTCAGGGAGAAACCGAGGGTCTAGGTGCGGTGGGCGCGTATCGCTCGCTGGATAAATTCACCCAGCTGGGTGGGGTCTTGAGCGTATTTGCTCTGCCGGATTCAGCCCTCAATAAATAGTAAAATTTAACTGGAAGCTTTCTGTTCTGGTAGAGACCCCGATCCAGGTGCAAGCCTGGTCGGGGTTTTGTTTTATACTGGCAGGCAATTTAAGAAAAACAAAGGAGAACGCGTGCGGGAAATCGCAGCATTTATTATGGCCGGCCGCTGGCGGGCGTTGATCGCGGCAGGGGGGTTTGGATTACTTGGGGTATTTTTCTTGCCTTTGCTTTTGCTCAGCGCGGCCGCGGTAGGGTTGGTGACCCTGCGTCGCGGCGCCAGAGAGGGGGGGATAACTATGTTGGGGGCAGCCTGCCTGGTCGGGAGTGCATTTTGGCTGCTGCCGGCAAGACCAGGTTTTGCCTTTCCTCTCGTTTTTGCCTTGTGGCCTCCAGTCTGGGTAGGCGCTTTGGTATTGCGCCATACCTTCTCGCAGGGGGTAAGTCTGACTGTCGTAGGTATGCTGATTTGGGGTTATGTGGCCGCGATGCACGCTCTGACAGGGGATGTAGTCGGTTTTTGGCGGGCGTGGCTAGAACAAGCGATCGCTAATGTCCCAGGGGCGACGGTGGAGGGGTTCGACTACGAGGGGACTTTGCGCCTGATGAATGGATTGGTAGCTATGGTCTATGGCTTAAGCGTGTTTGCTTCGCTACTTTTGGCGCGCTGGTGGCAGGCAATCCTCTATTACCCGGGAGGGTTTCAGAGCGAATTTTGTGAGCTTCGTACGCCTCGTTGGTTGCTTCCGGTTCTGGTTGCTGTCTTGTGGCTAGCAGGATATTGGAGTCGGGTTTTGCTTGCCGATTTACTGCTTTCTGCCATGGCAGTCTATCTATTTCAGGGCCTTGCTGTGGTGCATAGGATCGTCTCCGTGCGAAATTTGAGCGGTTTTTGGCTGGTCCCCCCGTATGGTTTGCTGGTGCTGATGCCGCAATATGCTGTTGTCGGCTTGGCCTTGCTCGGGGCGTTGGACAGTTTGTTTGACCTTCGTCACCGCGCTGGGACTTGAGGAAGATCGATGATTCCTTTCCAGGATACCGCTCCGCGCCGCTTTACTCCCTGGATGACCTGGAGCTTAATGGGGATAAATTTCTTGGTGTTTGTAGTTACTTGGATGTTAAGCGAGGAGGTGCGGGTTGAGATCTTTTATCGTTACGGTGTGATTCCAGCGCGCTATGCATATCCCGAGTGGGCGCAAGCGGTGGGCCTTGATGTCCGCGACTATATGCCATTTTTAACTAATCTATTCCTTCACGGCAGCGGGCTGCACCTTTTGTTCAATCTGTGGCTTTTGTGGATCTTTGGCGACAACGTTGAGGATAGGATGGGGGCATGGCGATTCTTTGGCTTTTTTCTTCTCTGCGGCGTTTTGGCTAATCTAGTTCACGTGGTCCTCAATCCCGCTGCTCTTACTCCAGCCGTAGGGGCTTCTGGAGCAATCGCCGGGGTTTTGGCGGCGTATTTTTATCTGTTCCCGTATGCTAAAGTCATCGTCTGGATTTTTCCTTTGCCGCTGTTTATCCCGGTGCCAGCCATTTTGTTTTTGGGGCTGTGGGTGATTTTTCAGGGATATCAGGCTACTACCGCTATGGCTACGCAAGAGCCATACGCGAATATCGCCTGGTGGGGACATCTGGGCGGATTTGCTTCCGGTTTTTTGCTGTTTCGCTTGTTTTTGCGCCGCAATGCGTCATGACCACTAACTGCGCGTTAGTCCGAGCTTTGCGCCGCTTGTTGCCGCGCGATGCGGTATTGGCCGAGCCCGAGGAGCTCAAACCTTATGAATGCGATGGTCTGTCTGCATACCGCCGTTTGCCGCAGGTGGTGGTGCTGCCGTATACGGCCGAGCAAGTGCAGGCGGTGTTGGCTTGGTGTTATGCTCACGATGTGCCAGTGGTGGCTAGGGGAGCCGGCACTGGGCTCTCGGGCGGTTCTTTGCCGCAGGAAAACGGAGTGTTGCTGTGTTTGGGGCGCCTTAATCGGATTTTGGCCATCGATCCAGCCAACCGCACAGCTTGCCTCCAGCCCGGGGTGTGCAACCTGGCGATCAGTCAGGCGGCAAGGCCTTATGGTTTGTATTACGCGCCCGATCCTTCCTCGCAGATCGCTTGTACGATAGGCGGCAACGTCGCCGAGAACGCAGGCGGTATTCATTGCCTCAAATACGGTCTGACGGTAAACAATGTGTTGGGCCTGGTTTTTTTAACTGCGGCCGGTGAGGAAATCAGAGTCGGCGGCAGTGGCCTGGATGGGCCAGGACTAGACATTTTGGCTATGCTGCACGGCTCAGAGGGATTGCTTGGCATCCTTACCGAAGTAACAGTGCGCCTGTTACCGTTGCCTGAAGCCGCGCGCGTGCTCATGGCGGCCTTTGATTCGGTCACGCAGGCGGCCGAAGCAGTCGGAGCAGTGATTCGGGCCGGGCTGATTCCTGCCGGGCTGGAGATGATGGATAAAGTGACCATAAAAGGGGTGGAGGATTTTCTCCAGGTGCATTATCCCCAAGAAGCGGAGGCGATCTTGTTGTGCGAGGTGGACGGTTTTGCAGCGCAGGTGGAAGAGGAGCTGGCGTTGGCGCGAGAGGTGTTAGTGGCCAGTGGAGCATGCGAAGTTTGGGTAGCGTCAGATGAGACCGAGCGCCAGCGTTTTTGGGCTGGGCGCAAAGCGGCCTTTCCGGCGATCGGCAGGATCACGCCGGATTATTACTGCATGGACGGCACGATTCCTCGCGGGCGTTTGGCTGAGGTTTTGGCCGGTATTGCCCAGCTGAGCCAAAAATATGGGTTAAGGGTGGCGAATGTGTTCCATGCTGGCGACGGTAACCTTCACCCTTTAATCATGTACGACGCGGCAGTTCCCGGGGAGTTGGAGAGAGTGGAACGCTTAGGGGACGAGATTTTAGCCTTATGCGTTCAAGTTGGTGGAGCCATCACTGGCGAACACGGGGTGGGAGTGGAAAAGCTCAACGGCATGTGCTACCAGTTCACTCTCAAAGAGCTGGCCCAATTCCATGCTGTCAAGCGCGCCTTTGATCCCAAAGGCTTGCTTAATCCTGGAAAAGCCATTCCAACTTTGGCACGCTGCATAGAACTTGGCCGAGCGCACGTACGCGGTGGGCAGTTGGGGCATCCGGAATTGGAGCGTTTTTGAGCATGGATCGGACGGATGAGCTGGTAGAAAAGGTAAACGCGGCGATCGCCGACCGTAAGCCCTTGCGCCTTATTGGCGGTGGGAGCAAGGATTTCTATGGGTGTCTGCTTCAAGGCGAGCCGCTTTACCTGTCCGGTCATAGGGGGATCATCGACTACGCGCCAGAGGAGCTGGTCGTCACAGTGCGTGCCGGAACTCCTTTGGCTGAACTAGAACAGGCGCTGGCAAGCCAGGGCCAGATGTTGCCGTTTGAACCGCCGCACTTTGGACCGGCGACCGTGGGTGGGGCTGTGGCATCTGGGCTGTCCGGCCCACGTAGGCCTTTTGTCGGAGCGGTGCGCGATTTCGTGTTAGGAACCAAGCTTCTGACTGGTCGCGGTGAAGTTTTGTCTTTTGGCGGCAGGGTGATGAAGAACGTGGCCGGTTTCGATGTAAGCCGCCTAATGGCTGGTTCTCTAGGTACTTTAGGGGTGATTCTAGAAGTCTCCCTTAAAGTGCTGCCAAAGCCGGAGCGAGAATGGACTCTATGCCAGGAAGTGGAGGCAGACAAAGCGCTTGAGCTCATGTCAGCCTGGATGGGCCAATCTTTGCCATTGAGCGCTCTGGCTTACGAGGAGCCTTATATGTATCTGCGCTTAAGCGGCACGGAGCGGGCAGTAGCAGATGCGGCTCGCCGCATAGGGGGAGAACGGTTGGCAGAGGGGGAGGACTTTTGGCAGGAGTTGCGGGAGCAGAGGCGGCCATTTTTCACCGAGGGGGAGGGGGATCTTTGGCGCCTAGCGGTGCCGCCGGCAGCGCCTTGGCCGGATATAGCTGGCCGATTTCTTCTCGATTGGGGGGGAGCGCAGCGCTGGGTGCATACTTTAGAAGCACCGACCAGATTGTTTCAGCTTGCTGCTGAACTTAATGGGCATGCGACGCTATTTCGGACTAAAGGTGCAAGGTACGAGGTGTTTCAACCTTTACCTGAGAACTTGGCTAAGCTCCATAAGGCACTCAAAGAGGCCTTCGATCCTTATCGGATTTTCAATCCTGGGCGGATGTATCCCGAGTGGTGAATAAATGTATCTCGAGCTTGCTTCTAAGTTTAAAAACCATCCCCAGGCATATGATGCAGCTCAGATTATCCGTTCCTGCGTTCATTGTGGGTTTTGCAACGCCACTTGTCCCACCTTTCGGGTTTTGGGGGACGAACTCGATGGGCCGCGTGGGCGCATTTATCAGATCAAATCCTTGTTAGAAGGGCAAAAAGCCACGGTCCATATCCAAAACCATCTTGATCGTTGCTTGACGTGCCGCGGATGTGAAACCACTTGCCCTGCTGGGGTGCGCTTTGGGCGTTTGCTGGACCTTGGCCGTCACATAGTCGAGGCCCAAGTGAAACGCCCTTGGCGCCAGCGCTTGCTGCGCTGGGGTTTAAGGCACTTTGTTCCTTATCCTGGACGGATTGCTCCGTGGGTACGCCTGGCCCGGTTTGTCCGGTTAGGCTTGCCTAAAGCCTGGGTAAGCAGGCTACCTCCCCCTAACCAGCCCATTTGGCCAGCGCCTGCGCACTCTCGTCGAATGCTGGTGTTAGACGGCTGTGTCCAGGCGGTGTTGGCGCCCCAGATCAACGCCGCCGCGGCTAAGGTTCTAGACGGTTTAGGAATTTCTCTGCTTCCGGCGCCTAAGGCTGGCTGCTGCGGAGCGCTGTCTTATCATTTGGGTGCTCAGGAAGATGGCTTGATTTTTGCTAAGCGCAACATCGACGCCTGGTGGCCTTATGTAGAGCAGGGCATAGAAGCCATCGTGACCACTGCCTCTGGCTGTGGCTTGATGGTCAAGGAGTACGGCCAGCTTTTGACCGACGACCCTCGTTATGCCGAAAAGGCCTCGGTCGTTTCCGCTCTGGTCAAGGATATATGCGAGGTGCTGGCGGGTCTGCCAAAACTGGAACAGTTTCGTCCGCAACAGTCCTTAAAAATCGCTTTTCAATCGCCTTGCACTTTACAACACGGCCTGCGCTTGGCAGGGAGGGTGGAGGAATTGTTGCAAAGGCTTGGCTATGAACTGGCGCCGGTCCCGGACGCCCATCTGTGCTGCGGCTCGGCCGGAGCTTATTCGATCCTAGAATCTAAGATCGCCGCCGAGCTCAGGCGGGCCAAAATCGCCGCTTTAGAGAGTAGTCACCCTGATCTAATCGCCACAGCCAATATCGGCTGCTTTTTGTATCTGAAGCCGGTTGCTACCCGCCCAGTGATACACTGGATTGA
Source organism: Methylohalobius sp. (assembly GCA_026415315.1). GTDB lineage: Bacteria > Pseudomonadota > Gammaproteobacteria > Methylococcales > Methylothermaceae > Methylohalobius. The sequence continues at coordinate 112,169 of JAOAHI010000003.1, forward strand.
GCTGCTGGCAGCAGGTAAAGCCGCTGGGTGAAAACGTAATTGGGACGAGTGGGGCATTTTATGTTTGGGGCGAGAAGCGATCTCATTTACCGGTTTGTTCTCTGCGCTCGGAAGCTGGATGGATCCTGCCTGCTGACTGGCTAAAAAAGCGGCAAAATTCATCCTCTGGCAGCGGGGGACTATAAAAGTACCCTTGCCCGGCGTTGCAACCGAGGTGAGAAAGGAAAACGTGCTGTACCGCAGTTTCCACGCCTTCAGCGACAACGCCTAGCCCTAAGGTTTGGCCCATATGGATAATGGTACTTATGATCTTGACGTCGCTGGAGTTATGGGGTAGGTCGCGCACGAAGCTGCGATCGATCTTAAATTCGTCGAGCGGGAAGCTTTTCAGATACGCCAAAGAGGAATAACCGGTGCCGAAGTCGTCCAAAGACAGCTTTATCCCTAAGGACTTGAGTCGGAGCAGGCGGTCTATGGCCTGCTCGCCATACTCCATCACCATGCTTTCGGTAATCTCGAGCTTGAGGCAGGAAGGGGGCAGTCCTATCTGAGCGAGCGTACTAGCAATGATCTCGGGCAGGGTTAGCTGTTGAAACTGACGGGCAGAGAGGTTAACGGCCATGACTTCCAAGGCGTAGCCGGATTCCCGCCAGGTGCGGGCTGCTTGACAGGCGGCGGCCAGTACCCATTCTCCCAACGGCAGAATTAAACCCGTTTCCTCCGCCAGAGGGATAAAGCGATCTGGCGCAATTAAACCTTGCTCTGGGTCTTGCCAGCGTAGCAGCGCTTCGCAACCAAGAATGCGCAAGCTGTGCAGCTCGATGATCGGTTGGTAGTGCAGGACGAAATGTTGGCGCTTGATCGCTTGACGCAGGCGGGCTTCGAGCGTCAAGCGCCGGCGCGCTCGGTCAGACAGAGTCGGCGTGTAAAAACGGTAGCTGCCCCGTTCCTCTTGTTTGGCTTGGCGCATGGCGGTCTCGGCGTGCTGAATAAGCTCAGCATCGCTTGTGCTATCGTCAGGATAGAGGCTGATGCCGATGCTGGCGCTTAAATGGATTTCTTGTCCGGCGACAGTAAACGGGGGCTTCAGCGCGGCTAGCACGTGTTCAGCGATGCGCCCAGCAGCCTCAGAATGAGGCAACTCATCCACTACCAGCAAAAATTCATCGCCAGCCAAACGCCCGAAAAAATCTTCACCGCGCAAGTGTTGCTTAAGGCGGGTGGTGAAGGCTGTGAGCAGCTCATCGCCTGCATTGTGGTTTAGGCTATCGTTGATCAAGTTGAAGCGATCCAAATCTAAAAGCAAGGCCGCCACGCGCCGGTTGTGGCGTTGGGCGCGTTCTAGCATTTGCCTAAGGCCGAGCTGGAGCAGCAGGCGGTTGGGTAGGCCAGTTAGAAGATCGTAATGGATGAGGTGATCAAGCCTTTCTTGCGATTGTTTAATCTGGCTTAGATCATTCATCAGGGCCACATAATGGGTTGGCTGGCCTGACGTGTCGCGTACCGTGCTGATAGTTAAAAGCTGAGGGTAAATTTCGCCGTTTTTGCGCCGGTTCCACACCTCTCCTTGCCAATAGCCGGTCGCGAGCAACCGGCGCCACATATTTAGGTAGAAAGCTCGATCGTGGTGCCCAGATTGAAGAAAACGGGGGTTTTTTCCTAAGGCTTCGGCTTCAGTATAGCCAGTAATCTCGCAGAAAGCCCGATTAACGGCGACGATTTTGGCTTTGAGGTCGGTCACGAGGATGCCTTCGCTGGCATAATCGAACACCGCTTTGGCTTGGCGTAAACGCAAGTCAGCTGCGGTCTGTTCTACAGCCAGAGCCGCAAGGTGGGCGAATTCCTGGATGAGCTCCATCTCCTCCCGCTTGGGGCGACGCACACGATCGTAGTAGATAGCAAAAGTGCCTAGGACATCGCCGTGGCGATTTTTGAAGGGAAGCGACCAGCACGCGCGAAAACCTACCCGGCGGACTATATTCAAATAAGGCGTCCAATAAGGATGGCAAAACACGTCCTCAGCGATCACCGGTTGGCCGGTGGCAGCGGCTGTACCGCAAGAGCCTATTCCCTCCTTAGCTTCCAATCCGTCCACCGCTGCGTTGTAGAAGTCCGGCAGGCTTGGGGCCGCTGCAGTGTACAGGCGCTGTCTCTTATACACATCTGACGCTGCCGACGAGC
>JAOAHI010000040.1 GCA_026415315.1 Methylohalobius sp.
CTTGAGCACCTTGCCGGTACGCTCCAGGTCTTCGATGTGGTGTTCAGGAAGGTCCCACAGCAGAAAGCGCGCCCGACTCGCCTCCAGGAGATCCCTGGCCCCCTGGGTGATCTGGGGGAACGGGCTTTTCTCGAGTTCCCGCACGTTGTTCAGGGCGGTCAGGTATTCCTGTTGGGTGGCGACCAACTGCGGACTGTAGAGGGTGAACAGCACTTAGCCTTGGCGGACGCGATCGCCTACCGCGCTCACCTTCAATTGGTCGATCCAGCCCTCGATCTTGATGGTGACGTTGGCGAGCCTGCGTTCATCGATCTCTATTCGTCCCACGGTCCGGATCGTCCGCGTCAGGGGCCGTTGTTTGGCGATCTCGAACCGGACCCCGATTTCTTGCAGCCTTTCTAAGGGGATGGTCAGAGTATGGGGAGATTCGGCGTGCTCAGTTGGCGCTTGCCGGCAGCCCTCTGGATAGACCGGGACATAGTCCATTCCCATCTCGTCCTTGGCCGGCGTCTTGGAGGTGATGGCGGGGTTCATCGGATGGCGATACGCGCTCGGCTCGCAGACAGGAGCGATTGGACGAGGGGCGACTGGACCAGTCGCCCCTACCTTTCCGCCATATTGAAGCGCCAAAAAGAAGCCAAAACCTATCCCCAGACTCAGGGCGAGCAAGGAGATAGCCAGCCATTTAATTCTCATCTTGGCTTTCCTCTATCCTTTCGCCGACGGCGGCCTGGAGCTTGGCGCGCGCCTGCCTGGCCTCGGTCAAAGTTTTCCAGTACCGGATTTCGTAGTTGTACAGGGTGATCTGCGCCTGTACCGGGTTGAGGAAATCGACTTTTCCCACCTGGTAGCCGACGAGCATCGAGGCGACCATCTGCCGCGCCTGGGGAATGATGCCCTGGTCGAACAAAACCGCCTGCTCACGGGCGCGGCGGTAATCGGAAAGGGCTGCGGAAATCTCGGCCCGCACCCGGTTTAAGGCATCTTGCCAGGCAAACTGCGCGCGCAAAAGTTCGCTTTTTTTCTGGTCCACCGCCTTGGCCTGTTTGGTGGCAAAATACAGGGGAAGATTCATGCTCAGGCTCAAGGTGAGAAAATCGGGGCGGCTTTTGCCGTCAGGGGTTTGGCCGTGGCGGAAGCCGTGGAAGGCGCCCAGATTGAAATCAGGGAAAAACTCCTTTCTGGCGAGTTCGACTCGGATCCTAGCCGCCTCGATCTGTTTGGCTATCCTGGCTAGGAGCGGTCTTGCCTTCTCAGCGCGAGTAAACAACGCAGCTTCCGCTGGCGCTTCGAGCAGGGTCCGTTCCACCTCGGCCGGAAGCTGCGCAGGAGTATCGGCCGGGCGGCCCAAAAGGGCGTTCAACCGGGCGACCTCCTGGCCCCTCGAACCTTCCAGCTGCAAGTGCAGGTCCATCAGGCGCGACAGTTCCAACTGCGCCAGCAGTACGTCCTGCTGGAGCCCCTGGCCGACGGTATAGCGGGTCTTAGCGATCTCGACGAACTGGCGGAGTAAATTCTGGTTGGTGGCGACGATAGCGAGCGCCCGGTCGAGGTAAAACAGCCGCCACCATCGGACCTCCACGTCGCGCCGGAGCTTGAGCCGAAGTTCCTTAACGTCGTCGCCTGCGGCTTCGGCTTCCTGCTCGGCCGCCTCCTGTTTGAGACTGAGCTTGCCGGGAAAAGGAAACCTCTGGCTGATTCCGAACTGGAGCTGGGTCATATCCTCCTGGCCGGTGTCGAAAGTATCGACCGGCAGGCTCATGGCGCTGAAGCTGATCTCCGGGTCCGGAAGACTCCCTTCCTGCGGGGGGATCGCTAAAAGCGCCTGGTAGCGGGCGCGGATGGCAGAAAGCTTAGGATTTGCGCGCTCGGCCTGTTCCAGTGCCGCGCTTAAAGTGAGCGGTTCAGCTTCCTGGGCAGCCAAGGCCACCGAACCAAAACCCAGCAAAAGACCTAAAGGCAACCAGCGGCTGGATTTCAACATACAACCCCCTTAAAGTTCCAAAACGCGTTCGGGCAAGGCGTATCTTGCCCTTTTCTTACGACCGGCCTGGTGTCAAGCCGAAAGCTTAGGGGGTTTGGGCAATGGGGGAAAGCAGATTCCTAAAGCGAAACTAAAGTGTTCGACGAGGTACCTGACCGCCGAAGGCGCTGGCGAAGTCGCCACGCCACCAGGCGGCACCATGGCGCAGCAGGCGTGGCAGGAACCGACCAGGGAAGTACAGCCTGAAGGGCAATCCGAGCACGGCTGGGAGGAATCCATTACCTCGGCGGTTATCGCGGCCAAGCCTTGTTGTAGGCCGCTTGAGGCAAAAGGCGCCTCTGCTTGGCTTTGGGAATTTTCCGCAGCGATAGGATGACAGCTGGCCAGAGCAAGGGGTTGAACTGCCAGCCAGCCGAGCAAAACCGCCAGCCAAGCTTTAAAAATGGCCGAGCAAAAGCCTGCCACGACACCGACCCAGAAGAAGGAATCGAGTAAAGTATATCGCTGTTTGCCAGCTCCAAGTCAACATCGAAGGCAATCGCACGGCGTAGTGCAGCCGTTGACTCTTACGACTGAAGTCCGAGATTTTTGCATTCGCGCCGGATGTGCAGATCGCTGGGCTTTTCCGGCGAACCGAGGTCGGCTACCATCTCGTAGGAGACTTATCCCGTTAGTTTGCAGCATCACCGTTTAGGCCCAAATTCTATGCGGATTTTAGCCCTTGAGACGGCCACCGAGGCGTGTTCAGCGGCGCTGTATTGCGATGGAGAAGTGCAAGAGAGATTCGAGTTGGCGCCGCGCCGCCACGCTGAACTCATCCTGCCGATGGTCCGTGCTCTTTTGGCCGAGGCTGGCATGACTTTGGGGGAGTTGGATGCGCTGGCCTTCGGGCGTGGTCCAGGTGCCTTTACCAGCCTTCGGATCGCAGCCGGCGTAGCCCAGGGACTGGCATTGGGGGCGGATCTTGCGGTGGTGCCGATTTCGACTTTGGCGGCCCTGGCCTTCGAGGTATTTGCTGAGAGCCAGGCCGAATATGCTTTGGTAGCGCTGGATGCGCGCATGGGAGAAGTGTATTGGGGAGTGTATCGGCGGGATAGGAATGAAAGTCTGATTGCCGAGATTGTCGCCGCCCCGGAAGCGGTACCGGTCGATTTTCCCGGATCGGCATCCGCCATTGGCGTAGGTTCTGGCTGGGAGGTGCATGGCGATGTGCTGCGCCGTCGGGTGGGAGAAGACCGGTTGCTTGAGATTTGGTCGCAGCGGCTGCCTAGAGCCTCGGCGGTGGTGAAATTGGCTGCCGGGATGCTGGCTAAGGGACAAGCGGTGGCACCGGAGCAGGCGCTTCCGGTCTATTTGCGTGACAGAGTAGCGCTGACGCGTACCCAGTCCACGGCCGGAGGATGAACGTGTTATTCTATGTTTTTTTAAACGTGCCAGCTCATGGCTCAATACTTTCAGATTCATCCCAACACGCCTCAATTGCGCTTGATCCGGCAGGCTGTGGCCATCCTGCGCCAGGATGGGGTGATCGTGTATCCTACCGATTCCTCTTACGCCCTAGCCTGCAGGATCGACTCCGTCAAGGCACTCGAGCGAATCCGGCGCATCCGTCAACTTCCGGAAAAGCACGATTTCACTTTGGTTTGTCGCGACTTGTCTCAAGTCGCCAAGTTTGTGCGCCTGGGCAATCAGGCGCACCGCTTGATCAAGACCTTAACTCCTGGACCTTATACGTTCATCTTGTTGGCTACCCGCGAAGTACCGAAACGCCTTAAACATCCCAGCCGCAAGACCGTTGGTATCCGTCTCCCTGACCATGCGGTGGCCCAGGCGCTGGTGGCCGAGCTGCAAGAGCCTTTGTTCAGCACTACTTTGATCCTGCCTGGTGAAGAGATGGCTTTAGACGACCCGGAAGGCATCCGGTCCCGCTTGGAAAGCCAAGTGGACTTAATCATCGGTTGCGGCGTTGTGCCCTATGAGCCAACCAGCATTGTCGATCTGACCGAGGACTTGCCTAAGGTCGTGCGCCTAGGCCGAGGCCGGGAAAAGCTGGAAGCCGTATTGGGATCGCCGCATGGATGAGTTGACTTTGGCTCAGAAGCTCTCGGTCTGGGCGTTGCCCATTCTGTTTGCCGTCACTCTGCATGAGGTCGCCCACGGCTTAGCGGCATGGTGGTGTGGAGACAATACTGCCAAGCGCCTAGGGAGACTGTCTTTAAATCCCTTAAAACACGTCGACCTGGTGGGGACGATTGTCTTACCTCTAGTGATGCTCGCTTTGGGCGGATTTGTCTTCGGCTGGGCCAAACCGGTGCCGGTGGATTTTGGCAAGCTCAAGTCTCCTAAGCGAGACATGGCACTGGTGGCCCTGGCCGGGCCGGGGGCTAACTTAGGCATGGCCTTAGGCTGGGCGTTGGTGGCCAAGTTTGGGATCTGGCTAAAATGGCCGTACGTGTCTTTGCCTCTGGCCTATATGGGCGCGGCTGGGATCGCCTTCAACCTGATGTTGATGGTGCTCAATCTCTTGCCTCTTTTGCCTTTGGACGGTGGGCGGGTATTGGTGAGCGTTTTGCCCAATTCTTGGGCAGCCAGGCTGGCTCAACTTGAACCTTATGGCTTATTGATTTTGCTGTTGTTGTTGATGAGTGGCATCTTGGGGCAATTCCTCGGGCCAGTGATCTTCTCGCTGCAAGGCATGTTCCTTAATTTGGCTGGCCTGACATGAATGCTCCGCCGATCGCCAAAGTCTATGGCGCATCGGTAGTGGCATTGCCTGAGAATCTCTATATTCCTCCTGATGCGCTTACGGTATTTCTGGAAGAAACCTTCGAAGGGCCTTTGGATCTATTGCTTTATCTGATCAAAAGGCGCAACTTAGACATCATGGCGATCTCGGTCTCTAAGGTCACCGAGCAATACTTAGCGTATATCGCATTGATGGAGACCCTCAAGATCGAGTTGGCGGCCGAATACCTGGTGATGGCCGCCACCTTGGCTGAGATCAAGTCGCGTTTGCTTTTGCCCCAGCCTGAAGCCGAGGTTCAGGAAGAAGACCCGCGCGCCGAATTAGCGCGGCGGCTTAAGGAGTACGAACAGTTCAAGCAAGCGGCTTTGCTTTTAGACCAAATGCCTAGGGCTGGCCGGGATATTTTCCCGGTTGTAGTCGAACCTGATCTTCCTTTTCGTCCCCTGCCGCGGCCTAAGCTTAGCCTAGCAGAACTGACCGCAGCGGCTCGCCGACTGTTGGTTCAGGCTGAGCGGTTTGCAATTCATATCGTCGCGCGCGAGACGCTGTCGGTGCGCGAGCGAATGGTCGACATTCTCGACCGTCTGCGCCGAAAGCCCCAACTCTCGTTTACTAGTCTGTTCGATCCGGCTGAAGGACGCGCTGGAGCAGTAGTGACTTTTTTGGCTTTGCTCGAATTGTGCCGGCAGGGGCTAGTCGAGGTTCATCAGCGCGAACCTCTAGGCTTTCTTGAAGTCCAAAGCGCATGCACTTGAAGCTCTTGGTCGAAGCACTCCTGTTTGCTTCTCCTGAGCCTTTGGCCAGCAGGCAGCTGTTAGCCCTGCTTAAGGACGAGGGAGTAAAGCGGGCAGAGCTTGAGGCGGTGTTGGCTGAACTGCAAGCCGATTACCAGGATCGCGCGCTGGAGTTGGTGCACGTAGCCAGCGGCTGGCGCTTTCAGGTGCGGCGTGAGTTTTCCACGTGGGTAAACCGCCTGTTTCCGGAAAAGATCGGTCGTCCCTCGCGCGCCTTGCTTGAGACGCTGGCCATCATCGCTTATCGCCAACCGATCACGCGCGGTGAGATCGAAGCCATTCGCGGAGTATCGATCAACAGCAGCATTGTGAATACCCTTAAGGAGCTGGGCTGGATTCGGATCGTGGGTCACAAAGAAGTTCCGGGCCGTCCGGAGCTTTTGGCTACTACCGAGCGGTTTTTGAACGATTTTAACCTCAACTCTTTGCGCCAATTGCCACCTATAGCTGCCGATGAAGAACAAAGCGCCGGCCAATAAACGCTCTAACATCCGCTGCCTGGACGGCGAACGCCTGCACAAAGTCCTAGCGCACGCTGGCATTGGATCGCGCCGGCAAATAGAGCAGTGGATACGCGACGGACAAGTCCAAATCAATGGGCGGCCAGCCAAGCTGGGAGAGCGCTGGCATCCAGGCGACCGGATTCAGGTCGGCGGGAGGAGGATCCATTTAGATCGGCGGTTAGAGGGAAGGCTCCGGGTTTTGATCTATCACAAGCCGGTCGGGGAGATCGTCAGCCGCTACGATCCACAAGGACGACCTTCGGTGTTTGAGCGCCTGCCAGAACTGGCCAAGGGGCGTTGGATCGCTGTGGGAAGGTTGGACCTTAACACCGAAGGGTTGCTGTTGTTTACCAACCAAGGCGAATTCGCCAATCGCCTGATGCATCCTAGCCGGCAGGTGGAGCGAGAGTACGCTGTTCGCGTCTATGGTAAGGTCGGCGAGGCTTGGCTTGAGAGACTGTGCCAAGGGGTGGAGCTTGAGGATGGTCCAGCCCGGTTTGAGAGGATTGAACCCGCTGGCGGCGAAGGCGCCAACCGCTGGTATAAGGTGGTAGTGAAGGAGGGGCGCAACCGGATCGTGCGCCGCTTGTGGGAGTCCGCAGGCGTGATTGTCAGTCGCTTGATCCGTATCCGCTACGGGCCGATCGCTTTACCTCAAGGGCTAAAAGCAGGCCAGGTTCGCGAACTGACCCCGGCTGAACTTGCGCCCCTTGAGGCAGCCTTTGGGGAATGAACCACTTGGAGAGGTTAGTGCGCCAGTTCTATCAGTGGCGCGGTTATATCGTGCGCGGTAACCTCAAGGTGGGAGCTTTGCCCCACGGTGGTTGGGCTGGGGAGTTGGACGTGGTTGCCTACCACCCTCAAGTCGGCCACTTGATTCACTTAGAGCCTTCCATGGATGCTTTGCCCTGGCACCAGCGCGCGGCGCGTTTTGAGAAAAAGTTTGAGCTCGGCAGGCGCTACATTTGCCGGGACGTGTTTCCCTGGCTGGAGTCTTCTACCTTTTTTATCGAGCAGGTTGCGATTTTGCCCAGCGCAACTCAGAAAGAATTGGGCGGTGGCCGCGTGATTTCCATTGACGAATTCATCGCCGAGGTCAAAGACGCCATTCTAAAGCGTGGCCCTGTAAGCAAAAGCGCCATTCCTGAAGAATACGATCTCCTTCGCACGCTGCAGCTTGCCTTGTGCGGCTACGTCAAAGCGATGCAAGCCTAGAAGAATGCGTATTGCTCTGAAAATCGAATACGATGGAACTCACTATGCCGGCTGGCAGTATCAACCTCATCGCCCTTCTATTCAGGCCAAGGTAGAAGCCGCGCTCAGCCAGATCGCCGCAGAGCCGATCAGGACGGTGGCAGCCGGTCGCACTGACGCCGGCGTTCATGCCCTAGAGCAAATCGTCCATTTCGACACTACCGCCCAGCGTCCCAAGCGCGCTTGGGTACAAGGGGCCAACGCTCTTTTGCCCGAAGACGTCCGAATCCTTGATGCATGGCCGGTCGATGCGAGTTTCCACGCTCGCCGGCAAGCGCTGGCCCGCTGGTATCGTTACCGCATCTTGAACCGCGGCGTAGCTTCAGCCTTGCTGCGCCGGCAGGTGACCTGGTGGTATCATGATCTAAACATAAAAAACATGGAGCAAGGAGCGGCCTATTTGCTTGGCGAACACGATTTCTCCTCGTTTCGCGGGCCGTATTGCCAATCCAAAAGTCCAATTCGCCGAGTTTATTTGCTCGAAGTGAGCCGCGCCGGAGAGGAGGTCTGGATAGATGTGGTTGCTAACGCCTTTCTCCATAACATGGTGCGCAACCTCGTTGGCGTGCTGATGGCGATCGGTAGTGGTCGGCAGCCGCCGGAATGGGCCAAAGCGGTGCTGGAGGCGCGACGGCGTAGCGCAGGTGGGGTAACGGCTCCAGCGCAGGGGCTGTGTTTGGCTGGGGTGTTATATTCCGAGCGATTTCGGCTTCCACGGCAAACGATATTCGATCGCTTGCCGCGGAGTTTGAAGCGAGTAGAAGAGGAGCAGGAGTTTGCCTCGAGTCCGAATTAAAATCTGCGGGATCACGCGCGTAGAGGACGCGCAGGTTGCAGCGCGTTTAGGGGTCGATGCGATCGGTTTGGTATTTTATCCCCGCAGTCCGCGCGCTCTGACAGTGGAGGCGGCGCGTCGGATTGCCTTGGCGTTGCCTCCTTTCGTGACGACGGTGGGGTTATTTGTGAATCAGGATGCGGCGGAGATAGAATGGGTTTTACGCCAAGTGCCGCTGTCTTTACTTCAGTTTCACGGTGAGGAAAGTCCTTCTCAATGCGCCCGTTTTGATCGGCCGTACGTTAAAGCTATTCGGATGCGCCAAGGGATAGACCTGTATCAGGAAGCAGAGCGTTATTCGGGCGCGTGCGGGATTTTGGTCGATGCCTATGAGCCCAGCGTACCGGGAGGGACAGGCAAATGCTTTGATTGGGACAGGATTCCTAAGGGTTTAAATAAGCCTTTGATCTTGGCTGGGGGTCTTGATCCGCAAAACGTCCGTGCCGCAGTGAACAAGGTTTGCCCGTTCGCAGTGGATGTCAGTTCAGGGGTGGAAGCGGCCAAGGGGGTTAAGGATCACAGCAAGATGGCAGAATTTATACGTGAGGTAAGCTACTATGACGGTGCTTAAAAACTATCGCCTTCCTGACGAGCGGGGGCACTTTGGCGACTACGGAGGGATTTTTGTTGCTGAGACCTTGATGTACCCCCTGGAGGAGTTGACTCGGGCGTATCACAAATACTTGCGCGATGCCGAGTTTCTGGCCGAACTAGAACGGGACCTGAAAGACTACGTCGGTCGCCCTTCTCCCCTGTATTATGCAGAGCGCTTAAGCCGAGAGTTGGGCGGAGCGCGGATTTATTTGAAACGCGAGGATTTGAACCACACTGGGGCGCACAAGATCAACAACACGGTTGGCCAGGCCTTGCTTGCTCAGCGCATGGGCAAGCGCCGGGTCATCGCTGAGACTGGAGCCGGTCAGCACGGCGTAGCTACGGCCACGGTAGCGGCACGGTTCGGGTTAAAATGCGTGGTATACATGGGCGAGGTGGACGTAGAACGGCAAAAGCTCAACGTCTACCGGATGTCGCTCTTGGGAGCTGAGGTGCGGCCAGTCCGATCGGGTTCGCGAACCCTCAAAGACGCTCTAAACGAAGCCCTGCGCGATTGGGTGACCAACGTGGACGATACCTTCTACATTATCGGTACGGTGGCCGGCCCTCATCCTTATCCGGCGATGGTGCGCGACTTCCAGGCCGTGATCGGACGCGAGGCCAAGCGCCAGATCTTAGAGCAAGCCGGGCGCCTACCGGATGCCTTAGTAGCGTGTGTGGGCGGTGGTTCCAACGCCATCGGTTTGTTTTATCCGTTTCTGGAGGACGAGGTGGCCCTGTATGGCGTCGAAGCGGCAGGCACAGGGATCGCCAGCGGTCATCACGCGGCCTCCCTATGCGCTGGGAGGCCGGGAGTATTGCACGGCAATAGGACGTATCTCTTAGAGGACGAAGATGGCCAAATAGTAGAGACCCACTCGATTTCCGCAGGACTCGATTACCCCGGCGTGGGCCCCGAGCATGCGTGGTTGAAGGACACCGGTCGGGCTAAGTACGTCGCTGTCACCGACGAGGAGGCGCTGGAGGCTTTCCACCGCCTGACTCGCACCGAGGGCATCTTGCCGGCCTTAGAATCCAGCCACGCTGTAGCATATGCTTTGCAATTGGCCAAAGACATGGACAAAGACCAGGTCGTGCTCGTCAATCTGTCCGGTCGGGGCGACAAAGACATCCACACCGTAGCGGCTCGGGAGGGTTTAAAGCTATGAGCCGCATCCAGGCGTGTTTTGCCAGGTTGGCCGCCCAGGGGCGGAAAGCCTTAATCCCTTTCCTTACCGCTGGCGATCCGGATCCCAAATTCACCTTACCGTGGCTGAGCGCTATGGTGGCTGCCGGCGCTGATATTCTAGAACTGGGGGTGCCGTTTTCCGACCCGATGGCCGACGGGCCGGTGATTCAGCGCGCCAGCGAACGGGCCTTGGCCCATAAGGTAAGCCTTAAGCGGGTGCTTGAGTTGGTAGCCCAATTCCGACTGCGGGACCAAATCACTCCGATCGTGTTGATGGGCTATCTCAATCCAATCGAGTGCATGGGTTATCGAGCTTTTGTGGCAACGGCCAAACAAGCTGGGGTGGATGGGGTGCTAGTCGTAGACTTGCCGCCTGAAGAGGCTAAAGAGAGAATGCTACCCCTGTTGTATCAAGCGGGTATCGATCCGATTTTTCTGCTCGCTCCTACCAGTACTCCTGAGCGCATCCGCCACGCGGATGCGTTGGGCCGAGGCTATCTGTACTATGTTTCCCTCAAAGGAGTGACGGGAGCTGGCCATCTGGATCTGGAAGATGTGGCGACCAAACTGGGGATGGTGCGCTCCTTGACGCATCTGCCGATCGGAGTGGGGTTTGGGGTCAAGGATGCGTCGACTGCTGCCTCTGTTGCTAAGCTTGCCGACGCAGTGGTGGTAGGCAGCGCCCTGGTGCAAAAAGTGGAGGAAAACTTAAATCATCCAGATAAGATCGAGGCTGCTATTGTATCCTTGATCTCAGAAATGCGAAAAGGGATAGACGGAGTATGAGTTGGTTTCAAAAACTGGTTCCGGCGCGGATCCGCACCGACGGTAATCGCAAGAGCACGGTGCCCGAGGGCCTGTGGAGTAAGTGCCAGGCGTGCAGCGCGATTTTGTACAAAGCCGAACTGGAGAGGAATCTCGAAGTTTGCCCCAAGTGCAACCATCACATGCGGATTTCGGGCCGCAAAAGGTTGCATTTTTTCCTGGACGCTGAGCAGCGTGAAGAAATTGGGGCCAACCTGCGCTCGGTCGATCCTCTGAAATTCAAGGACACCAAACGTTACAAGGATCGCTTGCTCCAAGCCCAAAAAGAAACCGAGGAATCAGAGGCGTTGGTGGTGGTGCGTGGCCTGCTCAAAGGCCAGCCGCTGGTGGCAGCGGCCTTTGATTTTAATTTCATGGGGGGGTCGATGGGGTCGGTGGTAGGCGAGCGCTTTGTCCGCGGCGTCAACCGAGCTTTGGAGGAAAAGATTCCGCTGGTGGTGTTCACCGCTAGCGGCGGGGCGCGCATGCAGGAATCGCTGTTGTCTCTCTTTCAGATGGCCAAGACCGCCGCCGCACTGGCGCGGTTACAAGGAGCAGGCATCCCTTATATCTCGGTGATGACCGATCCGACCATGGGTGGCGTCTCAGCCAGTTTGGCTATGCTCGGCGACATCAACATCGCTGAGCCTGGGGCTCTGATCGGCTTTGCTGGGCCGAGGGTAATCGAACAGACCGTACGCGAGAAGTTGCCGGAGGGATTTCAGCGCAGTGAGTTCCTGCTCGAGCACGGCGCCCTCGATATGGTCGTGGACAGGCGTGACCTGCGCGATACCATCGCCAGTTTGCTCGCGCTTTTGACCCAGGCCACCGTTTCGAAAACACCCCCCGCGGTGCCGGCCCAGGCTGAGGTAGGGGCAGAGGCGCTGGCCGCCATTCCGATCGATGCCTTGCCGGAGGAGGCAGGCGGAGAAGGGTCATAACGTTTATGCGCTTTACGCAACTGGCGGATTGGCTAGCGTGGCAACAGTCTTTTCATCCGCGTTGGATCGACCTGGGGCTGGAGCGAGTTAAGCACGTATTTCAGGCGCTTTGCCCCGACTATCAGCAGCCTCTGACGCTTACTGTCGGCGGCACTAATGGCAAAGGCTCTTGTGTGGCTATGCTGGAGGCTATCCTGCGGGCCCAGGGGCTACGCGTGGGAGCCTATACTTCGCCTCACCTTCTCCGCTATAACGAACGCATACGCATCGACGGGGTGGCAGTCGAAGATGAGGCTATCGTCGGAGCGTTTGCGAGAATCGATGCCGCGCGCGGTGAGACTAGCCTGAGTTTTTTTGAATTTGCCACCTTGGCGGCGCTGGAGTTGTTTGCCCAAGCTAAGGTGGAGGTGCAGGTGCTGGAAGTGGGGATGGGCGGGCGCCTGGATGCAGTCAACCTCATCGCAGCCGATGTGGCTCTGATCGCCAGTATCGACCTCGATCACCAGCAGTGGCTGGGCGAGACGCGCGAGCAAATAGGCTGGGAGAAAGCTGGCATCTTCCGGCCGGGGCGGCCGGCAGTGGTGGGCGACCGCGATGTACCCCAATCGGTTTTGGCTTGGGCTGAGCACCTCAAGACACCGCTTTGGTGTTTGGGACGCCAATTTGACTGGCAGCTGTTAGCTTCGGGCTGGGATTGGCTAGGCCCGGATGAGGTGATAGCTTCTTTGCCCTTTCCGGCCTTACCCGGTCGCCAGCAACTTGACAACGCGGCTACTGTATTGGCGGCGCTGTCCCGGATTCGGGATCGTTTGCCTATCTCCCGGCAGGCGATTTGTCAGGGGCTGCAGTCCGTTCACCTGCCGGGACGATACCAACTTTTGCCTGGCAGTCCACCTGTTTTACTGGACGTAGCCCATAATCCCCAAGCGGCTGGGCGGTTGGCTGAATATCTGCAAAGCGCTTATCCCAGGCGGCGTATTCTGGCCTTGTTTGCGGCGATGAGCGACAAGGACATAGAAGGCATCGTGCGGCGGATGGGGCCGGTAGTGAGCGTGTGGGCGCTGGCACCCCTTCCGGACAACCCGCGCGCCGCATCGGAAGAGCGGATCAAGCAGGCGTTCCAGGTAGCGGGTTTTTCGCCTCCTCTGGCTGGATTTGAAAGCTGCATCGGGGCTTTTAAAGCCTTACGGCAACAGGCAAGACCTGATGATTTGATCGTAGTGTTTGGATCGTTTTATCTGCTTGCTGCGTTTCTGGCTGCAGGTGATGGAGAGTGGAAACCCGCTTGAGGCAGCGCCTGGCGAGTGCGGCGGTGCTGGTAGCGGCGATGTTTTGTCTGCCTAGGCTGCTCGAAGTAGGAGCGCAGGAAGAGGCCGCATCGCTCACTTCGTTGTATCCTGAAATGCTGACTTTTCCAGACCTGGAGCAAAAATCGCCCGCAGCTTGGGTGGTAGTGGTGGCGAGCTTCACTGACCAACAACTGGCACAGGCTCTTCAAGATGAGTTGCGAAAGGCGGGTTTTGCCGCTTTTGCCGTCGAAGCCGCTGGCCGCTACCGGGTCCAGGTCGGGCCTAGGTTGGACAGAGATCAGGCGCAGGTGGATGCAATTGCCATCAAACAGCGCTTTCGCTTAGACGTCGAAGTTGTCTCTTATCCCAATTAAGCCGTAGTCGTGAGCCATCTTTAGATGGCGGTTTTGTGTCATTTTTATTTCTTAAAAAGAAATTTAATATGATTAAATGCTGTTAATGTTTATGTGTTATAAAGAATTATCCTGCTTTGAAAGTAACGGAGGGATAAGTATGGTGAAGAAGTGGATCTTGTTGTTAGCTCTGACCGTAAGTAGTTTCGGGTCAGCCGCGGCTAAGGACGTTGCTGAGCAGGCGGCTTTGGTAGCGGTAGCACAATGGAATGCGGTCCTTAAGCAAAAAAAGCTAGACGAGTTGCTACGCCTCTATGCCAAGGACGCGCTAGTGCTGTTACCGAGCGGAGAAGTCGTCAAAGATCCAGCGGCGATTCGCAAGTTTTGGCAGCGGCTCCTGGCAGAACGCTCCGGTCGTTATGCCTTGGACTTGGACAAGGTGCTTTTCGCTCAGGGCGACACCGTCATTTCCACGCTGCGCTGGTCCAACCTCGATGGCGGTATGAAGTATCAGTACGAAGGGGTGATTTACAATGTTTTCAAACGCCAGCCGGACGGTAGTTGGACGGCCCAGGTCCAGCAGTGGAATTGACCTAGCCGTAGTGGGTCGCCACATAGCGTTCGACGATAGCTTGAAATTCCTCGGCGATCCGCTCTCCTTTTAGAGTCACGGTCTTCTGACCGTCCTCGTAAACCGGAGCGACCGGGAACTCCCCGGTACCCGGGAGGCTGATGCCTAGATTGGCGTTTTTGCTCTCACCAGGGCCGTTGACCACGCACCCCATTACCGCCACATGCATGTTTTCCACACCTGGATAGCGGGTTTTCCACTCTGGCATCTTTGCTCTTAGGAAATCCTGAATCTGCTGGGCCAAGCGCTGGAAATAGTCGCTGGTAGTGCGTCCGCAGCCAGGACAAGAGATCACCATCGGGGCGAACGACCTAAGTCCCATGGTCTGGAGAATCTCCTGTGCGACGATCACTTCGCGGGTTCGAGAAGTGCCCGGCTCGGGGGTCAGCGAGATGCGGATGGTGTCGCCTATTCCTTGCTGCAGCAGTACCGCCAAGGCAGCGGTGGAAGCGACGATTCCCTTGGTGCCAATACCGGCCTCGGTCAACCCCAGGTGTAGGGCATAGGAGCAACGTGCAGCTAGGTCCTGATAGACTGCGATCAATTCCTGGACTCCGCTCATTTTGCAGGAGATAACGATCCGGTCCGCGGGCAGGCCTAACTC
>JAOAHI010000041.1 GCA_026415315.1 Methylohalobius sp.
AGATGTGTATAAGAGACAGTCCCTACACCGTGCGGTCTGACCGGAAACAATCTAGCAAAGGTGAAAAAGTCGGCAGAACCTGTACCTCAGTCAAGCACGCATAGTCCTTCTCTATCGACTTATTTCCCGCAGCCGTGCGCGAAATTCAATAGTTCACAAGATGTTAAGCCCTAAAGTAGAATTGATTTTGCTGTGAAAACCTCTGGCATACCGTTGTCACTTTTCCTCCATCGTTTGGCCTCGCCTAAGCATTTCTATTGCCTAAGCGGCCGGTGGCTTCCTTGGCTAGGGGGAATCACCTTGATCCTGCTGGCGACAGGGTTGTATTTAGGGCTTTGGGTAGCGCCGCCCGATTACCAGCAAGGAGAGGCTTATCGGATTATCTACGTCCATGTCCCAGCAGCCTGGATGTCGCTGTTCGTTTACGTGTTCATGGCGGTAGCCGGCGCCATTGGCTTGATCTGGAATATCAAAATGGCCGACGTTATGGCCGTGACCTCAGCCCCTTTGGGGGCGGCATTTACCTTTCTTGCGTTAATTACGGGAGCCATCTGGGGTAAACCCATGTGGGGAGCGTTTTGGGTCTGGGACGCGCGGCTGACCTCGGAGCTAATCCTGTTGTTTTTGTACCTAGGCTACATTGCTTTGACCAACGCGATCGAGGATCCGCGTACCGCCGCCCGCGCTGGGGCGATCTTGGCCATCGTCGGCAGTGTCAACATTCCCATCATCCACTATTCGGTGGAATGGTGGAACACTCTGCACCAAGGTCCAACCATCACCCGCTTCGCCAAGCCGGCCATCCACGCGAGCATGTTGTGGCCACTGCTGCTGATGGCATTGGGCTTTCAAAGCTATTTCTTCACTGTCCTTCTGATTCGGGCACGTACCGAGCTATTAAAACGAGAGCGACGCAGTCGCTGGGTGCAAACGCTGTTTGGGAACTCCGGCGAACGGATAGTTTCAAACGGCAAGGTCAGTTTATGAACTGGGCGGAATTTTTCTCTATGGGCGGATATGGCGCCTATGTCTGGAGCGCCTATGGCGTAGTGACGGTGGTCCTGATCTGGAACCTGATCGTTCCCTGGCTTAAGTGGCGCACGCTCGTGCGCGATCTCAAGCGGCTCTGCCGGCAGGAGGATCAGCTCTCATGACTGCCAGACAACGGCGCATGCTTCTGGTCAGCGCTGTGGTGCTTGGCGTGAGCATTGCAGCTTTCCTCGCCTTGGCGGCGTTTCAGAAAAACCTTTTGTATTTTTACACTCCTTCCCAAATCCAGGCTGGTGAGGCCCCAAGCGGATATGCCTTGCGGGTCGGTGGGTTAGTGGAGCAGGGCAGCGTTTGGCGCGATCCTAACAGCCTAGCGGTGCGCTTTGTCCTCACCGATGGCGCAGCTAAAGTCACTGTGTTCTACCAAGGCATCCTGCCGGACTTGTTCCGCGAAGGCCAAGGAATCATCGCCGTCGGTAAGCTCGAAGCGGATGGCGTATTTAAAGCTGACCAGGTGCTCGCCAAACACGATGAAAACTACATGCCGCCGGAAGTCGCTGAGGCGCTCCAGCGAAGCGGTAAGCTGCCACCGGTGGACGAGTTCAAACAGGGGCGACCGTGACGGGGGAAATCGGCCAATTATCTCTGATCCTAGCTCTTCTCATGGCTGCCGTGCAGGCCTTTTTCCCTCTTGTGGGGGCGGCATGGGGTCTTCCCTTGTGGATGGCGGTGGGACGACCGGCAGCTCGCGCCCAAGGTTTGTTTTTGGCGGTGGCGTTTTGGTGTCTGGTACAAAGCTTTATCGCTAACGATTTTTCTTTGGCTTACGTCGCCCAGCACTCCAACTCGGCCCTGCCTCTATTTTATAGAATCAGCGCCGTCTGGGGCGCACACGAGGGCTCGGTGCTTTTGTGGGCGCTGATTTTGGGACTGTGGACAGCAGCGGTGAGCGTCTTCAACCGCGGGCTTGGTGAGGCTTTCGTAGCCAGGGTGTTGGGAATACTAGGTTTGATCAGTGCAGGCATCCTGGCGTTTATCTTATTTACTTCCAACCCCTTCGAACGCCTGATTCCAGCTCCCCCCGATGGCCAGGATTTAAATCCCCTTCTTCAGGATTTCGGCTTAGCCGTCCATCCTCCCATGTTGTATCTAGGCTATGTAGGCCTAGCAGTTCCATTTAGCTTTGCTCTTGCCGCCTTACTCTCAGGTTCCTTGGATCCGGCTTGGGCGCGGTGGTCGCGGCCCTGGACTTTAACCGCCTGGGCGTTTCTCACCCTAGGGATTACCTTGGGATCGTGGTGGGCTTACTACGAGCTAGGCTGGGGCGGCTGGTGGTTTTGGGATCCGGTGGAGAACGCCTCGTTTATGCCCTGGCTGCTGGCGACAGCCTTGATCCACTCTTTGGCGGTGACCGAAAAGCGCGGTGCTTTCAAAGCCTGGACCGTATTGCTCTCCATTTTGGCTTTTTCCTTAAGTCTTTTAGGGATGTTCTTGGTGCGCTCAGGCGTTTTGGTCTCCGTCCATGCTTTTGCCAACGACCCCAAGCGCGGGCTGTTCATCCTCGTCTTTTTGGGACTGGTAATCGGCGCCTCCCTCGTTCTGTATGCCTTGCGTGCCCCTAAAGTCCAAGACCATGCCCGCTTCCACTGGTTTTCCAAAGAGAGTTTGTTGCTTGCCAACAATATCTTGCTAGTGACCGCAGCCGCCAGCGTTTTGCTTGGAACTTTATATCCCCTGGTGCTCGATGCTTTAGGGCTGGGCAAAATCTCAGTCGGCCCGCCGTATTTTGCAAGCGTCTTTACACCGGTGGTGACACCGATTTTCCTGCTCGCCGGGATAGGTCCCTTGGTCTCCTGGCGGCAGGGAGAGGTAACTCAAACCTGGCGTAGGGTGCGCTGGATGATACCCCTGAGCGTGGGGACTGCAGTAACGATGGGGGCGGTATTCTTTGATTTGAAGCATTTCCAAACTTTAGCGGCCGTAAGCTGTGCTCTGTGGCTGGCGGCCACCTCGCTTTTGCCCTTAGCCCAAAGGCTGCGCCGCCGCGAGGGACTCTCTAGCCTGCGCCAGCCTGCCGGTTTCTACGGCATGACGTTGGCGCATTTCGGGCTTTCGGTGTTTTTGTTCGGAGTGGCGATCTCTAACCAGTACAGCGTCGAGAAGACGGTTCGCCTCTCTCCTGGCCAATCGGTGGAACTGTCCGGTTACACTTTTCTCTTCAAGGGTATACAGGAATCGGAGGGCCCCAATTATCGTTCGGATACGGGCTGGTTTGAAGTGTACGCGGGCGACCAAAAAATCGCTGAACTTTGGCCAGAGAAGCGTTTTTACCGAGTTCAGCGCAGCGTGATGACTGAAGCCGCCATAGACTGGGGTGTACGCCGCGACCTGTATGTTGCCCTCGGCGAGGCGCTGGAGGGTGATTCCTGGAGTGTGAGGCTGTACGTTAAGCCGTGGGTGCGCTGGATCTGGTTAGGAGGAGGTCTGATCGCACTGGGCGGATTTTTGGCCGCAGCGGATAAGCGTTATCGCATCGCCAGAGTTTATGGGAGTGCGCCTCAAGGCGCGCTTAGGTCGACATCGGTGCCGTCCTAAAATCATGCTCAAGTACCTTTTGCCTCTGGGTTTGTTCGCCGCCCTCCTTATCCTGCTCGGCATAGGGCTCACCCTCAACCCGCGCGAGGTACCCTCGCCTCTTATCGGCCAACCGGCGCCGAACTTTACTCTGCAACGTTTGGACGATCCAAGCCAAACCGTCTCTGAGGAGATTTTTCGCGGCAAAGTCAGTCTGCTCAACGTCTGGGCTTCCTGGTGTCTAGCCTGCCGCCAGGAGCATCCGCAATTGATGGAGCTGCGAAAACGGGGAGAAGTCTTGCTGGTCGGCCTCAATTACAAGGACGATCGAGGCAGCGCCCTGGAGCTGTTGGAGCGTGCCGGCAATCCGTATCAAGTCATCGCTTTCGACGGTGACGGCAAAGCTGGGATAGACTACGGCGTGTATGGCGTGCCGGAAACCTTTGTCATCGACAAGCAAGGGGTCATCCGCTACAAGCACATAGGCCCTATCACTCCTGAGGACTGGGAGCAAAAGCTGGCTCCTTTAGTCCGCTATTTGGAGAAACAGCCGTGAGATGGCTACCGATTCTGGCTCTGGTGCTAACCGGTCTGGCGCTGGCGGGGGTGGAAGTGCGCCAGTTTCCCGATCCTAAGCTGGAGACCCGCTACCATCATCTGATTGAAGAATTGCGCTGCCTGGTTTGCCAGAATCAGTCGCTGGCTGATTCCAATGCGGACCTGGCCGAAGACTTGCGGAGTGAAGTGTACACCATGCTGCTGGCCGGCAAGAGCGACCAGGAAATCGTCGATTTTCTAGTCAGCCGCTACGGTGACTTTGTCCTCTATCGCCCGCCGCTGAAAACCACTACCGCTCTGCTCTGGCTTGGCCCCTTCATCGCCATGGCTTTGGGGGCGCTTACTTTGTGGCGGCTTATCCGCCGCCGTAGTCCTAACCCTCCCCGGCCAGATATAAACGACTCATGATCGCCTTCTGGCTCGTCGCAAGCGGACTTGTGCTTTTGGCCTATGGCCTGTTTTGGTGGAGCCTAAGGCGGCTGCCAAACGTTGCCGTGGATCCCAACGCGAATCTGGTCGTGCACAACAGCCGCCTGTTCGAGTTAGAGCAGGAGCTAGCCGCCGGCAAACTCTCGCACGCCGAATTTACAGCACTAGCCGCTGAATTGGAACAAGAGCTGCGCGACCTGCCAGCGCGCGCAAATCCAGTTCTTAACGAGAGGCTTAAAGGGGCAACGGCGATCGCTGCCACTTTGGCCGTTCTCCCCATGCTCGCTTTGGGGCTGTATTTTGGCCTAGGGCGTCCCGATCTGCTCGGTGCCAAGACCGAGCAAGCGCAGATCCCGGCCTCCTTGGAGGCTGGGATCCAGCGCTTGGAGCAACGACTGGCCCAAAATCCTAACGATTTGGAGGGGTGGTTGTTGTTAGGTCGCAGCTATCAGGCACTCGCACGACCCGAACCAGCCAAGGCAGCCTACGAGCGGGCACTGGCGTTGGCGCCGAATAACTTAGACGTAAAGGCCCGCTATGCCGAGGCGTTGGCTGATCTTCAGGGAGGCATTGCCGGCCAGCCGCAAAAACTCCTTGAAGAGATTTTGGCTGCCGACCCTAACCATCCTTATGCACTCTGGCTTTCCGGATTAGCGGCCCTACATGAGGGTGATCGCGAGAAAGCGCGCGCGCATTGGCAAAAACTTCTGGCACAGATGCCCCCCGCTAGTCCCGCGGCTGAGCAGCTGCGCCAGGTGATGGCCAAAGCCGGTTTAAGCTCTGACGTCCAACCCACCTCTCCATCGCACGCACAAGTTCAGGTCACAGTGCAGCTCGCTCCCGACCTAAACTCCCGCGTCCGCCCCGAAGATCCGGTTTTTATCTTCGCCCGCGCCAGCGAGGGTCCTCCTATGCCATTGGCCATCGTGCGCCGGCAAGTTAAAGACCTTCCTCTCACTGTGACCTTGGACGACACCTCGGCCATGCTGCCGCAACTGAAGCTGTCTAATTTCAAGCGCGTGGTCTTGGGCGCCAGGATCGCCAAGTCTGGCCAGGCCCAGGGGGCACCTGGGGATCTGGAGGGATGGACAAGCGAAATCCTCGTCGGCGAAGATACCCCAAAGGTTATCGTCATCGACCGGGTGCGTTCATGATCGAACTCAAAGACAGCGATGCTTTAATCGTAGTCGACGTGCAAAACGATTTTCTTCCGGGTGGGGCCTTGGCGGTGCCAAACGGCGATCAAGTCGTTCCAGTGTTGAACGGCTACATCGAGCGCTTCGTAAGGGCGAAAAAGCTTTCGCCCCTACCGATTTTTGCCACCCGCGACTGGCACCCTCCCAATCACTGCTCGTTCCAATCCCAAGGCGGTCCCTGGCCGCCACATTGCATCTCGGGTACTTTTGGAGCGCAGTTTTCTCCCGATCTGAAGCTACCTAAAGAAACGCGAGTCATCTCTAAGGCCACCGACCCCAATCGGGAGGCCTACTCCGGCTTTGACGGCACGGATCTAGAGCAACAGCTTCGCCAATTGGGAAGCCAGCGCTTGTTCATCGGCGGACTGGCGACCGATTACTGTGTCCTCAACACGGTGCGCGACGCCTGCTGCTTAGGATTCGAGGTATTCCTTCTGCGCGATGCCGTCCGCGCCGTCAACCTCCATCCCAGCGACGAACAAAAGGCTCTGGACGAGATGCAGCGCTTGGGTGTTCGTTTCATCACCTTGCACGACCTCACATGACCTCGGCCCTCCTCACTGACTTGTACCAGCTGACTATGCTTCAGGCTTATTGGTACGAGCGGATGGAAGAGACCGCTGTATTTGAGCTGTTTGTGCGCCAATTCCCGAAAGAGCGCAATTTCCTTGTCGCCGCTGGCTTAGAACAAGGGCTCGAATACCTAGAAAACTTAGCTTTTGGCGATGAGGAATGCCAATTCCTGGCCCAAAGCGGTTTTTTTGAGCCCGGATTCATCGAGTACTTAAAAAATTTTCGGTTCACTGGGGATGTGGACGCCATGCCTGAGGGAACGATTTTTTTCCCCAACGAGCCGATTTTGCGCGTTACGGCCCCTTTGCCCCAGGCGCAGTTGATCGAGACCCGCCTGATCAATCTCCTCCAGTTTCAAACCTTGATCGCATCCAAAGCGGCCCGCTGCGCCTTAGCCGCGCCAGGGAAGATGCTCGTCGATTTCGGTCTGCGGCGCGCGCACGGGTTCGAAGCTGGACTGTTGGCGGCTCGCGCCAGCTACCTTGCCGGCTTTAACGGTACTTCTAACGTCTTGGCTGGCATGCGCTTTGAGATCCCGATCTTTGGCACCATGGCCCATTCTTACATCATGGCCCACGACGACGAAGCAACGGCGTTTCGGGAGTTTGCGAAGACACAACCGAGCAACGTGGTGCTTTTGATCGATACTTACGACACCCTTAAAGCAGCAGATAAAGTCATCGCCTTGGCCAAAGAGGGCATCAAAATCAAGGCGGTGCGCATCGACAGCGGGAATCTGGAGGAACTGGCTTTGGCCGTGCGTCGCAAACTGGATCAAGCCGGATTTCCCGAGATCAAAATCTTCGCCAGCGGCGACTTAGATGAGTACGTGTTACAGCACTTCCTAGACCGCAGCACCCCGATCGATGGCTTCGGCGTTGGCACTAAGCTCACCACCTCCAGCGACGCCCCCTATCTAAACAGCGCCTATAAGCTTCAGGAATACGCCGGCCTCCCCCGACGCAAAGTTTCCCCCGGCAAACAGACCTGGCCTGGACGCAAGCAGGTATATCGCTACCACGACCAAAACGGCCTATTCTTAAAGGACGTCTTGACTACCCAAGGCGATCTTTTAGACGGTACCCCGCTGCTTCAGCCAGTAATGCGAGGTGGAAAGCGCCTTGCCCCCCCTGAGCCGCTGTCTATCATTCGAACGCGCTGTGCCGCGCAACTTAACTCCCTTCCCGAAGCGCTCAAGTCCTTGAACATCACTGCCTCGTACCCGGTGGAAATCTCGCCGGCGCTCGCGCGTTTAGCTGCAGAAACCGATCGCCGATTGGGGCTTAAGTGAGCCTATTTATCGTCAACGCCCGGCGCCAAGGCGAATTTGTCGTCAAGCACTCGCGCTTTATTGCCATCCTTGCTCCCTGCTCCGATTCAGAGGAGCTTAAAGGTTTTCTAAGTGAACTGGCCAGCGCGCACCCGCAAGCAGCTCATATCGCTTACGCCTTTCGCTTCCTTACTCCAGAAGGCCTGCGCGAGCGCGCTTATGATGCTGGAGAACCCTCTGGCACTGCCGGACGCCCTATCTTGCAGCACCTTCAAGGCAGACAAGTGATCAACGCCTGCCTGGCAGTAGTGCGCTACTTCGGCGGCATTAAGCTTGGCACTGGCGGACTCGCCCGCGCCTATGGCCAGGCAGCGCGGTGTGTGCTTGAAAGCGCCACGCTTGAGCCCTATATTGCCTATCATGCGTTGGAAATAGAAATCGACTATTCCCGCTTGCCTTTTTTTAATCATCTGGCAAATGCAATAGGAGCCAAGGTCGCAGCGGTTGAGTATGGCCCGACGGTCAAGGCAAGGGTGCACGTTCCTCAGTCCCAAATCGAAGCGGTGAGACAATTATTGCGGCTAGATGCGGCTTAATAATTGGAGGGAAATAATTTTGTTGAGTGCCCTGTTTCTCGCTGGATGCAGCATTCCCCCTAGGAGCTCCGTCCCAGGTCAAGCCCACATCGCTCCCCAGGCATTCATTACCACCGACGGTCAGCTTCTACCTTTGCACGCTTGGCTACCTGAGAGAGATCCGCAGGCAGTAATCGTGGCCTTGCACGGCTTCAACGACTATGGCCGCTTCATCGAGCAACCGGCCAAGTTTTTTCAAACGCAAGGGATAGCGGTGTATGCCTACGATCAAAGAGGCTTCGGCGCCGCCCCCAAGCGGGGCAGGTGGGAAGGAGTTAAGGCTTACGTCCAAGATCTGATCGATTTCACCGAACTGATTCGCCGCCGCTACCCCGAAACGCCACTGTACGTGTTGGGCGAGAGTATGGGCGGAGCGGTAGCTATCCTCGCCGCCAGTCGAGGGCTGGCGCGGTATGTGGATGGTTTAATCCTGGCGGCGCCTGCGGTATGGGCGCGAAGATTCATGCCTTGGTACCAGCGCAGCTTGCTGGCCATAGCTAGCCGTCTCGTTCCTTGGGTCGAACTGACTGGCGAAAGCCTGCATATCCTTGCCTCGGATAACCTGGAGATGCTGCGCGCCTTGGGCCGCGATCCTCTAGTTATCAAAGCGACTCGGATCGACGCCATCGCTGGGTTGGCCGACCTGATGGATCAGGCGATGGAGGCTGCCCCTTCCCTTCATCTACCAACCCTGTACCTGTACGGCGCTCAAGATCAGGTCATCCCGCCCGACCCTACTCGGGGTTTCCTACGCCGAGTCGATCCGACCACGGTCAGGCTGGCTTGGTACGAACGCGGCTACCATATGCTGCTCAGAGACCTCCAAGCCGAACAGTATTGGCGTGATATTTTGGCTTGGATCCAAAATCCAAGCTTGCCCTTGCCGTCCGGTGCAGATCGTCACGCACAAGCCAAAGTCACCAGCCAGCTTTATCCGCTTCTTAACTAAGAGGCCAATCATATGCACCGCCCTGACCCCCTCGAAATCATGTGGCTGCAAGCCATGGAAACGCTGGAAAAAGCCGAGCGTCTCAATCGGCTGCTGTTTTTCATCCAACGCTCCCGCAGTCGCTTGCCCGCCTGGGAACCCCCTATCGACATCGTCGAGGTTTTAGACGAACTGCGCATCAGCGCCGTGGTGCCTGGAATTTCTCCAGAAATGGTAGAGGTGACGCTAGAGGGAGGAATGCTTAGGATCGCGGGAGAGCGGCCACCGCCGGTAGTGCCTGGCACCACCCGGATCCATAGGCTAGAGATTCCCTATGGCCGCTTTGAACGCCGCATCCATCTGCCCCCTGGGCGGTATGAACTAATCGAGTCCAGATACCAGCGTGGCTGCCTAGAGCTGTGCTTTCGTAAACGAAGTTGAAATGATAACACCATGACCAAAACCCAAAACCAAACGACTGATACCGACCCCGTACTCGAATTGCCGGAAAACGTCATCCCCGTCATTCCGGTGCGCAACGTCGTCCTGTTTCCAGGGGTAATCATCCCCTTGAGCATAGGCCGCGAACGCTCTATCGCTGCGGCTCAGCAGGCCCTCAAGGCCGAACAGCCGGTAGGCTTAGTGCTGCAGAAGGATCCCAGCATAGACAATCCTATGCCTAGCGATCTTCACAGCGTCGGCACCACAGCCTCGATCCTGCGCTATGTGACCGGCCCGGAAGGCACCCACCACATCGTCTGTCAGGGAGAACAACGGTTCCGCGTCAAGCAATACCTAGAAGGTTATCCCTTCCTGGTCGCCGAGGTCGAACCGATCCCAGAACAAGAAGCTGCCAGCGCCGAGACCGAAGCGCGCGTCCTGGAACTCAAAAAACTGATGGGCGAACTGCTGGAGTTGATGCCGCAGGCCCCCTCCGAGTTGGTCAATGCCGTCCAACAGATCACCTCGCCCATCATGCTCGCGGACATGATCGCGGCTTTCATCGACATTCAACCGGAGGAAAAGCAAAAGCTGCTCGAAATCGATGAAGTAAAAGAGCGCCTAGACCGGCTCATCGACACTCTAAGCCATCGCCTGGAAGTGCTGCGCCTGTCCAAGGAGATCAGCGAACGGACTAAAAAGAGCATGGACGAACGCCAGCGCGAGTTTCTGCTGCGCGAACAGCTCAAAACCATTCAGAAAGAACTAGGAGAAGGTGAGGAACGGTTAGAGGAGATCGAAGAGCTGCGCAAAGCCATAGAGGCTGCGGGCATGAACGAGGAAGTCAAGCAGCACGCTTTAAAGGAGCTCAAGCGCCTGGAGCGCATGCACGAATCCCAGGCCGAGTATGGGATGCTGCGCACTTATCTGGAGTGCCTGGTAGAACTTCCCTGGAGCAAAGAGACCGAGGAAAAACTGGACATCGCCGAAGCGCGCCAGGTTCTAGACGATGACCATTACGATTTGGACAAAGTCAAACGCCGCATTTTGGAGTATCTGGCCGTGCGCAAGCTCAATCCCACTGGCAAAGGCCCGATTCTGTGCTTTGTCGGCCCGCCCGGCGTGGGTAAGACCTCCTTAGGCCAATCCATCGCCAAAGCGACCGGGCGCAAGTTTGTGCGCGTAGCCTTAGGCGGTGTGCACGATGAGGCGGAAATCCGTGGCCACCGGCGCACATACATCGGCGCTATGCCTGGCAAGATCATCCAGGCCATCCGCAAAACCGGCGCCCGCAACTGCGTGATGATGCTGGATGAAATCGACAAGCTTGGAATCGGCGCCTTCCACGGCGACCCATCGGCCGCGCTGCTAGAAGTCTTAGACCCCGAGCAGAACGTCAACTTTGTCGATAATTACCTAGGGGTGGCGTTTGACTTGAGCAAGGTGATGTTCATCTGCACGGCCAACGTCTTGGACACCATCCCTGGACCTTTGCGCGACCGGATGGAAATCATCGACATCCCCGGCTATACCGAAACCGACAAGCTCCAGATCGCGCGCCGCTACCTAGTCCGCAGACAGTTAGAAGCTTGCGGGCTCAAACCCGAGCAATGCGAGATCTCAGATGCGGCCTTGCTCACCATCATCCGCCAGTACACGCGCGAGGCGGGAGTGCGCAATCTAGAACGCGAGATCGGCGCTGTGTTCCGCTGGGGAGCAGTACAGATCGCCGAAGACAAAGCGGAGAAGTTCTCCCTCGATGTGGAAGATGTGCGTAAAATCCTAGGCCCGCCCCGCTTTGAGAGCGAGGCCGCGATGCGCACCAGTCTCCCCGGCGTGGCGACCGGGCTGGCTTGGACGCCAGTTGGCGGCGACATTTTGTTCATCGAAGCCACCCGTACCCCGGGCAGCGGAAAGCTGATCCTAACCGGTCATCTGGGCGATGTGATGAAAGAAAGCGCCCAGGCTGCTTTGACTCTGGTCAAAGCCCGGTGCGACCGGCTCGGGATAGAGCCTAAGCGATTTGCCGAGTCCGACGTTCACGTCCACGTTCCCGCTGGCGCCACCCCTAAGGACGGCCCCAGCGCCGGGGTGGCGATCTTCGTCGCCTTGGTGTCGCTATTCACCGAAAAGCCAGTGCGGCCGGATGTGGCCATGACTGGCGAAATCTCGCTGCGCGGCTTAGTGCTGCCGGTAGGTGGAATCAAAGAGAAAGTCTTGGCAGCGCTGCAGGCTGGCATACAAACGGTAATGCTGCCAACTAGAAACCGCAAAGAGTGGGAAGAGATCCCACAAGAGGCAAGGGAGAGACTACGATTTGTGTGGCTGGAAAACGTCGA
Organism: Methylohalobius sp.; assembly: GCA_026415315.1. Taxonomy (GTDB): domain Bacteria; phylum Pseudomonadota; class Gammaproteobacteria; order Methylococcales; family Methylothermaceae; genus Methylohalobius. Next base: position 11,934 of record JAOAHI010000041.1, read on the forward strand.
TCAAGCGATAGAGGAAGCGATCGGCCCTGAGGTAGGGGCTCAGCAAACCGTACCCTTGTCAGCTGCCTCTTAAACGGCTGGCCTTTGCAGGTAGCGCTCCAACCACTCAGCCGCCAGCTGCGCTACCCGCTCCAGCGCGCCCGGTTCCTCAAATAAATGGGTAGCGCCTGGCACAATCTCCAAACGCCAGAACGCGTTAAGCTTTTGGGCGGCCTTACGGTTAAGCTCGAGCACCACAAAGTCCTGGCCGCCGACGATGAGCAAGGTGGGCGCTTTGACGTGGGACAATGCCTCCTCGGCTAAGTCCGGCCTGCCACCTCGCGAGACCACGGCTTTGACCGACTCCGGCCGGCGCGCAGCGGCGATCAGCGCTGCCGCCGCACCCGTGCTGGCGCCGAATAAGCCAATCGGCAGACCTTTGAGCTCGGGTTGGACGGACGCCCAGTCCACTGCACCAGTCAAGCGCTCGGCCAAAAGTTCGATATCAAAGCGAAATTCTGCGGTTTGCTCATCGATCAGGCTCTCCTCAGCGGTCAAAAGGTCAAACAGCAGCGTCGCCAGCCCGCGCTCGTTGAGCACCTGGGCGACAAAGCGGTTGCGGGGGCTAAAGCGGCTGCTGCCCGAGCCGTGGGCGAATAAGACCAAACCGTGCACTCTCTCGGGCAAAGCCAACGTTCCAGGGAGCGAAAAATTTTTCGCTTGTATCTCTATTTCTTGACTACAAATCGCCTGCGTCATGGCTTTAAAGCTTTACAATTCTGAACGTATGCCAACTTAACCGATAAATCTGTCTGTAGCAACCTATGGAACTACTCACTCTTGAGACCTGGCTGTGGGACGCCGCCTGCGCTATCCGGGGGCCGGTGGATGCGCCGAAGTTCAAAGACTACATCCTGCCGCTGGTCTTTCTTAAGCGCCTGTCGGACGTATTCGACGACGAAATCGCCCACCTTTCAGCGCAATTCGGCAACGAGAAGACCGTGCACTCGCTGCTAGACCAAGAGCGGGCACGTGGCCACGTGCAATTGGTAAGGTTCTACGTCCCGCAAAACGCCCGCTGGGAGGCCATTCGCCGTCAGACCACAGGCCTTGGTCAATACCTGACCGACGCGGTGCGCTCGGTCGCACGCGAAAATCCACGGCTTTCCGGCGTGATTGACATGGTGGATTTCAACGCCACCGCGGCTGGTCAGCGCATTCTTTCCGATGAGCACCTCGCCGCGCTGATCGAGGTGCTCTCGCGGCATCGCTTAGGACTAAAGGACGTGGAGCCAGACGTGCTTGGCCGTGCCTACGAGTACCTGCTGCGCAAATTCGCCGAGGGTCAAGGGCAATCTGCCGGTGAGTTCTACACCCCGCGCGAGGTTGGCGTGCTCATGGCAGGGCTTTTGGAGCCCGAGCCGGGCATGACGATCTGCGACCCCGCTTGCGGCTCTGGAGGCTTGCTCATCAAGTGCCACTTGCGGCTGCTTGAGCGGTTTGGTAAGCGGGAAAACGGCCGACTCAAGTTGCCGAACGATGTGGCGTCGTTGCGCGCCTTCGGGCAGGAGATCAACCCTGCTACCTTCGCCATGGCGCGCATGAACGCGGTTATTCACGACATCCAAGCCGACATCCGCATCGGCGACACCATGCGCCAGCCCGCTTTCAAGGACCGCGGCGGGGGCTTGCAAACCTTTGACCTCGTGGTGGCGAACCCCATGTGGAACCAGAAGTTCGCGCAGGAACTCTACGAGCTGTCTCTTATACA
>JAOAHI010000042.1 GCA_026415315.1 Methylohalobius sp.
GCGCAAGGGGGGAATGCGCCTCACCCGTTCGGCATAGAGCTTTTGGCAGATCCCATCCAGCCGTCTCAACAACTCCTCTTCCCCCATTTGCTGGCGAGAGGCTAACTCCGAAGGCGGAGCGAGCAAATGGAGGACGTTGCGCCCCTCGAAATTGCCCCGCTCCGTGACCCCGAACGCCAAAATGGCCAGCTCGGCCTCTTCGTCCGGTAGCACAGCCTTAATTTGCGCGGGCGTCCAGAGGAAGAACCTACCCTCTTCGCCTTCGCTGTCGGCATCGGTGGCGGCATAAAATCCCCCTTCGGGCGCGGTTAGTTCGCGCAGCACATAGTCGAAAGTCTGCTGCGCCACGCGGGCGAAGAACCGGTCGCCGGTCAGAAGGTGCGCCTGAGCGTAAATTCGACTCAATTGCGCCTGGTTGTAGAGCATTTTCTCAAAATGCGGCACCTGCCAAGCGCTATCGACACTGTAGCGGTGGAAGCCGCCGCCGATCTGGTCGTAGATTCCACCCAAGGCCATGGAGGTCAAGGTCTTGGTCACCACCTCGTGCACGTTTGAGTCGTAGCTGCGCCAAAGCTCATCTATCAACAGACACAACCACGGTTCGTTGGGGAACTTGGGCGCGGTGCCGAATCCCCCATGGCGGGGATCGAATTGGCTCAAAATTTCGGCAATAGCGTTTTGAATCTGTTTGGTGTCCATCGCACCGCCCTGGCCGGTGGCGTGAATGCTAACGATCGCCTCCATCACCCTGTCGGCCTGGGCCTCGATCTCAGCGCGGCGCTTTGCCCAGGCATCGGTAATTTGGAGCAGCAACTGCTTAAAGGACTCCGGCGGAAAATAGGTGCCACCAAAGAAGGGCTTCCCGTCCGGGGTCAAAAACACCGATAAGGGCCAACCGCCGTGGCCGGTCAAGAGCTGCACGGCGTGCATGTAGAGGCTGTCCACATCGGGGCGCTGTTCGCGGTCCAGTTTCACCGCCACGAAATAGCGGTTGAGCAAGGCGGCGATTTCCTCGTCCTCGAAGCACTCTTCCTCCATGACATGGCACCAATGGCATGTGGAATAGCCGCTGGAGAGAAAGATCGGCTTGTCTTCCAACTGCGCTTTTGCAAAAGCCTCCGCTCCCCACGGGTGCCAGTCCACCGGATTGTGGGCGTGCTGAAGCAGGTAAGGCGAAGGCTCCAGCAGCAGGCGGTTGAGGTATCTAGGAGAACCGTCGGGATTAAGGTGGCGAGTGCGGGGACGATAGCTGCTCCCTTTGGCCGCCAGTGCTGTGCATAGGGCGTACTTTAAATCGGGTGCATGAGCCCCCGCTCCTGGGAGGGGTGTGATCGCATCCATGGGCAAAAACCGAGTTTTTCGCTCGATTTTAATTCACCTTCTCGCTTAGTCAAAAATGACGATAAAAAAGAAACAATTTGCGGAACAAAACGCAATTTGTCTCGTCCATGGAAATGAGTGTTCATACTTGAACCTCTTACCTCCTCCTCAATGGGTGTTTTTCCACCCATCTTGTCCCCGCCTTAGGGCGGGGATTTTTTTTGCTCTTAGTCTCAGCTACACTCAACCCTTTATAGGGAATCAACAGTGGCTACTGACTTACTCGCGATCGCTGTGGGCGGAGCTACGGGTGCGCTGTTGCGCTTTTCTGTCTCGCACGCCATCTATCGGAAGCTAGGGCGAGGATTTCCCTCCGGCACCTTGGCGGTCAACGCGGTGGGTTCTTTTTTTCTAGGGCTTCTTGCAGAGCCTCTTCTGCAATTGGAAACCCTCGCCTTTCCCTGGCACACGTTGGTAACAACTGGCTTTTTGGGGACTTTCACTACCTTCTCTACTTTCGCCTTGGAAACCGCCTATCTTTTGGAACAAGGACGACTCTGGCGGGCGCTCGGTAACGTTGTCGCAAGTGTTGGCTTGGGGTTGATAGCCGCCTGGGTAGGGGTGCACAGCGGAAGCTGGTTGTTTGTCGAGGGTCCCTGGGCTAAACCAGGTTGGTTTCTATGGATGGTTTTGGATCTCCTCGCCAACGGAGTGGGAGCTTTCACCCTGGGCCTAATCGTGGAAGGGATTTGTCTGCGCCTCCGCGCCTCTTCGGGATCCCGTATGATTTTGGCAATGCTAGCGATCGGAAGCTTTGCGACCCTCTCTAGCTTACACTTGGTTTACGACTTTATCTCCCATAACGACGGCTTTGAACCGATCGCCTTGATCGTAACGCTGGCCTTTTTGGCCAACCTTGTTGTCTGCCTCCTAGCCGTCTGGGCTGGGCTCAGCTTCGTCCGTGAACTGTAGATAAGTCGCCGACCAAACCAAGATATCTTTAAACCCAAGCTGCTTAAGCTGCTCTAGCGCACGTTGTACCTTGGCCGGTTCGGCAAAAAATTCCACGCTCACTGGCAGACGCAAAGACAAAGATAGAAGCGAGGAGGTGTGCACGTCCCGCTCGCCGCCGGTCCCGGCAATGGCGCGGAAAACGTGAACATTGGCAATTTGCTCCTGGTCGTGGACGATTCTCAATACCTCCTCCAAATGCTCATGTCCTTCCATCGCATAGACTCTTACCACCATCCCCTGCTTGCCGTTCACCAGCGAATCCCTCCCCACCAGCCCAAGCCGATACCGAGGCTACACACCACCGTGTTTACGAGCAATACTGCCACCGCGAACTCTCCATGCGACTTCAATTCTATCCCCACCTCAAGCAAAAACAACGCTAGATACAGGCTGGACAAAGTCACCAATCCGCCCAGGGTCAATACCATCACAACCGCTTTAAGGCTAGCCACCATCGGCAGCCACTTTTCAACGAGAACCAGAAAGAAGCCAAACAAAAAAGAAACAAAAAAATTGAATAAAAAGATGGCATAAGGAATAGCCACTCCTCGCCACTTCACTATGCCACGGGCATAGTAAAACAGACTGCGGCCGCTAAGCAGGCCCAAAACCACAGCCAGCAGACAACCCACCACGTTGCCCGCCACGTTGCCCAAGGCCAGCAGCCATCTGCCCTCCCCCAGCAGAATCAAAGTCTCGACCGAAAATGTAGAGAACGTGGTAAAAGCGCCAAGCCCTCCCACGAGGAGACCTGCACGAAATTCCATGGCCAGCGCCACCCGCTCTAGGATCAAAGCCTCGCTCATTAAACCGATGAGATAAGAGCCCACCACGTTGACCGCCAAGGTGCCATAGGGAAAACCATGCCCCAACCATCCGTGGATACCACCATTCACCAGAAAGCGCAACAGCGCCCCAACCGCCCCTCCTAAAGCAATGGCAATTACCTGGCTCATGTGGTAGCGAGCAAGTTCTCAGCCACTTTCAGATAAACCTCCGTTAACGTCTCTAAATCCGCCACTGCTACCCACTCGTTGACCTGATGGATAGTGGCGTTGAGGGGTCCAAGCTCTACCACCTCCGCTCCCGTGGGGGCGATGAAACGACCGTCGGAAGTCCCCCCCGCCGTGGAAAGCTCAGCGCGCCGGCCTGTGACTTCCTCCAGCGCTGCTTGCACCGCCTCGATCAGACGCGCGCCGGAGGTCAAAAAAGGATGGCCTGAGAGGCGCCAGTCGAGTTCGTAGTCTAGCCCATAGTGATCCAGGATTGCCGTCACCCGGCGCTGGATTTCCTCCGGTGTAATTTCGGTCGAGAAGCGGAAATTGAACTGGACATCTAGTTGCCCTGGTATCACGTTGTCGGCGCCAGTCCCAGCTTGAACGTTAGCGATCTGAAAGCTGGTCGGCGGAAAATAGGCATTACCCTGGTCCCAGACTTCCTCCACCAAGTGCTGGAGCGGGCGAGCAAAGGCGTGGATGGGGTTTTTCGCCTTGTGGGGATAGGCCACGTGCCCCTGCTTGCCGAACACGCGCAGCTCTGCGGTCAGCGAGCCGCGCCGGCCAATCTTGATCACATCCCCCAGCCGCTCTTCGCTGGAAGGCTCGCCTACTAGGCACCAATCGATTTTTTCATCGCGCGCCTTAAGGATTTCCACCACTTTGACCACGCCGTCGGTAGCGCTTCCCTCCTCGTCCGAAGTCAAGAGCAACGCGATCGAACCTTCATGCGTTGGATGCCGCTCTACAAAACGCTGGCAAGCGATAGTAAAGGCAGCCAGGCTTCCCTTCATGTCAGCCGCGCCACGCCCGTACAAGCGGCCATCGCGCACATGGGGCTCAAATGGCGGAAACGTCCAATCCCTCAAGGGGCCAGGCGGCACCACATCGGTATGCCCTAAAAATACGAAGAGGGGCTGCCCTGTACCGCGCCGAAGCCAAAGGTTACGGGTATCGCCGAAATCTAAAAACTCCGCCTTAAAACCGAAAGAGGTAAGTTGCTCAGCAATGAGGTTCATGCACCCTGAGTCCTCTGGCGTTACCGAGGGACGAGCAATCAGGGCAGACGCCAAAGACAAAAGATCAGCCATGATCAATAATCCCTCAGCAGTTCGTTGATCCCGACTTTGCTGCGGGTGCGCTCGTCGACCTGTTTGATGATGACGGCGCAATAGAGGCTGTGGCTGCCGTCCTTGGCGGGCAGGCTGCCAGGCACCACCACCGAGCCCGCTGGGATCCGGCCGTAGCTGATCTCCCCAGTCAAGCGATTGTAGATTTTGGTGCTTTGTCCGATGTACACCCCCATCGAGATCACCGACCCTTCCTCCACGATCACCCCCTCGACGATCTCTGAGCGAGCACCGATAAAACAGTTGTCCTCGATAATCGTAGGATGGGCTTGCAGCGGCTCCAGCACTCCGCCGATGCCAACCCCGCCAGAGAGGTGGACGTTTTTGCCAATCTGGGCACATGAGCCCACCGTCGCCCACGTGTCCACCATCGTCCCGGAATCGACATAGGCGCCGATGTTCACATACGAAGGCATCAGCACTACGCCAGGCGCGACGTAGGCCCCCCGGCGCACGTTGGCCAGCGGCACCACCCGCACTCCGTCGCGGCGGAAATCTTCCGGCCGGTAACCCGCATACTTAAGCTCTACTTTATCGTAAAAATTGGTCGGCGAGGAATCCATCATCCGGTTGTCGTATACGCGAAACGAGAGCAGCACGGCTTTTTTCAACCACTGATTTACCATCCATTGGCCATTTTTTTTCTCCGCCACCCGTACCTGACCGGAGTCCAAAAGACAGATAGCCGCTTCCACGGCTTCTTTGAGTTCGCGGCTCGCTGTCTGCGGGGTGATCTCGGCCCGCTGCTCATAGGCTTGCTCGATGATCGCTGCTAGGGATTCACTCATCTTTCATCTTCCTTACGATATTTAAAATAACAAGCATACCTACCTCTCAGCCTAATGAGCAACCGTACTCGAACCATCTTATGGTACCCGCTCTTCCGCATTGCGGCGCTTAGTCTGATGTTACTGCTCGCTGGCTGTGCGGCGCCTCCCAAACGGGCGGGCAAACCCGCTCTCTCAGGCTATTTAATCGCCCGTGAGGCAACGCGCTTGACCGGTGTCCCATACCGTTATGGTGGAGAATCCATCTCATACGGATTCGATTGCAGCGGGCTGGTCTATTATGTTCACAAGCGGCTTGGAATCTCGATTCCACGCACTGCTGAGGAACAGTGGCGCAAAGCCCGACGTGTCCGGCGCGCGCTGCCAGGTGATCTTCTTTTCTTCCGTCCTCCTAAGTATCGGATCCACGTTGGCATTTATTTAGGGGGAGGTCGCTTTGTCCACGCCCCTTCTACCGGCAAACGAGTGAGGATCGCACCGCTTAACAGCTATTGGCGGCGTTATTATCTGGGAGCAGGGAGATTCTGGAATTAAAGCTGCCGGATGAACTCGGCTATCCTGGACGCCGCCTCGCGACACATTTCTAAAGACTGCACCCAGGCGATGCGGACATAACCACGCCCGGGGTTGAGGCCGTCGGCCTCCCGCGCCAAAAAGCTTCCTGGCAAGACAGTAACGTTCTGGGTCGCAAACAAACCCCTGGCGAACTCCAGATCATCGATAGGCGTCTTGAGCCAGAAGTAAAACCCGGCTGGCGGTACCGTCACCGGGAGCACCGTCCCTAAAGCCTCAGCCGCCGCCAGAAGGCGCACGCGGTAGCTTTGCCGATTGGCTTCTACGTGCGCCTCGTCCTGCCAGGCAGCGATACTAGCGTATTGAGTTGGCAAAGGGAGGGCACAGCCGTGGTAAGTCCGATACAGGAAATACCGTTCCAAAAGCAATGGATCGCCGGCGACAAAGCCCGAACGCAGACCTGGAACGCTGGAACGTTTAGACAGGCTGTGAAACACCACACAGCGGGAAAACTCACAATCCCCAAGCTCTGCTGCTGCCTGCAGCAGCCCCGGTGGCGGGTCGCCATAATACAGCTCGCTGTAGCACTCGTCTGAGGCGAGAATAAAATCAAAGCGGTGGGCTTTTTCGATTAGGCTTTTTAGCGTTTCCAAAGCGATCACCTGCCCCGTCGGATTGGCTGGAGAGCAAAGATAAAGCAACTGGCAGCGCTGCCACACCTCCTCGGGGACGGCCTCAAAGTCCGGCAGAAAACGGGTCTGTTCAGTGGCATTAAGATAGTACGGTTCAGCTCCAGCTAAAAGAGCGGCCCCTTCATAAATCTGATAGAACGGATTAGGCATTAAAACCAAAGGCCGTTTCCGTCCATCGATCATGGCTTGGGCAAACGAGAATAAAGCCTCGCGCGTGCCAGCTACTGGTAAGACCTGGCGTTCTGGGTCGATATTGGGCAAGTTAAAACGCCACCTCAGCCAGGAAGCAATGGCTTCGCGCAGAGAGAATAGGCCGCGCGTGGTCGGATATTTGCCAAGCAGAAGCCCATGTCTCGCCACCGTCTCAGCAATAAACGCTGGGGGTTCATCTTGCGGCTCACCGATGGAGAGCACAATGGCCGATTTATCCTGTGGCGGAAGAACACCAGCCTTGAGGCGAGCGAGCTTTTCGAAAGGATAAGGCTGAAGTCTAGCCAGCGCGGGATGGGTCATTTTCGGCGCAATCTTAGCCAGAGCATGCGTTCAAATCTTACCCGCTGACTGGAATTCGAGGACAAGCGAAAAACTGGGTCAGCGCCCCGATCAGAAAGGCATGGTCGCACGTCCCTGCGCTCTCGCGCACGCTGTGCATCGCCCACAGGGGATTGCCCACGTCCAGGCTCCGCACTCCCAACCGGGCTGAAGCAATTGGGCCTATAGTCGTGCCACAGGAAAGGGTGCTGCGGTGGACATAAAGTTGAAAAGGAACGTTCGCCTCCTCGCACCAACCTATAAACAAAGCTTGGGAGAAGGCCTCAGTGGTGTAACGCAGATTGGCGTTGACCTTGATCGCTGGCCCTTGGTTGATCACTAGCTTATGCTCGGAATCGTACCAACCGGAGAAATTCGGGTGAAACGCGTGAGCCATATCGGCGCTGATCAGGAAGCTTGCCGCTAAAGCTCGCCGTACTTCGCTTGGGCCCAGGCCCAACGCAGCACCAATCCTAAACAGGCAATCCTGAAGAAAGCTACTGCCTGCCCCTTTAAAGCTCTCCGAACCGACCTCCTCGTGGTCGAACAGGGCCACAACCCGGGTTGCCGCTGTCTCTTCTTCAGCCAGCAGGGCTTCCAACGCCGCGTGGCAGGAAGCGAGGTTGTCGAGCCGGGAGGAAGCAATGAACTCGCCCTCTGCCCCCCAAAACGCGCCTTTGTGGGTGTCGTAAGCGCACAGCTCAAAGCCCAAAATGGCCTGCTCCGAACAATCTATGCATTCGGCCAGCAACTTAAGGAACTGCTGGGCGGGGGGCAACTCTTGCTCTAAGACCGCTAGCAGTAGAGGCAGCTCAGTCTGCTTGTCCAGCTTCAAGCCGGTCTCATTGACTTCGCGATTCATGTGGATAGCCAGGTTCGGCAGACGCACTAACGCTTCCTCGAAATCTACCAAGCATACGGTAGGCGTCTCGCCGCGCAGGGCCACCCGCCCAGCCAAACTCAGATCGCGGTCGGTCCAGGTGGCCAGGATGGGGCTACCGTAAATTTCCACGCCTAGCCTGAGCATGGGCTCGGCCGCATGAGCTGGGTTTGGTTTAAGGCGCAGGCCGGGTGAATCGGTATGGGCGCCTACGAGGCGAAAACCAGCCTCGGGTAAAGGGTCGGTGCCAAGAACGAAAGCGATCAAGGAAGAGTCATCGCGTAGTACGTAATAGCGTCCACAGGCCTCCAGCCTCCACGACTCCCGCTCGTCCAAACCACAAAACCCCTCCTCCTCTAGCCATTCGATCATCCTCGCTACGGCATGCCAAGGGCTAGGTGAGGCATCGATAAAGCGCAAAAGGTCTTGTGCCTGGCAGCGCTGATGAGAGTCAATCTGCGGCATCTTGGCCCTGTAAGCAGGTCAACGCCTTCCGATAAGCTTGATAAGCGGAGTGATCAAAACAAACCAGATAAACCCTCTCGATCTGGGGATTGTGTTTTAAACCCTCGGCGATAACGGAAATGGCGATCGGCGCGGCGCGCTCGACGGGGAAACCATAGGCCCCGCAAGAGATGGCTGGAAAAGCAATGGTCTTGACGTTTAGCTCTTGAGCCAGGCGCATACACTCCCGATAGCACGAGGCGAGCAATTGATCTTCATCTTGATTCCCACCGCGCCAGATGGGGCCAACGGCATGGAACACATACTTGGCGGGTAACCCGAAACCAGGAGTGGCCTTAGCATGGCCGGTGGGACAACCGCCCAGCTTACGGCACGCCTCCAAGAGTTCAGGCCCTGCTGCGCGATGGATCGCCCCATCCACTCCACCCCCGCCCAGAAGCGAGGAATTGGCCGCATTGACGATAGCATCCACTTTAAATTGGGTGATGTCTCCTTGGACCACCTCTATGGGTAGCATGAGCGCATCTCTCCGAGCATAAATAACCAATAAATTATGCCTAATGTCCTAAGATCAAGGAAAAATTTTTCCCTTGACAGCTAAGCCTTAATCGTTAAAATGCGGATTTGCCATAAACGCGGGAATAGCTCAGTTGGTAGAGCACAACCTTGCCAAGGTTGGGGTCGCGGGTTCGAGTCCCGTTTCCCGCTCCAACTCAAGCCGCTTATTTGGCGGCTTTTTTCGTCCTCGGCGGCGTGGCAGAGTGGTTATGCAGCGGCCTGCAAAGCCGTGTACGCCGGTTCGATTCCGACCGCCGCCTCCATCTCTGATCGCCACAGTCAACAATGGAATTTAAGGACTACTATCAAATCCTGGGCGTTCCCCGTAGCGCCGATCCCGAAGAAATCAAGCGTGCTTACCGCAAACTGGCGCGCAAGTATCACCCAGACGTAAGTAAAGAGCCAAACGCTGAAGAAAAATTCAAAGAGATCAACGAAGCCTATGAGGTCTTAAAGGATCCCGAAAAACGCAAGGCTTACGATGCCCTGGGCAGTCGTTGGCGCGCGGGAGAGGGGTTTCGTCCGCCGCCGGACTGGGAGGAGCGTTTTGGTTTCAGACGGGGAGAATATGCCGGTGCCGGTTTTAGCAATTTCAGCGAATTCTTCGAAGCGCTGTTCGGCGGTTTTCGCCCGCAGGGTCCAGGCTTTCGCGTGCGGGGGGAGGACATGCACGCCACAGTTTACGTAGACTTGGAGGAGGCCAGGCATGGCGCCGTTCAAAACATTACCTTGCACGTCCCGCAGAGAGATTTAGCCAGCGGCCGCCTGGTAGAAAAACCGAAACAGCTTAAGGTACACATTCCAGCCGGCATTCTCGCTGGACAAAAAATTCGCCTGGCCGGCCAGGGGGCGCCAGGACTAGGCGGTGGACCAGCCGGCGATTTATACTTGGAAGTCCAGTTTAAGCCCCATCGTTGGTTCAGGGCAGAAGGCAAAGATGTGTATCTGGACCTTCCCATCACCCCCTGGGAAGCTGCCCTAGGTGCCAAGATCCAAATTCCGAGCATAGATGGCAAAGTCGAAATTAAAATTCCGCCTGGCTCCCAAAGCGACCAAAAACTGCGCCTACGCGGAAAAGGTTTAGGTTCTCCGCCGGGAGATCAGTATGTGGTCTTAAAAATCCACACCCCACCTGCCGACACCGAAGCTAAAAAACGCTTCTATCAAGAGATGGCGGCCCACATGCCGATGAATCCGCGGCAAGGGATAGGAGAATAAGCCATGGCCGAGAACGAGGTTTTATCCGGCACCATACTGGATGAGCGCTTTCGCTTGACGCTTATGGAAGTGTGCCAAATCTGTGAGGTCAGCGCTGACCGCATCGTCGAACTGGTCAGCGAGGGTGTCATCGAAGTGGAAGGAAACGAGCCTGCCGCTTGGTGCTTTGACGCGGTGACTTTCCAACGCCTACGCATCGCTTTAAGGCTAGAGCGGGATCTGGGACTCAACCCCGCTGGAGCGGCCTTGGTGCTTGACCTTTTAGAAGAACTGCACCGGCTGCGAGGCAAATAAGCGGGCCTATAGGCCCGCCTCTCTAATTCAGGTTCGAAACTGGCTAACGGCCTCGGCGAGCTTTTTGGCCTGTTCCTGAAGATGGGCGATCGCTTGTCGAGTCTCCTCCAGCTTGGCGCAAGCCGCATCCACGCCGTTGTTGACGCGGGCGACGTTCTGGTTGATTTCCTCGCCGACCGCGCTTTGTTGCTCCACGGCACTGGCGATGTGGGCGTTCATCTCTTTGACCTCGTCGATCATGCGGGTGACGCTAGCCAGCACGGTGTTGATGGTGTGGGCCTCTTCCATGCTCGCCTGAGCTTGCTCCTTGCTTTTGGCGATTACCTCCACAGCCTGGCGGGCGCGGCTGCGCAAACGCTCTATGGTCTGTTGAATCTCAGCAGTGGATTCTTGGGTACGCGAGGCAAGCGTTCGCACTTCTTCCGCTACCACTGCAAACCCTCGTCCCTGCTCTCCGGCCCGCGCCGCCTCGATAGCCGCGTTGAGCGCCAAGAGGTTAGTTTGATCGGCGATATCGCCGATAATTTTGAGCACTTCGCCGATACTGTCGCTGTCTTTCTCAAGCTCTCGAAGGACCTGCGCCGCCTTATCCACTTCTGAGGCGAGCCGGTCGATCTTGGTGATTGCCTCTTGAACCACCGCTTGGCCAGCTTTGACCTCAGCGTCGGTGGATTGGGAAGCAGCTGCCGCTTTGGTGGTGCTTTGTGCGATCTCCTGCACGGCAGCCGCCATTTGTTGCATGGTGGCGGCCACGTGGGATAGTTCACCGCGTTGACACGCCGCTCCTTCCTCGGTGGCGCCTGCCAGTTTGTCGAGGTGACCAGCTTCCCGGGCCAATTCCTGGCCACTGTCTTTCACCGTCAGCACCAAATTGCGCAGCTTTTTGACGAATTGATTGAAGCTGTGCGCTACCCAGGCAAACTCGTTTTTGCCTTTAACTTCCAAGCGAGCGGTGAGGTCGCCCTCGCCCTGAGCGATGTCCTGTAGCCGCAAACCTAAAGCCGTCAGGGGATCGACCACCAACTGCTTGGTGCTAAAGAACAGGCCGGCCGCAATGACTAAGGTCACCAAGGCGATCAGCCCAGAACCTTTAGCCACGTTCGCCGCTATGACCGCATCGGCCTGATCCAGGGGGGCGATGATTTCAAACGCGCCGTGCAGATCCCCTATCTGTTTGCCCTCCATAGGATAACCCAAAACGTCTCTGCCATCAGTGCGCCCCCAAAGGCTTTCAGCCGTTTTAGGGTCGCCGTGGCACAAAAGGCATTGTTCGCCTAAACGCACCGGGCGAAAATAGCGCAGGACGTTGCGCTCTTTATCTAAAATCTGATATTCAGCGGCCTGGGGATGGCGCGCAAAGTACCCCAGCGCCTGGGCCTCCAAGGCATCCGGGGCATTGTTGGGATTACGCGGATTTTGGCGTGGGGTTCTAAGCTCATAGCCGCTCTCTTTAGCCTTAAGCTTGATCAAGTCCCAGGAGACCGCCACCGGCACCGCCGCCAGAATCTTCTGCCGCGCTTCACCCTCCGGTAGCTGAGCCAAGGCGCGCAGCTGCTCGGGCGAGAAAATGCCCAGCTCCCACTGCTTGGCGGTTTGCTCTCGTACCGCCTCAGCGACCATAAGCACGTTTTTGGCTCGTGCGGCCTCCGCCTCGATGACTGCGCTTCGCTGCTGTGCCGCATACAGCCAGACCAAACCGCCTGCCGCCACCACGAGCAGACCGACTACCACCAGCACCAAACGCACGCCAACCGAATGCCAATTCATAATGCTCCTCCCCAAATCTTTCTTATTGAAAGATAGCGCAAAAATCGCTGTTTACTAGGGCAGTCATCGCCCAACGGACGATCCGGCCCGAGCCAGATCCAGAAATTCCTGCACATAAGCCAGGCTGCTATCGGCCTCGCGCAGCTCTGCCATGAGCGTTCTCCTCACCGGCTTAGGCCCTAGAGGACGGGCCGCCACATAATCGCGCGCCAGGTATTCGGCTAATACCCAATCGGGCAAGGCACACACGCCGCGGCGGCTAGCCACGAGCTGCAACATCAGCGCCGTTAGCGTGCAGGTCCGATGTCCAGCCGGCTTCACCTGGGCTGGATCTAGGAACTGAGTGAAAATATCGAGCCGCTCGCGCTCCACCGGATAGGTGATGAGCACCTGATCTTGCAAGTCCTGCGGTTCAATCCAGCGTTTGGCGGTCAGAGGGTGGTCTTTGGCCAAGGCCAGAAGCACCTCAAAAGCAAACAACTCCTCGTACAC
>JAOAHI010000043.1 GCA_026415315.1 Methylohalobius sp.
ATGGTGGACGGTATCGGGGGAGTGGACATTAAGGGGAATCCGTATGGCATGGACTTTTCACTTGGTTTCGACGACGGCTGGTCGTCTGGGGCTAGTTCAGGTTTTGATGACAGCTATCATTCTGACTGCAATTGGTTTTCGAACTGGTAAGTGACTCACTGACAAGCATTTGCTTTCGGAAGTGGTGGAAGCTGTGTGCGCGTTGGAATCATATGTTCGCTATGCGGTGGGTAAATCGATTTTGTTAGCAGCGGTTATGTTGTCGGCCTGCACTACGGCCTGGCAGGTGGAGAGCGTGCAGTTTCAGCCGGTGCAGACCCAGCTAGCGGTAGCGACTGTCCCGGTGGCGGAAGTTCTCATCAACAACCGGCGGGTGGGTAGGACGCCGCTTAAGGTGCCTTTGGACTATGAGAAGGAGGTACGCATTGAACGGCGCCGGGTTTCGTACTGGAAGACCGAACCGGGTCTATCGCTGCTGCTGACGTTGACCTCGTGTGGGGTGTATTTGCCCTTTAGCTTGATTCCAGCCGATACCGAAAGCCGGCTGCTTGAGACTGGCCATTTTCGCGGCAACGAGTTTGGCATTGCCTTTGAAAACGATCAGGGGGAGCTCCTCGGGCAAGAGACCGTGGTGGCCCGAGGGGAGCCAAAGCTCAGTTTAACCAAACACCTAGGAGGGAGGAAGTGATGCTCAGACACAGCGTGGGGATAGTTTTGTTTTTGGGGTTGGTAGGGTGTGGTTCGGTGCGGCACGAATTCAAACTGACTGAAGGGTATCGTCCGCCTGCGTCGGCCACAGTCACTGTCGGTCAGGTGCGGGACTTAACGCGCAAATACCCAGACATCGATCCGCCCCAGCGTCTGAAAGACGCCTTAGTGGAGGCGCTTAAGGAGGAGGGGCTGTTGGGGACAGAGGGTCGGCCTTTGGTGCTGGACGCTGAGATCGTCGAATACGAGCCGGGCAGTGCTTTTAAGCGCTGGCTGCTGCCTGGGTATGGGGCGACGATTTTGACGGTTCGTGCTCAGCTTAAAGACCAAGACGCAGTGGTTGGGACGGCGGAGGCTCGGCGCACGGTGTCCTTTGGCGGTGGCTATTCCATCGGTGCCTGGAAAGGGATTTTTCAGGACGTGGCCGAGGACTTGGTCCAAGACCTAAAGGGTAAGATTCGTGGTTAACTAAAGAGGAAAAGAGAAACTTTTATGAAATGTTGTACTGCTCTTTTGTTATTTTTATGGTTCGCGTTGCTTGCCGCTTGCGCCAGCATCCGCACAGAGATGGAAAATCCTCAGACTCATCAAAAACAAGAGTGCTCAGCATGGGGATTTGGAGTTTTTGGAACACCGATTGCTCTTTTGTCCCACTACGAGTGTGTGCAGAATCTAAAAAAGGCTGGCTATGTCGAGGTGGCCGAGCAAAAATAAGCGTGCTGGCCCTGATGGGGCTGAGCGCCTGTGCTGCCCGACCGCCGAAGCCTGTGCTTCCCGATACGGCGGCCTACGTAAGCCGGCCAGAGTTTTCTCGAGCGATGAACGTGCTCATAGCCGCTGGGATCGTTCCCGACCCCGAGACCTCTCCGGTGCGCGATGGGATGGTGGCAGGGGGAATCGCCTATATCCCACCGGGGTATACCTACTACAAGCTCAACCTGCCCGACCCCAAGGCCCTTAAGACCTCGCACGGCGAACTGGCGGCGGCCAATTTGGGCCTGACCGCCGCCGGGCTTGTGCGCTCTCCAACGGGGATAGCCCCTGGGGTGGGGCTAGCGATGGGGGCGTTGTGGTTGCTGTCCTCCGGGGAGCAGGATCCGCGGGAAGTGTCTGGGGATCACCCTTTAAGCCAGCCGCTTTTGATCGGCTGGGATAAGGAGCCCGATCGTTGGTTTGCGCATTGGACCCGCGCGGTTTTGGAAAGCCTCACCCACCTCGATCCGGCCTTGGGTTATCACATCACTTTGGTACCGGAACTTAAGGTGCGCTTCAAAAAACCCGCCTGGTTGGCTTTTCTGACCCAAGACCCTTGGCAGGAGACTACCTTGAAGTCCGATCCTGAATTTGGCATCGCCAAAATTACCGGCCACAGATGCGATCAGGTGGTGTGTTTTTATTACCCGGACGAGGTTGTAGGCCGAACGTTCTTCTTTCACCTTAAGTGGCCGTTGGATCGGGCGCCCGATTTTCTCTCGGGATTCGCCCCAGCGGTGTTGGTGCTTGACGACATCCCAAAGGATCTGATTGAGCCGGCAAGCTGGCTTTACGACAACAGCCAGATCGAAGACCCGGAATTTCCGTTTTTCGAGCTGTTCAAAAACGCTTCTGCCTATTTGCCTGAGAGTTATTTTATTTACCTACCGCCCGGCATTTCCTTAGGTCCGGGCCGAGGAAAAACCGACTTCCCCGTGGTGCTTCATCGAGGGGAAGAGCTGAAGTTTGAGCCCCCTAAGGAGGTTCCATGAACGCCATCGTTGCCGGTATGTTGTTCTTTCTACCTTGGGTAACTCTGGCCGGGGAGTGGGGCTACCACTTAATGCGCGACGAATCGGGCCGCACGGCCATTGAGGTTGTGCCCAAAACGGCCTCCTCCCCCTCCAAGCCGGTCTTTGTGGCTGCTAGTGTCAGCGGACGCTGGTTCTTCAAGACCGAGGACGGTTGGCTAGAGTGGGATGGCGATCTGGACTCGGTTCGTCCCTACCTCCAATCCCGAAATCGCTTTGTGTTGGCGACAGATTTCAACCCGGAGACGTTGCCGCCGTTTGAAGTGTATGTTGGAGAGGGAGACACCCTGCGCAAGGTGGTTGAAACTGGGCGTTATGAGAGACTTTTGTCTTCCTTCGACCTTCCAGCCCCGCCAGATCCAGTGCTCGGCCGCTGTAGCGAGAGGGAGTTCTGCTTTGTGTTTCAAACGCCGGTTAAGCTTTCCAAAATCCGCTTTATCGATCTCAACACCGGAACGGTCGAGGAAGACGCCGGCGAGGTGGTCGTTACCGGCTTTTTCAACGGATATGCGTTTTTGGCCACCGACACCAATGGTTGTTTTTATGCCGGGGTTTTCCGGCAGATAGTGCCTGGTCTGTATAGGGTACATGGCGTGGAGGAAGGGGGCCGAGGCGTCCAGGTCAAGGAGTGCCAAGACCCAGAGCGGGTCGGAAACTACAAAAGCTTTTTTATCTCCATGCGGGATACCGGCATGATCCGCCTGTTTCTTAGCTACTCCACCTTAGGCAGCGTGTTCCGACCCGGATACATGCTGATCGGAAATAGCTTCGATTGATCTACTATAAGCACTTGAGTAGTACCCATTATGAACCATAGTGTTGGGCAGTATTCTTGAATAAACCGCCTACAGACCGTCAACAAGACGCCTTAGCAGAGGCAAAGTTGCAAAACGTTTTTAGTTTCTGGCGGCTTATCGAGGCACTGTCGCCAGAGAAGGCTGATAGCCCTAAGCCAAAAGATGAGACGCGGCCGATTTACGATGCAGCCCGAGGTTTGCCTTGGGAAGATAAACACCAGCATCAGCAAAAGCGTTTGCCGCAAGGACTGGTCTGGCGCTACACTGCCCAATGTGGCGTGCACGATATTAAAGCAGTCGCCGATCGCCTAGCCGAACGCATCGGTTGGAGCGAGGAAGCCCAGTTCGACGAGCGCGTCCGAACGGGGAAGACGCGCGCCTTTGACCTTTCTTTTGATGAAAATGGTTTGCCTATACCTGAATCCTTGGTTCTCTCGCTAGGGTTCTGGCTGACTGGCCAGATTCTCAAGTACGGTGAAGAAGCACTCAAGGAGGGTTTTGAAGGGTATATAGACCTAAAGGACTTGCCCGGCGGCGCTGAGGTCAGCGTTCGCCCCAGCGGCTTTGCAGCGTTCGATGAGCTGACCCGTCGACTTATCGCTTACCTGGTGCACGAGCGCGCTCGCCTTGTCCAGGAGAAGCGTTCTGCCGATTTGGCCTGGCTCGTTGCGTTTTGCCAGCTAGTGGCCGACAAATGTTATCTGCCGGAAATTGTCGCCGACTTCCCCATTGTGTGGGTCAAATGCACGCAAATACGTCGTCCCAAACCGACAAGGGATACAGAGAAAGAAAAAGAAACAGCCAAAGGTGAAGAGGTTGTCGAAGCGAAAACAGACGATCTATTAAATAGTTTTTTTATCACCGACTTAAGCCTGGTGCACTCGGCTTGGGTCTCTCAAAACGTGGGCAAAGCCCTATGCGATTATATGGGCGGTGTTGCCAATTCTCCGGAACGCTTAGACGTTCGCACCTCGTGCGGGCTGAAGTTTGCGTTCCAAGGGCTTGCGCCGGAGCAGATGCCAGCTGGATGTTGGCCTTCCGATCATGCGCTGGCGTTTAGCCAGCAGCTTGCGGTCAATGAAATTTGGCGGCGGCTTGCCTCAGGGAGCGGGTTATTCTCTATTAACGGCCCACCAGGGACCGGCAAGACCACTCTGCTGCGCGACATCGTGGCAGCAGTTGTAGTAGATCGCGCCCTAAAAATCGCTGGTTTGTTGCGCCAACGTTGCGATAAAGTCTTCAGAGGACGTAAGCTTCTTTCTCTCGGGCGGGAGTCACACAGTTGTTATTGGGCGCTTCCCCAGGAACTGACCGCCACAGCGGTTGTAGTGGCGTCTGCCAATAACGGCGCGGTGGAAAACGTCACCCTCGAGTTGCCGGGTAAGAAAAGCGTTCCCGGACGAATCGAAGTCGATTTTTATCGCGATCTGGCTACCAAGCTCTTAGGTAGTCCAGCCTGGAGCCTTATTTCGGCGCCGCTTGGTAAAAAAGACAACTGCAGGAAGTTCCTGGAAACCTTTTGGTGGTATGAGCCTCAAGAGAAAAAAGGTCAATACGAGCTGAGGCCGGCAGGAATTGCTCAGGCGGGAATGCAGTGGCGGCTCAAGGCTATCTGGAAAAAGGAGCTTGTTCCCCACCTGGCGCTCGATAAGGCACTGGAAAACTTTGAACAGGCGCTAGCAAACGAACAACGTTTGCGCGCCGAACGCGCCCACTATGCAGCGCTGCTTGGGCAGATCGAGACTGTACGCGAAGAGTTAGCTCGCATAGAGCATAAGCTAACTGCTGCGGGATCGAGGATCGAATGCGTCGGCAGTATGCGCAAAGCCCGTCTTAAGCTCGATAGTCTCAGGCAAGATTTGGATCGCCATATAGCGGTCAAGCCCGGATTTTGGGAACGGCTTTTAACATTAGAGAAGGCAATGCAATCGTGGCGGCGACAGTACGAGCAACTTCAGGATCAGCTTGCCGTAGCGCGTGAGGAACTAGAAGAAGCTCAAAGAAGCGCTGACCTGGCTGCGCGTGCTGAGCTCCTGAATGCCGAGCTCGAGCGGCTTGTTCAGGAGCAGCAACAAGCTATGGCCTATTTGGGAGATCACTGGCCGCGTCAGGATGCGGCCGACGAAGAGCGCGAACTTTCCTCGCCATGGATGGATGCAGAGTGGCGGTTAGCAAGGGAACACCTTTTTCTCACTGCCCTTGAGCTTCATCGCGCTTTTGTTGAGCGTTACGCTCGACAAATGCAGGCTAATCTGAGCATAGCGGTATATTGGCTGCAGGGGCGAACCCTTCCGGAAGAGGCGGCGCGGGTGGCGCTCGATAGCTTGGCGCTCATCGTGCCGGTGATTTCCACCACGTTTGCCTCCGTCGCCTCTATGTTTTGCGACTTAGGCAGAGAAAGCATCGGTTGGCTATTGATCGACGAGGCTGGACAAGCGCCTCCCCAGCAGGCGGTAGGTGCTATTTGGCGCAGCCGGCGTGTGATCGTTGTGGGCGATCCGTTGCAGCTGGAGCCCATCGTCACAGTGCCGTCTAGCGTCGAACGGGTGCTAGCACAGCACCGCGGTGTGGATCGCTTGTGGTGGCCCAGTGCAACTTCGGTGCAAAGGCTGGCTGATGCGGCCAACGATTTGGGCACGTGGTTGCCTGGGGCTGAGGGCGAAGAGGAAGTGTGGGTTGGCTGCCCGCTGCGCGTGCATCGCCGCTGCGCTAATCCGATGTTCACAGTGAGTAACCGTATCGCCTACGACGGTATGATGATCCAGGGCAAAGCTGGCGCGCGTGGCCAAGCTTACTGGTATCACTTAGAAAGCACGGAAAACGAGGGTCATTGGATTCCGGTCGAAGGCGAGAAGTTGAAGGAGATCGTTTATGCACTTATCACTGAAGGCTTGCAGCCGAGAGAGCTTTTCCTGCTATCCCCATTTCGCGATTGCGCTGACCGGCTGCGCCATATAGCGCGCGAGCTTGGCCTGGACGGCAAACGTTGCGGCACGGTGCATACCGCCCAAGGCAAACAAGCCAAGACGGTGATTCTAGTGCTGGGCGGCGATCCTAAGCGCCCTGGGGCCAAAGACTGGGCGGCGAGTAAGCCTAACCTTTTGAACGTAGCCGTAACTCGCGCCGAGGAGCGGTTCATTGTCATCGGTAACCGCGAGGAGTGGAGGCGCAGGAGGTTTTTCGATGTACTCGACCGGCAGATTGGGTGAGCCTAGAGGCGGATTTGCCTAACTTAACGCGTAGGAGAGAGTCGATGAGAGCCTGTTCAAGAACGGTTTTTGGCGCCTTTGTTGGGTTATGGATGGCGTGCGTGCAGGCCCAGACAGTCCGGCCTGGTTTGTGGGAAGTGACAACCAAGTTTCCGGATCATCCCGAGCTTGAGCGCGTGCGGGCGGAGGCAGTGCAACGGTTTAAGGAGCTCCCGCTTGAAGCGCGCCGAGTTATCCAAGAAGCCATGCGGGAGCGGGGAGTGCACACCGACGATGGGATGACTTCGCGTGTTTGCATCAGCCGAGAGATGGCCGAGCGCGCCGAGCTTCCAGTGAGATCTGAGGCAGGATGCACAAGCGTTATTGCTGGGCGCACTGCCAAGACTATGAAAGTAAAATTCACCTGCGTTGACCCGCCCTCCAGCGGCGAAGGCGTCGTGACTTTCCAAGGCCCTGAACGCTACACCATGCGTTTGGTGACGGAGAACGGCATAGACGGCCAGCGTCAGCCATTTGTGATTGAAGCGGCAGGACGCTGGCTAAGCGCCGAATGCGGGGGGCTAAAGCCCCTCTCCACCCTCCCCACCGGCAAGTAGCTTCTTGTTTGCTTTGGCAAATGCGCTGGCTGATTCCGGATGCCGCTTTGGTGCGCAAGGGGCGGTTGGCCTATGGCTTAAGCGGCGCTTTACTCATCGCTTTGGCGTTGGTTGTACCATTTTTACCGGGATTGTTGGGGGACAAAATACCGCCCATTGGTTTTGTGGGGTCGGTGCAGCTGTGGTTGCTGCTGTGGGGTATGTGGGCCTGCCTAGGTGCGCGTGCGCTAAGTTATCAGCTTGGCCTGTCTGAGGAGGCACTGTGGCTTCGTTATCAAACTGGGCAAGCCATGCGCATTTCCAAGAGCGAAGTTTTAACCGATGGCAAAGCGCTGCTGGCACGTTCAGTTTGGATTCCCTTGGGTGTGAAGTTCAGACACCGGCCTTGGGCAGCGCTGTATCGCCAGGAGGAACTTCAAGAGATCGCAAGCTGTTTTCGTCACGTAGGCCGGTTTGAACTGTTTATCGCCGGCCTTAGGGCCAAAAGCGTCGTTTGTTGGACGCAGGTCGGCGCATGGATTGCCGCCGGGGCTTTGGTCGGCGCAAGTCTTTGGCTGTGTTTGCGCTCAGTGGCTGGATGCTAGATCCCTCCCTCAAGCATATCTCTGCCATTGTTGTCTCCGGCTCACACCCACAGGGTCGCTAGGGAAAACTCGATGGCGTCAAACGGTGGCTGACGCACCGATGCTTCCCCCTCAAGCGTGGCGAGCAGGAGCCAATGCGGGGTGCTTTGGGTGTGATGGATGGCATACACCTCAAGCGTTTTGAGATCTGGGTCGATCAGCCACAGATGGGGAACGCCGTAGCGGGCGTAGATGGGCATTTTGACCGCCCGGTCGAGACGGGCAGTAGTAGGTGAAAGCACTTCGCATATCCAATCGGGGGGTAGTTCAAACCCAGCGGTTTCGGGCAAAGTGGGCAGGCGCTCTCGTCGCCAGCCCGCCAGATCCGGCACTAGGATATCGCCTCCCAAGTGCAATTCCGGCTCGTCTAAAATCCACCAACCTCCGGGGCCACGGCCCCAATCGTAATGATCACCGAGCATCCCGCCAATGGCCGACGAGGCTCTGGCGTGTTTAGGCGCTGGGCGCGGGTGAGTGTAGAGTTTCCCTCCCAGAATTTCGCCAACCAAGTGCTCAGGCAGATTCAAAATTTCCTCGTAACTGGCTCGGCGTTTGGCAGGTTCAGTCATAGCAAGCTTGCTCTTTTGGAGGCTCGCAGTATGGCACCATCAAGATAGAAATCACAAGGATCAAGAGTACACTTTTATGACATTGAGAAATATAATGTCATCTTCTAATGAAAATGGAGTATTTTGCAATGATCCCCGTAAAGATGTCAGAAGGAGGCCGTGTTGTCATACCTGCCCAGATACGTAAGGCGCTTAACATTAAGGAAGGGGACGTTGTTTTGTGGGAGCTTAGGGAAGGAGAGGCGCGCTTAACTACGAGGGAGGCTCGCATCAAGCGTGCACAGGAAATTGTCCGCCATTACGTAGCTCCAGGAACCTCGCTGGTGGACGAATTGATTAACGAGCGGCGGGCGCAAGCGCAAAGTGAGTAAAATCGTCCTCGACGCCTCGGCTGTCTTAGCCTTAGTGAACGATGAATCAGGTGCCGAGCGCGTTTTAGCTGCTCTTGCGTCCGAGTGCAAGATCAGCGCCGTCAATGTGGCCGAAGTGCTCACTCGACTGATCGATTGCGGTATACCCCAACAAGCAGCCAAAGAAGTGCTCGATGCTTTGGATTTAGTCATTTGCCCCTTTGATGTTGAGCAAGCTCAGCGGGCAAGCTGGCTGCGGGGAGTCACGCGCCCGCTGGGTCTCTCACTCGGCGATCGCGCTTGCCTGGCGCTTGGGCAAACCCACTCAGCTTTGGTGATTACCGCCGATCGCATTTGGAGTCAGCTCGATTTGGACATTCAGATCGAGTGCATTCGCCCATCTTAGGAGTTAGAGGCGTTGAGCCCAGCCCGATAGCTGCATTTTGTTTTCGCTGCCCTTTTGTTTTGCAAGCTTGCCGTCTCTTTTAAGCGGACGCTTTTACAGTATGGTGTGGCAGGGCAGCGATCAATGGGCCAGCATGTTGCAGGCGGTTTTGCAGTTCATTATGACTTGGCTCGACCCCATCGGGGTGGTAGTGGGTTTAATCTTGGCCGTCCCGGTGTTTTGGACGTGGTACGAAGTCATTTTTGGCGAGCGGCGGCGCCGGCGCAGGTGGTTTGAGGAAGTGCGCTGGCACGTGGGGGCGCGACCGGCAATTTTGATCGTGGATTTGTTGCCGGGCAAAGATATCTGCGCCTCGGTAGAGCGGTTTCGGATGAGCCAAGAGGAGCTACGCGACATCCCTAAGGATCGTATTTTTGTCCTAAGCCGAGAGGAGCTATTGAGAGTAGAGGCCATGCCCGAGCTGCACCAAGCGTTGCAGCGGATAGTAGCGCGCCTTTTGGCCTGTGGAGCTGACCAAGTTCATTATTTCCATGCTGGTCCAGCGGTCATAGCGGCTTTAATCGGAGCCGAGCTGGCCAATGGCCCCCAGATACTCGTGTACCATCATCAAAACGGGACTTATCAGAACTTTGGACCTTTGCGTCTTCGGCTTTAAGGCAAGCTTGCCAACTGTGACTGGCGTTTGCACTTGCGCTTAAATAGCTGGCATGACTAATCGCGATCTTTATCTTGTTGCCTATGATGTGCGCGAGCCCAGCAGGTTGCGCGCAGCTTTGTATTTAACTCGGCGTTACGCCACTGGCGGGCAGAAATCGGTGCATGAGTGTTGGCTGACGGAAGCTGAAAAGGGTGAGCTGATCACTGAGCTGTGCCAAGTACTGGAGGAAGAGGATTCTCTCTTGCTTCTGCGCTTGGATCCTCGTCAAACCGTTACCACCCTGGGGCGGGCAGTGGCGCCTTCCGACCCCGATTGGTTCTACGTGGGATAGATGAGTACGTTTTATTTAGATTGCATTGACAGCGAGATGAGCCTAGAGGCCGGTACGTTGGTGGTGCGCAGTGGCGACCGCCGGCAAACGGTGCCTATAGGCTTGCTTAAGCGCTTAGTAATCGCCGCCAAGACTCGCTTAGACACGATGCTCCTTTTGCGCTTGGCTGAACAGGGGGTAACGGTCGTTTTGTTTGATCCACGCCGCTTGGAGCGGCGGGCACAGGTGCTCGGTTCAGCCCACAACGACGTGCGCGTGCGCCTGGCCCAGTATCGGGCCAGCGCCGATGAGTCTAGACGACTGGCCTTGGCACGGGAGTGGGTCGCCGCTAAGCTGCGCCGTCATTCCAGCTTGCTCGGCATGGTGGCCTCCTCGCGGCCAGAGTTGCGCGGTAGTGCCCATGCCGCAGCGCAGAGAATCATAGCTTTACAGAAGTCGGTAAGCGTAGTGGACAACCTGGCCGCGATGCGGGGGCTTGAAGGCAGTGCTGCCCAGGTATTTTTTGAGGTCTACCAAAGGCTGTTTGCGCCTTCTTTAGGGTTTACTGGCCGCAAAAAGCGCCCGCCGCCGGATCCGGTCAACGCTACTTTGTCGTTAGCCTATACCTTACTTCATGCCCGCGCGGTGCAAGCGGCGTGGACAGCCGGCCTGGATCCCTCCGTCGGCTTTTACCATGAGCCGGCTTGGGGACGAGAGTCGCTTGCCTGTGATCTGATCGAGCCGTGGCGGCCGTGTATCGATAGGTCAGTGTACGGCTGGTTTCGCAGTCGGTATCTGGAGGCTGATCACTTCAAGCGCCAGGCTGGGGGCTGTTTTCTCGATAAGGCGGGACGGTCCAAGTTTTTTGCAGCTTTTGAGCGCCAGATGGCGCCACTTGAGCGCGCTTTGCGCCTGCAATGCCGCGCTTTAGTGCGGAGTTTGACGGAGGAAGGGCATGCCAGCAGTGTATCTTAACGCTTCACAGGTGCGTCGAGTCAATCTGGAAGGGCCGGCGCTCAAGGTAATTTGTCGCAATCAGAGTGAGCAATACTTTCCTCTGACGCGCATTAGCCGGGTAGTCAGCATCGGGCCTGTCACCTGGAGCAGCGCTGCGCTCATGGAGTGCTTGCGCTGGCGGGTGCCGATTACCTGGCTCGACCGTGGGGGCAGGCTGGTGGGAATGTGTATCGGCGCGTGGGCACAAGAGTCAAAATTCAACGCCCTGCTCGATGCGTTTTTTACTTTAGAAGATGGTCCGCAGCGTCTGAAAGATTGGTTCCATGGCTCTGGGCGCAAGCGGCTTTTGGTTTTACTTAAGAAACATGGGCTTCGATTGCCGGATTTGCGTATGCCTATGGTTCGCGAGTATTTAACGCTGGAGCTTAAACGCCGGCAAATAGCTGTAGAACCAACGCTGTTTCGACGGCTGTATCCCTTGACCCTGGCGCATACAGCCGAAATCCTGACCGCGTACCAGGTGCAGCCGGCAATTTTAGAGCCCAGTCATGAGTGGCGAGGGCTAACCGCGTACTTGGCTGGTCTGCTTGAGTGGGAGTGGTGGGAGTTGGCTTTGTCCAAGCGCTTAGAAACAAGCCATGTACTCGATGAACGGGCGGTAGTGGCTTGCTATGAGCGCCATGCTGAGCTCATTAAGAGTCAGGCACAGTATTGGGTTGGCCGATTGTGGCATTGGTTAGAACAAAGCGAGGCGTATTCGGCATGAGTCTCTACGAGCCTTATCCACATTTAGTAGCCTACGACATCAGTGACCCTAAGCGCTTATACCGTGTACATCGCTATTTGAAGAAACTGGGTATCCCATTGCAGTATTCGGTGTTTTTGTTGCACATTACGCCGATTCAGCGCAAGCAAATCGTTTTCCGGCTAAATCGTTTGATCGATCCACGCGCGGACGACGTGCGCATTTATCCTTTGCCTAAAAATCCTGATTGGCAATGGTGGGGACGCCCAATTTGGATGGATGGAGCGATCTTAGAGGGGCTCCCCTTGCCAGAGGGAATGGGGGGTGCTAAATTTAAAACATGAATTGTTTGTCGGAAATTTGGCACGTCAGCTTTTTGGCGTCAAAAAATTTCCGCAAAGGCCTTTGTAAGGCATTGATCTTTAACAAGAAATTTGAGGGGT
>JAOAHI010000044.1 GCA_026415315.1 Methylohalobius sp.
GGTTTGGAGCGGGCATTTACTAATGTGCTTGAGAAATCCGGTTCTGCCGGTAACGTGACGGCCAATTCTACGCAATTCGCCAGCGATTCAAAGGTATTTCAAGCCTTGTTCAATAGCGGTTTATGGTCCGGCGATCTTGTGGCCTATCCCATCACCAGCGCGGGCGTCAGCTCCACACCTAGCTGGAAAGCTTCTGAGCACATTCCAGCGCCCGCAAGCCGCAAGATTTTTACCCGCTCAGGAGGCTCGGCCAAACAGTTTTTATGGAGCGAACTGAGCGCTACCGATAAGACCGCCCTTGGCAGCGAGGACGTGCTCAAGTACCTGCGCGGCGAGCGCGATAAAGAGCAGCAAAACGGCGGTAGTTTTCGTAATCGGGCGGTGGACAATGTGCTGGGCGACATCGTCCATTCTTCGCCCTTTTACGTCAAAGACACTAATACCGTGTACGTAGGCGCCAACGACGGAATGCTGCACGCGTTCGATGCCAATTCCGGCGCGGAGCTATTTGCCTATATTCCAAGCTCGGTGATTTCCCGGCTCAAAAACCTAAGCCAACCCAGCTATGCTCACGAGTATTTCGTCGATGGCGAAATAGCCGTTTCCACCCGGGACCAAACATCTGGGCGCAATTATTTGGTTGCGACCTTAGGGCATGGCGGCAAAGGCTTGTTTACCCTAGATGTTACCAATCCTGGCGCTTTTAGCACAGGAGATGTGAAATGGGAATATTTCAGCGACAGCGACTTAGGCTACATGCTGGGCCGGCCGGTGATCGCCAAGATGAATAATGGCGACTGGGCGGCGATCGTAGGCAACGGCTACAATTCCAACTCAGGCAAGGCAGTGTTGTATATTTTCAATCTGGTGAGCGGCAGCCTACTCAAAAAGATCGATACTGGAGTTGCCAGTGACAACGGTTTGGCGGCTCCCGGGGTATTCGATGCGGATCAGGATGGCGACGTCGATTTTATCTATGCTGGGGATTTGAAAGGCAACGTCTGGAAGTTCGACGTTACCCACAGCAATCCGAGCCAATGGAAATCGGCATTTATGTCGGGTTCGACGCCGCAGCCGTTCTTCGTCGCTAAAGATCCCTCCAATAATCCCCAGCCTATCACTGCCCAGATTACGTTGGCTGTGAACGAGGTAGCCAGCGATCCCAACTACGGCAAGCGCTTTGTCTTCTTCGGCACCGGCAGCTACTTCCGCAGCGGCGATCCGGCCGATACCCAAGTGCAAAGCTGGTACGGCCTAATCGACGATAACGCACAGATTTCGGGAAGGAGCGAGCTGGTCTCTCGATCCATTCTGGGAGAGGGCACGTTTGCCGGCAAGCCGGTTCGAACTTTCTCTGCGGCCACCACTGGCGACATGACGGGCAAAAAGGGTTGGTATTTGGATTTTACTACCCGGGCGGGCGAGCGTATCGTGACCGCTTCCAAGTACTACAAGCTGGCCGAGCCAACGTTGATTGCCAGTTCCATCATCCCGGTGGTGGATCCGTGCGTGCCGGGCGGCAACGGCTATGTCAACGCCATCAATCCCTTTACCGGCGCGCGCTTGAGTTTGGGTTTCTTCGACGTCAACGACAACAACGACTTCAGCGACGACAAGTTGGGTGACAACCCTGTTGGTGGCGTGGACTTAGGCGTGGGGATGCCCAGCGAGCCGGTTATCGTCGGCGACCGGCTGGTGGTAGGAGGATCGGCTGGCACTGTCGAAGACATCCGCATCAATGCGGGGATTTCTCCGCTCAAGGGGCGCATCTCCTGGCGTGAGATCGTGACGGAGTAAGGATATGCCAAGCAAAGGATTTACTCTCATCGAGGTGATGGTCACGACGGCGATCGTTGCGGTTCTGGCGGCCATCGCCTATCCCTCTTACCAAAGCCACGTGGTCAAAACGCGGCGCAAGGCGGCCCAAGCGTGTTTGATCGAACTCACGCAGTTCATGGAGCGCTATTACACCACTAATATGAGCTATGCCAGTGCCTCGTTGCCTTCGGCCCAATGCCGGACGGATCTTTCTGGCTATTACACCTTTAGCTTTGAAGGCACACCCTCGGCTACTTCTTATACGGTCCAGGCGGTGGCTGTTTCCGGCAGCGTGCAAGCGGCCAAAGACGCCGCTTGCACGCCGCTCAAGGTGACGCACACGGGCGTAAAAACTCCAAGCGGGTGTTGGTGACCGTCAAACACAAATAAGCTGCACGTTAAGGAGCAAAGCGCATCGCTTGCGGTTGCTGGAACGCACTGATCGCATTGACTAGAACCCCCAAGGTAAACCACAATGGTTTTACTTTGGTTTATTAAAGGAAGGGAGTGCGATTATGGCAGCGACTATTACTCTTAAGAATATACCGGATGATCTCTATCAGCGCCTTAAGGAAGCGGCTCAGGCTCATCACCGTAGCCTCAATAGTGAGGTGATCGCCTGTCTGGAGCAGGTGCTTTTGCCGACCCGCCTAACTGCCGACGAGCGATTGGCTCGCGCCCGCCAACTGCGAAGTCGTTTAAAACCAAGCCAATTCAAGGTCGATGAAATCACCCAGGCGATTGACCGAGGCCGTCTATGATCGTGGTGGATACCAATGTCATTGCCTACCTCTACTTGCCTACTGAGTACACGCCTTGGGCTGAAAAGCTGATGAGGCGAGATCCGGTTTGGGTGGCTCCAACGCTTTGGCGAAGCGAACTACGGAATGTGTTGGCGTTTTACGTACGCAAACAGGCACTGAGCTTTGATCAAGCCTATGGCATACAAACGGAGGCGGAGAATCTGTTGGCTGGGCATGAATTCGAGATGGATTCTTATGAGGTACTCCGCCTTGCCGAAACCAGCCGGTGCTCGGCTTACGACTGCGAATTTGTAGCGCTTGCCAAGCGCCTCGGGCGGTCTCTGGTAACGGAAGACAAAAAGATTTTGCAAGCCTTTCCAGGGGTTGCCGTTTCCTTGGTTGAAGCGGTTGCCTAACCAGCTTAACCCTTCAGGTTGCGGTGGCAAGCACATCTAATCAGTGTCCGATTTGCGACAACCCAAAGAGAAAAAGCAGTATGAATCAACCCCCTGATTCGATAAAAGACGACAATCTGCGCCCGGAATACGATTTCTTAGGCGATATGCGGGGCAAACACTTTAAAGCTTACCGCCAAGGCACCAACGTTGTGTTCCTGGACCCGGATGTGGTGCAAGTGTTCAAAGATTCCGTCTCGGTCAATCGAGCGCTTAGGCTGTTGCTCCATCTTGCCAGGGAGCAAGTGCCTTCCGAGTGATCAAGGCGTACTGCAAAGCGGTATTTCTGGGGGGGGTTCTGTCTTAAGTCCGCATGGGGGCGTTTAGTCGAGCGTTAAAGCTCCTTCGGCCCAAGCAAGCCGGCAAACGATCCCCAATCGATCTCCACGCCAGGCAATACCCCAACCGCTTGCTTGCCCTCGAGCTCGCGCACCTCGGGCACGGCAAAGCGGGAGCCCTCCAGCCGATACACGGTCACGATCCGGTCCACCGGATGCACCAGCCAGTATTCGCGCACGCCGGCGCGTTCGTACACGGCGCGCTTTAAGATATGGTCGTGGCCAGCGGTGGCCGGCGACAGGACTTCTACTACCCAGTCCGGCGCGCCGCGGCAGCCGCGTTCGTCCAATTTTTGAGGATCGCACACCACGCATAAATTCGCTTGGACTACGGTGTCGATGTCTTGGTCGGCCTCCTCCCCTTTGGGCAGGCGCACGTCGAAAGGCTCGATGAAAGGCCGACAAGGATGGCCTTGCAAGGCGTTGGCGACCTGGCGCGCTAGCTCCAACAGTATCTCCTGATGACGGCGGGTCGGCGCTGTCATCGCGTAGGCGATGCCGTCGATGAGTTCGTAGCGGATATCTTCCGGCCAATGGAGATAGTCACCGTAGGTGTGACGTTGCGTGTCGCGTTGGAGCAGTCCCATAGGTGCTTTCCTCGAACTAAAAACTAAAGCAGTCTAAACTCTGGATTTTATTATACAAATCACGACCTAGCTTAGATTTAAACTGAGATGTTAAAGTTAGCGCATGCATCAAGTGCTCAAGACGTTTGCCGTGGTCCTGGGGGTAAGCTTAATTTGCTCGCTTTGGGTCACCAGCGCTGCGGTGTTGCTCAAGGATCGCCAAGAGCTTAACCTGCGTTTAGACAAGATCCGTCACCTTCTCGATTTGGCGGCAATCCCTGCGGGAGAAGATCCGCTCCGAGCGTATCAGACCTATATTGAGCCTTGGTTGGTCGATCTCGACCAAGCGCAGGTCGTCGATCCCAAAAGCATCGGCTTAGGCGATTTGGCCGCCTTCTCGATTTCCGCCGTCGCCCGCGACCCGGATTTGAGTAGGCCTATCTCTAAGGAACTGGATTTGGCCGCCATCAGGCGGCGTCCAAAATATATGCCGGTCTATTGGGTCAAGGGCGAACGAGGGTTTACCCGCTTGATCTTGCCCGTCTACGGGCGCGGCCTGTGGTCCACTTTATACGGCTACCTTGCTTTAGAGCGGGATTTAGCTACCGTCGCCGGCATCTCGTTCTATGACCATCGCGAAACCCCAGGGCTGGGAGGTGAGGTCGACAATCCCCGCTGGAAGGCGCTGTGGCGTGGCAAACAGGCATTTGACGCGCAAGGGCAGGTGGTGATCGAGGTGGTCAAGGGGGTGGTGGATCTCAGCCGGCCGCAGGCCATCCATCAAGTGGATGGGCTGACCGGCGCGACTTTGACCACCCGCGGAGTCGATCGTCTGATCCGTTATTGGCTTGGCCCGGATGGCTATGGGCCTTTTCTTGAAACTCTAAGGAAACGGATAGCTACAGAGCATGGAGTTGGATGATAAGCCACGTGCAGGCGTTTTGGCGGTCGTTTGAGGCGCTGTGGCTTGCAAGCTGGCCACAGATCGCGCTGGGGGTTTCGGTGTTTGTCGCCGTCGTGGTGCTTTTGACGAGCCTGATTCTGCTGGCTAAAGCTTGGATCGTGCCTTCGGGGACGGCCAAGATTCGGATCAACGACGAACACACCTTAGAAGTTCCGGTTGGCGGCAAGCTGCTTTCGGCCTTGGCCAGCCAAGGCATATACCTTCCCTCGGCGTGCGGCGGCAAGGGAATCTGCGGCCAGGGCGCGAGCGGTCGTCGAAGAAGGCGCAGGCCCTCCCTTGCCGCCGGAGATCGACCGGTTAGGAAGGGCCTTGATCCGCCAAGGCTATCGGCTGACCTGCGAGGTTGTCGTCAAAAACGATCTTAGGCTGCGTGTGCCGCAGGAGGTCTTGGGTGTGAAAACCTGGATCGCCACGGTGCGCAGCAACCGCAACCTCACGCCGTTGATTAAGGAGCTGATATTGGATTTGCCCGCCCCTGCGATGCGTTTCAAAGCCGGCCAATATCTTCTGCTGGAAGCCCCGCCACACCGCCTGCGCTTTCGGGATTTCGCTATCGACGAGCGCTTCCGCGAGGACTGGGACCGCTTCGACTGGTGGCGATACGAATCCAAGCTGACCCGGCCTACCACTCGCTCTTACTCGCTGGCCAATTACCCGGAGGAAGGCAGCGTCGCCATGCTCAACGTGCGCTTGGCGCTGCCGCCGCCAGATCGGCCGGAGATTCCGCCGGGTGTGGTGTCCAGTTATGTGTTTTCGCTCAAGCCCGGCCAGAAAGTGAAGGTCTCAGGGCCTTATGGAGAATTTACCGTGCGCGAAGGCGGCGAGATGGTGTTTGTCGGCGGTGGGGCGGGCATGGCGCCCCTGCGTTCGATGATTTTGGATGAGCTCAAGCGCAAAGGAACGCAGCGCAAAATGAGCTATTGGTATGGGGCGAGAAGCCTGAAAGAGCTGTTCTATGCCGAGTTATTTGAGCAACTGGCTAAGGAGCATCTCAATTTTTCCTGGCAGGTGGCGCTCTCTGAGCCGCGCCCTGAGGACCTGTGGGAGGGGCCGGTGGGATTTATTCACCAGGTGCTGTATGAGCGCTATCTCAAGCACCATCCGACGCCTGAAGATTGCCAGTATTATCTGTGTGGCCCGCCGCCGATGATTGAAGCCCTCTTGCACTTGCTCGACGAGCTTGGGGTGGAGCAGGACAGTATTTTCTTCGACAAGTTTTAACTTTGTTAGGCCACACGAAAGCCAGAAAGTCGCCGCGGCGCAAGTTGCCAGGTGCGTGTTGCTTGATTTTACTCGCGTGGAACAATAAAATTCCAAATTTGTGCGTGTGGGGAAAACAGTGGATGGCTACGTCGCTACCGGACTAGGCCGGATTCTCCGCATGCAAGCAGCGGTGCTGCTGGCAGTCTTTATAGGGGGGCTGGTCGGATTTGGCTGGCAGGTAGCCAAATCGGCAGGGCTAGGAGGAGTAATCGCTTTTCTTCCTAGCGCTTATTTTGCGCTCAAGGTCTGTCGCAGCCAGGGAAAGACTCCGCAGCAAATCGTGCGCGGATTCTATCTGGGCGAAGCCGTTAAGTTGGCCTTGACTGCTGCCTTCTTTCTCCTGGCTCTATACATGCCAGGAGTAAGATTTGTACCGTTGATGCTGGGATTTATAGCTGTCTTGAGCGTGTTTTGGTTCGCGCTCTTGTTGCCCGAGTAAAAGATAAGTTTGAGGAGCTATGGCAGCCAATAGCGCTACTGAATACATTATTCATCATCTGACGCCATTGCGCGCAGGCGAGGGTTTTTGGACCCTGCACTTGGATACTTTGTTTTTTTCCGCCGTTTTGGGACTAGGGTTTGCCTTGACGTTCAAGTATGCTGCTGAGCGTGCCACTTCCGATGTTCCTGGGCCGATCCAAAATTTTGCCGAGATGTTAGTTGAGTTTGTGGATGCTCAGGTCAAAGACGCCTTCCACAGTCGCAATCCGTTGATTGCTCCGCTGGCGCTGACGATCTTTTGTTGGGTGTTCCTCATGAACGCGATGGATCTCCTGCCGGTGGACCTTCTGCCTACGATTGCCGCTTTGGAGGGGATGCCTTACTTGCGGGTAGTGCCCAGTACCGATCTTAATGCTACGTTCGCCATGTCGCTTTCGGTGTTTGGGCTGATCCTGTATTACAGCTTTAAGGTTAAAGGATCATGGGAGTTCACCAAGGAAGTTTTAACCCATCCTTTCGGCGTGTGGTTTATTCCGTTTAATTTGATCCTGAGGTTGGTGGAGGAATTGGCGCGGCCGGTGTCGTTGGCTTTGCGACTATTTGGCAACATGTACGCCGGGGAACTGATCTTTATCCTGATCGCGCTTTTACCCTGGTATTTGCAGCCACTGCTGAGTTTTCCTTGGGCGGTGTTTCACATCCTGATCATCACGTTGCAAGCCTTTATCTTTATGGTGCTGACCATCGTCTACCTAAGCATGGCGCACGCGTCTCATTAACATCGTAATCTGAAACAAACGGAGGAAATAATGGAGAAATTGGCGCTAATCGCGGACATTCAAGGTCTGACTGCGGTTGCAGTGGGGCTGGTGCTGGGTATGGGTGCGCTGGGAACCGCCATCGGCTTCGGCCTACTTGGGGGCAAGTTCCTGGAGGGTGCCGCTCGCCAGCCGGAAATGGTTCCCATGCTTCAGATCAAAATGTTCATTGTAGCCGGCCTTCTAGATGCAGTGACCATGATCGGCGTGGGGTTGGCGTTGTTTTTTACCTTCGCCAATCCGTTTTTGGCCCCGGTCACTGGCGGCTGATTAGGGTGTGGGCCGAAACTAATGAACAACACATAGGCAAAAGATCGTGAGCATCAACCTTACCCTGTTGGGGCAGATGATCACCTTTGCGCTATTGGTAGGGTTCACGATGAAGTACGTGTGGCCCCCGCTAATGGCAGCACTGGAGGAGCGTAAGCAGAAAATCGCCGAAGGCTTAGCTGCCGCCGAGCGCGGCAAGCACGAGATGGAGTTGGCCGAAGCCAGGGCTAAGAGCCTCCTCCGCGAGGCGCGGGAACAAGCAAACGAAATAATCAACTTGGCGCAGAAACGAGCCAACGAAATCATCGATGACGCAAAGGAAGCGGCGCGCCAAGAGAGTGAACGACTGATCGCTGCGGCTAAAGCCGAAATCGACCGGGAATTCCAAAAAGCCAAGGAGGGATTGCGCGAGCAAGTGGCGCAATTGGTAGTGATGGCCTCCACCCAAATTCTCAAGGCGGAAATCGATGAGGCTAGACACCGTCGGATTTTGGAAGATGTGACCCGGCAGTTGGAAGAAGCATAATGGAACTTAAAACCTTAGCTCGGCCTTATGCCGAGGCGGTGTTCAACCAGGCCAGAGAAAGCGGACGAATCGAGCAGTGGTCCAAGATGTTGGCGTTTTTGGCTACTGCGCTGGCAGATAAAGAGCTGGCCTGGGCAGCGGTCAATCCCAAAATTGAGAGCCAAACCTTCTTGCGCCTGATCTTGGAGATAGGCAAAGGCTATCTCGACCAGGAGGGAGAAAATTTCGTCAGGCTCTTGGTCCACAACCGCCGCATCACGCTGGTGGGTCCGATTCAAGAGTTGTTCGAGCAATATCGAACTGAGCACGAAGGATATGTGGAAGTGAAAGTCGCATCGGCTTTTCCCTTGCAAGAAGAAGAGACGGCCTCCCTGGCTGCGGCGTTAGAAAAGAAGCTAGGCAAGAGAGTGCGCCTTGAAGTTCAGCAAAACAAAGATCTCATTGGCGGAGTGATAATCCAGGCCGGGGATACGGTCATCGACGGATCGGTGCGCGGACAGCTTCAGCGATTGGCTCAAACTCTCAAAGCTTAAAGCGAGGCATACATGATGCAACTCAATCCTGCAGAAATTAGCGATCTGATCAAACAGAAAATCAAAGAATTTGAAGCCGGTTTGGAAGCGCGCACTGAGGGGACGATCGTCAGCCTCACTGATGGCATCGTCCGCATCCACGGCTTAGAGGACGTCATGCATGGGGAGATGCTGGAATTTCCTGGCAATACCTTCGGCATGGCGCTTAATCTGGAACGCGACTCGGTCGGCGCGGTAGTCATGGGGGCATATGAGCACTTGGCTGAGGGCGATTGGGTCCGATGCACCGGCAAGATCTTTCAAGTTCCGGTGGGCGAGGCCCTGCTCGGGCGAGTGGTGGATGCCTTGGGGCGTCCCATGGACGGCAAGGGCCCGATCGAACCGCAAGGGTTCTCGCCGATCGAGAAAATCGCTCCAGGTGTGATCGCTCGCCAATCGGTCAGTCAGCCGCTGCAGACTGGATTAAAAGCCATCGACTCCATGATCCCTATAGGTCGGGGCCAGCGCGAGTTAATCATCGGCGACCGTCAGACGGGCAAGACAGCCATAGCCATCGATACCATCATCAACCAGAAGGGCACCGGCGTCAAATGCATCTATGTGGCAGTTGGACAAAAGCAGTCTACGGTGGCCAACATCGTGCGCAAGCTGGAAGAGCACGGTGCGATGGCATACACCACGGTGGTGGCGGCCACAGCCGCCGAGTCCGCGGCGCTGCAGTTTATCGCCCCTTATGCTGGGTGCGCGATGGGTGAGTATTACCGCGACCGAGGGGAAGATGCATTAATCGTGTATGACGATCTGACCAAGCAAGCGTGGGCATACCGCCAAGTGTCTCTGCTTTTGCGCCGGCCTCCGGGGCGAGAGGCCTATCCGGGAGACATTTTCTACCTCCACTCGCGTCTGTTGGAGCGAGCAGCGCGCCTCAACGCCGCCGAAGTGGAGAGGCTCACCGGCGGCAAGGTCAAAGGTAAGACAGGTTCTCTCACTGCGCTGCCGATCATCGAGACCCAAGCTGGGGATGTGTCGGCGTTCGTGCCGACCAATGTGATCTCCATCACCGATGGCCAAATCTACCTGGAGACTGGCCTGTTTAACGCTGGTATTCGCCCGGCGGTGAACCCAGGAATTTCGGTATCGCGCGTGGGCGGCGCGGCTCAGACCAAGATCATCAAGAAGCTGGGCGGCGGGATTCGCCTGGACTTGGCTCAGTACCGTGAGCTGGCGGCGTTCGCTCAGTTTGCCTCGGAACTGGATGAAACCACGCGCAAGCAGATCGAGCGCGGGCAGAGGGTGACTGAGATCTTAAAGCAGCCTCAATACCGACCTATGTCGGTGGCCGAGCAGGCGGTCTCTCTGTTTGCCGTAGGCCAGGGTTATCTGGACGACGTGCCGGTCAACAAAGTGCGCGATTTTGAGGACGCGCTGCAGGATTACATGAAGTCCAAGCACGGCGATCTGTTGGAAGAGATCAACCGCAGCTGCGACTATAATGACGAGATTGCGGCCAAGTTGCACGCGGCTGTCCAGAATTTTAAACAAACGCACGCGTGGTAAAGGATTATGGCGGTAGGCAAGGAAATCCGCACCAAGATCCAGAGCATACGCAACACGCAAAAGATCACCAAGGCCATGGAAATGGTCGCCGCCAGCAAGATGCGCAAGACTCAGGAGCGCATGGCGGCGACCCGTCCTTACGCCCAGCGGATGCAACAGATCATTCAACACTTGGCCCACGCTCATCCGGAATATCGCCACCCATACCTTTTGCCGCGTGACGGCAAGCGCTTCGGCGTCATTTTGATTTCTACCGATCGGGGGCTGTGCGGCGGACTCAATGCCAACCTGTTCCGAGGCCTGTTGCGCCGAATGAAAGCGTGGGAAGAAGAAGGCGCCTCTTTGGAGTTGGGCGTGATCGGCCAAAAAGGGGTCTCCTTTTTCTCTAGCGTGGGCGCTAGGATCGTTGCTCAGGTCACGCACCTGAAAGACGAGCCGCACCTACAAGACATTATCGGCACCGTCAAGGTCATGTTGGACAAGTACAACCAAACCGAGCTAGATCAGCTGTATTTGGCTTTTAATGAATTTGTTAATACCATGACCCAAAGACCTGTCATTCAAAAGCTTCTCCCGATCGAGGTAGAGGCCCCTGAAGACAAGTTAAAACACTACTGGGACTACATCTACGAGCCAGATGCCAGGGAGGTTCTGGACGAGCTTTTGCTGCGTTATATTGAGTCGATCGTGTTCCAGGGGGTGGTGGAGAATAAGGCGTGCGAGCAGGCAGCGCGGATGGTAGCGATGAAGAGTGCCTCAGATAACGCCGGCAAGTTCATCGATGAACTCCAGCTTTTGTACAACAAGGCGCGTCAGGCTTCTATTACTCAGGAAATTTCGGAAATCGTAACGGGCGCGGCGGCAATTCAGTAAAAGTAAGCGAGAGGAAGAGATATGTCGGGTAAGATCGTACAAATCATCGGCGCTGTCGTGGATGTAGAGTTCCCGCGCCAGGCTTTGCCTAAGGTGTATGACGCCTTGAAGGTGGACGGCGTAGGTTTGACTTTAGAAGTTCAGCAGCAGCTAGGCGACGGTGTGGTGCGGACGGTAGCTATGGGTAGCACCGACGGTCTACGCCGTGGACTCTCGGTATCCAACACAGGCACTCCCATCGCGGTGCCGGTGGGCAAAGAAACCTTGGGCCGGATCATGAACGTATTGGGTGATCCCATAGACGAAAAGGGCCCGATCGGCGAAAAAGAGCGTTGGCCCATTCACCGTAAACCGCCGAGCTACGAAGAGCAGGCGCCGGCCACTGAGTTGCTGGAAACGGGTATCAAGGTGATCGATTTGATCTGCCCCTTCGCCAAGGGAGGGAAAGTAGGGTTATTCGGCGGCGCCGGGGTAGGCAAGACGGTGAACATGATGGAGCTTATCCGCAACATCGCCATCGAGCACGCAGGGTACTCGGTGTTCGCCGGCGTGGGAGAGCGGACGCGCGAGGGTAACGATTTTTACCACGAGATGCAGGAGTCGGGAGTATTGGACAAAGTGGCCTTGGTTTATGGCCAGATGAACGAGCCGCCGGGCAATCGTTTGCGTGTAGGACTGACTGGGCTGACTATCGCCGAGCGTTTCCGCGACGAGGGGCGAG
Source organism: Methylohalobius sp. (assembly GCA_026415315.1). Classification (GTDB taxonomy): domain Bacteria; phylum Pseudomonadota; class Gammaproteobacteria; order Methylococcales; family Methylothermaceae; genus Methylohalobius. The sequence continues at coordinate 11,887 of JAOAHI010000044.1, forward strand.
ATGTGCTTTTGTTTATCGACAACATCTATCGTTATACCCTGGCGGGGGTGGAGGTTTCAGCCTTGCTTGGCCGGATGCCGTCGGCGGTCGGGTATCAGCCGACCCTGGCCGAGGAGATGGGGATGCTGCAAGAGCGCATTACATCCACCCGCACTGGCTCCATT
>JAOAHI010000045.1 GCA_026415315.1 Methylohalobius sp.
GCGTCTGCAGCTTGTCAATCCCTCTAGAAATCGACCTGATGAAAAAGGGATTAAGACTTCTTCTCCAGGTCGGTCCTAACCTTCTCCAGGTCTCTAGAAATCGACCTGATGAAAAAGGGATTAAGACTTTGATTTCATAGGATATTCTCCTTTCTGGAGTTTCTCTAGAAATCGACCTGATGAAAAAGGGATTAGGACTAAAACGCAACATTTTGTATCCTAGGATATAAGGGCTCTAAAAATCGACCTGATCAAAGGGGGTTAGGGCAGGTCGCGGGGGCAAGGTGCCGCCTTGCTTTTATTTATGTTAAAAATGGATCTGATAAAAAAGAATTAAAATGTAGGGCGAATAATTATTGGCTCCTTGATTTAATATTTTGCTAATCAATTTCAGAGAGATATTTACTATGCCCCGTTTAGTCGTTTCCACATGTGGCACTAGTTTGTTGACCAATTTGGCTGTCCAAGATCGCAACTTGGTTAACAGCTGGGCTAACGTCCAAAGTCCTGCCGATATTCCTAGTGCTGAGGATCGCTTGCGACTGGAGGCACTCATTAAAGAAGCTCATTGTCGCTTGCTGAATGCTGACATAACTGAACAGAGAAGATTGTCGGCTGAGCTCAATGGCCTGTGGAGCTACTATCGAGGTTGGCCAAAAGAGCAGGATACCCACTGGTTAATCGCTACGGATACTTGGCTAGGACAGGAGACTGCCAAACTGATTGGGGCTGTATTGGAAAAAGCTGGTCAGACGGTCGAAGTGAAAAAGATTCGCGATATGCGCACCGACGACTTGGAGGCATTTAAGATAGGGATGGCGGATCTGGCCAGGCTATGCGCGCAGGAAGTTAAAGGCTTGCGTAAAGGAGGCTGGAAGGTAGTGTTCAACCTTACAGGCGGCTTTAAAAGCGTTCAAGGTTTTATGCAAGCCTTGGCGATGCTATATGCGGATGAGAGCATTTATATCTTTGAGACGGGGGAACTCCTTAAATTACCTCGTCTGCCGATCGAGCTGGAAGCTTTGGACTTAGTACGTAAGCATCAAAAGCTGTTCCGCCGACTTGCAGCAAAGTTGCCAGTGTTCGCCAGAGACGTTCGGGATGTTCCCGAAGCGCTGCTGATGGAGGCCGATGGACAAGTAACGCTGTCGATATGGGGAGATGCGCTTTGGGAGGAGGCAGGCGAGACCTTACTGTGCGAGAAGCTGTGGGAGCCGATCGACGATTGCCTGCGTTTTTCTCCAAATTTCCCTAAAACCGTGGAGGGTTGCAGCCCCGACGAACTTTATCAGGTCAACCAGCGTTTAGCGGACTTGGCGCGCCATCTTTGCGATCCTAATTACCATCCTAGCCGACTCGATTTCAAAAAGCTGAAAGTGCCCCATGGCCGCTGGACTCACGAATGCGACGCTTGGGCCAAGGGCGGTGCCAAAAGGCTGTTTGGCTACTTCGACGGCAAGGTATTTGTGGTGGACGCTTTAGCTGAGGGCCTGCACTAGGCCTGCAAATTACTAAAGAGAGAGTGCCATCAAGTGCTAATTTGGGCCTGATACTTTTGGGCGAAGGCGCAGCTTGGATTTAAAAATTAGGCTACTATGATGAGGGAACAAGGTCATGAAGGGAGGGTTTTTCATGCGATGTTTGGTTTTTTTTCTAGTTCTGGGCCTGAGTGCATGCACGGCCACGGTGGATCGGGCCAATGTCCAGGCTCAAGCGGGAGCGCCGGTTTCAGCTCAGGTTGAGATTAAGCACATTCCTTACGATCCCAATCTTCCGAAATTTGTCGTCGTGGTTGAGCCGCTGCAAGTGGGGGCAGAGGGGACAGCGATGGGGCCGCCGCCTCCCAGTCCCCAGGGGCAACAGTACTATGGCTTTGGCGCTTTCGGTTGGGTGTTCCCCTCTGGGTCGCCTTCTCCTCAGGGCTATACCCCGCCATTGCAGGGCATGAGTGAGAAAGTGGGCAAGGGGCTTTCGGCCCAGCTGTTGTCGGCTTTGAGTAATGCCGGCAACGTGGTGGTGATCGACTATGAGCATTACCAGCAACACAAAGACCATCCCGAAAAGCTCCTCAAAAAAGGTGAGGTTGGGCCTTTCTTAATCAAAGGCATGGTGACCGAGTTCAACGAGGTGGCTGAGGCCGGTTCCCAGCGTAAGGGCGGAAGCCTCGGTTGGGTAGGCACCACCTTGGGAGCAGTGGGCGCACTGGCTGGGTCGCGCGAGGCGGCGATGGCTGGTATTGCCTTGGCAGGAATGAATCCAACGTTTGAAAACACCCGCGCCCGCCGAACTGGTTCGGTGGCTTTGGACCTTCAAGTGATCGACGTTAAAACGGGACGGATGGTCGGTAGCTTCCCAGCACGGGGGAGCTTCACCGCTGAGACGGCTACCAGCGGTTTTTCCTTGTTTGGCATTGGGGGCGGCAGCGCTGACTTTGCCCAAAGCGCTCTAGGGCAAGCCACGAGGGCAGCGCTCAATGAGGCGCTCGAACAGCTTACGCACTTGCTAGCCAGCCGAGGGAGATAACAACGACGTTTGTCGGGCGCGGTGATTTTACTGGCCTAAGAAATGCCATAGGGCAGCTAACACCGCGCCGATTCCCGCCACATAGAGTCCAAAGCTCCACACCATTAGGCGATCTAAGCGTTTGGTAACCGTTTCAAAGCGTTTATCAATGGCTTCAAAACGAGCTTCAGAGCGCTTATCGCTTTGTTCAAAGCGTTTATCAATGGCTTCAAAACGAGCTTCAGAGCGCTTATCGCTTTGTTCAAAGCGTTTATCAATGGCTTCAAAGCGTTTATCAATGGCTTCAAAGCGCTTGTTCATGTCCTCGCGCAGCTCTTCAAAACGCCTGTCAATCTGAGCAAAGCGCTGCTCTATGAGTTCAAAGCGTTTGTCAATCTGAACAAATCGTTGCTCTACGAGCTCGAAACGCTTATCGATCTGTTCAAAACGCTGCTCCATCAGTGTAAATCCTTGGCGCATCAACTCCCGTTGATGCTTAAGCTCCTCTTCTACTCGCACTAGCCGTTCGTGCAGTTCGATCTCGTAGGCGATCTGGGGTTTCCCGAGCGAGAGCTCAGCCAACCAGGTGGCGAGGTGAGCTTTGATAAATTCAATATCTTCTTGAGCGAGCATGGCTAACTTAGCCTTAAAGAAACTCAGTAGCGTATTTTATTGCTAAACCAACCTTATGTCTGCCGGCTCGGTTTTACAAGCTTTGAATTACAGGCTCTGAAAATAAGTGTTTTGCGCTCCATAAAAGCGAGCTAGGGTTTTTGCATTTAGCGCGGCAAGCTTGCCATCTCTGACAAACTTACCCTTTCTCGGTTGAATACTGCCAGGTATCAATCGCACAGAGGGTAAAACTGAAATGACGGCGACTTTCACTGAGCAGTTTGTGTGTTTGGCTAAGTCCAGGAAGAATCAAGGCTGCTGCATTGCCGGAAAACGCTTAAACGACGGCTCATGGATCCGCCCCGTAGACGACCACATCGTTTCCGCATTTATGCCCCCTCTATTGCATGCGCGTTATGAGAATGGCCTTGTTCCCAAGGTGTTGGACATAATCGAAGTGCCGTGCGTCGCGCCGAAACCACGGGACCATCAGGTCGAAAATGTAGAGATTGCCTATCGCGCTCCTTGGAAGAAGCTGGGACGCGCTTCCTGGGAGGACGTTGTAGCGTTGGTTGACGTTGGAGCCGATCTGTGGGTAAACGGTCATAGCTCTACGGGCAAGCTCAACGACAGGGTTCCGGAAACGGTTTTGGATCCGACTCAAGGCTCTTTGCGTTTGCTCCAGCTTGACTCTTTGTTGCTCTATCGGCGCCATAAAAAGAACAAACCTTGTGTGCAGGCACATTTTGAGTATCAAGGCGAGGAGTATAAGTTGGATGTCACCGATACCAGGGTAGAGAAAGAGTTTCTGTTATCTTCTGTAGTTTCTGTTGAGATTCCAGGGCCAGTAGTCGTCTGTGTAAGCTTGGGAGAGGTCTTTAACGGTTTCGCTTATAAGTTGATCGCTGGTGTTATTTTACCCAAGCGGCAGGAGAATTCATGAAGGTATTTACTATTGGTTTTACTCAAAAGAATGCTGAGCAATTTTTCACGCGGCTGAAACAACCCGGTCTGGTACGCCTAGTGGATATTCGGCTCAATAACACCTCTCAGCTTGCCGGTTTTACCCGCCGGGACGATCTTAAGTTTTTCCTGCGGACCATCCTCGGCATCGAGTATGTTTATTGTCCCGCGTTAGCCCCCACTAAGGAAATCTTGAATGCCTACAAAAGGGACGGCGGCGATTGGGCTGAGTACGAACGCCGCTTCCTGGCACTGATGGCGCAACGGCAAGTAGAGAAGAAAGTAGCCAAAGGACTGATCGATGGCGCATGCCTCCTGTGCAGCGAAGCTACGCCGGAACATTGCCATCGCCGCTTGGTGGCGGAGTATTTACGGTCGCACTGGGGTGATCTGGATATTGTGCATTTGTAGAGGGAGGATCTTATGACCTTGCCCATCGTGAACGTGATCGATTTTCTGACTGCATCTAAGGCCAGTGAGCTGGAGCTTTCTCCCTCGCCGGTGCGCGTGTTGGGTATCGATTTAGGGACCACCAACTCGACCGTGGCAGAGATAGTTTGGCAAGAGAAAGAGGCGCCGGTTGCGCGGTGTTTGGAAATAGAACAGCCTACCGAGACGGGCCCATACATTCACGTGTTGGTGCCATCGGTGGTGGCCCTCTACCAAGGCCAGACCTGGGTCGGCGAGGGGGCCAAGCGGCTTCGGGCCCATCCCGGATTCAAGCGCAACAAGGACATCTTTTACGAGTGTAAAAACGAGATGGGCGTGCGCCGCACTTATCACCTTGCGCCGGAAGGGTTTCGCAGCGCTGCCGAAATCGGAGCCAAGGTTTTGGCTTTTCTGAAAAGCGCAGCCGAGGAGATCGGGGAAGCACCGGCCCGTACCGTGATCACGGTGCCGGCCTCGTTTCAACTGGCTCAACGCAACGATACGCTCAAGGCAGCCAGGTTGGCCGATCTGAGCCTCCAGGCTGGGGACTTGCTGGATGAGCCGGTGGCAGCTTTTCTGGATTATCTCATCACCCATCGCGATGACTTGGTCCACTTCGATCGGCCACAGGTGTTGGTGGTATTCGATTTTGGAGGCGGCACCTGTGATGTGGCGGTGTTGCGTCTCCACCCTCTTGGAACTGAGGGTCCGATCGAGATCGCCCCCCTGGCCGCATCGCGCTACCATCGGTTGGGTGGCGGGGATATTGATGCGGCCATTGTCCATGAGGTGTTGATTCCTCAACTTGTCGAGCAGAATCAGCTCGGCCCTCATGCCTTGGAATACGATCAGCGCAAACGCCACCTGGAGCCTCAGCTGCTCAGCGTGGCCGAGGCGCTGAAAGTGGGTCTGTGCATTGAGATTGCCCGTCTGCACAGCTTTGGGCGTTACGAGCAGGCTGACAAACATACCATCGCCAAGACGCACCCTGGTGCTTGGCCGTGCCCGTGTCCTGGATTCCCGCAACTTGTCTTGCGCTCGCCCCAACTGACCGCTGCTCAGTTTGAGAAAGTCTTAAATCCGTTTTTAGATACCGAATTTTTGTATGCCCGCGAGACCGAGTATTATCTGACCTGCTCGATTTTTGCGCCGCTGCAGGACGCCCTTGATCGCGCTGGATTAGGAGCGGAAGAGGTGGATTTGTGCCTGCTGGTCGGAGGAAGCAGCTTGATTCCCCAGGTGCAGGAGGCTGTGCGTCGGTTTTTCCCAGCGGCACGAATGCTCACCTATGAGGATCGGGATTCTACCCAGGTAGCGGTGGCGCGGGGGGCGGCTTACCATGCTCTCTCGGTGGCAATGTTCGGGCGCAGTCTGGTTCAACCGGTTGCCCACGACTGCATAGGGCTGCGGGTAGTCTCTGGTCTACTCAATCTCATCCCCAAAGGGACCAGATTGCCTTATCCAGACGCCGGCCAATTTGCCGAGCATTTGGAGTTGGTCGTGCCTAAGACGACGTTGACGGGGAGTGTGCCGCTGCGCGTGGAGGTCGTTGCCGGAGAAGAGGCGCGATTGGTGTATGCCGCCAAGTGGGAAATCCCCGGGCCGGTTAACCGTGGGGATCCGCTGTGCCTTAAGGTGCGAATGGATAGCAATCAATGCCTGTACCTTGAGTTAAGCCTGAAAGAGCGACCTGAGGAGCCTTTTGTTTGTACGATCGAGAATCCTATCACGCAGATAGTCAATCCTCATGCCGCGCGTCAGCGCATCGACGAACTCGAGGAAGACCTGCGAAGCGGTAAAGTAGAGGCCAAGGCTGTCCCTGAGACGCTGCGCGAGATAGCCGAAAAATACGTCGAATTGCGTCAAATCGACAGGGGCATAGATTATCTCAAACAGGCGTTGCGGCGTCTTGGACATCCGAAGGCGGAGTACTTGAACCTGCTTGGAATGTGGTACGGCCAGAAACAAGATTGGGAAAGGCAGGAGAAAGCCTATCGCGAAGCCTTCCGCGTCAATTCGCAGTGGTCTGCTCCTCTATTTAATTTGGCCTTATCCCAGTACCGTCGCTCTTTGCTCGATGAGGCCGAGGCAACCATCAAGCAAGCGTTGGCTCTTGAGCCGGATCCTCCCTACCAAGTGCTGTATGCCGAGATTTTGGCCAAACATGGAGACGGAGCCAAAGCGCGCAAGCTCCTGCAGGCGGCCATAGAGCAATTCGAGCCCGTAGAGGAACTTGACGACTGGGCTCTTGGATGGCTTCACACAGCCGTCTCCAGGCTGCAGAATCAGGCACTGCTGGCCGCCGTTCAGGCAGAACAAAAGCGCCGTCAAACGACAAAGGAAACGGTCGTCGAAACGGACGGCTGGTTGCCGGAGCTGACTTCGGCATTGCGCAAGGTATGAGCACGTGGCTGTTGCCGCGTAGCGAACTGACGCCTGAACAGCTTCGTGCCATCGAGCTGCCTCATACCGACCACCAGGTGATCTTCGGCGCGCCAGGCTCGGGCAAAACTCAAGTTTTGATTCATCGCGCCGATGAGTTACGCCGCAGGCTAAGCCTGCCCCAAGAGCGGTTCCGGATTTTTGTTTACACCAACGCTTTGAAACGCTATATCCGTTCGGCTTTGGATTTGCTAGGGCTTCCAGAGGAGACAGTCATCACCTTTGACGATTGGTGCCGCCATCTCTACCAGCGTTATATCAGCCGTAGCTTGCCGTGGGATGAGTACGCCGACCAGCCTGATTTCCACGCCATGCGGGAGGCGGTCAAAAGCCTGGTGACTTCCGGAATGTTGCCAGTGCCTATGTACGATTTTGCCCTGGTGGATGAAGGTCAGGACTTATCTCCGGTAAGTTTTGAAGTGCTCAAACGCATCGCCCGCCACGTGACGGTGTGTCTGGACAGTCGACAGCAGATTTACGAGCACGGTTCGGACGAAGGGGAGATTCTAGCGGCGCTGGGTGTGCGGCGCCGCAACCTAACGTTACTGGACGCGTATCGCTGCTCGCCTTTTGTGGCCAGCTTGGCGGCCCAGTTGCTGGAGGAAGGCGAGCGTGCCCAATACCTGCGTCAAGTGCGCACCGAGCAGACCGAGCGGCAGACCCCTCTGTTGTTTAAGGCCGCCTCGTTTGATGAGGAAAAAGAGCGGTTGATTGCGGTGTTGCGCGAGCGACTGCTGTGCGATCAGCGGATCGCGATTCTGTTTCCCCTGCGGCGGCAAGTGATGGGTTTTGCCCATGCCTTGCAAGCTGCTGGCCTTGAGGTGGAAAGCCAACAAGAACTTGATTTTTCCTCCCATCGCCCCAAGCTGTTGACCTATCACAGCGCCAAAGGACTGACCTTCGATACGGTACTTCTGCCGAGACTGGTGGAGTCCTCGTTTCGGCGCGTCGCTGAGGAGCGCCGGCGCCGCCTGCTGTTTGTGGCCATAACACGTGCCACCCGTTGGGTGTATTTGAGCACCGTCCAAGGCACAGAGCTGGCTTTGCTGGATGCGCTGGAGCCTTTGCTCGCGCAACGGATATTAACCAAACAAGAGCGGAAAGATAGACCAGACAAATGGCCTGAGGATAGGCCCGAGAGCGATCTGGATTTTTTGTAATTCGGTTTTGGGCAGCGTTTTTCCGGCAAGCTTGCCATCGAAGCTGTGTGATTAGCGCCCCCTTATACTATGGGTCGTTTGAATTGTTTTTTTGAGGAGAAGCGCGTGAATTTCGTATGGGTGGATCAAATTGAGCAGAGGGAATGGAAAGGCCTCATTGATGCAGATCCCCCTGAAAAAATTATGGAGGATATTTTGGCCATTCGTTTAAGCGATCTTAGGGAGTTTTGGACAGCTTGCCTGCAAGGATATAGTAACGATCTGCACAGTTACGGCATCAGTCTCTCATATGTCCATGGTCTATTCGGGTATTGGAAGTATTTGCTAAGGGATGAAGTAAAAACGGAGGAGTTTAGGTTTTACGTTGTTAGGAATGACATTCCATTTGCGATTGAATATTACTATTACGACCCTGATCTTGTGTATTTGGACAGGAAATACCTCAAACGGGGCTTATTGAAAAAGCTTAAAGGAAAAGAATTTGAACTGATGGCCGATATTTTTTCCTATTTTCTGGCGATTAGGAAAGCGAGCTTATAGCGCTTGGTTGTTAAGGTTGTGCACGGCTCGTAGGAAATTTTCTGTGTTAAACGCCATCGCCGAGGCGCAGTTCATCATTCCCAGGTCATGGCCGATAAAGCGTCCCAGAACGTGCGCCAAGTGCTTACTGATCTGTATGCGCGCCAAAGCGCTGGTCTCTTGGTCGGAGGGGATAAAGCCATGATTCCTTTTGCTCGTTACCGTCTCCATTGTCGGACGATCGACGCCCTCGTGCTGCCGCGCTACGCCGGCTCGACCTGGCGCGGGGCTTTTGGCCATGCTCTGAAACGCACCGTATGCGTCACTCATCTCCCGGATTGCCGCAAGTGCTTATTATGGCGACATTGCCCGTACAGCTACCTGTTTGAAACCCCACCCCCGCAAGGGACGGCAATGCTACGCAAGTATCCAGCTGCCCCCCATCCGTTTCTGATCCATCCCGAGGCCACCAACGGTACCCGCTGCGGGGCAGGTGAGTCCTTGAGCCTGGATTTGACCTTGATCGGGCGCGCCAACGCGCACTTGGCCTACATCCTCCACGCTTTACACGAGACCGGCATGAGAGGAATAGGCCGCGGCCGCGGCCGGTTCGCTTTAGAAGCAGTCGATCAGTTTCATTTCTCCCAAGGCTGGCGAGAGATTTACTCGCCAGAAGGCACGCTTGCTGCGCACCCACCGCAGGCAGTGGGAATTCCACCGGCGCCGGTATCTTCCTGCACGCTGCGCTTTATCACGCCGCTTCGAGTGACGCATCAGGAGCAATTGATGGGTGAGGATGGGTTCAGCTTTCGCGGCTTTTTGGCAGCGCTGTTGCGGAGGCTGTCGCTGCTGAGCTATTTCCATGTTGGTGAGGAGCTGGTAGCCGACTTTCGCGACCTTCTGGCGCAAGCGGAGGATGTGCACCCAGTGGCAACAGAGCTGTCTTGGTACGACTGGGAGCGTTACTCCAACCGCCAGAAAACCGCCATGCGCATGGGCGGGCTCGTAGGGCAAGCCACGTTTTCGGGAAAAGACCTAGCGCCGTTTTGGCCTTGGCTATGGGTTGGACAAGCGGTTCATGTCGGCAAAGGCACAGTGATGGGGCTGGGGGGCTACCGGATTGAGGCAGAAGGCTTGCCCAACGCGTTTTCTTTAGGGATCGATTAAATCGGGGAAGAATATGACCGCTTTAGTGACTTTTCTAGGCAAAGGCCGGGATAGCTCGAGCACGGGTTATCGCACGGCTACATATCGTTTTCCCGATGGACACACCCAAACGACGGCGTTTTTTGGCTTGGCGCTAGCCGATTGGATGGACGTTGACCGAGTGGTGATTTTGGGTACCCCTACCAGCATGTGGGACGTATTTGTCGAGCAGTTTGCGGTCGAGGGCGAGGAGGAGGCGCGCCTGGCCTTGATCGAGGCCGTGGCTGGCCAGGGGGTGAATGAGTCCCTGCTGGAAAGCGTGCGCCCCTTGATCGAGCAGGCCGTTGGGCGCCCTTGCCATTTGGAGCTGATCCCGCTGGCGCGAGACGAAGCCGAGCAACTGGCTATCCTAGAGCGCATCACTGAGATCGTTAGACAAAAAGAACCCGTTGTTTTCGATGTCACCCACGGCTTTCGCCATCTGGGCATGTTAACTCTCGCCAGCGCTCGCCTGTTGGCTGCGTTGCAAGACATCACTGTTGCGAAAATTTATTACGGCGCTTTGGAAATGATGCAAGATGGGATAGCTCCAGTACTTGAGCTGACCGGGCTGGAGCGCGTGCAGCGTTGGACGGAGGCACTGGCCCATTATGAGGCCAGTGGCGACTACGGCGTATTTGCCGATCTTCTGGTAGCCGACGGTTTGGATCGTGGGCTGGCCGAGCGGCTCAAGCGCGCCTTCCAGCGCGAGCAGGTCCTTCAGATTGCCCAAGCGGCCAAAGAGCTCAAACCGGTGGTGCAGGTGTTAAAGACCATGCTTGCCGGAGCTTCAGAGTTGTTTCGTGTCCGCCTGCTTAAAGCTATGCGGTGGGTGGATGCGCCGGATTTAGCTGAGCAGCAACGCATCTTGGCTTATCAAGCGTTGGCGCGGCGCGATTTTCTGCGCGCGGCCATTTTAGGGCAGGAGGCATTGGTCTCTAAACTGGTGTTGGCTAAAAACCTTAATCCAGAAGAGTACGCTGCGCGTGAGCAGGTTGAGCAACGGTTTCAAGAGGAACTTAGAAACCAGAGGCATCCCAAGTGGCGCGCTGAGGCTTATTGGTTGTTGAAAAACCTGCGCAACGCGATGGCGCATGCCACTAAACCGCGTGGAGAGTATCAAAGCGTGCTTGCTCATCCTGAGCGGTTGCAAGCGGAGCTGCAGAAGGCGCTCCAGCGATTGTTGCAAGAGTAAACGGCAAGCTTGCCGGATGGGACTTTCCTCGAAGCAAGCGCTTCAATAAGAGGCTATCAAGTTAAGGAGAGCGACATGAAGCTTAAGCAACACGGTCAAAGTTTCGTTTCCGAGATCGTTCCAGTGCTTCTCTCGGAGGAGATGGTTGTGGCTAAAGATTGTCTGATTGGGCCGGATTTCATCAAGATCGGCAATCGGGTTGTTTTAAAACCCCAGCCGATTCCCTCTGTTTTAGTGACCCGCAACGGTCGCAAAGTGCGCCTGCCGGTGTGAACTGCCATGAAGTATATCCAGCATTACTATCGGATCGAGTTTACTACCCCAGCTTTTTTGGGCGACGCCGAGCAATCAGGCCGCTGGCGTACGCCACCCTTCAAGGCCCAGCTGCGCCAGTGGTGGCGAGTGGTATATGCGGCCAAGCACAACTATCGCGTCAGTGTGTCGGACATGCGGCGCGAGGAGGGGCTACTGTTCGGTAACGCTTGGCTGGAGGGCGACTTTCGCAAGAGCCTCGTGCGGTTGCGGCTGGACCGCTGGGACGAAGGGAGTCTTAAAAAATCTCAGTGGCCTGCGGATAGCAACGTCACCCATCCGGAAGTAACCAACCGGCAAGTAGGCAGTGCGCTGTATCTCGGATATGGACCGCTTGCCTACCAAAGATGCACAACCCTCAAGGCCAATGCTGCGATTCAGGCAGGCGAGGCAGCCACCTTATCGCTTGCTGTGCCCGAGGAACATGCCGTTCTCATCACCCAGGCGCTGATGCTCATGCATCACTACGGTACGGTGGGAGGGCGCAGTCGCAACGGCTGGGGTTCGTATACATTGAAACTTGTGGAGAAGACATCGGCCCCCACAGACATTAAGCCCCTACGCGATTGGAGAGCCTGCCTTGA
>JAOAHI010000046.1 GCA_026415315.1 Methylohalobius sp.
GGCCTATACGGTGCGCGATCGGATCTTAAAGCGCTGGATGCAGACCATAGAGACTTACCTCTCAGGCCAAGCCAAATCGGTCAGCTACTTGTCCGCGGAGTTTTTGATCGGCCCCCAGCTCGGGAGCCACTTGTTCAGCCTAGGGATCGAGGAGGCGATGCGCCAGGCGTTGTCTGACTTGGGTCAGGATTTGGAGGCGCTTCTGGATCAGGAGGAGGAGCCGGGGCTGGGCAACGGGGGGCTGGGAAGGCTAGCCGCCTGCTTTTTAGAATCGCTAGCCACCTTAGGAATTTTAGGAGTTGGCTACGGTATCCGCTACGAATTTGGCATCTTTAACCAAGAGATTCAAGACGGCTGGCAGATAGAAGTGGCTGACAAGTGGCTGAAATTCGGCAATCCCTGGGAAATCCCCAGGCCGGAAATCGCTTTTACCGTCGGCTTCGGCGGGCACACCGAACCGTTTTGGGACGAGACTGGCAAGTTCCGAGTTCGCTGGCGCCCTGCCCAAACTGTACGAGGAGTGGCCTACGATATCCCCATCCCAGGGCATCGCTCAAGCATTGTTAACTTACTTCGCCTATGGAAAGCGGAAGCGACTGAGGCCTTTGATTTTACTGCCTTTAACCTAGGTGATTACTACCGCGCGGTCGAAGCCAAGGTCGCCTCAGAAAACCTGAGCAAAGTCCTCTATCCGAACGATGAACCATGGGTGGGGAAACAGCTTAGGCTCAAGCAACAGTATTTCTTCGTCGCTTGCTCGCTTATGGACATGATCCGGGTGCACCAAATGCGCGGTCAGCCGCTCTCTCATTTCCATAAGGCTTATGCTGTCCAGCTCAACGACACCCATCCGGCGATCGCGATCGCCGAGCTGATGCGATTGTTGGTAGACGAGCACGGTCTGGACTGGGAAACTGCCTGGCACGTCACCCAAAATAGCTTTGCTTATACCAACCACACCTTACTGCCCGAGGCTTTGGAAAAATGGCCAGTTTCGCTGTTCGCCGAACTCCTCCCGCGGCATCTGGAAATCATTTATGAGATTAACCAGAGATTCCTCGATCAAGTTCGCCAGAAGTGTCAGCCAGACGAGAGCAGAATCGCACGCTTGTCGCTGATCGACGAGAGTGGTGAGCGCTACGTGCGCATGGCCAATCTAGCCAGCGTTGGCAGCCATGCTATCAACGGCGTCTCCAAACTCCACACTGAGCTTTTAAGGCGCCAGGTATTGGCCGATTTTCATGAGCTGTTTCCCGAAAAATTCCACAGCATCACCAACGGTGTCACGCCGAGGCGTTGGCTGGCGCTGTGCAATCCAAAGCTTTTCCGCCTGATCTGCTCAGCGCTGGGAGAGGAATGGCTCTGCGATGCAGGTAAACTCAGAGAGCTTGAGGCTTTTGTAGGCGACAAAGCGTTTCAAGCGGAATTCCGCGCCGTCAAGCGCGCTAACAAGGAAAGGCTAGCGCAAATCATCCGCGCCTCGACTGGGACTGTGGTTGATCCCGATTCGCTGTTTGACATCCAGGTCAAGCGTATCCATGAGTACAAGCGCCAACATTTGAATCTCCTCCATTGTCTGGCGCTTTACCTTCGCCTTAAACGCGATCCTAGGCTTGAACTTGTCCCGCGCACGGTGATCCTCGGCGGCAAAGCGGCTCCTGGCTATTTTTTGGCCAAGCTAATTATCAAGCTCATCCACGCCGCTGCGGACTTGATCAACCACGACCGTGAGTTAGGCGGGCGGCTCAAGATCGTATTTATCCCCAATTTCAACGTCAAAAGCGCGCACGCGATCTATCCGGCCGCCGATTTGTCCGAGCAGATCTCCACCGCTGGTAAAGAGGCCTCCGGCACCGGCAACATGAAGTTTGCGCTCAACGGTGCGCTCACCATTGCGACCCCAGACGGGGCCAACTTGGAGATTCGCCAAGCGGTAGGCGCAGAAAATTTCTTCCAGTTTGGGCTGACCGCGGAGGACATCGCTCACCTGCGGGCGTGCGGCTATCGACCTTGGGAGTTTATCGAGCAAGATGAAGAGCTTAAGGCAGTGATTGAGTTCGTGCGCCAAGGAGGAGTCAGCAGAGGAGATAGGGAGTTGTTTCGGCCATTGGTGGACGCTATTACTCTAAGCGATGAATACTTCCTCGCCGCCGATTTTCGCGCTTATGCCGACTGTCAGTCTAGAGCGGAAGTGGCTTTTCAAGATGTTCTGAATTGGACGCAGATGGCGATCCTCAACGTGGCCAGAATGGGTGAATTTTCCTCAGATCGGGCCGTAGGCGAATACGCTCAGAAAATCTGGAAAGTAGCGCCGGTTGGGGTTTAAGCGCGCCGCCAAATCGTCCCCTGCGGCGTATCCTCTAGGATGATGCCGCGCGCTTTGAGCTCCTGGCGAATGCGGTCGGCAGTTGCCCAGTCTTTGGCCTTGCGCGCTTGATCACGTTGCGCAATCAGGCGTTCGATCTCTTCAGGCTCTGTCTCGCCTTTAAGGAAAGCGTTAGGGTCTTGCTGCAGAAGTCCTAAAATGCCGCCCAAGGCCTTGAGGGTAGCGCTGAGGTTAGCTGCGTGGGGAGAGGTTTCCGATTTTAAGCGATTGATCTCGCGCGCTAGATCGAACAAAACAGCGATGGCCTCGGGAGTATTGAAGTCGTCGTCCAGCGCCTGAATAAAGCGCGCGCGATAGAAATTTTCTACATTGCCTTGCGGCATTTCGGGCAGGTCGCGCAAGGCAGTATAAAGCCTTGTCAGCCCGGCTTTAGCTGCATCGACGCTTTCTTCGGAATAGTCCAAGGGACTGCGGTAGTGACTGGTAAGGAGGAAAAACCGAATTACCTCTCCCGGATAATGCTTGAGCAATTCGCGTATGGTAAACACGTTGCCTAAGGACTTAGACATTTTCTCTTGATTGATTTGGACGAAGCCCACGTGTAACCAGTAGTTGACAAATGGCTCGTCGGTCGCCGCCTCGGATTGGGCGATCTCGTTCTCATGGTGAGGAAAGGTGAGATCCGCCCCACCGCCGTGGATATCAAAATGTGCACCCAAACAATAAGTCGACATCGCCGAGCACTCGATGTGCCAACCGGGGCGGCCAGGTCCCCAGGGAGAGTCCCACGCAGGTTCGCCTGGTTTGGCCCGTTTCCATAAAACGAAGTCCAGGGGATCGCGCTTGGCTTCCTCGACTTCCACGCGGGCGCCGGCGCGAAGTTCCTCCAGTTGTTTACCAGATAGCTTGCCATACGCTGGAAATTTTGCTACGGCATAGTACACATCGCCGTTTTCCCCCAGGTAGGCGTGGCCTTTGCCAATGAGCTGTTCGATCATAGCGATGATCTGCGCAATGAACTGGGTGGCACGCGGTTCCTGATCCGGGGGCAGGCACAGTAAAGCGCGTTCATCTTCGTGCATCGCCTGGATAAAGCGCGAAGTCAGCTCATGGATCGAAATTCCAAGCTCTGCAGCGCGGCGGATGATCTTGTCGTCGATGTCGGTGATATTGCGCACATAAGTGACTTTGTA
The DNA here is from genome assembly GCA_026415315.1 of Methylohalobius sp. Classification (GTDB taxonomy): domain Bacteria; phylum Pseudomonadota; class Gammaproteobacteria; order Methylococcales; family Methylothermaceae; genus Methylohalobius. The sequence continues at coordinate 3,520 of JAOAHI010000046.1, forward strand.
ACCGAGATGACGAAGGTAACGGACCAAAGAATCGAACACCACCATCACCCGTCCATGCCCCAGGTGGCAGAAGTCGTACACCGTCACCCCGCACACATATATACGCACCTCACCTGGAACGAGGGGAGAAAAAGGGTCCTTTTGCCGAGTTAAGCTATTGTAAAGCCTCAACATGAGTCGGTTATGGGCTCAGCCAAGCGGCGAGAGACGCGCTTTGGTCCGAGCAAGGCGTAAATCTGCCCGAGTTCTGGCCCATCTAGCCGGCCAGTGAGCGCGGCGCGAAGAGGTTCGAACAGTTCCTTGCCACGTCGGCCGCTGTGGACTCTCAAGGCAGTGATAAAGCCTGAGTAGTTCTCCGGATGCAAGTAAGCGGCCTCCAAAGCAAGGCGGAGAAAGTCTGGCGGAGTTTGCACCAAAACTTTTTGGGCGGCCTCAGTGATAGGATAGGAATCACAGAATAAGATTTCCGCCCAAATTTTGGCTTGGTTTGGAAAAGTGCAGTTGCTGCGAACCAGAGTCAAGAACTGGTCCTGCGCAGCCGGAGGAATCAAAGCGCGAATAGCCTTGCCGAGCCAGTCCCAAAGATCTTCATCGGAGACGGTGCGGACCGCCAGCGTCTGCCAGAAGTCCAGCTGTTTGGGATCGAATCTGGCTGGAGCCAGATGGACCTTTTCTAGTCGAAAGTTGGTAGTCAGTTCGGGTATGGATAGTATTTTTTCTTCCGCGTAGCTGTGCCCCAAACGGGCCAGAAAGTTGACTACCGCTTGCGGCAAGTACCCCTTTTCTCTGAGTTCTTTAATGCTCACACTGCCATTGCGTTTAGACAAAGGGGCACCGTCCTCGCCCAGGATTAACGAGATGTGGCCGTAGCGCGGGGCGGGCAGATCCAAAGCTTGTAAGATCAAAAGCTGCCGCGGCGTATTAGCCAGATGGTCCTCGCCGCGTAAGACGTGCGTGATGCCCATCAACGCGTCGTCTATGGCATTGCAGAAAAAAAAGGAAGGAGTGCCGTCGGCGCGGCGAATGATGAAATCGCCGATCGTGTCAGTGGCAAAGCGCTGTGGGCCGCGGATCAAGTCCTCGAAGGCGACCGTTTGCCCAGTAGGTACCCGAAACCGCAAAGCCGGCTTTAATCCTTGCGCTAACTTTTGGGCGATTTCATTTGGGCCCAAATGGGCGCATTTTCCAGAATACTTAGGCGGCAAGCCCTGGCTGAGCTGCACTTTACGCGTTAGCGCTAATTCTTCAGCGGTACAAAAGCACGGATAAGCCAAACCATTTTCTTCTAGCCGAGAATAGTAACGAGCATAAATCGCTATGCGCTGAGACTGAAAGTATTCATTGGGGATCGCCACAGTGGGGCCGAATTCCCATTCTAGGCCGAGCCAGGTCAAATCCTCCAGCAACGCTTCGACGAACTCGAGGCGGCTGCGGCTCTGATCAGTGTCCTCAATACGCACCCCAAAGACTTCACCAAAAAAACGGTTAAAAAGCGCTGTGCGAGCATTGCCTAAGTGGATTAGGCCGGTGGGGCTAGGCGCAAAGCGGGTTTTAATATAGCGCATGGAGGAGTTTCATCTCGAGCAGAATGAACATTTTATGGGGATTTGCAGAAAAAATAAAAGGCAAGTAGCACGCTAGCCTTTTCTTGACAGGGGTTGGAATATTCGTGATACTGTTAACGCATAGCATCATGCGTGCAGGCTGTAAAATTCTTAAAAGTTTAATTTAAGAAGGGTTAAAGAATGGGAGCTATACTTGATTTGGTCGAAAAAATGCGGACTCCAGGAGGTATTGTCGTTACCATCCTGATCGTTGTCGCCGGTTACTTTTTTTATAAGTGGGTGATGGCAGAGCCTGGCGAGAAAAAGTAATCGATAAGCGGGCAATAGGCGTCCCTATTGCCCGCGTAGTTCATAAAGAGTTCATAGCTAAAAATTGGCTAGGAGCTGTTTTTATTATCCATATCCTGCAAGTTAACGTTTCTTCTTGAGTTATTCTTTGCGATCTAGATCACATCTTGTGATTTGAAGTCTTAAGGTCGCCGCTCCCTTGCCGCTAAGCGCTGGTGAAACTAAAAATCACCTGGGAGCGCATCATGCACTTGATCAAGTTATATCTCTTTCAGTCCTTTTTCCGCTCAACTTTGCAAGATTGCTCGGTTTCATCAGGGGATGTCCACAGAACAGCGATTTTTTATCTGAGCATATTCTGGACCATCCAGTTTCTTCTCTTGGGGGAAGCAGTGGAAACATTTTTAGCCTCGATCAGCGAACTTGTTTTGACGTGGGTTTTTATATTCATAGCCTTGGCTTTAGCCAGGCGCCGCCATTTGTTTTTGCCCGTGGCTGCTTTAACCATGGGAGCAGAGGGGTTAATCGGTTTACTTGCTATTCCAGTGATCGTTTGGTTGAGGATAGCCGAAGGGCCAGCTTTGCTTGTTGCGTTTTACAGTCTAATTCTCTTTGCTCTTTGGGGGTTGGCGGTGCTAGGACATGTCTTTCACCAAGCGCTAGCGCGACCAACCTCGTTTGGGTTTGGTGTAGCTTGTGCGTATGCGGTGGAGACCTATCTTGGTACCTTAATGCTGCTAGTGCTTTAAAGGGGAGCCGGCTACCGTCATATTAGATAGCCAGATAGAGCCAGTTTGAATGTTCCCGCGGCGGTCTACATCGCGGCCGATCGCCAGCAGCTCATGAAACATCTTTTTGAGATTGGCGGCGATAGTGATCTCTTCTACCGGGTGTTGGATTTCGCCGTTTTCCACCCAAAACCCGACCGCCCCGCGGGAATAGTCTCCGGTGACTAAATTTACCCCGTGTCCTATCAATTCGGTAACTACTAGGCCTGTTCCCATTTCGCGTATCAAGTCCTGGAAATCTAGAGGTCCAGGATCGACTAAGACGTTGTGTACTCCCCCCGCGTTGCCGGTAGTCACCAGTCCCAACTTACGCGCCGAATAGGTGCCTAAGATGTAAGATTTGACCTTTCCATTTTGGACCAGGTCGTGAGGATAGGTGGCAACTCCCTCGCTGTCATAAGGAGCGCTACCCAAGCCCTTCCTAAGGTGGGGTTCCTCGTGAATATGAACGAATTCTGGGAAAACTTGACGTTCCAGGCTATCTAGCAAGAACGAGGCCTGGCGGTACAAGTTTCCCCCGCGAATGGCAGCGAGGAAGTGACCGATTAGACTGGTAGCCACCTCGGCGGCATATATGACTGGGCAAGTGCGCGTATTCAAAGGGCGCGCACCGAGACGGGCTATGGTCCGCTCAGCCGCTTTGCGACCACAGCATGCAGGCGATTCTAGCTCCTTGGAATCCCTAGCGACTGTATACCAGTGGTCCCGCTGCATCTCTTCTCCGCGTCTGCCAACCACCACACAGCTTAAGCTGTGGCGAGAAGCTGGATAACCATGAAGAAAGCCGTGAGTGTTGCCGAGAACACGGATACCGTGGTGGCTGGTAAGAGTTGCCCCCTCTGAGTTAACGATTTGGGGATCAAATTGCAGCGCTTCTGCTTCACATTCGATGGCTCGCTCAAGCGCCTGATCGGGATCGATTTCCCACGGATGGTACAGATCTAAATCCGGAGGTTCCCAGGCTAGTTTCTCCGGATCGGGTAGGCCCGCGTAGCGATCTTCGTTGGCAAAGCGCGCGATGGCGCACGCCGCTTCCACCGTTTCCTCAAGCGAGGTGGGGCTTAGGTCTGAGGTGCTGGCCGAGCCTTTGCGCTGGCCCATATAGACCGTGATGGCTAGCTTTTGATCACGGTGGTACTCTATACTTTCGGCCTCTCCTAGGCGGGCGCTGACAGATAAGCCTTCGTCGAGATGGGCTCCAGCCTCGGCGGCGCTAGCTCCTCGTTTTTTAGCCAGCGCCAATACTCGGGCGACCTGATCCTGTAACATTGCAAGCTTCGCCGCTATAGATTCCATGGATCTCCTCCAAAATCAGGTAAGGGTTCCGCCTACCGTCAATCCGTCCACGCGCAGAGTCGGTTGACCCACCCCTACCGGAACGCTTTGGCCTTCCTTGCCGCAGGTACCCACTCCTGGATCCAGGCAGAGGTCGTTTCCTACCATGCTGACTCGCGTTAATACTTCCGGACCGTTGCCGATCAAAGTAGCACCCTTGACTGGATAAGCGATGCGACCGTTCTCGATCCAATAAGCCTCACAGGCGGAAAATACAAACTTACCCGAGGTGATGTCCACCTGCCCGCCGCCAAAGTTTTTAGCGTACAGGCCTTTGTCCACTGAGGCGATGATCTCTTCTGGGCTGTACTCACCGGGAAGCAGGTACGTGTTGGTCATCCGCGGCAGGGGCGGGTAAGCATAGGATTCGCGCCGACCGTTGCCTGTAGAGAGCGTACCCATGAGATGAGCGTTCATCCGATCTTGCATATAGTTTTTAAGAATACCGCCCTCAATCAGCACTGTGCGCTGCGTAGGGGTGCCCTCATCGTCTAGATTCAAAGAGCCGCGCTGGCCGGGCAAAGTGCCGTCGTCCACCACAGTACAGAGGGACGAGGCTACCTTTTCACCAATCCGCCCACTGAACGCTGAGGTTCCCTTACGATTGAAATCCCCCTCTAGACCGTGTCCTATGGCCTCATGCAGCAGCACGCCTGGCCAACCCGAACCAAGCACTACGGTCAATGTACCAGCCGGCGCGGGGGCCGCCTCCAGATTAACCTGAGCCTGATGCACGGCTTCAGCTACATAGCCCTCAGCCCGCTGGTTCTCTAGAAAAAATTGATAATCGGTGCGCCCGCCTCCGCCAGCGCTGCCTTGCTCGCGGCGACCGCGGTGGGTCATGATCACGTTTACGTTGAGCCGCACTAAGGGGCGCACGTCGGCCTGGAGAGCGCCGTCCTGGGTGACGATCAAAATCACCTCAAAACTCCCGGCCAGGCTGACGATCACTTGCTCCACCCGCGGGTCGCTTTGACGGGCGATTTTATCCAGGCGGCACAGAAGGTCAACTTTGTCTTCTGCGCTCAGGCTCTGAAGCGGATCGACGTAGGGATAAAGCTGCCTTGGGCTCGCAGAGGCAGCGATCGCCTCTCGCGCTGAGGTAGCATGACGGGCGATGGCGCGTGCTTTGGAGGCGGCTTCCATCAGAGCGGCAAACTCGATCACATCGCTGTAAGCAAAACCGGTTTTGTCGCCGCACACGGCTCTTACCCCAAAGCCTTGTTCTAGGCTATGGGCGCCTTCTTTGACGATTCCGTCTTCAAGCACCCAGGATTCAAAGCGGGAAAATTGTAAGTAAATATCAGCTAGATCGACCGGAGTTGTGAGGATACGACCTAGGACCTGATCCAAATGCGAGAACTCCAGTCCATAGGGCTCCAGGAGGATGCGTCGCGCTAAACTCAGAGCTTCTGTCATAAAGCACCAATCAAAATCTGCGGTGAGTCAATACTGGGAAATCCCGGCGAATTTGCCCTAAGGCGTTTAAGTCTAAAGTGGCCAAACATACCCCTTCTTCCCTCCCAAGTCGGGCGAGCACGTTTCCCCAGGGATCGATAATCATGCTGTGACCATAGGTTTGCCTACCGCTCTCATGGGTTCCAGTCTGGGCAGCAGCGATTACAAAGCACTGGTTTTCGATTGCCCGGGCGCGCAGCAACACTTCCCAATGAGCAGCACCGGTACGGGCAGTAAAGGCAGCGGGCACGGCCAAGATCTCCAGGCCTTGCGCACTCAAAGCGCGGATGAATTCGGGAAAACGAATATCATAACAGATCGCCACCCCTAGCTTTCCAAAAGGGGTGGCCAGAAGCAAGGGGCAATCGCCAGCTGCGATGGTATGCGACTCACGATAGCTCTCATCGGTTCCAGGCAGGTTTACGTCAAACAGGTGGATTTTGTCATAGCGACCTTTCAAGGTTCCGCCTGGGCCATAAATGAGGCAGGCAGCATAGGCTTTGGTAGGGTCCTGCGAGCGTAGCGGAATGCTTCCTCCCACTAGCCACAGGTCAAACTGATCGGCGGCGGAGGCCAGAAAATCTTGAATCGGGCCTTGTCCTGGCGGCTCCATAATGGAGAGCTTGTCCCGCTCGGTTCTGCCCATGAGGGCAAAATTTTCTGGCAGCACCACTAGCTTGGCCCCTTGCTCTGCCGCTTTGGCAATCAGGCGTGCTGCCTTCTCTAAGTTGGCGGCTAATTCGGAGCTTGAGGTCATTTGGATTGCTGCGGCGCTAAGTTGGCTATTCATGTTTATTTTTCTCCTGTCAAGGCCTCAAACTCCGACCAGATCTTATGCAGCACTGCTCCTGGCAGACTGCGGCGCACTAAGACGATGTTGGGATCATCCCACGTGCCGTAAATAGCGTATTGGCTTTGGGTAATGCTGTCCAGGGGCGTGTTGAAAAGGCGCTGCGCTAGGCTGGCTACCTTACCCAGGCCGTTGGTTGAATGCTCCTTGAATAGGCCTAAGGTCATAGGCGTGTTGGGGAAAACGCTGACGTACTCGTCTACTTGATGATTGGCCAGATCTGCTGTGCCAGTGATGTGAATGCGGGCAGAAGTTGCAGCGATGATCAGATCGTCGGTGAAAGCCACGCCGTTTTTGAGGTGGATGTGACCGCCTATGCGCTCAAAGCTGAGGCCGGCTTGGAACAGATCGCTGAAATCTAGTCGGAGGCGGCGACCTAGAGTGCCAAGATAAAGCAAGCCCAACAAGCGACCCGCCCCAGGCTCTACGTCTAGCCATCGGCCGGCACCTAGGTCCAGACGAATCTGGCCGCTGAGTCTAGGGATGGAGAAGTGTTGCGGCCCTCCTGGCCATTCGAGCCGGAAATCCAGGGCTGTTGGGGTTTGGATAAGAGCTGTGGTATGGCCGATGCGTTTAAGGAAACGGCCTAAATCGTCGCTGATAAAACGCCCGCTTACCTGGGTAAAAGCGGGCATCCGATGCCAAGTGCCTGCGGCTTGAAGGTGGTGTTCTTTATCGCTCAAGCTGAAGTCTAAGCCCAAGCCAGAAGGAGGCTTAGGAGATAGCTTAATAGAGACAGCGCCTAAGTCTTGCCCGTGCCAGCGCAGGTGGCGGAGGCTGACAGACAAAGCTGGCCATGTAAGCGCAGGGCTTCTTTGGGTAGATAGTGTTTGATCGTTGGTTTGCAGCGCAGCTTTAAGTTTGTCCAAATCGAAAAATTCTCCTTCGAAATTAAACTGGTTTGGATCGGCACGCCAGGCCCAGTGGCCGGTCGCAAACAGGCTAGTTAGCTTTCCTTCCCAGCCCGAAGGCAGGCGGTGCGCGGTGATGTGATGAAAACCCAGATCGTGCTCGCCTAACTGCATTTGATCGATGCGCAGGTCGATCCGTTCGAGGTGGAACAGGCTGGAGGGGTCTTGGCGTTTGGACCAAAAGGCAAGCCAATGGTCCAAAGGTAAGCGGTCGATGTGGCCAGCGAGGATTAGCTTTCGCCCGATTTCTCCCGTTGGGATTGGCTCGCCTAGGTTAATTTGGCCGCTTAGGCGGTAATTGCTCGGATCAAAGGCGAAGGCGGCGTGCATTGGGCCATAGCTTAGGTGCACGGGGATAGGAGAGGATGTAAGCCAAGCGGTCAATCGCAAGGGACGGGGTAAATCTTCAGTTTTGCCTGCAGGGTAGGGAAGGTGGATAGCAAGGCCTTTAAGGTCTGATTGCACCTCGAGGCGCGAAGGCGTGGCTCGGGCATGCTCCATTTCCAAACGCGCGCGCACCGAAGTCCTACCCTCAAAATGCTGGTGCCAAGTGCCGACAGGCAGGAAGGCTGTCTCCAGGTGCGTGCTCAAGATCAACTCAGTGCGGTCTCGATCGACCTTGGCCTGGAGTATGGCCGGTTGTCGCTGGAACTTGCCATCTAAACGGGCAGCCAGCTGTTTTTCGGTAAAGCGCAATTCACCCGTGAGATCGTTCAGCCGCAAGGGTAAATGGAGCAACTGCCAGTCGGCGCCCTGCAGCTTGGCTTTGCCGTCTATCCTAACGCCTGGATGGCGCGTGGGAACAGTGATGGCTAAAGAGAGATCGGCTTGACCGCTCAAGGAAGTCTTGGTCATCAGCATTTCCACAGCCGGACGAAGCGGGGAAAGCGCGAGCACTTTTAGGATTTGCTCAAGGGAATTCGAACTTTGTCCCTGGATGGCTAAAATCGGATCTTGAGCGCTTAAATCTAAAGCGCCAGTAAGAGAAGAAATCGAAGCCTCAGCTAGCTTGCCGTGGATCATCTCTAAAAAAAGGCGAGGACCGGAGAGCATCAAATTTAGCTCGGCCTCGGTCAGCGCTGGCCAGAGAGGATGAAAGTCAATTTGCGCTTGTCGGGCGGTAAGATGAGCCTCGCTGATCCCACTCTGA
>JAOAHI010000047.1 GCA_026415315.1 Methylohalobius sp.
GGCCTAGTGATCCCAGGCGGGAGAGCTCCGGAATACCTACGCTTAAACCCCAAAGTCATCGACATCGTTCGGCAGTTTGCTCATGCGCACAAACCGATCGCTGCGATCTGCCACGGCGCGCAAATTTTATCGGCCGCACGAGTCATCGAGGGGGTGGAAATCAGCTGCTATCCGGCAGTGGCTCCCGAAGTCGAGCTGGCGGGCGCCAAATATATCCCTAACAACCCAAGCTACTCCAACGCCCACGTGGACAAACACTTCGTCACCGCCCCAGCCTGGCCCGCCCACCCGGAGTGGATGCGTAAGTTCTTAGAACTTCTAGGTACCAAAATCATCCCTTAAAGGCGGCCAGTGCCTCCTGAAGGGTTTTCACCTGGACGATCTCCATCCCCGCAATGCCCCCTTTGGGGGCGTTGTGGCAGGGAACGATGGCCCGTTTGAAACCGTGTTTAGCCGCCTCGCGCAGGCGTTCCTCGCCGTGGGGAACAGGCCGCACCTCCCCCGTCAGCCCCAACTCTCCGAATACCACCAACTCGTGAGCTAAAGGCCTCCCGCATAGGCTGGACAGCACCGCCAGCACCACCGCTAGATCCCCCGCCGTCTCGCTCAGGCGCACCCCGCCCACCACGTTGACGAACACGTCCTGCCCCCCCGTCGCTATCCCGCCGTGTCGGTGCAGCACGGCCAACAACATCGCCAAACGGTTGGCCTCCATACCTACTGTCACGCGGCGGGGGTTGGCCAATGCCGTCTCGTCCACCAATGCCTGCACTTCCACCAACAAAGGCCGGCTGCCCTCCCGCAGGACGCACACAGCGCTGCCTGGGGTCTGGACCGACCGGTGCGAGAGGAAGATTGCCGAAGGGCTTTTGACCTCTTTTAGCCCCCCTTCGGTCATGGCAAACACCCCAAGCTCACCCGTCGCCCCAAAACGGTTCTTTACCGCCCGCATCACTCGGAAACGGCTACCCGTCTCGCCTTCGAAGTAAAGCACTGTATCCACCATGTGCTCCAACACTCTAGGCCCGGCGATCGCTCCCTCCTTGGTGACGTGGCCCACCAAAAACACCGCCATTTGCGTAACCTTGCCCAGGCGCACTAGCTGGGCGGCACATTCGCGCACTTGGGACACCGATCCAGGGGCCGAACTGAGCAGTTCGGTATAGATGGTTTGGATCGAGTCCACCACTACCACTTCCGGTCGATGAGCCTCAATCACCGCAGCAATTCGTTCCACAGCGGTCTCAGCCAGAACCGGAACCTGGCCGCAGTCGACGCTTAAGCGTTTGGCGCGCAAGCCGACTTGGCCAACCGACTCCTCCCCGCTGATGTACAACACCCTGCGCTGCGCGCTCAGCCTCCCCATGGTTTGCAAAAGCAAAGTGGACTTTCCTATCCCCGGATCGCCGCCGATTAGGACCGCCGATCCCGGCACTAACCCCCCGCCCAACACCCGATCGAACTCGGTCAGGCCGGTGGGCAAGCGTGCAGCCTCCGTCACCTGCAGGTCTCTCAGGACCACAGGCTGGCTTTGGCCCGGGCCGCCGGCCAGACCCATCAGCCTCGAACTGGCTGAAGGACCGGCTGAGGCCACCGTTTCCACCAACGTGCTCCACGCCCCGCAACCTGGGCAACGACCAGCCCATTTGGGCTGGCTGTGGCCGCATTCGCTGCAGCTAAAGACAACTCTGGCGCGCGTCACGGTTGACCTGCTTTATCACTCTGGGCACCCGCGCTGCTACTCGGCACAACAGCGTATATGGAATCGTGCCGGCCTGACAGGCCAAATGCTCTACCGGCAACCCCTCGCCCCATAAAGTGACCTCGGATCCGATTCTGACCTGAGGCAAATCGGTCAAGTCCACACTGATCAGATCCATAGACACTCTGCCTACCACTGGCGCCGGCTGTCCCTCGACCAAAACCTTAGTGTCTAATGCCACCTCGCGCGGATAGCCGTCGCCATACCCGGCCGCCACGATTCCAAGCCGCGAAGGTCTTGGCGCCGTCCAGCCCCTTCCATACCCTACCGCTTCACCTTTGGCTACCGCTTTGAGGGCGATCACCCGACTCTTTAACGTCATCACCGGTGTCAGCCCCAACTCCTGTGCCTGACGCCCTGCGAACGGCGATACTCCATACAACATCAGCCCAGGGCGCACCCAATCGGCATGAGCTCGCGGCCAAGCGAGGATAGCTGCCGAATTGGCGATGCTCCGCTCCGCCTCCAACCCTGCCGTAAGGCGTTCAAACAGAGCAAGCTGAGCTTGGGTAGTGCAATCTCCGAACTCGTCAGCGCAGGCCAGGTGGGTCATAAGAGTCACAGCGCGCGGTCCCAACAGGCTAGTGACTTGGGCGAGCACCTGAGGAAACTCTTCAGGTGCTAGTCCCAAGCGATGCATTCCGCTGTCCAACTTGAGCCAAACTCGAAGCGACTTGGCCCCGGAGCAGTTAGCGAGCAATTCGATTTGCGCCAAGTTATGGATCACAGGCTCCAGGCGAAAATGTATGCAGGCAGTGAGCTGATCTGAGTCCCAAAATCCAGAGAGCACGACGATGCGTTGCAGAACATGGGCTCGGCGCAAGGCGATTGCCTCCTCTACCCGCGCCACGGCAAACCCATCCGCCGCCCGCAACGCATGGGCTATCTCCTCAAGACCGTGGCCATACGCGTTGGCCTTGACCACGGCCAGCACTTTAGAACGGGGCGCCAAAACCCGAACTCGCGCTAGGTTGGCGCGCAAAGCATCCAAATCGAGCAAGGCGTATGGGCACTGGACGGTCAATATTCGTCCTCGGCGTAAGGGTCGGTAGTGAAATTTTCAAAGCGGGTGTACTGACCCAGAAAGGTAAGCCGCACCGTCCCGATGGGGCCATTGCGCTGCTTAGCGATAATGATCTCGGCGATACCTTTGTCGGGGCTGTCTTCGTGATAGACCTCATCGCGGTAGATGAACAAGATCAGATCGGCATCCTGTTCCAACGAGCCGCTCTCGCGCAAATCCGACATCACCGGCCGTTTGTTAGGGCGCTGCTCTAGGTTGCGGTTAAGTTGGGACAAAGCGATTACCGGCACGTTCAATTCCTTGGCCAACCCCTTGAGACTGCGCGAAATCTCGGAGATCTCGGCGACCCGGTTTTCCCCAGCGCCAGGCGCTTGCATCAACTGCAGGTAATCGACCACCACCAACCCCAACCTTCCATGCTCGCGCGCCAACCTTCGCGCCCGGGCACGCAGCTCCACTGGGGTCAACGCGGGGGTGTCATCTATAAACAGAGACGTCCCGGCGAGGATATTGAGCGCCGAAGTCATGCGCGGCCACTCGTCATCTTCCAGCTGACCGATCCTAAGCCTGTGCTGGTCTATACGCCCCAGCGAGGACAGCATGCGCATCGCCAAATGCTCTCCTGGCATCTCCATGCTGAACACCGACACCGGCAGTTGCTCCTTGATTGCAACGTGTTCGGCAATACACATCGCAAAGCTAGTCTTGCCCATAGATGGCCGGCCAGCAACGATGATTAAATCGCCGTGCTGAAGTCCAGCCGTCATCTGGTCTAGATCGACATAGCCAGTGCTCACCCCAGTAACGTAGCCACCTTGCTCGTGCAACTTCTCGATTCGGTCTACCGCCTTGATCAGAAGATGCTTGATGGCCTTGAATCCGCCCGCACCGCGCTGGCGTTGATCGGCGATGTGGAAAACCTTTTGCTCAGCCTCTTCCAGTAGCGCCTCAACTTCCCGACCTTGGGGATTGAACGCCCCTTCAGCGATTTCGGCGCCGACTTGGGCGAGTTGGCGGAGGATAGCGCGCTCGCGCACGATGGTAGCGTAGGCCGCGATATTGGCCGCGCTAGGGGTAGCCTCGATCAACGCCGCAAGGTACTGCATACCTCCCGCCTCCTGCAAACACCCGCGCTTTTCTAAGAGTTCTGCGACCGTCACCCCATCGCAGGGAGAGTCGGCCTCGATGAGCTCGGCAATAGCACGAAAGATCAACCGATGTTCTTTACGATAAAAATCGGCCTCGCTAATTTGATCGGCGATTTTCTCGAAGGTGGAAGCATCCAGCATCAGGCCGCCTAAAACCGACTGCTCGGCTTGCAGGGAATACGGGGGAAGCTTAGGGGAAAGTTCGCCAGCTAAGGTCATGGCAGATGGAAAAAATCGAAAAACAGTTTAGCATAATCCCTTAAAGTTAAGAGATCGAAACCTGCCATGGAAATCATCTTTTACCATAATCCGCGCTGCAGCAAATCGCGTGCCGCGTTGAGCCTGTTGCGGGAGCGGGGCATTGAGCCAAAAATCGTCCAATACCTTAACACCCCTCCCGATCTGCCCGAATTGGAAGCCATTTTAGCTAAGCTCAAGCTGGAGGACCCAAGACAGCTTATGCGCAAACAGGAAAAGCTTTATCATGAGTTGGGCCTGGCCAATCCCAGTTTGAGCCGGCAGACTTTGCTTTCAGCCATGGCTGCGCATCCTATCCTGATCGAGCGCCCGATCGCCATCGCCGGCGACCGGGCTGTCCTCGGTCGCCCTCCAGAAAACATTCTTAAAATCCTGCCAAACTCATGAGCGACTCTCGTACCTCCCAAGTCGAAATTCTAGTCCTGTACTACAGCCGTTACGGCGCCACTGCATCCATGGCGGAGGTGATTGCGCGCGGTGTAGAAAGCATTCCCGGAGCGGTAGCCAAAGTGCGCACGGTACCAGAAGTATCGCCGGTGTGCGAGGCCACCGCAGAAACCATCCCTGCCTACGGCCCTCCTTATGCATCCGTCGAGGACCTGACGAGTTGCGACGGCCTGGCCTTGGGTAGCCCGACTCATTTTGGCAACATGGCCGCTCCCCTCAAACATTTCATCGACCAGACGAGCTCGGTGTGGTTTTCAGGGGGATTGGCTGGTAAACCAGCCGGAGTTTTCACCGCCACCTCGAGCATGCATGGTGGCCATGAAACCACCTTGATCTCGATGATGCTGCCCTTGCTCCACCACGGCATGGTCATCGTCGGCATCCCAGCGCGCGAAACCGCTTTGCTCGAGACTAAAACCGGCGGTACCCCTTACGGTCCTAGCCATCTCTCGGGTGAAGAAAACCGAAGCCTAAGCGAGGAGGAGAAGGCCCTATGCTTGTGTCTCGGTCAGCGTTTAGCCAAGGCCGCCATCGCTCTGAAAAACCATAGAATCTAGCGCTCTATGCTGCCTCAACTGCCGCTGGGGCTGGCCTTCACCCAACCGCACAGCTTCGAGCACTACTATGGCGGTGCTAACCTGGAAGCGGTGACTATGCTTGAGCGCTGTGCAGGCGGCGAAGGTGAGATCTTTCTGTACCTGTGGGGCGAGACCGGCACCGGCAAAAGCCATTTGCTTCAGGCTTGTTGTCGAAAGGCCCACTCCTTGGGTCAGCGCGTCGCCTACCTGCCGCTGGCCGAACTGAGGATCCATCCGCCCACGATCCTGGAGGGGCTGGAGCACGCAGATCTGGTGTGTGCAGACGACATCGGCGCTATTGCCGGAAACCCACCGTGGGAACAGGCCTTTTTCCATTGCTTCAACCGCCTGCGTGAGCGGACGGCTCGCCTGATCGTCGCTGACCGCAAATCTCCTGCTCAACTTCCAATTCGTCTGGCCGACTTGCACACCCGGCTGACCTGGGGGCTGACCCTGCCGCTCAAACCTTTAAGCGATTCCGACAAGCTCGCCGCTTTGCAGCTGCGTGCCCGCCACTTGGGATTGGAGCTGAGTCCACAGGTGGGACAATTCCTCCTCACCCGCTATCCGCGCGATCTGCCCTCCCTGTGGCGGCTCTTAGAGCAGCTCGATCGCGCTACTCTCGCCGCCAAACGCCGACTGACGATTCCATTCCTGAGACAATATCTCAGAGAAAACCCATGCAAGTTCTGATCGTCGGTGCTGGCGCCATTGGTAGCCTCTACGGTGCGCTTCTCGCCAAAGCAGGCGTTGAAGTAGCAGTAGTGAGCCGTTCCGATTACGAGTCAATCCTAGGGGGCGGCATCCACATCCGTAGCCCCCTGGGCGAATGGCTTTTTAAGCCCAAAGCTGTGTACCGTGAAGTAGGCGAGGCCAAACCTGCACCGGACTATCTTATCCTTTGTACTAAGGTGCTGCCGCAACTCGACCGGGCAGCTCTGATCCGAAAGGCGCTCGGACCGGATACTGTCATCGTCCTAATCCAGAACGGAGTGGAGATCGAAGACGAGATCGCCCTCGCTTTCCCTGAGCACGAATTGATCTCGGGGCTCGCTTTTGTCTGTGTCAGCCGCACCGGCCCTGGGCGAGTCTGGCATCAAGCTTATGGTCAGCTCAAGCTTGGTACCTTCCCATGCGGCATTAGCCCTAAGGTGCAGGAGCTATGTCAGGCGTTTGAGCGCGCTGGGATCCACGCTGAAGCCACGGCTGACATCGTTGCGGCGCGCTGGAGTAAATGCGTCTGGAATGCTCCCTTTAACCCTCTGTCGGTGCTTTCTGGAGGACTGACCACCGACCTTCTGTTGACCGAGGAACCCCTGATCCGCGCCCTGATGGCCGAGGTTGTGGCCATCGCTAAAGCGCTCGGACACCCTTTGCCGCCTGAAATCATCGACCAAAACATCGAGAGCACTCGCCGAATGCCGCCGTATGAGACCAGCATGCTGCTCGACTTTAAGGCAGGCCGACCTTTAGAGACCGAAGCGATCCTAGGCAACGCTGTGCGTGCCGCGTACCGCGTTGGGGTTAAAGTACCGCATCTGGAGACGGTGTATGCGCTGATGCGGCTGCGCGAATTGCAATTGGCTCAACATCGCGCTTAATTACCTGTGGCGGCCGGGATGTGAGCTACTTATGAGTTTTGACACGTCCCAGCAAAAACCGTATCGTAGCAATTTTGCGACTGTGCATTCTAACATGGCCAAACGCAACCTAGGCTTTGAGGCCCAGCTTAAGGAGCTGGAACAGATCGTCGAACGCCTGGAGCAAGGTGACATCAGCCTGGAGGAATCGCTTAAGCTGTTTGAAAAAGGCGTCCAACTGGCACGTACCTGTGAGCAGATGCTCCAGCAAGCCGAGCAAAAGATTCAAATTCTAGTCTGCCACGAAGACAACACCCTGCAGCTTAAACCCTTTCAAATCGATGACCAGCCCGGATCAGGAACGTCTTAAATCCTTCATGCAAGAGTGCCGCACGCGGATCGAGACAGCTTTGGATGCTCGTCTACCGCCTGAGGACAAACTGCCAGCGCGCCTTCACCAAGCGATGCGCTATGCGACTCTGGATGGCGGCAAGCGGCTGCGCCCCATCCTCACCTATGCCACAGGCCAGACCTTAGGGGTTCCGCTAGACGTTTTGGACGGCCCGGCGTGCGCGGTAGAGTTCATCCACGTCTATTCTCTGATTCACGACGATCTGCCGGCAATGGACGATGACTGCCTGCGGCGGGGACGGCCCACTTGTCACGTTCAGTTCGACGAGGCCACTGCGATTCTCGCCGGCGATGCTCTGCAAGCGTTGGCCTTTGAAGTGTTGGCGGCCGATCCCACCCTTGCAGTTCCTCCTAGGCAACGGATAGCGATGATAGAGTGCCTGGCGAAAGCGGTGGGATCTTGCGGGATGGTTGGAGGCCAGGCTATAGACCTGGCGTCGGTGGGAGTGTCGCTGGATCTACCTGCCCTAGAATTGATGCACATTCATAAAACCGGCGCTTTGATCCGGGCAAGTGTGCGCTTGGCTGTCCTAGCCTGTCCGGAGCTAGATCAAACAATCGCTGCACGCCTAGATCATTACGCCAAATGCATCGGCCTGGCTTTCCAGATTCGGGACGACATTTTAGACGAGGAGAGCGATACCGCCACCTTGGGCAAGACCCAAGGTAAAGACAAGGCTCAACGCAAGCCGACTTACCCGGCTCTTCTCGGACTCGCTGGCGCCAAACAGAAAGCTTGGGAGATTTGCCAAGATGCTATCGAAAGTTTAAATCCTCTCGGTGAGCGGGCAGATTTGCTGCGGGCACTAGCGCTATTTATCATCCAACGGCATAGTTAGTATAATCGCTTGGGAAAATAATTGTTGCAAAACCATAACGCCACCCTAACGAGGAGGTAATAATGAGCAACGAGAACGAAAAACCCACCCCAGCGGGAGGAGAAGAGAGCAAGGGGTCTCCAGAGGCGGCCAAAGCGGGTTTGAGCCAATTCATCGCCACGGCGATGGCGCTTAAAGAACAAAAGCCGCTTGTTTTCTATGGCGGTTTAGCTGCCCTAGTCCTGATCGTATTAGGTCTTTTCTTCTTAGGCGGAGGAGGGGGTGAGCGCGTGCCTGCTCCTACGATCCAGGTCGGTCAAACTTATCAGTTGGTCAATCCCAACGTCACCGGCGGCGGCGACGTACTGCTGCTTCAGGCGCCAGGCCGAATGGGGGCCACCGATCCAGAACTGCGCGAAAAGGAACAGATTTGTGTAGTTGAAGCTGGAACCCAAGCCAAAGTTTTAGAACAGGCAGTAGTCAGCTACGTCCAATACGTCAAAGTCGAGCCCCTAGCCGGAAACTGCCAAGGGAAATCTGGTTGGACTTCCTACGTCAACCTGAAGACTCAATAAAGCCAAATAAAGCTACACAGGGGCACTTGGAACGTGCCCCTTTTTGAGAAGAAGCGCAATACCAATCGGATACTAAACCCCGCCTCACAGAGTAAAGAACTTCTCGGTCTGGGTTTTGCGGCAACGCGTCAGCAGATTTTGTTGTCAATTAATCAATAAACCCAAAGCTTTTACTCAAAACTATTAGAGCCCAATGTGCGCAAGAGCCTAGCCGGACTTTGTCTGAGCACTCTCCGCGTACCCAGCACTCCGGCTAGACCAATCAGCCCTCCTCCCAGGGCTGGCACCACCCCCCAAATCCAGGGATGCCAGACAAACGGGATGTCGAAGATACGGACGTACAGGACCCAAGCCGCAGCTTCGCTCATCGCTACAGCCAGCGCTCCGGCCAGCCATCCAAGCAGTACGAACTCGATCCACTGGCTCGAGCGCAGCAGCTTTTGCTTGGCTCCTAGAACGCGCAGCACAGCCCCTTGGTAGAGGCGTTCGTCCAGGGAGCTGCGCAGCGCCGCCAACAGCACTAAAAGCCCAGCCAGCAACGCCAGCACTAAAACATAATCCACGGCAAAACTGACCTGGCGCAGGATCAGACGGAAGTGCTCCAAGATCATGTCCACTTCCACTAGGGTGATGTTGGGAAACCGCTTTACTAACTCGGCCAGCTTGGCCTTATACTCGGGCGCTAGATAGAAGCTGGCCAGGTAGGTAGTAGCAAACCCATCCAAGTCGCCAGGAGCAAAAATCATATAAAAATTAGGCAGCATCGAATCCCACTGCACAGTGCGCAGGCTGACCACTTGAGCCTCTATTTTTTGACCCTCCACCACGAAGCCTAGGCGGTCGCCAAGGCGAATTCCCAGGCTCCTGGCTAAACCCTGTTCCACTGAGACCCGCCTTCCACCCTTTTCCGGGTACCACCATGTGCCCGCTACCAATCGGTTATCGGGTGGCAATTCCGCCGTCCAAGTTAGGCTCAAGTCGCGGTTGATCGCCATCTCTCCCTCGCTGTCCTTGCGCGCTAAGCGGTGCACGTTGACTCCGTTAACTTCGACCAAGCGCCCGCGGACGATGGGAAAGAAGCGGCTAGTTTTGGCCCTAAGCTCGGCGGTTATAAAGGTTTGAAAATCGGCCAATTCCTCTAAAAAAATGTTGATCACAAAGTGATTGGGAGCATCCTCCGGCAGCTGTGCCTGCCAGGCGGCTATCAAGTCGCCGCGCACTAAAAAGCTCACCGTCATCGCCGCTAACGTGAGGCAAAAGGCTAGGACCTGACCCAAAGTCGATCGGCGGTACCGAATCAGATTATTAAGGCCCAAGCGCCAGGCCAGTCCTAGACGTTCGCCCCCCACCTTGGCCAACCTGAGCAGAAACAGAGTTAAACCTGAGAGAATGACCAGCGCTGTCGCGCCAAGGCCAAAAATCAAACCGGTAAGCTCAACGTCGCGAGTAAAATATAAAAGCAACAAAACGATCGCTCCTCCTGCTGCGCCATACACTAGCCAAGCGCTGACCGGGATAGGAAGAAGGTCACCCCTTAGCGCCATCGCTGGCGGAACTCGCCTTAAGCGCAAAAGGGGCGGCAAGGAGAAGCCCAAAAGCAACCACCAAGCTATAACAGGTCCTAAGCTCAAGGCCAACCAAGAGGGCGATGCTAGCCCTTCTGGCAATAGAGATCGCAGCAACAGGACTAGGCTTTCCTGCACGGTCAAGCCCAAGCCCGTCCCGATCCCTCCGGCTAATACGCCTATCAGGGCAAACTGATAACCGTACAGGCGCACCACCTCGCCTTGGCTCGCTCCCAAAACCTTCAGCACTGCCGTGGCAGAGAAATGCCGTTCGCTGTAGCGGCGGCTGGCCATGGCTATCGCCACACCGGCGATCAGAACTACGATAATGCTCGAAAGTCCCAAATAGCGCTCGGCCCGGTTTAAAGCTCGGGCCACATCAGGCCGATCGGCTTGCACCTCGAGCAGGCGTTGATTTGGCAAAAGCTTCGGTTTAAGCCAGCGCTTGAAGCGAGCGAGCTCCCTCTCTCTACCGGCGAACAACTGGTAGTAATGGGCACGGCTGCCTTGAGTCAAAACACCGGCCGCCGGCAAATCCTCTGAGCGCATAATGACCCTTGGCGCCAAGCTATAAAAATCGGTACGGATGTCCGGCTCGAAAGTCAGCACCCGGTCAATGACCAACTCTGCCTTGCCTACCCGTAGGCGATCGCCCAGTTTCAACCCGAGCTGGCTTAACACTCGCTGTGCTACCCAAACCCGACCAGGATCGGGCGGGGTGAGAGTGATCTGGGCGGCGGCAAAATCGCTTAAGGTGGTCTTAAGATAGCCGCGTAAAGGGTACCTGGCGCTGACTGCCTTGACTCCAACCAAAAGCAACTGATTGTTTTCCACCAACACGCTGGTGAATTCCACCGCATGCGCCGTTTTCAATCCCCAGCGTTGCGCTTCCTCCTGCCACTCCTGGGGGAGAGGGCCTGAGCTTTTGACCACCATGTCGGCTGCAAGAAAATCAGCCGCTTTTAAAGTCATGGTTCGGCCTAAGCGATCGGCCAGCAAAACGACAGCGGTCACGCTGGCTACGGCGAGAGTTAAAGCCGAAACCAGAATCCAAATCTCGCCTGCCCGCAGGTCACGGCGCAAAAGGCGCCAGGCTAGAACCCAATCCTTCATCGCTCAGCCACAATCTGACCTGCCTCAAGCACGATTACCCGCTGGCAGCGCTCGGCCAGCGCCTCATCGTGGGTTACCAGTACCAAGGTAGTGGCGTGCTCGCGATTGAGTTCGAACAAAAGCTCGATGATCTGCTGGCCGGTGCGCCGGTCGAGGTTACCAGTAGGTTCATCGGCAAACAAAACCTTAGGACAAGTCACAAACGCTCGTGCCAGGGCCACGCGCTGTTGCTCGCCACCGGAAAGCTGGCGCGGATAATGATGCAGGCGATGGGCTAGCCCAACTTGAGCTAAAAACTCCCGCGCCTTGCGCTTGGCGTGGCGCTCCCCCCCAATCTCGAGCGGCAACATCACGTTCTCCCAAGCAGTAAGGCTGGGCAGAAGCTGAAACGACTGAAACACAAATCCCACGGCCTCTCCTCTCAATTTGGCCCGCCCATCC
>JAOAHI010000048.1 GCA_026415315.1 Methylohalobius sp.
GGCCCATACGCTGCCGGATACGACTAAAACTAAGGCAGAAGTAGGCTTGAAGTCTGCTTTGGGTCAGGATCTACGTTCGCGAGAGGAGCAACTTATTTTAGCGATTCTCAAGGAGGAAAACGGTAGCCGCATTTTAACCGCGAGACGCTTGGGGATCAGCCCCAGGACTTTGCGGTATAAACTTGCCAGGATGCGTCAAGCGGGAGTGTTACTGCCCCAGGGTTAAAATTGAACAGAGAGGTAAGAAGCGATGAGCCATATGGAGATCGATGCGGTGTTGGCCCAAATGAGAACGCTCAAGAGCCAGGCAGCGCAGGCTAGATCTGGCGATGAAGCGATCGCTACCGATTTTGTGCGCTTGCTCGAAGACTCGATCGCTAAAGTCAACGAGACGCAGATTCAGGCAGGCAACTTAGCTAGAGCCTTCGAGCAGGGAGAAGAGGTTCCATTGGCCGAGGTCATGGTATCTTTGCAGAAGGCTAGGGTTTCATTCCAAGCAATGGTTCAGGTCCGCAATAAATTAGTAGAGGCCTACAAGGACATCATGAACATGCCTATATAAGATTTTCTGGAGAGTAAACCATGGAGTTGGCCCAAGCGGAAACAAACCCTGTTCCAGTCCCAGTTGGCGCTAAAGAGGTGGTGACCTCGTCCGCGCAGGAGGAAGCCAAGCCCTTTACTCCTGCGCTTACGCTTTGGCGAGAGCTGTCTTGGGGTAAGCGGATCGGTGTGCTCTCGGTCTTGGCCATGGCCTTGGCTTTGGCGATAGCGCTGTTGTTGTGGGCCAAAGCCCCGGAATACAAGCCTCTATTCATCGATCTCAGCGAGGATCAAGCAGGCGAGATACTAGAGGCTTTAGATAAGCTCCAGGCCGATTACAAAATAGACCGCAAAAGCGGCACGATTTTGGTGCCGGTGGAGGCCGTGCACGAATTAAGGCTGCGCCTGGCGGCTCAGGGCCTCCCCAAAAAAAACGAAACAGGCTATGAGATTTTGGAGAAAACCTCCCAATTCGGCGTCAGTAAAAGTCTAGAGCAGGCTCGTTACCAGCGCGCCTTGGAAGGAGAGATCGCGCGCTCCATCATGACCTTGGAGGGGGTCAAGGCGGCCCGCGTGCATTTGGCCATGCCTAAAGAATCCATATTTGTGCGCCAGCACAAGCCGCCCAGCGCCTCGGTGTTGCTTAAGCTTGCGCCAGACCATGAGATCCAGCGCGAGCAAGTCCAGGCGATCGTCCATTTGGTGGCGTCCAGCGTACCCAAGCTTACCCCAGAGCGGGTTACGGTTGTCGATCAGTACGGCCATCTGCTCAATTCGATCGATCAAGACAAGGGCGAGTTGTCTTTAACCGACAAACAGCTTGAGTACAAAAAAAAGCTGGAAGACCACTTGGTGGAGCGGATCGAGACTTTGCTTTCTCCTTTGGTAGGACGCGATGCTTTTCGCACCCAGGTGGCAGCAGACATCGATTTCACTGCGGTGGAGCGGACCGAAGAACTGTACAATCCAGACCTTCCGGCTCTGCGCAGCGAGCAACAAGAGCAGAAAGACAGTCGGTTGGAGGCGGCCCAAGGCGTGCCAGGCGCGTTGACTAACCAGCCGCCAGCGGCCGGAACCGCCCCAGAAGTCGCACAGGGCAGCGGGCAGAGCTCCTCTACCCCGGTCGAGTCGCAGAAAAAGCTAGTGCGTAATTTTGAACTCGACCGTACCATTAGCCACATCCGTCAAGCCAGTGGCGTAATCCGCAGGCTAACGGTAGCGGTGGCGGTGGATAATATCAAAGTTCCGCAGACTGATGGCACGGTGATCACCCGCCCTTATACCCAAGAGGAGATCAACAATTTGATCGCCTTGATCAAACAAGCGGTAGGTTACGATGCCAGCCGCGGTGATCAGGTGACAGTGACCAATGTGGCTTTCCGCGGCAACGAGGACAGCCCAGAACCTCCACTTCCAATCTGGCAGCAAGCTTGGGTCTGGAGCTTAGGAAAACAAGCAGGGGCGCTGATGGCAGTGTTGGTGTTGGTCTTTGCGGTGGTCAGACCTGTGCTGCGTGCGTTGCTGCCAAAAACGGAGAAGCCTTCGGTCGAAACAAGCTTGGTTCCAGCAGAAACCTTTAACCAACAAGCGCAAGCGGAAGTCCAAGCCGAGGCGTTAACGCTCGAGCAAGAGAGCGAAGAGCTTCTTAAGCTAACCGGACCACAAAGCTATGAAAAGCGTTTGGAATTCGTCCACCGCTTAATCGACCAGGATCCGGACCGGGTAGTACAGGTGATTAAAAACTGGATCTTGGAAGATGGCCGAAAGTGAGAAACTCTCTGGCGTCGATCGGGCAGGTCTTCTGCTCTTGGCGGTAGGGCAGAAGCGCGCAGCCCAGATCCTCAAGCGTTTGAGCTTAAGAGACGTACAGCTTGTAGGGATGGCAATGGCGCGTCTCGAGAACATCCGCGCCGAGATGGTAGAAGGGGTGGTGGCAACGTTTCTAGAGCACATCCGCGGCCAGACGCCTTTTGGCGCACGGGCGGATGAGTACGTCCGCGAGGTCTTGATCGAAGCCCTCGGTGAGGATGAGGCAGCGGGTTTGATCGATAGAATTTTGCTCAACCGCAACAGCCGTGGCATCGAGCAGCTCAAATGGATGGAGCCGCGTGCCATCGCTGAACTCTTGCGGATCGAGCACCCTCAGATCGTAGCAATCCTGATGTCGCTATTGGAACCAAACCAGGCGGCAGCGGTGCTGGAGTATCTGCCGGAAATGATGCGTTGCGATATCGTGATGCGGATCGCAGGTCTTGAAACAGTGCATCCCGATGCCCTTAAAGAGCTGGATGCGGTCATGGAGGAGCAGCTTATGGGTAAAACCAGCCTTAAGTCTTCGCGCCTTGGTGGGGTGGAGAAAGCCGCTGAGATCCTCAACATGGCCGACAGCAGCATTGAGGCGCAGATCATGGAGAAATTGACCGAGAGGGCGCCCGATTTGGCGCAACAGATTCAGGACAAGATGTTTGTGTTCGAGGATCTCGTTCAGCTTGACGATCGCAGCGTTCAGACTTTACTGCGCGAGATCTCCACCGATACCTTATTGCTGGCCTTGCGCGGCACAGACGAGGCGCTGAGACAAAAAATCTTCGGCAACATGTCGCGGCGGGCAGCGGAGATGCTGCGCGATGATTTAGAAGCGGCCCCACCGGCCAAACTTAGCGAAGTGGAGGCAGCGCAGAAGGAGATTTTGCAGGTTGCCAAGCGCTTGGCGGACGCAGGCGAGATTGTCTTGGTAGGAGGCGGGGATGAACTCATCTGACGAACTGCTCTCTTCTGCTGAATTCGACACCGTTTCCCCTTGGCAGTGGCCGGAGGTGGCCAGCGAGGAGTCTTTTTCCTCGGCTTTACAACGGGATTTGGAGGAGGAAGAGAGAAAACTACCCGAGGCGGACTTGCGTTTGACCGCTGAAGCTTTGGAGAAAATTCAAAAACAAGCTTTTGAGGAAGCAGCCAATGCGGGGCGTGAGGCTGGTTACCGGGAAGGGTATGCCAAAGGCAGCCAAGAGGGGTACCAGGCGGGTTACGACAAGGGATTTCAGCAGGGTTACCGGGAGGGCAAGGAGAAGGCTGAGGGCCAAGCCAAAGCTCAGGCTGAGCAGGCTCTAGCGAGCGAGGTGGCATATCTTAGGCAGTTGATGAAGGCTTTGATCGATCCCCTCGAGCAGGTCGACGCCCAGGTCGAGCAAGAACTTATCGCCTTGGCGATGCTGACTGCCAAGCATTTGATCCGGCGTGAATTGAAGACCGATCCTGGGCAGATCGTGGCGGTAGTGCGCGAAGCTTTAGCGCTGCTTCCAGTTGCTAGGCGTCATGTGACGTTGGTACTTCATCCTAAAGATGCGGAATTAGTGCGGGGGGCCTTGGATTTGGGCCAAAGCAAGGTGGCATGGAAAATCGTCGAGGATCCGACTTTAACACGCGGCGGTTGTCGCGTTGAGACGGAAACATCGCGTATCGATGCCACTGTCGAGAACAGGCTCTCGGCAGTCATTGCTGCCGCCTTGGGAGGAGAGCGCAGTGGCGACGGCTAGGCTTGATTCAGCCCAAGCCCCCGCGTGGCGGCGCAGCCCTCTCTGGCAACAGCGCTTGCATGAGGTTGGCCAGCGCCTCAAGCAGCCGGTGCCGTTGGTAGTAGAGGGCAAGCTGTCGCGTATGGTAGGTTTGACCTTAGAAGCGGTGGGTTGCCAGACGCCAGTGGGTGGGCGTTGTCTCGTAGAAACGGCGTGCGGAAAGCGGATCCAGGCCGAGGTAGTAGGGTTTGCGGATGAGCGTTTGTATCTCATGCCGGTCGGTGAAGTATACGGTTTGGAACCCGGTTGTCGGGTCATTCCAAGCAGAACGAGCGGCCAGGTCAAAGTCGGTGCAGGTTTGCTTGGGCGGGTATTAGACGGAGCGGGCAATCCTCTCGACGGTAAGGGGCCGCTCAGCTATGACGCCACCTTTCCCCTTCAAGGGCGACCGCTCAATCCTCTACGGCGCAAGCCGGTGCATGAACCGCTCGACGTCGGCATAAGAGCGATCAACGCCTTACTTACAGTGGGCAGGGGCCAGCGATTGGGCTTGTTTGCCGGAACCGGGGTGGGTAAAAGCGTGCTGCTCGGAATGATGACCCGCTTTACTTCCGCGGATGTGGTAGTGGTAGGGTTGATCGGGGAGCGGGGACGCGAAGTCGGTGATTTCGTGCATAAGATTTTAGGAGCCGAAGGCCTGGCCCGTTCGGTCGTGGTGGCTACTCCCGCTGATCAACCTCCTCTGATGCGGTTACACGGGGCCCTGTTGGCGACCACGATTGCCGAGTATTTCCGTGATCAGGGACTGGACGTCTTGCTATTGATGGATTCGCTGACTCGCTATGCTCAGGCCCAGCGCGAGATCGCCTTAGCTATAAACGAGCCACCGGCGACCAAGGGTTATCCCCCCTCGGTGTTTGCGAAACTGCCGCGTTTGGTAGAACGGGCCGGTTGTGGGGAGGAGGGATCTGGGTCCATTACCGCGTTTTATACCGTTTTGGTGGAGGGCGATGATACCAACGATCCTATCGCTGATGCCGCGCGTGGGATTCTAGATGGTCACATTGTGCTCTCGCGCGAATTGGCCGAGGCTGGACACTACCCGGCCATCGACATTGAAGCTTCCATCAGTCGAGTGATGGCCGATATTGTCCCCTCGTCCCAGCTTGAGGCCGCCCGCCGTTTGAAAAAGTGCTACTCTTTGTATCAGCGCAATCGAGATCTGATTACCCTTGGGGCTTACCAAAAAGGCTCAGACCCCCGCATCGACCAGGCCATCTCGATGCAGCCTAAAATCGCTGAGTTCCTCCAGCAAGGCATGCATCAAGCCGTAGGTCTGGAGGAAAGTCGCGCCGCCTTGGAGGCTTTGCTGCCACCTTAATATGAACCGCATTCAACGTCTTGAACAAGCGGCAAAGTTTGCCGCCGAGCAGGAGAAGAAGGCCGCCAGTGCGCTGACCACCTCGGCTTTACGGTTGGAGCAAGCGCAGGCTCAGCTCGAGGTCTTGCGCCGCTTTCGCAGCGAGTATTTGGTGCGCTTAAACCGGGGCGAATCCAGCCTCAGCGCGGGTCAGCTTTTAGAACTACGCGCTTTCTTGAACAGGATTAGCTGTGCCATAGAAGAGCAGGAGACTCTGCTGGGGAAATTGCGGCAAGAACATGCCGCTTTGCAGGCAGCTTGGCAGCAAGCTTGTTGCCGCCGCCGGGGAATAGAAAAGGTACAGGCGGGCTGGCTTTACCGCGAGCGGCTAGCTGCAGAGCAAAAGTTGCAGCGCGAACTGGATGATCGGGCAGCGGCCAGGCGCAAAATGGGGCAAGTTGAGAAGTGAGGAAGTAAAGATGGTTTTATTTTTGCTTGCAGAAAGGAAGATCGTTGACCTTAAATTCGGGGAGGGAAGCTGTGCAGCTGCGTTTACCTGGTGAACTCGCCTCGCTTTTGATCACGTTATTGGCCGCAGGAAAACCAGCTCCGGAAAGTGAAGCCGGCTTGCAGGCGGCGGAGTTTAGGCGAATTCTGGATAGATTGTTGCCGAGTCATTTAGTCTCCTCCGGGCAGGGCCTTGAGGATCTGGCTATGAGTAAAGGAGAATTTGAAATCCGTCTCTTCAAGGAATTTGGGCTAAAGCTTGAAACAGCCCTCCGAGAAGCGATGGGGCAGAGATCATTGGAGTTTAACCTGCCGGCAGGTGCAGACAGGATAAGCGCCATAAAGAGTCTCAAAGCCGCGCTGGCGAAAGTGACCGATCTAACCTCCTGCTCCGGCATAGAGCCAAGTTCAGTGCTTGCTCCGTTAAAAGCCTGGCTTGATCAACTGGCGAGCACAAGCTCTACCCCTGGGTGGGAACTGCCTGAGGATCTGAGAGTTCTGTGCCAGCAAATCCAGTCTGCCTTGGCAAATGGCAGAAAGCAAATCCAAGACCACAGCGAGGCAGAGCCTAGTCTGAGCCTGCAGTGGCTAGGAGCTTTGGCGCAATGGATGGCGCAGCATGATTCGACGGACCTAGCCGAGGGCGCAGCCGATGGGTCAACTGGTAGAGTGACAGAAGGTCGAACAATTGGGACAGAACAGTTGGCCGAAGGGGAACGATATGCTCTGCCTTTGGTCGAGGCCACCTCTCCATTGCCTGACCCATCCGCTCTGGACGAACTTGCATCTACACTCGATCCCTCTCTGAGCGTAAGCGCGCCGGCGATTTTTTCTCATCAGGGAAAAAGCGAGCAGCCCACAGGCTCAGCTCAGGCTACCTTGCCTTTGACCCCTGCCAAGGGACAAATTGAGACCGCTTCTCCTTGGCTCTCTCCACCTGAAGAGGCTGGCCCGGCAGAGAAAACTCCAAGCCTTGAGGGTACGAGTTTAACAGTAGGGGTAGGGCCAACGCTGAAGCCTTTTATTGACAGTGAGCTTCCTCAGCCAGATCAGCTCAGGCAAGTTAAATCTGATTTAACCGGTTACGATGGATTAAGTTGGCTTTCGTCCGCCGTCACGAGCAGGACAATGGTATCAAGCGAGGGGGAAGCTAGAGCGCAACACGCTGTATCCGCTCCGCTTGCTTCTCCGCACTGGGCTGAAGAATTCGGGCAGCGGCTGATTTGGCTGCACGGTAAATCGATCCAAGCCGCTGAAATCCACCTCAATCCCCCGGAACTGGGGCCAGTCGCTGTTAGGATAAGGTTGCACGAAGATCAGACCAGCGTCCAGTTTGCCTCTCCCCATGCGGCAGTAAGGGAGGCGATCGAGGCCGCTTTGCCGCGGCTCAAAGAAATGTTTGAAGCCAGGCAACTGTCTTTAGCCCAGGTGGAGGTAGCGCAGCAGTCTTTGGAGGATCGCTCTTCCTATTCGCAGGCGCGTCAGGAGTCTCATTGGCTGAGGGATTATCCCGATGCGCGCGAGAAAGGGAAAGAGGAGTCCAGATCGGAATACGAAGGCTCGCAGGCGCATCACGGCAACCGCCTGCTGAGCCTGTATGCTTAATCAGTGTTAGCTGCCGGTACCGATTGAACCGGCTCCGAGCTATCCACTTCCTTGGCCAGAACCGGCGGCGTTCCCTGGGAGTGTTCCGTAGCAGCCGGCACAGAGGCCAATTGGTCGGCTATCGGTTCGGGCTCGGTCCCAGACGGTTGCGATGGTCCCTCTTGAGGGGACTCGGGCGTCGCTCTGGCAGTAGGACGGCGGCCGCCTCTACGCCGGCGGGAAGAACCGCGTCGGCTCCCGGAACGCCTGCGGGGCGCAGGTGAGATAGGGGCAAGTTTGACTGTTGCCTCGGCGTCTTCTTCCAACGCTTTTTCTTCTTCTCCTGGAGCAGGAGTTACCGGCATGGACGAGGGGGGAAGTTGTGCTTGCGCTTCGCGATCGAGGTCATTACCGGCTTGTTCGGCCTCTGTGGGCGGCAAGGCAACAACAGGAACATGCCTGGTGGGGACAGTAGGCTTAGGCAGCGACAGAGCCGCTTGGGATGTAGTCTGCTCCACAGATGACTTTGCGCGTCTGGCACCACCGATAAGTTTTTGCCAAAAACGTTTGATCAGTTCAGTTGATGATACGCGGCTGCGAATAGGGGCCGGGGTGGCGGGGAAAAAGTCTTTGATCGCTGCTTGCTCTGCTTTGCGCACTCCTTCTCTGGCGAAAGCTGGAATCTCGCTTTTCTCTTGAGGAATCTGAGCGTAACTGGGTTGACCCTCAATACCCTCGCGCAGGCGTTGGATCTCGTAAGCAGGCGTCTCCAAGTGCTTGGAGGGAACGATGACCACGCTCACTTCGTGGCGTTTCTCGATCTGCTCTAGCGCCTGGCGTTTCTCATTGAGAAGATAAGTGGCTGGTTCTAAGGGCAAGTGAGCTACCACTCGGGAGGTGCCGGGTTTGAGCGCTTCTTCTTCGATGATCCGCAGAACAGCCAAAGCCAGCGATTCGGTGCTGCGAATCGTACCGCGGCCTTGACAGCGCGGGCACGGGATCAGACTGGATTCGCCGAGCGATGGGCGCAGCCTTTGGCGCGACATTTCTAGCAGGCCAAAGCGCGAGATCCGGCCGATCTGGACCTTGGCTCGGTCGCTCTTGACTGCTTCCTTTAGCTTTTGTTCTACGGCGCGCTGGTTGCGGGCTGAGGCCATGTCGATAAAATCGATGACGAATAGACCACCCAAATCCCGAAGGCGCAGTTGGCGAGCGATTTCCTCAGCCGCCTCGAGATTGGTAGTTAGAGCAGTTTCTTCAATATCTCCGCCTTTAGTAGCGCGGGCGGAGTTAATGTCGATGGCAGTTAAAGCCTCGGAGTGATCGATTACGATGGCGCCGCCTGAGGGCAAAGGAACCTCGCGCTGATAGGCCAGTTCAATTTGGCTTTCGATCTGAAAGCGGCTAAACAGGGGAACAGTATCCTCGTATAGCTTGGCTTTACTGATGAAATGCGGCATGACCTGCTGGAGAAAGTTGCGCACCATGCGATATGTGGCAGGATTGTCGACCAGGATCTCGTCGATGTCGGCGCGTAGATGGTCGCGCAGCGCGCGGATGATAACGTTGCTTTCTTGGAAGATCAAAAACGGCGCCGGTTTGGAATTGGCCGAACGCTCGATCGCCTCCCACAACTGCAACAAGTAGTTGAGGTCCCACTGCAACTCCTCAGCTGTTTTGCCGCTGGCGGCTGTGCGCACGATCAGCCCCATGCCCTCGGGAAGATCTAAGGAGGCGATGATTTCTTTCAAGTCGCCGCGGGCCTCGCCTTCGATGCGGCGCGAGATGCCGCCAGCACGGGGATTGTTGGGCATGAGCACCAGGTAGCTGCCGGCCAACGCGATATAAGTCGTCAGCGCCGCCCCTTTGTTACCCCGCTCCTCTTTCTCGATCTGAACGATAACCTCTTGACCCTCGTGGATTAAGTCCTTAATTTCAGAGCGACTCTGATCAGGTTCTAAGGGATGAGAAAAATAGTTGGGTGCAATTTCCTTGAATGGCAAAAATCCATGGCGTTCGGCGCCATAGTTGACAAAGGCAGCTTCTAAGCTCGGTTCGATCCGGGTGATTCTGCCTTTGTAGATGTTGGCTTTTTTTTGCTCGCGCGAGGGGACCTCGATGTCAAAGTCGTAAAGTTTTTGTCCATCTACCAGAGCAACGCGCAGTTCTTCTGGTTGGGTAGCGTTGATGAGCATTCTTTTCATTCTGGTGTTCCTTTTGCGTCCAAGCGTAGGAGAAGGAGGCGGACCAAGATCGAGGGCCGTCCTCGAATACGAGGGCCACCGCAAAGGGAGGACTTAAATCCTGATCCAGCCTAGGCATGCTCTGTTTTACCTTCTCCTAAAGATGAATTTCATGCAGAGTTGTGGTTCTATTCAGGAATTGATTTCAATTAAAAAATGAATTTGCCTTTTTTATTAAAGGCTTTGCTTTCTTATGACCGTGATAATCTAGGTTTTGTTCTGAGCAGGATCCAGCATCAAGTGACTGAGGGAGCAAAAACTTATAGGAACAGTCATTATAAAGCATGGGAACCGATAAAATCTACGAATCTCAAGTGATTGAAAAACATAGCAAAACTGGGACGCAGTTGGTTGAGGTAGGCACTGATGTGGCCGGCCAGAGGGTGGACAATTTCTTGATCTCTTATCTCAAGGGGGTGCCCAAAAGCCACATCTACCGCCTCGTGCGTACCGGGCAGGTGCGGGTCAACAAGGGTCGAGTCAAAGTTCAATATCGCTTGCGTCCTGGAGATTTGATCCGTGTGCCCCCTGTAGTCTGGTCTCCTTCAAGTTTGGGGCCAGAGGACGCTTTGGAAACGCGGGCCATGGGACGCCGTTTAGAGAAGCAGGTCATATACGAGGACGCTTGGTTGCTCGTGATCAATAAACCGGCTGGGATGCCGGTCCACGGCGGCAGCGGCCTCTCCGGGGGGGTGATCGAAAGCCTACGCTTGATTCGTCCTGAAGCCAAGGAGTGGGAATTAGTCCACCGCCTAGATAAAGACACTTCCGGTTGCCTGTTGATCGCCAAACGCAAGTCGGTGCTCAGAACTCTGCATCAAGAGTTCCGAGAGGATCAAGTCGACAAGCGTTATCTTGCCATGCTCGCCGGAATATGGGAGGGTCAACGGCAGTTGGTGGACCTACCTTTGCGCAAATACGTGCTCCGGGGAGGAGAGCGACTGGTACAAGCACATCCGCAAGGCAAGCCGGCGCGAACCGAGTTTATAAAGCGTGGCCAAGGAAGCGATGCTACCTTAGTGGAGGCCAGGCTTTTGACCGGTAGAACTCATCAAATTCGCGTCCATGCGACCTGGATGGGCCATCCCATCGTCGGCGATGCGCGATACGGTGACGATGAGGTCAATTTGCGCTTCCGCAGGCGCGGACTTAAGCGCCTGTTTTTGCACGCTTGGCGGTTGGCGTTTGCCCATCCGGTGAGTGGTGTACTAGTGTCGCTCGAAGCGCCACTGGAGCGTGGTCTTGTAAATTGGCTTAAGCGCGAGGGCTATTGGAAGTAAGCTAGACTATCTTTAAGGTGCTCTAGAAATGCTCGTTAAACTGAATTCCATCGGATTTATGACAAACATGTATGTATTACGCATCCCGCAATACGGAATATTGGGGGAAAACGCTATTGTATTTGAAGCAATTAAAAGATAAGGCACTAGTAAACGTCAAAATTTTAAGCTGCTTTCTTTTTCCAGCCTAAGTTGAGGGGATCGCCCGGCGCTCCCAAAGGTGGGGTTTTCTCCAACACCTTTAGGGCATCGTGGCGGATGTGGTTTTGGCGCATCTCTTCTTTGAGCAACTCTTCGGTGACGATTCCCTGTTCTAAGCATTCTTTGAGCAGGCCAAAGAAGAACCGCTCCTGGTTGCGGTCTGGGTGGCGCTTGTAGGTGCCGAGCAGGGCGTGATCGCCCAACAGCCTTCTTCTCGTGCGCATCAGCCAGCCTATGGGAGGGAACAAGCGGAAGCGGTCGTTCGGCGTCCAGTCGATGGGAAGCCCTGCCTTCCAGGGCTGGGTGAGCCTTCTCGTATTGTGAAGCAGCTTAGTGGCAGGGGTGAGTTTGTCGAAATCGTTCCACTCTGGCTCAAACAGGCCGATCGGAGCAGTTTCGGTGCGCAGCCCGATCCAGTCC
>JAOAHI010000049.1 GCA_026415315.1 Methylohalobius sp.
GGCTTGGGATTGGGAAAAGTCTCTAAAGTTTTGCTCGGATTAGTCGGCATGGTTGCGCTCGTTAGCTGGCTAACAATCAGTATAATAACAAGTTTAAATTTTTAGACGTCTTGCCCACTCTCTCGTTCATGCGCCTGGAAAAAATCAAGCTGGCCGGCTTTAAGTCTTTCGTCGATCCCACGACCCTCGTTTTTCCTGAGCGCCTAGTCGCCATCGTCGGCCCCAATGGCTGCGGCAAATCGAATCTTGTGGACGCAGTACGCTTCGTAATTGGCGAGAGCTCGGCCAAACACCTGCGCGGGGATACCCTGTCCGACGTCATCTTTAACGGCTCATCTACGCGCAAGCCGGCTTCCCTGGCCAGCGTAGAGCTTGTTTTTGCCAACGACGAAGGGTGCCTAGGCGGAGAGTACGCGAGTTTTGCCCAAATCGCTTTGAGGCGCGAGATCACTCGCGATGGGGAGTCGCGTTATTTTCTCAATGGCACCCGCTGCCGCCGCCGCGACATCCTCGACGTGCTGTTGGGGACCGGTCTAGGACCACAAGCTTACGCTATCATCGAACAGGGGATGATTTCGCATTTTATCGAAGCCAAACCGGAAGAATTGCGCTTGTTTGTAGAAGAAGCGGCTGGCCTCTCCAAATACAAGGAGCGGCGCCACGAGACCGAACTCAAGCTGGCCCACGTGCAGGCTAATCTAGAACGGGCCGAAGACATCCGGCGCGAGCTCAGGCAGCAGGTCGAGCGCTTGGCCAAACAGGCCAAGAAGGCTGAAAAATATCGCCAGCTCACCCAAGCGATTCGCCACCGTCAAGAGGAATTGATCGCGCTTAGATGGAGGCAGGCAGAGAGTGAGTACCAATCCAAAAAAACCCAAGTGAGCGAACTAGAGCGCACGCTGGCCGAAAGCCAATGCGCGCTGAATCAGGCTGAACGCTCTTTAGTCCTCGCCCGCGCTGAGGCGCATAGCGCAGGGCAAAAGCTTCACGCTCAGCAGGCTGAGCTGTATGAATTAGACGCCGCCATTAGCCGCTGCGATCAAAACTTGCGTCATGCCCAAAAAACTCTGAAGGAGCGCGAGGCTACGCTGGCAGCTTGGCGCGCTGAACTCGCTCGCTTCCAGGAAGCTGGCATCGAGGTTCAAACTCAGCTCGACGGTCTGCACCGCGAGCGTGGGCGCTTAGAGCAGGAATTAAAGCAGTGTCAGCTTTTGCTCAGCGCAGCACAAAACCGGCTCGGGGCGGCTGTGGTTCGTTGGCAGGGGTCACAACAGATGTTTGAGCGCGAGCGCGAGGCACATCGGCAAGAGCAAGCCAAAATCGAGTTGCTTAGGTTGGAGGTTCAGCATCTGGAACGCCAGTTAGAACAAGCGCGGGAACGCGGTAACCAGTTGGCTAAGGAAAGCGACCGACTTGAGCAAGCTTTAAGCAGTCTAGACCTGACTGACTTAGCGCAGCAGTATGCGCATGCGCAAGCTGAGCGGGAACTCAAGCTCAAAGCGATTGAGACGACTAGTCAGAAAGTGTGCGAGCTGACCGAGCGAAAACAGACGCTTGAGCGTAGCTTGCGGGAGTTGGAGGGGGAATCCAGCCGCCTCCAAGGGGAGATCTCGGCCTTGGAAACGTGGCAGCGCCGTGCCTTGGGGAAGGATCGCTTGGGTTTGAACGAGTGGCTCGCGCAGCACGGCCAAGAGCAGGTTCAGCGTCTGGCCGAGGTGCTGGACATAGAGGAGGGCTGGGAGAAGGCGGTGGAGAGCGCGCTTTCTGAATGGTTGGATGCGATCTGGGTAAGCGATTTAGCTTTCCTCTCTCAAGCGGTGGCCGAACTTAGGGAGAACGCTGCACTGCTTGAGCTTCGCCCGCGGGCTGGCCAAGTACCAGATGCGGCTTTAGCCGCCAGACTCAAGACCCCTTGGGATCTGCCCCAGCTTTCGGGTTTTCGTTGTAGCTCCACCTTGGCCGAGGCCCTGACTCGGCGCGCGGAACTGGCCGAGCATGAGTGCTGGATAACCCCAAACGGCGATCAAGTAGGCACCAATTGGGTCAGACTGAAGCGCCAAAACAGCGCTCAGCCAGGCGTGCTGGAGCGGGAGCGAACCTTACAGCAATTGCGGCGGCGGCGGGAAATCCTGGAGCAAAAAAGACGGAAGGAGCATGAGCAGTTGGAGCGCGTAGATTGCGCGCTGGCAAAAACTGAACAAACCTTAAGAGCTTTGCACGTAGAAGAGCGGGCCAGCCATGCCCTGTGTGAACGTCTTGCGGCCGAACTGAGAGCGGCCCAAGCGCGCCAAGCCGAAATCCAGTCGCGCTTAGAGCAGTTGCGCCAGGAGGCCAAAGCCGCCGCGCATCAGTGCCGAACGCTTTCGACCGATTTGGCTAGCCGTACTCAAGACTTAACGAGTTGGCTTGAGCTTGCTCCTGCTCGGGCACAAGCGCTAGAGAAGCTCCAAGAGGAGTGCAACCAAGCGCTTGCTGAACGCGAACGCCTGGAGGCGGAAGTCCGCCGCTCAA
Organism: Methylohalobius sp.; assembly: GCA_026415315.1. Classification (GTDB taxonomy): domain Bacteria; phylum Pseudomonadota; class Gammaproteobacteria; order Methylococcales; family Methylothermaceae; genus Methylohalobius. The sequence continues at coordinate 2,512 of JAOAHI010000049.1, forward strand.
AAGACAGCCAGGCTCGCTTGGAAACGGCGTTAGAGCGTCTCGCCCACACCCAGGAACTGCTTAGCGCCAACCTCCAGCGGGCCAAGTCCCAGGAGCAGCAGCTGAAGCAGCGCTTGGAACAGGCTGAGGCCGAGCAAAGCGCGGGTCAATTGCCGATCGAACAGGCCAGGAAGGAGCTTGAAACCCTGCTCGCTAGCCGCACCTTATTGGAAGACAAGATGGCTCAAAGCCGTGCTGCCCTTGAGTGTGCCGAAGCGGCTCTGCAGGAGCAGAACAGCGCGTGGCGTCGCTTAGAGGAGGAGCACGAGCGCGTAAAAAGCGCCTTAGAAAAGGCGCGGCTAGCCGCTGAGGCGGCTCGGGCTAGGTGGCAGACTATTCAGGCTCAGATCCAGGCCGAAGGGGTTGATTTGTCTCGGGCTCTTCAAACCTTACCTGAGTCTGCCAATCTCCAAGACTTGCTGCAAAGCTTGGAGCAGTTAAAGGCGCAGCACGAGAGCATGGGAGAGGTCAACTTGGCGGCGATCGAAGAGCACCGCATACATTCCGAGCGCCTGCGTTTTCTCGACAAGCAGTGCGAAGATCTATCCGCTGCAGCGGCCTTGCTTGAAAAAGCCATAGGCCAGATCGACCGCGAGAGCCGATCCTGTTTTCGTACTACCCTCGAGGCCATAGACCGCCATTTCCAGCGTTATTTTCCCCTCCTGTTTGGTGGTGGCGAAGCTCGGCTGGAGCTCCTCGGCGAGGAGCTCTGGGCAGCGGGAGTGAAGGTCGTAGCGCGTCCTCCGGGTAAACGTAACAGCTCTATTCATCTTTTGTCCGGAGGAGAGAAGGCACTGGCGGCCGTTGCCTTGGTGTTCTCCTTTTTCGAGCTAAATCCGGCGCCGGTGTGTTTATTGGACGAAGTGGACGCTCCGTTGGATGAGGCGAATGTGGAGAGGTTTTGTCAGCTTCTTAAATCGCTAGCGCAGCGAGTACAATTTATTTTTGTGACCCACAACAAGACTACGATGGAAAACGCCGATCAACTGATCGGCGTGACCATGCGCGAGCCTGGAGTATCGCGCATCGTCGCTGTAGATTTGAAACAGGCTGCTGCAATGGCGGCGGCCTAACGGAGAAGAAGCTTGATGGAAATGGATCAGACCAACTTGCGCATTATTTTGGCTGGTTTGGGGATTTTGCTGCTGCTGGGCATCTATCTGTGGGAACGTCTCAAGAGGCGCAAGCGGGAATTGGATGAAACCTTAAAAGCCCTAGAGGAAGGGGAGGAAATCGACACCATCTCGATCAATCCAATCGAGGAGACGGCGCCGGTGGATGTAGATGTCCTCGACGTCGAGGAGTCGCTTCCGAAATCCCAGTCAGAGGTTGAAGAACCGCCCCAACCGGTCGAGCGTGCGCCGAAGGCGGCCCCAAAAGTCGGTAAGTTGCCGGAAGTAATCCAAGTTAGCGTTGCTGCCCCCCCTGGCCGGACTTTCTCCGGGGAGAGACTGGCTGAGGTATTCCAGGAATTGGGGCTAAGGTACGGAGAAATGAACATCTTTCACGCCTACCAAGGAGGCGAGATCCAGTTCAGCGTGGCCAGCTTGGTCAAACCTGGCACCTTCCCCATCGAGGCGATGGACGAGTTTGAAACTCGTGGGCTGACTTTGTTTCTCCAACCGCCCTTGGTTTCTGATCCGGCAGAAGCGTTCGAACGCATGATCGCCACTTGCCACGCCCTGGCCCAACGTTTGGGTGGCAGCGAGCTGGACGATCGTCGCCAGCCCTTGACTGCGGTCAAGATCTCGCTGTGGCGGCGCCAGCTTAAGGAAAGCTAAGCATGTCCGCTTCGGAAGCGGCACGGCAGAGGGTAGAAGCGCTACGCCGCGAGATCGAATATCACAATTTTCGGTACTACGTTCTCGATCAGCCAGTCATCTCCGACGCCGAGTACGATGCCTTGATGGCCGAACTTCAGGCCCTCGAGGCTGCCTATCCAGAGCTCGTTACCCCCGACTCTCCAACCCAGCGGGTAGGTGCACCTCCGGCCCAAGCGTTTGCCGCGGTACGCCACGAAGCGGCGATGTTGTCGCTGGATAATGCTTTCACTGAGCAGGAGGTGCGCGATTTCGACCGCAGGGTGCGCGATCGATTAGAAGTGGAGACGGTCGAATATACCGCCGAGCCGAAATTGGATGGCTTGGCGGTCTCGCTCTTATACGAGCACGGCCGCTTGGCGCTAGGAGCTACGCGTGGCGATGGCTTTGTCGGCGAAGACGTGACCGCCAACGTCAAGACTATCCGCGCTATTCCCTTGCGCCTGCGCGGCTCGGATTGGCCCGAACGGTTCGAGGTGCGAGGTGAGGTATTTATGCCTCTGGAGGGATTTCGAAAGCTCAACGCCTGGGCACTGGAGCACGGCGAGAAGGCGTTTGCTAATCCTCGCAATGCCGCTGCAGGCAGCCTGCGCCAGCTCGACCCCGGGGTGACCGCCAAGCGCCCCCTTGAATTTTACGCCTACGGGGTAGGTTTTTTCCCCAAACAGCGCTTGCCTGAGACTCAGGCGGGCTTGCTTGCCTGTTTCAAGGAGTGGGGACTACCCGTGGCGCGCGAATTGAAAGTCGTCTCCGGCGTTGAGGGCTGCCTCGAGTACTATCGGGATCTCTTGGCCAGGAGGCCGTCTCTGCCGTTTGAGGCCGACGGAGTCGTATACAAGGTAAACCGTCTGGCATGGCAGGAGCGGCTGGGGTATACTGCCCGCGCTCCCCGTTGGGCTATTGCCCACAAGTTCCCGCCTCACGAGGTCACGACTGTGGTCGAGGCGGTGGAAGTGCAGGTGGGACGCACCGGCATCCTTACACCGGTGGCCAAGCTCAAACCCGTGCCGGTGGGCGGAGTAGTGGTCTCCAGCGCGACTTTGCACAACTTTGAGGAAGTCAAGCGCAAAGACGTACGCGTGGGCGATACGGTCATCGTGCGTCGAGCCGGAGATGTGATCCCAGAAGTGGTGAAAGTGATCCCCGAGAAACGTCCGCTTGCCGCCAGACCGGTCGAACCCCCCACGAGGTGTCCGGTGTGCGGCGCCGAGGCCGTGGCCGATCCTGGTGGGGCGCTTATTCGCTGCAGCGGCGGTTTGTACTGTCCGGCCCAGCTCAAAGCTGCGCTTAAGCATTTTGCTTCTAGGAGGGCTCTGGATATCGAAGGGCTGGGGGAGAAATTGATCGACCAATTGCTGGAGAAAGGTCTAGTCAAGGATGTGGCCGATCTTTACTCGTTGCGCCCCGAGCAATTAGCTGAGCTGGAGCGCATGGGGGCAAAATCGGCACAAAATCTAATCCAGGCGCTGGAGGGAAGCAAGTCCACTACGCTTGCGCGTTTTTTGTTTGCGTTAGGTATCCGCGAAGTGGGGGAAGTCACAGCCCAGATTCTAGCCGAGCACTTTGGATCCCTAGAAAAGCTGATGGCAGCCGATGAGAGCGAGTTAGAGCAGGTTCCGGGCATCGGTCCAGTCGTGGCCAAGCATATCGCCGCTTTTTTCCGCCAGCCACATAACTTAAACGTGATTGAGCGCCTACGCCGTGCTGGCGTGCATTGGCAGACTCCGCAAGCTGAGCCCCGACCTTTGGTCGGCAAGACCTTCGTTTTTACTGGCGCGCTGACAGCAATGACTCGGGATCAGGCAAAAGCGCGCGTGGAAGCGTTAGGGGCAAGAGTGAGCGAGAGCGTCTCGCGTGCCACCGACTACCTCGTTGTCGGAGCCGCCCCTGGCGCTAAGCTGGACAAAGCCCGCCGGCTTGGGGTTACTATTATCGACGAACAAGAGTTTCTTACGCTTTTGCATCAATTTGAGGCACCTGGCCGTGGCTGACCGTGATCCGCTTGGTGAGATCAATCAACTGCAAACCGAGCTGTGCATTTTGCAAAGCCACTTAGACCGTTTGCTGACTCGGATTCGTCAGAACGAGGAGGTGTTCTTTCGTTTCCAGTCTCTGGAGACCCAGCTTTTGACCCTAAATTCTTTGCGCGAACTGGTCGAGCACGTCCTGGACGACACTCGAACCGTGTTCGAGTTGAACTTCGTTACCCTGGCGTTGATAGATGCCAAAGGCCAAGTTGAACAGTTTTTGCAGGAAGACGGCTTGCCTGCAGGTAAACTCAAGGAACTGATCCTCCTCCCCTCGGACCTCTCCCTCAAGCCTATTTTCGGCCGCGGGTTGCGGCCTTATCTTGGGGTTTTCGGGGCTAGGCACCAGGTGCTGTTTCCTGGTGAGACGACTCCTCAAAGCTGTGCCCTGCTCCCTTTGGTGCGGCGAGGGGAGTTGCTCGGCGTCTTAAGTCTGGGCAGTGCTGAGCCGACTCGCTTTACCTTGGGGATGGCCACCGATTTTCTCGAACGCTTGCGCCAAGTGCTGTCGGTCTGTCTGGAAAACACCCTCAACTTCGAGCTTCTGCGTCGCACCAGTCTGATCGATACCCTGACAGGGGTCAACAATCGGCGCTTTTTCGAACAGCGCTTGAGAGAGGAAATCGATCGCGCTCAGAGGACCGGTGAGCCTTTGGCGTGCTTGTTCCTCGACATCGACCATTTCAAGCGCATCAACGATACTTTCGGCCACCAGAGCGGAGATCTGGTGTTGGCGGAGGTCGCTTCCCAGATCCGCTCACAGCTGCGCAGTCAAGATGTTCTGGCCCGCTATGGGGGCGAGGAGTTCGTGGCGCTTCTGTCCTCGGCCAGCGAACGGCAGGCGATTGAGATCGCCGAACGGATTCGTAAGCGCATTCAAGCTCACCAGATCGTTGACCACAACGGTCAAACGATCACAGTCACCTTGTCCATTGGGGTAGCCGAATACGATCCCGCCCGTGTCTCCCCAATGACTGAGACCGACCAGCAACGCTTCCTGGAGTTGGCCGATCAGGCTTTATATGTAGCCAAGCGCAACGGCAGGAACCAAGTCGCAAGCGGCGGTACCTACCTGTGTCTGACAGAAAGGCAGGCTATCCGCCGCGCTTGAATCACTGCGGACTGGGTTTGTCCTCGGTCTGTTTGTTCGGTTCGGGCGCTGGAGACGGGGTAGCTTGCGCGGTTAAGAGTTGGATCTTGGCCTTCTGCTTAAGCTCCTGAATGTGCTCCTGGATCAGCTTGCGTTTGAGCATCATCTCAATTTGAGGTTTGACCTGGTCGAACGGCGGTGGGGCTTTTTGCCGCGTGTCCTCCAACAAGATCACGTGCCAGCCGAACTGAGTTTCCACTGGCTGTTTGGTGTACTGACCCTTTTCCAGCGCGATCACGGCGTCGGCAAACGGCTGCACCATGCGCTGGGGAACGAACCAGCCGAGATCGCCGCCGCTGTCGGCAGAGGGGCCAGTCGAGTACTTCTTGGCCATAGCAATGAAATCTTTACCGGCATCGAGCTCTTTGATAATGTTTTCAGCCTCTTCCTTGGTCTTGACCAGAATGTGGCGAGCCTTGTATTCGTTCTGATTCATGGCTCCTACTAAGCGGTCATACTCGGCCTTGATCTGTTCCTCGCCAATGGGATGAGCCTTGAGGTAGTCTTCCACCTCCGCCTGGGAGAGCACAGCGCGCTGAGTGTAACGCACGCGCTCGGCGATGTCCGGCTGGCGGGGAAGCTGCTTGTTGACGGCTTCTTGTTTTAGTAATTCGCGGTTGACGAGTTCCTCGACCAGCTTGTCTTCGGGAATATCGATTTTGGCTTCGGGGTTGCCGCGGGTAATCTCCTGCTTGACGTAATCCAGCGCCAGCCGGCTGATGGGTATCCCGTTGACGACAGCCACGGTGTCCTTCTCTTCTACTGGAGCCAGGCTCAAGCCTTCGCCGGTTTTGTTGCAGGCGGCCAAGATGGCGCAGGAGAGGGCGGTGAATATAAGATTTTTGCGCATGCGATTATCCTTTAGCAGTTGAAAATTCATCGGGGGTATAGGCTTTGATACGCAAGGCGTGAATCTGGCTTGGCATCAGATCGGACAGGGATTGATACACTAGCTGATGGCGCTGGATGAGAGTTTTGCCAGCAAAAGCCGAAGACACGACGATCACGGAAAAATGCCCCGCGCCGCCGGCTTGGGCGTGTCCCAGGTGAGCTAGGCTCTCATCTACTACCTCCAGGTAAGTGGGAGCTAAGGCTAGCCGAAGCTTGTCCTCGATCAGCTGAACGCGGTTTTTCATCGGGGAAACACCTGTAAAAATGGCTTGACGGTTACTTTGGCATACACACCGGCCTGCGTGTAGGGATCGGCATCAACAAATGCCTGTGCCTCCTCTAAGCTCTCAAATTCTGCCACGATCAGGCTGCCGCTGAACCCACAGGGTCCGGGGTCTTGGCTATCTATGGCCGGAAAAGGGCCAGCTAGGATCAATCGGCCCTCTTCCTGTAACTTTTCCAGCCGCTTGAGATGAGCGGGGCGATGCTCGAGGCGAGAGGTAAGGCTGCCAGGTGCATCCTCAGCCATAATGGCGTATAACACAAAGGTTACTCCTTAGTGGACTCCGGTTCAGGCAGGTAACGGGCCAAAAATGCCGCCTGCAGGATGGCAAAGACGACAGTCAGACCTAGCATGCCAAACAGTTTGAAGTTCACCCAAACTTCGGTGTCGAAGCGGAGGGCGACGAATAAGTTAGCTGCCCCCAAAAGCCAAAAAAACAGCGCCCAACTGAGGTTCAAGCGGGACCAGATTTGGTTTGGAAGCGCCAGGCTCTCGGCCATCATTCTTTGGATTAGGGGTTTATCACCTACAACCTGACTAAAAAGCAAGATGGCCCCGAATAGCCAGTTGACCACTGTAGGTTTCCACTTGATGAATTGCTCGTCGTGCAGATACAAGGTGGCGCCGCCCAAGATTACAATCAACCCTAGGGTGACAAGATGCATGGTTTCGACTCGTCGCTGGCGCAGCCATAAATAACCCACTTGCAGCAGAGTGGCAGCAATAGCCACCCCCGTGGCCACGTAAATCCCATCCAATTTGTAAGCGATAAAAAACAAAACGACGGGGAAAAAATCAAACAACAGCTTCATGAAAACTCACACGTACACGTCGACTTTGAACCACAGTTGCCCTTGCGCCTCATCCTGCAGCGAACCCACCTCAAGATAAGTAGCCAGGGCCTGCCTAAGGTAAAGGTTTTGGGGCAGGTCAGCTAGCACGCGCTTTGGCCCCGGTGCGTTTTCAGCTGCGTGAAGCCTCTGTTGCGAACGCGCCGACCACCCCATTGCCACCGGATTGGGTCGAGCGGCGATGTTCGCGCCGCTCTGTGGACGAATGGGCAATCCTGAATGATAATGTATCGGCCTTAGCGCATCCATAAAATTGACTTAAGATAAATTATGCTAATCTGTTGAATCTAAGTGCGCAAGGCAAATCTATAAAGAGCAGCTTATGAGCGAGACCATGCGAACTGAAATCGAAGCGGCGGTTTTGCGCCGGCTGATCGATCATCTTCAGGCCCATCCAGAAGTACAAAACATCAACCTGATGCTGACAGCCGGCTTCTGTCGCAACTGTCTGGCTAAGTGGCTTAAAGCCGAAGCGGAAGCGCGGGGGTGGGCGCTGGATTACGCGCAGGCTCAGGAAATCGTTTATGGTATGCCTTATACCGAATGGAAGGCCAAATATCAAACCGAAGCCACCCCGGAGCAACTGCGCGCTCTGGAAGAGCTGCAAAGACAAAATTCCCATCACGCGTGAAGAGGAGGAACCTGCTGTGCGTCATCTTGATAATAATCCTATTTGTTGGATAGCGGTTTTGCTGGCCGGACTGCTTGGCGGCTGTGGCGGCGATGTTCCCCCAGGTGGCAAGGCCGCCGTGGGACTTGCCACGATTCAAGGTAAGGTCATCAGCGATGAAGGGCCAATCACCTCTGGCGCGGTCAAAGTTACAGACGCCCGCGGTCAAACGCTGACCACCGCTCAGATCGGCAAAGATTCCCGGTTCCGCATCCAAGTTCCGTCGGGTGCGGCTTATCCGGTGGTATTGAGCGTCGACATGGGCGAAGGCAAAATGCTGGAAGCGGCTATCACCAGCAGCCTAGCCGTCGAGCAGGACATCACCCCTTACTCGGATTTAGTGGTCAAATCGGCTCGTTCCCTAGGGGGAGTGACACCGGAGAACATCGCCCGTGCCGCCGGCGGAGCCATCGGTCAGCGCGGCCAGCGCGCAGCCGGTTTCGCCGCCGAGAGCCCAACTCCCACTTCTGGCCCTAGGCTAAAACACGCCTCTGGAGGCGGTCACGGGCATTGATTAAAAGGTGCTGCCGTTCCAACCCCAACGCTTTGGGTCTATGTCGATGAACTCGATGTAGACCCGCCGTGATGGGATGCCCAATTGGGACGTGAGCAGTTCGCACACAAACTGAGAAAGCATCTGAGAGTCTTTAAGCCCGATACTTTTGAGCTCCACATAAGCGCAAGGCTCACGGCTGCCGGCAAAGATCAAATCGGCGCCGGAGACGAGCTGCGCCATCATATAACCTTCCGGTTTGCCCAGAGTTTTGGCCAGCTCGGATGAAGCGGTAGCCAGGAAAGCCTGTTTTTGCTCGGGCTTAAGCTCAAGATTGGTCTCAATCCGAAGATAAGGCATTTTTCCCTCGCGAATTTTTAGGTCGAGAAATTATAGCCTTACTGAACTAGGAATTCGGTAAACAAGATGTCGTTCAAGCCCTCGCTGGAAGAGTATTGATCTAAGGCGGCGCGCACTTTAGCCAGAGCCTCTTGCCTGAATTTTTCGCGCTGTTCGACGTCCACCACTTGCTCCGGCGGCAGGTTAGACAGCAAGGTGATTAAAGTATGACGGACCACGGGTAGGTATGGCTGGAGACGCTCCAGGTTTTCCTTGCCAGTGACCATTAACTGGGCATCGGCCCGCAGGTAACGGTGATGACCGGCCAGATTGACAATCAGCTTGGAGCCAAGCGGCAGGTACTCGATGCTTGGAGCCGGCTTTTCCTCTTCCGCCCAGAGGGGAGGAGCCATTGCCAACAGCAGCGCTAATAGCCAGCTTGTTGTGTTAAGACTTGAGATCTGATTCATCTTGTATCCTGATTCAACTTGCGTTACCGACCTAAGTAT
>JAOAHI010000004.1 GCA_026415315.1 Methylohalobius sp.
GGCCTAAGCTCCCTTCTTCCAGCGCCGCCATTGCCCAGCTCAGGCTAAGCTGCAGGCTGACGGAGACCGCCAACCCTAAATGCAACCAACGCAGGGTCTTCGACCATGATCGAATCGGCATGTTTTGCTATGATTTGTTATAGTTAATTACAAAGTAGGCCCTAAAATCTGCCTTTTGCGTTCCTGCCTTGCCCCCGCAGGGAGAAGTCAAACCTACCCTACGAGGGCAAGACGCATGACTACATCCTACCCCAAATTAGATTTTAACGAGATTAAAGAGCGTAAGGCTTTTCTGGAATGGACCGAGCAAGACGTCCATCTTCTGCATCACCACCGCAAGCTCTTTACCCGCGCCGCGTGCAAGATCATCGACGGCTTTTACGCCCATCTTTCTACCTTCCCCGAACTTAAATCCCTCCTTTCTGAAGGTGGCGTCCTAGCCCACCTTAGACAAGTCCAGCGCCGTTACTGGCAAAGGCTGTTTTCCGGTAGGTATGACGCCGATTACGTCCAAGACCGGCTGCGTATCGGCCTTGCCCATCAGAGAGTAGGATTGAAGCNTAAATGGTACATCGGAAGTTATGCTTGGTTTTTGAACCGCTTGCTGGAGACCGTCTGTCATGCCCAAACCTTGGCTTGGAACCAAAAAAGCGCTGTGCTCAAAAGCCTCGTCAAGATCGTCTTTTTCGACCTCAGCCTGGCGATTGAAACATACGTGGAAGCCGACCGCGTTGCGCTCGAGCGCTTGGAGACCCATCTGGAACGCATCGTAGACACTGTCCCGGAAGCTCTTTTGACTTTAGACGCCACAGGATCTCTCCTCGCTGCAAATCCTGCCGCCAAACGACTGTTTGAACGCTCTTGGGCCAACCTGAAAATCACTTCTCTGTCCCAATTGCTCGCCGACGAACGCGGCCAACCTCTCAGCCTGCACCGCTTGCTCGAGCACCTTTGGCGCCCTGGTGCCCATCCTCTCCCAGCTTTAGCCAGACAGGAATCGGGCCGACAGGTGCCGGTTGAAATCACCCTCAGTTCCCTTCCTTACGAAGAACCTCCCTGTTACCTGGCCGTGATCCGCGACGTCAGCCGGCAAAAACAGACCGAAGCTAAATTGCGCCAGCTGGCCCAATTCGACCCGTTGACCGGCTTGCCTAATCGCGCTTTGTTCTTAGATCGGCTGGCCCAGGCCCTGGCCAGATCCCATCGCTATCAGACCCAAGTGGCGGTGCTGTTTTTGGATCTGGACGATTTCAAAAAAATCAACGATAGCCTCGGCCATCTGGTAGGCGATCAACTGCTCAAACAAGCCGCCCTGCGCCTTAAAAGCGTATTGCGCGAGACCGACACCCTCGCCCGCTTAGGCGGGGACGAGTTTGCTTTGTGTTTGCCCGATCTGCACCATCCAGAAGGATACCAGCCAATTGCGGCCAAGCTCTCGGCTGCTTTTACCTCCCCCTTTCGCCTAGAGAGCCAAGAAGTGTTCGTCAAAGCCTCCATCGGCATCGCTCTTTTTCCTTATCACGGCAGCGACCCCCATACCCTGCTCAAGCACGCCGACGCCGCCATGTACGAAGCCAAGCACAAACGCTTGGGCCACTGCTGTTACAACGCCGCTTTGGAGCACGCCGCCACCCACAGGATCACTTTAGAGTCCGAACTGCATCGGGCCTTGAAGCGGGAAGAATTTTATCTTGTCTTTCAGCCGCAGGTGGAACTCGCTTCCGGCCGCATCGTCGGCCTAGAGGCTTTGCTCCGCTGGCGCAGCCAAGCCTTAGGGGAGGTTTCGCCGGCGGGTTTTATCCCTTACTTGGAGCCCACCGGACTGATCCATCCGGTAGGCGAATGGGTGCTTAGAACTGCATGCCTCCAAGTGGTGCAGATGCAAAAAGCGCATGGGCTTGAGCTCGCCCTCGCCGTGAACTGTTCGGCGCGCCAGATCGCCCAGCCCGACTTCCCAGAAAGGTTGTATCAAATGCTATGCGCTGTGGGATTTCCGCCCAAACAATTAGAGCTTGAGATCACCGAAAACACGCTGATGGAGCACAATGAAGCCACCATAGGCAACCTCGAAACTTTACGCGCCATGGGCGTGCGCCTGGCGATCGACGACTTCGGCATCGGCTACTCTTCGCTGGGGTATCTTAAAAGCTTTTCCTTCCACACCCTAAAGATCGACCGAAGCTTCATTCAGCAGCTGCACAGCGATAAAGACATGCAACTGGCCCGCCACATCGTCGGCATAGGCAAAAGCTTGGAACTGACCGTGGTCGCCGAAGGGGTAGAGACCGAAGAACAACTTGCCACCGTCCAGGCCCTGGGCTGCGACCTGGTCCAGGGATATTACTTCTCACCGCCGGTAGAAATTCAAGCCTTAAGCGCGCTTTTAACCCACCCTTTTGTCGCCAACCATCAAGCTTGATTCTCCGCCAGTTGGTTGAGCCGGTTGGCCGCTTCCACCACTTGGGTGGCCACTTCCAAAACCTTGCGCCGTTCGTCTCTAGCTTTGCGGCGCAAGATTTCATACGCCTTAACTCGCGGCACGTGCCAGCGCTCCATCACAATTCCTACCGCTTGATTGATGATCCGGTTGTCCTCGAGCACAGCTTGCAACTTGCTTTTTTCCGCTTGCACGGCCTTCAGCCTGGACCCTACCGCCAACACGGCCTCTATTTCCGGCAACAGTTGTGCCACGGTGAGCGGCTTGACCAAGTATCCCAGTCCCCCAGCCTGCAACGCTTCCCCGACAGCTTGCTGATCATCGTATGCCGATAAAAACAGAACCGGAACGCCATATTCCCGATCTAAAACTTTAGCGACCTCGGGGCCGGTCATGTCTGGCAGACGCACATCCACCAGCGCTAAATCGGGCTTAAAACGCTTCGCCTGCGCCAAAGCCTCCCGGCCACACGAAGCCTGCGCCACTTCGAACCCGTGGGCGGTAAGCCCTTGGGCCAAAGTCGCTAGCACTAGACGATCGTCTTCCACCACTAGAACCTTGCGCGCCATCGTCTATTCTCAACGAAAATAAGGTTTTAATTTTGCCATGACCAAGGCTTGCTGTCAGTACTGTCCTTGTCTGTACTTTACCAAAGCCTGCGCTCTGGCCCTCTCTCCGAGCGGCACAATCCTAAAGATCACCCAAAGCTTGGCTGAGTCGTTAGGCTATCACCCGAAGGAACTTGAGGGAAAACTTTTATCTGAAATTCTGCCCGCAGACTTTCTGCAAGCGCTTGCCGGCACCCCCTGTGCAGAGCTTGAAACTGACCTTAAAGGCAAAGCTCAGCGCCTTAGAGCGCATCTTTTTATCTGTCAGAGAGAAAACTGCGTGCTGGTCTTGGTTCAACCCAGCGCGCAACAGCGCCTTCAGCGCGACCTGTTGCTGCGGGAAGTCCACCATCGGATCAAAAACAACCTGCAGGGAATCGCCGGCCTGCTCTATAACCAGGCACTTGCTCATCCTGAGCTTGCGCCTGTGCTTGAAACCCCGATCCGCCAAATCCACTCCATCGCCTTGCTGTATGGGCTGCGCAGCCAAGGAGAGGAGAATATCTTCCTGTGCCAGTTATGCCAAATTATCGCCCAAGCGGGCCAGGGCCTCAGCCATATCGCCCTCACCACCGACATTCCCTATGTCAAAACCATACAAGTGCACGACGAAGAAGCCGTCACCATCGCCTTAATCCTGAACGAACTGTTGGTCAATGCCATCAAGCACGGCCAAGGCCCGATCGCCCTCGCTGTGCGCTGCGCGGAGGCCGAGGCCCGTGTGCTCATCCGCAACCCTTGCGCCAAGCCTTTAAAGCTCGATTTGGCTCAAGGCCGCGGCCTTGGCACTGGCTTACAACTGGTGCAAGCGCTGCTGCCTAAGGACGGGTCGGCCGATTTGACTATTTGCGAGGAGGACGGCTACGTGGTCGCCACCTTGCGCCTGAGGCCACCTGTGGTGCGCATGCTGGCTTAACGCGCTGCAAATGGAGTAAGCTTAGCTTATTCTACAAGTGACGCGAAAGCATGCACTACAGATATAAGATATAGTTGGTTCCATGGCGAAAACCCATCCATGAACACTACCGAGTCAAAGTTAAACCAGACTCCCAGCGAAAAAAAGCCTGGACTTTCGCAATTCTTTTTCGAAACCCACCCCCAGGTGTGGAAGCTTTTGAGCTTTTACGACCGCTTTGAACAAGTGGTCAGCATTATCATGACCATACTCATCTCGGTGGTCATCGTTTATGCGCTCTTTGCCTTGATTCGAGAAATTCTGGTCGGCTTGATCTTGGGGCATCTCGACCCCATGGAGCATGCCACTTTTCAACGCTTATTCGGCATGATCATGGCTGTGCTGATCGCGATGGAATTCAAACACTCGATCATCAAGGTAGCCATTCGCCAGGAAGGGATCATTCGCGTCAACACCGTAATTTTGATTGCGTTGCTGGCGATCGCGCGCAAATTGATCATCTTGGACTTCGAGAAAACCTCACCGGCTTTACTGGGCGCTTTAGCCGCTTCGATACTGGCTTTAGGGCTAGTCTATTGGCTGTTGCGTCGCCAGGACCAGCGGTCGGCTTAGCCAAACTTCACCGATCCTTCTCCACCGCTTCAAAACCGGCCACCACTTCCAGAAGTTCAGAGGTGATTTGTTCTTGGCGTAGCTGCCCGTAACTTCGAGTCAATCCTTCCAAGCGCTCTGCGATGTTTTTTTCCGCCAACTGCATCGCTACGAGGCGTTGGCTGTGTTCGGCCGCCTGCGACTCGGCACAAGCTCGAAACAAAGAAATAAACAGGTGCTGGCGAAACAGCGCCGCTAGAAGCGTCTCCGCCGCCAGGCTAAAGGTTGGGAGCGAACGCCCCGGCCACTTCTGCTGAGCTCGCTTGGCCAAGCCTACAGGCGGCAGCAAACGCTGAACGGCCGGCTGATATTTGCCTTGATCGTCGCGGCGGTGATAGAACAGGTCTAGGGTCTCTACACCCTCGCCGCGCCAGCTTTCGATTCTCTCCAAGATCTGCCGCACCGTGACCGTGATCCCAGCCACCGAGCCTGGGGCAAAAAAGCACTCCTCCACCCGCAATCCCTGCGCCTGGAGTTGTGCATCCATCCGCGCCCCCACAGCCAAGATCCGAATTTGAGCCGCGTGTTGGAGATGACGGGCGGCTAAGTTGGCCAATACATCATTAAAGCGTCCGCACAGGCCATAATCGGAGCCAAAGGCAATCGCTGCCCGACTAGGGGCGACCCGGTGGATCGCTCTTGTCTGCGGCAATCTAACCTCGCGCAGCACCGCCACCAGCCCCAATTCCACCGTGCGGCCATAGGCGGCCACCGCTTTTGCCGCCTGCTCGCACTGGCGCAGGCTAGCAGCCGAGAGCACCTTCATCGTGCGCACTATATCTTGAACCTTGGAGCTAGTGGCAATGGCCCGCCCTAAAGCTTGCAGGGTATGCACGCTATCCTCCCTGCACTGGATTACATCAGATTTTGATCTATATTTAAAAACGTGACTACCGTCACCTTCGGCATACCCCCTTGCTCTCGCGGCATGCCGCTTGTTTAGCCTGCCCTCGCCCCGCAGGGCGTCTCACCCCCAACCACCAGAAGGAGGTGCTTTTATGCAACGCTCGCTGAGCTTTCGCTTATTTGTGGTGATTTTCTCCGCCGTATGCCTGCTCGTTGGAGTCCTTTTGGCCCTGTATTACACAAGTCAGCGCCAAAAGACCATCGCGGCAGTCACCGACAGCGCCCGCAAAATCCTCATCACCGCTGAGTCGGTACGGGGCCAGATGCTCAAGCTTTGGGAGGCGGGTGTCATCACACCCCAGAGGCTCTTAGAGTTTAGCCAGAAAGCCGACGCCCGCACCCAAATCCTCCAAGCGGTGCCGGTGGTGGTCTCTTGGCAAACCATCCAAGACAAAGTCGCCCAGGAAGGCTTTGCGCTGCGCACTCCTCGGATCTCCCCTAGGAATCCTAAGAATACCCCCGACCCCATCGAGCAACAGGCCCTAGAGTATTTCGCCGTCCACCCCGAAGCCCAAGAGTATCAGGCCATAGACGAAACCCAGCACGCCGTGCGCTATTTTCGCCCCGTTCACCTCGAACAGCAATGCCTAATCTGCCACGGCGATCCTGCCACTTCTAAAACGCTGTGGGGACGAGACGACGGCAAAGACATCTTGGGCTACCCGATGGAAGGCAAACGCGCTGGGGAACTGCATGGCGCGTTTGAGATCATCGCTTCGCTTAGAGAGAGTGAGGCTAAACTGAAGCGTGAACTTGTAACCAGCGGGCTTTTGGCCCTGCTCGCCCTGATTGTAGGCGGAGTAGCCTTACACCAAGTGATGGCTCGTCGGCTCGCTCAACCGTTGTCCTGGCTCACCACGCAGATGGGCGCTGTAGCCTCGGGGGACCTTGCAGTGCGCTTAGACAGCCACAGCGAGGACGAAATCGGTCAGTTTACCTCCCAACTCAAGCGCTTCGTCACCACCATCCACCAACTCCTGGATCAACTCAAACAAAACGCCCTCGCTGTCCGCCAAGCGGTCGGTGCGTTGAGCCAAAGCGCCCATGAGACCAACGGCCTGGCCGCTGAGCAACAGCGCGCTACCGAGGAAGCCTCCGCAGCGCTCGCTCAGTTGGCCGCGGCCATCAACCAGGTAGCGCAGAGTTGCACCCGCGCCGCCGAGCAGGCGGCAGCCGCCGACCAGGAAGCACGCCAAAGCCAGCGCCTAGTGCGCGAGACCGGAGGGCAAATCGGGGAACTCGCCTCGGAGATAGAGCACGTCGCCGAGGAGCTCAAGCGCCTGGAGCTTGGCAGCCAAAACATCGGCAAGGTCTTAGAGATCATCCGCGACATCGCCGACCAAACCAACTTGCTTGCGCTTAACGCCGCTATCGAGGCCGCGCGCGCTGGCGAATACGGACGCGGGTTTGCCGTGGTCGCCGAGGAGGTGCGCACGCTGGCGAACCGCACCCAGGAATCGACGGCGCAAATCCAGACGACCATCGACGAGCTGCAAGCCCAATCGCGGGCTTGCGTGGCGATGATCGATCACAGCCGCGCCAAGGCGCAAAGCGGTGTCCAGGCGACCGAAACCACCGCTTCCAGCTTAAATCGGCTGCTCTCCAGCATCGAAACGATCAAGGAACTCACCCAGCAGATCGCCGCGGCGGTCGAAGAGCAAAGCACTGCCAGCGCCGGCGTGCATCAAAACGTCGTCGGCATCAGCGCCAGGGCCAAACAGGTGGCCGACAAAATGGAAAACACCCTGGGCGCTAGCCAAAAGCTCGAGGAGATCGCCGAAAGCTTAACCACCCACGTCGCCCGTTTCCGAACTTAGAACTTGGCGCGCCGTCGCTAGCAGGCGATCGGGAGAGGCCAGGGAGGCAGAGAGCCCTGCTTGGGCCAGCGCCTCCCGTATGCGCCTCTCCGCCAGGCGCACCCGATTCACAGGGATTGGATCGAACAGGCCAGCATTGAGCGCAAACAACACGGCAATCTGCTCGGCCGGTGTCAGGGCTTCGCCCTCGTCCTGTTTGAGAAGCTCCTTGACTCTGCGGCCACGCTCGATGGCGGCGCGGGTACGCTCGTCCAGGCGGGTCCCGAAGCGAGCAAAGATTTCCAGCTCTTCATACTGGGCATAAGCCAGCTTTAACGGACCGATCACGTCCCGATAGGCTGGAAGCTGAGCTTTACCGCCTACGCGCGAGACCGACCGTCCTACGTCCACCGCTGGCAGCTCCCCGCGCTGGAACAGGACGGGCGAGAGATAAATCTGGCCGTCGGTGATCGAGATCAGGTTGGTAGGGATGTAGGCGGAAAGGTTCTGCGCCTGGGTCTCAGCGATGGGCAGGGCGGTGAGGCTGCCGCCCCCTTTTAAGCGGCAAGCCCGTTCTAACAGGCGGGAGTGAAGATAAAACACATCGCCTGGATAGGCCTCCCGCCCCGGTGGCCGGCGTAGCAGCAGAGAAAGCTCGCGGTAGGCGTCGGCGTGGTGCGACAGATCGTCGTATACCACCAGCACGTCGTGCCCTTGGGCACAAAAATATTCACCCATGCTGGTGGCGGCATACGGGGCGATGAATTTAAGGCCAGCGGGCGCATCTCCGGAGGCGCTCACCACGATGGAATACCTCAAAGCATTGCCTTCGGCCAAGCGCGCGATTACCCGTGCCACCGCCTGGGCACGTTGACCGATAGCGCAATAGACGCAAATGACGTCTTGGCCGCGCTGGTTCAGGATGGTATCGACGGCCAAGGCGGTCTTGCCGATCTGGCGGTCACCTAAGATCAATTCCCGCTGGCCGCGACCGATGGGGATTAAGGCATCGATCACCTTGATCCCAGTCTGGAGAGGGACCTCGACCGGAGCGCGATCCAGGATAGCCGGAGCTTCCCGCTCCACCGGCCAACGCCGAGCGGTTACCACTGGCCCTTTGCCGTCCAAGGGACGGCCTAACGGGTCGACCACCCGCCCTAAGAGCGCCTCCCCCACCGGGGTATCCAACACCCGCCCCGTGCGCCGCACCCGCTCGCCGGCAGAGACACTGTGCGCTGAGTCCAAAAGCACCACCCCCACCCCATCCGGATCCAAATCCATGGCGATCCCCGAGGCACCGCCTGCGCACTGCACCACTTCCATCGCCTGAACCCCGGGTAGGCCGACAAGGCGTGCCACCCCGCGCTCGACGGACAAGACTCGGCCGATCTCCTGCGGCGCACGCAGGGGCGAGTCGCAACTCGCTCCCACCGAAGCAGCGGCTTGACGCAACCACTGGGCTATACCTTCAACCCAGTCCACTCCAGCTTCAGCTATAGGTTCTACGACAAAGCCTCCCTGAGCCTGTGCTCCAATTCCTCCAACCAGGCGGCCAGATGCCAGTTAAAAACCCAACCATCGGTCTCTAAGGCGATGCCGCATAGCAAATCGCCGCGTTGCTCGAAGAGGACAGCAGCGTTTGGCCAAACGCGCTTAAGCTCTGCCCCAATCCGTTCGGCGGTTGCAGAGGGCAAAGGCGAACGGGTCACCACCGTCCACTTAGAAGCACTCTCCAGCCTCAGACGCTGTTCTTGAGGCAGGGCAGCGAACTGGCGTAGGAACGATGCCACCAATTGCTCTTCCAGCTCTTGCCCAGCCAGGTCAGCTAACGCTTTGCGGGCGATGTCCACTACCTGTTCGGCCACTGCAGTTTTGAGCTTGTGCAGCCAAGCTGCCTGCTCCTCCTCCAGCGCCCTCTGCCAGCCGCGGCGCTTTTCCTCCACTTCCTGGCGGGCTTTCTCCAACCAGGCTTGGCGCTCTGCCTCCGCCGCCTGGCGGGCTTCAGCCAAAAGCCTGGCGCGCTCCTCCTCCAGCGCGTTGAGCTTTTCCTGGTAAGCGGCAATCAAGCGCTCGGCCTTGGCCTGAATCTGCCTTGCCTCGTCCAAGCGCTTTTGTATGTGTTGCTCACGAGCAGCCATGTTGGCAAGGATGGGCCGATAAAGAAAACGATTCAGCAGCGCCAAAAGGATCAAAAAATTGGCGATTTGAGCGCTGACCGTGAGCCAGTCGATCACTCAGTGTCCCCCGGCGCTGCGGAAGTAATCCCAGTAAGGATTGGCAAACAACAGGATCATCGTCACCACGAAGGCGTAAATAGCAGTGGACTCGACCATAGCCAAGCCGACGAACAAGGTGCGGGTGATCGTACCTGCCTCGTCGGGCTGTTGAGCAATGGCGGCGAGCGCCTGCGCCACCGCCCGCCCCTCCCCCAAGGCTGGACCAATGCCGCCTATAGCTACGGTCAAGCCGGCGGTAGCGATGGAAACAGCAGCGATGAAAGCCTCTTCGGTCATGGTTTTTTCTCCTGAGCGGCCAGTTGCTTTGCTTTTTCCTCTTGAGCCGCGCTGGCTGAGGCGATAAACACCAGCGCCAAAACGGCGAAGATATAGGCTTGGATAAAGCCGGTCAACAACCCCAAAAGGTGCATCAACACCGGGAAAAAGAAAGGCGCCAAAGTCAAAAGCACCGCTCCGATCACTGCCCCGCTCATGATGTTGCCGTACAAGCGTACGGCCAGCGCCAGGGTGCGGGAAAATTCGCCGATGAGGTTGAACGGTAGCATCAAGGGAGTGGGCTCCAAGTACTGACGCAGGTATTGTTTCAGACCCAGCGCTCGGATGCCATACCAAGGCACAGCGACGAACACGCAAATAGCCAACGCAGCGGTGGTGGACAAAGAGGCGGTTGGCGGCCAAAATCCAGGCACTACCGCCAGCAGGTTCGACGAAGCGACGAACAAAAATAGGGTACCGACGAAGGGAAGGTGCCGGCCGGGATCTTGGTGAGTCACTTCCTGGATCTGGGCGCAGATCACTTCCAGTAAAGCTTCCAAAAGATTTTGGAGGCGCCCAGGCCGCACCTTTGGTCTCAAGCCGCAAGTAGCCAAATAGGCGCCTAACGCCAAAAGCGTCATGATTCCCCAGGTGAAGACCAAAGTCGCGTTGAGCGTAAACGGCCCATATCGCCAATAAACGATCTGATCAGGATTGAATGGCACGCTCATGCCTGACCCCTCTCACCACCAACACTCGCCCCACCCACATTCCTGCCGTCGCCAACACCAACCGCCGCCAATCGCCAGCCATCAGGAAATAGAGTCCTAAAAGCGCTACCCCGAAGCGCAGGACAAAGCTTGCCAGCATCCACCAGGCCGGGTTTCGCACCCCAGGCAAGCGTTTGACCGTCCACCACAGCCCACCGTAGAACCAGCCCCCAAGACCTAGGCCTGCCGCAAACACCCCCAGCCACCCTAACCACTCAGAAACGGTCATGGCGGCTTTCCTGACGGACCCACTGCCAGGCGTAGTAACAGCCAATCGCCACGCCTAAAAAGAGAAAAGTCAAGGTCCAGGACGGGGGACCGGGGAATGTTCGATCCAACCACCAGCCGAGGGCGACACCGATCAGGGTAGGCACAGCCACCGTCCATCCCACCAGCCCAAACATCCCCAACCCAAACCAAAGGCTGCGATACATCTTACGTCTGGCCTCAAGGCGGCGCTGGGCCTTTTTGCCCACCTGCGCCGCCAACCTCTCCTCCCCCTTAGGCTCGTGCTTGACCATCTTAAGCCATCAGAACAACTCTTTGATCCCTCCGTACTGCCTTAAGATCCCCGCCTCCAACCTAGCCAGCGTCCGGCGGGCAGCCTGCTCCCCCTCATCGAGCTTCAGGATCTCAGCTTCGACCCTGGCCTGCAAACTGACCAGCTCCTCGCCCAAAATCGCCTTATAGGTGGAAACTAAAACTTCCATGCCACACTTGACTAAAATTCCCTCATCCACAGCCAAATACCAGGTTTTTCCTTTCTCCTCCACATACGTCAGAATACCCGGTACCAAAGCAGAGACAAAATCGACGTGGCGCGGCTCAAGACAGAAATGGCCATTGGCGCCTTCGGCGATTACCTTAACTACTTGAGTGTCTAAGAACACTTTGTCAGGTTGGAGAACTTTTAACCGCACGGTAGGCCTCGTCGATGCGGCCGATCATGTACAGCGCCTGTTCGGGAACATCTTTGAACTCGTCGTTCAAGATCCGCTCGCAGCCGTCCAAAGTATCCTCCAGTGCCACCATCACCCCTGAAAGGCCAGTAAAGTGCTCGGTAGTAAAAAAAGGTTGGGTCAAAAAGCGCTCTAGACGGCGGGCACGGTTAACCGTAAGCCGATCGGCCTCGGACAACTCCTCCAATCCCAGCATAGCGATGATGTCTTTGAGCTCCTGATACTCGGCCAGAGTCTGCCGTACCTTACGCGCTACTTCGTAGTGCCGGCTGCCCACCACAAAGGGGTGGAGCAATTTAGAATACGACTCTAGAGGATCGATCGCTGGATAAAGGCCTTGGGCAGCGCGCTGGCGCGACAGCACCACCGCCGCTGACAAATGGGCAAAAGTGGCCGCCGCAGCCGGGTCGGTGAAATCGTCGGCAGGGACGTATACGGCTTGAATCGAAGTCATGCTGCCATAGACAGTGGTACCGATACGCTCTTCCAGTTCCGCCAGGTCGGTGGCCAAAGTCGGCTGATACCCCACCCGCGAGGGGATTCTCCCCATCAACCCGGAAATCTCGGTCCCCGCCTGGATGAAGCGGAAGATATTATCGATCAAAAGCAACACGTCCTGGCGGCAGTCGTCGCGGAAATATTCGGCGATGGTCAAAGCGCTGTGACCTACCCGAAAACGCACTCCCGGCGACTCGTTCATCTGCCCAAATACTAGTACTGCGCTCTCTAGCACCCCAGCTTCAGCCATTGTTCGATACAGCTCCTCGGCTTCGCGGCAGCGCTCCCCTATACCGCAAAACACACTCACTCCCCGATATTGCCCCAGCATATTGTGGATTAATTCGGTAATGATTACGGTTTTACCTACCCCTGCACCGCCGAACAGTCCCGCCGTCCCACCGCGCTCTAAAGGAACGAGCAGGTCGATGAGCTTGATCCCAGTGACGAAGACTTCCGGCGCTACTCGGCGCTGAGCTAGCGGGACGGTCGGGTGATAAATGGCGCGATGCTGCTCTGCCGGTATCTCCCCTTTGCCGTCTATAGGCTGGCCGAAAGCATTCACCATCCGCCCCAAGAGCTCTCTCCCAACTGGCACGCGAAGCGGCCCGCCGCTGTCGCTCACCGAATCGCCGCGCTTAAGTCCCTGGGTATTGGCAAAGGCAATACAGCGGCAGGTGGTACTGTCCAGATGGGCGGCGACCTCCAAAACGATCTCGCCAACCTCCAGGCGTTGACCCAAAGGCGGTACTCCAGCGCGAAAGAAGACGTCCACTACACTGCCGTGCACTGCTGCCACAGTTCCAATCGACCTGTCCTCTAGGGGCGATCCATGAATCGCCCCTAAATCCTGCGCTACAATGGACGAGTTTCGATCCATACTAAAAATCTCAAACGAGGAGGAGCCATGTCTAGCGATCGTCTCATCTTAGCCGCCGGTGCTGCCTTCATCCACGCTATCTTAAGCCGGTTTTTTATTTCTTTTATCAGCGAAATCACCGCTCGCCCGGAGGCCGGCACAATCCTTACCGCGGCCATGCTAGCCTTGGTCAATTTTGCCCTGTTTTTTTTCGTGTTTACCGTTTTGAAGCGCCTGTTCAACGAGCGTTACCACCTTCGCGAGGCGGATATTCCTATTTTGGCTTTGATCGGTCTCAACGGTCTCGGCATAGGGCTGACGCTGCTGCCGCTTCTCGGTTTTGGTCCGACCATGCTCAGTTGGCTGTTTGGAGGGCTAGGCGCGGTTGTCGGACTGGGATGGGTGGCACTGGCCGTCCAGCTTTTCAGGTTGCCGGCCGGAACGATGGAATTCCTAAGACCTTACGCTTTGCTAATCGCCGCCTCAGGGGTGTGTTTCGTCTCTGTCCGCCTGCTCTCCCTAGGTGTGATCCTAGGAGCCATCGCCGATCTATTGCTCGGGGTAATCTTGTTTAAAGAGAGTGGCAAGCCGACAGGATTTTAAAAAAATGCAGCGTTTGAAGCGCCTGCCATAGCGCGCGCCAATCGACGCTAAAAAGAGCCAACGCCGAAAGCGCTAAAAATACCCCGCCGCTAAGCCTATGTAACCAGGCAATGGGAAAGCGCGCAAGCAGCGTTTTACCTAAGATGACCCCCAAAGCAGAGGTTAAGCTTAGGCCCAAAGTGGCTCCTACCCAAACTGGCCAGGGGCTTAACGTGGTGCTCAGGCCCGCCACGGTCAGCTGCGTTTTATCGCCAAACTCGGCGAACAAGATTAGACTAAAAGAAGTAAAAAACAGGCCGTGGCCGCCTCTCTTGACCACCACGTGCTCCTCCTCATGCCAACCCGAGCGTAACGCGTGCAGGCCAAAGCCTAAAAACAGAAAGGCCACCACCAGCGCCACCAGGTCTTTGGGCATCCAGGCCGCCACCGCCTCGCCAAAGACCACCGCTAAACCGTTAAGCAGGGCAAAGGCGAGCACCGCACCGAAAAGCACCGGCCAGGGCCGATGCTTCGCCGACAGGGTCATGCACACCAGCTGGGTTTTGTCCCCAAGCTCAGCTGCAGCGATCAATCCCAGGCTGGTCGCCATCGCCAGCCACTGGCTCTTGTCCCAAAGCCAATGCGTCCAATTCTCCATGACCACTTACCGCAGACTGGTCTCGAGCACCAGCATCAGCGTAAACCCAATTAATACCCCAAACACCGCCAGGCGCGAGCGCTCTTTGGCGTGAAACTCAGGAATGATCTCATAGGCGATCACATACAGCATCGCTCCCGCGGCAAACCCCATAGCCAAAGGAAGCAACACCTGAAACAAGGTCACCATCGTGACTCCCAAAAGCCCCCCTGCCGGTTCCACCAGCCCTGAGATCAAACCGATCCCTATCGCTTTCCAGGGCTTGTATCCAATCCCGAGCAAAGGCATCGCCACCGCCAGTCCTTCGGGGATGTTTTGGGCGCCAATGGCGATTGCTAGCAAAGTGCCGTTAGCGAAATCACCGCCGCCGAAACTGACCCCTACCGACAACCCTTCGGGGAAATTATGAAGCGTGATCGCGGCTACAAAAATCCAAACCTTGCGCAAAGTAGCAGCTATCTCTAATTCGCCGCCAAACAGGTCATGGGGGATAGTGCGCTCGGCCCAGTCCAGAAACCAAGCACCGACCAGCATACCGAAAGCGACTACATAGACGCCCAACCCTGGCCATAAAGCGTTGCCGTATTCCACTCCCGGCTCGACCAGCGAATAAGCGGTGGCGGCCAGCATGATCCCAGCTGCCCCTCCCATCATGAAATTGAGCGTGCGAAAAGAAATCTGCCCAAACAAAATCAAGGGTAGGGCCCCTAGCACCGTCGCTACCCCAGCCAGCACACTGGCCAGAAATCCCACCACGACCGTAAGGCCGAAGATCAGGTACAACCCGCCAAAAACAACCACCTGGGAAGCCAGGAAAACAAGCGCTGCTAAGCCAGCCTGCTGCCACTTGGGCAATGCCAGAAATCGTAAAAATGGGGGCCAAGTTTTAAGCCGCCTCTCCCAGTCACCCAGCCGGCGCTCGATCCTGGTTTTGATCGCCACTACGTTCATGCTCTCTCCTGCCAAATCAGTCGTACCGCAACCTGACCCGCTCCGGCCCGAGATGCTTAGCCAAACCCCTTAGCAATTCGTCTTCGGGGCGGATACGCCAGGCCTCCCCAAGTCTTAGCTGGGCACGGGCAAGGCCGCTTCGATAATCGATGTACACCGGACATCCTCCTCCCCGATGCTTGCTAAGCAACTCTAACAACGCGGACAATTCGGTTCGGCCATTTTCCTCCTTTTGCCACTCTAGCCACAACCCTTTAGCAAACTGTTCGCGCGCTTGAGCTAAAGTAAATACCTTATCTGCTACCAGCCGCATGTTACCCGTGTACTCATCACAGACGAGGTTCCCTTGCGCCACAACCACCTTATCCTTGACTAAAGCTTCTCCACTTCGCTCTAATAGATCTGGGAACACCGCGACCTCCAGCCTACCTTCCCCGTCGTCCAGAACAGCAAACGCCATCTTTCTGCCCTGCTTATTCTGACGGGTACGAAGTTCTGTTACCCAGCCAGCTATAGTCGCGGATGCCGTTGGGGGGGCGCTAGCCAACCTGGCCAAAGTGGCGGTAATAAAGCACTTACACTCATCGCGGTATTCGTCGAACGGATGCCCGCTCAAGTAAAGCCCAAGTACTGCGCGTTCTTGGTCTAGCAGTTGGCCATACGACCAGGGCGCGACCTCAACCTCGCCGTCCTCCGCCAAAGGGGATGCCAAACTTTTGGTAGGTTCTGGATCGATCCCAAACAAATCGTTCTGGCTTTTGGTGCGACGAGATTGTTCAGCAGCCTGCAGAGCCAATGGCAGAAGCGCGAGCAACTTAGCCCGATGCTCTCCTAGGCGGTCCATCGCGCCGGCCCGGATCAACGCCTCTAACGCCCGGCGATTGACCACTCTGAGGTCGATTCGTCGGCAAAAATCGAACAAGTCGGCGAACGGGCCATGCGGGTCCCGGGCCTTAAGGATAGCTTCGATGGCTGCCTGTCCCACCCCTTTGATCGCCCCTAGGCCATACAAAATTTGCTGATCGTCCAGAGCGATAAATCGAAAGCCGGAACGCTGTATGTCCGGCGGCAGAAGCTTTAGCCCTAAAGCTCGACATTCATCGACCAAACCCACCAATTTGTCGGTGTGGTCCATATCGGAAGACAACACCGCCGCCATAAAGGCCGCTGGATAGTGCGCCTTCAGCCAAGCTGTCTGATAGGAAACCCAGGCGTAAGCAGCGCTATGCGACTTGTTAAATCCATAGCCGGCAAATTTTTCCATCAGGTCGAAAATATACTGCGCCGTCTCTTCAGGGACGCCGCGCTCAGTCGCCCCCCGGACAAATACAGCGCGTTGCTTGGCCATCTCCTCTGGCTTTTTTTTTCCCATCGCCCGCCTGAGAAGATCAGCGCTGCCCAAAGTGTAACCGGCCAAATCGCGGGCAATCTGCATTACCTGTTCCTGATACAAGATCACGCCATTGGTGGACTTTAAGATTGGCTCGAGCAAGGGATGAGGATAGCTCGCCTTGACTTTGCCGTGCTTGACGTTGATATAGTCGTCCACCATTCCCGACTGCAAAGGGCCTGGTCGAAACAGCGCCACCAAAGCGACGATGTCATCGAAGCAATCGGGTTGCAAGCGCCGGATCAAGTCCTTCATCCCGCGCGACTCGAGTTGGAACACGGCAGTGGTCTGGCAATTTTGGAGCAATTTGAACGTTAGAGGATCGTCGCG
The DNA here is from genome assembly GCA_026415315.1 of Methylohalobius sp. GTDB lineage: Bacteria > Pseudomonadota > Gammaproteobacteria > Methylococcales > Methylothermaceae > Methylohalobius. Next base: position 16,804 of record JAOAHI010000004.1, read on the forward strand.
CGGGATGCGGTTAATATCTATGGGTTCCAAACCTTGCTCGGTGCGTTGGCGATTGATGGTTTCTATCGCCCAGTCGATGATGGTGAGGGTGCGCAACCCCAAAAAATCAAATTTGACTAGTCCTACGGCCTCAATGTCGTCCTTGTCGAACTGCGTGACCGTCCCTTCTTCACCTTGTACGCAGTAAAGAGGCGTAAAGTGGACCAGCGCCGATGGAGCGATTACCACTCCGCCGGCGTGCTTGCCAGCATTGCGCGCTAACCCCTCTAGCGGGCGGGCCAGATCGATCAGAGCTCGCACTTCCTCATCCTGCTCATACTCGCTTCTTAGCTCTTCGCTCTCAGCCAGTGCCTTGTCTAGGGTCATACCCAGCTCGAAGGGGATGAGCTTAGCTAGCCTGTCGACGAATCCATAAGGGTAGCCCAGCACCCGGCCTACATCTCGGACCACCGCCTTGGCCGCCATGGTACCGAAGGTGATGATTTGGGCAACCTTATCTCGCCCGTATTTTCGGGCTACGTATTCGATTACCTCGTCGCGCCGTTCCATGCAGAAATCCACGTCAAAGTCCGGCATGGAGACGCGTTCGGGATTCAAAAAGCGCTCGAACAGGAGATCAAACGCAATGGGATCCAAATCGGTAATACAAAGCGCATAGGCCACCAAGGAGCCAGCCCCAGAGCCCCGCCCTGGGCCCACAGGGATATGATTTTGTCTAGCCCACTGGATAAAGTCGGCAACGATCAAAAAATAGCCAGCAAATCCCATCTTAACGATCACCTCGATCTCCATCTCGAGGCGCTCCTCATAGACTTGGGCTTTTTCCCGAGGGATGCAGCCTTGGACAAATCGAGCTTCAAGCCCCTGCCTTGCGGCCTGGGTAAAATACGCCTCCAAAGTCAGCCCCTCAGGCACCGGAAATATGGGAAGATGCGGCTTCCCGAGTTCCAACATGAGATTGCAGCGCTTGGCAATTTCCACTGTGTTGGCCAAAGCTTCGGGCAAATCGGCAAACAACTCGCGCATCTCCGCCGGGCTTTTCAGGTACTGCTCTGGGCTGTAGCGTTGCGGGCGTTTGGGGTCGTCTAAAGTCCAACCTTCGTGGATGCATACTCTGGCCTCGTGCGCTTCGAAATCGGTCCGATGTAAAAACCGAACGTCGTTAGTCGCGACTACTGGAATAGCTAGCGCTGCGGCCAACTCTAAAGCGCCCTCCAGGTATTCTTCTTCGCGCGGGCGTCCCGTGCGCACAAGCTCTAAGAAAAACTGCCCCTCGAACCAATCGTCAAAGCGCAAGCAAGCCTGCCGTGCCAAATCGGCTCTTCCGACATTGAGTAGCCGCCCGATTTCTCCCTCTCGGCCACCGGACAGAGCGATCAATCCCCTGGCGCAAGGTTTGATCCAATCCAGCTCCACCTGGGGGACACCTGCGCGCTGACCTTGCAGATAGGCGCGCGAGAGAAGCTCGCTGAGATGGCGGTAGCCTTCGTGATTTTGCACAAGCAAGGTCAGACGATCGGGTTGGTTGGGATGGTCTGGATTGACCACCCAAAGATCGGCGCCAGCGATCGGCTTGATACCAGTTTTAATCGCTTCCTGGCAAAACTTAATCAAGGCAAACAGGTTGACCTGATCGGTCAAAGCCACCGCCGGCATATTTAGCTCCAGGCAGCGAGCAAGCAAAGGCTTGATTCGGATCAGCCCGTCGCTTAAGGAGTATTCGCTGTGGACGCGCAGGTGGACAAATTCAAATTCCATTTTCTTGGGGGAGTAGTTTCAAACTTATCCCCTATGGATTTCAAATTATAAGCAACCTACTTCCTGCACCGGGCGGAAAGAAGTCCTATGCCAAGAGGATGCCTTAAGGTGCTTCAGCGCCTTAAGATGCTCACAGGTTGGATAACCCTTGTGGCGCGCAATCCCATAACCAGGAGCAAACGCGTCCAGAATAGCCATCTCTCGATCCCGCGCCACTTTCGCCAAAATTGAAGCCGCGGAAATCTCCGGGCAAACTTCATCCCCTCCGACAACCGCCCTCACCGGATAAGGCAGAATCGGAGCGATTGCCCCATCCACTTGCACGAGGTCGGGTCGGATCCTAAGCCCTGCCACCGCCCGCTGCATGGCCAACAACGAGGCATTGAGGATATTGTGCCGATCGATTTCAGAGGGTTCAGCTCGCCCTAGGGCAAAAGCCAGACTTTTCGACTTGATCTCCCTTTCCAAACGCGCGCGCACCGAAGATGAAAGCTGCTTGGAATCGGCCAGCCTACGAATAGGACGGCTAGGATCTAAAATCACGGCGGCGGCAATCACCGCCCCGGCCAAACAACCCCGCCCGGCTTCGTCCACTCCCGCAAGCAATTCAGGCATCTACCTCCCGGGCCGCACACATGATCTCAGCGCTAGCGACGAAATCTCCGTCCACCTCGGCCTCGCACGCAAACGCCCAGATATTGCGCTTGTGGCGAAGATATTGGACCTTAAGCTGCAGCCTATCCCCTGGAACGACTGGACGTTTGAAGCGCACTTTGTCCAAGCCGACCAGGTAGTAAATCAACTCCCTCTCACCTATAGTCTCAGGGGCCGTTTCAGAAGCCAGCAAGCCAGTCGCTTGGGCCAAAGCTTCAATGATTAAAACGCCCGGCATGATCGGCTGGCCTGGGAAATGGCCTTGAAAATACGGCTCGTTGTAGGAGACGTTCTTGATCGCCACCAAGTATTTCCCGGGTTGGCACTCGATTACCCTGTCCACCAACAGAAAAGGGTACCGGTGGGGCAGGTAATGCATGATTTTTTGAATATTCAAACGGGTTTTTCCTGTGTTGATTTAAACCAGCGCCCTAAAGCTATTTTTGCGCCCGCAAGCGTTCCTGTACTTTTTCAGTCACGTCGATTTGGTCGCTGGCATACACCACACCATCGGTCAAAAGCAGGTCGTATTTCTCCTCTTGCGCTAAGGCTTTGATCGCATCGAAAATCTCGCGCTGCAGCTTGCCCAATTCCTCATTGCGGCGGATATTAAAGTCTTCCCTAAATTCGTCCTGGGCGCGCTTTAAATCGCGCTGTTTGGCCAGGATCTCGCGCTCCAACTTGCCACGCTCGGACTCGCTCATGACCGCAGCATCTCGATTGAGCTTCTCCTGCAGCTTTTCCAATTCCTTCTGCTGCGAGACCAGCCGTTTGTCACGCGGGGCAAACTCCTGCTCTAGCCGCTTTTTAGCTTGTTCCGCTTGCGGCGATTCCTGAAGCACCTGGGCTACGTTGACAAAACCGATCTTAATCTCCCCCGCCCAAGCGCCAGCCTGGAGCAGCAGAAAAAGACATACGGCAACCCCCACTAAAAGTTTTTGTTTCATCCGCTACCGTCTCCTATCACGTTAAAGCTATACACTATACTCAAAAGCCGGCACCAAAGGAAAACTGGAATACCTGCTCGTCGTCTTTAGGCTTAGCATTCAAAGGCTTAGCTAGACTCACCTCCAGTGGCCCGAAGGGCGAAAACCACTGCGCCGAAAGGCCGGCAGAGTAACGCAGTTCCCCAAATCGCGGACTGTTCTTAAACACGTTGCCGGCATCGAAAAACACTCCTAATCGAAACGCGGATTTGAGCTCCTCGTCCAAAAAAGGCACTGGGAAAAACAGATCGGCGCCACCGACCAACTTGACCTCTCCACCAAAAGGATTCCTAAGCGAGTCGCGCGGGCCTAGAGTATTCTGCCTGAAACCGCGAACCGACTGAACTCCACCAGCAAAAAAGTTCTCAAAAAACGGCAAAGGCCCAGTGCCCCCGTAGCCATTGCCATAGCCGGCGTTGACGCGCAAAGCCAAGGTCAAATCTTTGGTCCAAGGCACAAAATACTGCCCTTGGTATTGCACCTTGTAGTACTTGAGCTTGCCAAACGGGATCGAACTCAAAAGCGATATTGACTGGCGGCCACCACGGGTAGGAAATATCGCTCGGTCACGGCTGTCGCGGGTCCAACCTAAAGAGGCTGTCACCACACTGTAATCCTTGCCAAACTCATCGATAAAGTTAAAGATTTGCTGCGCTGTCCGGCCAGTCGTCTTGAGCGTGGTCTGATTGAAGTCCAAATTGGCCGACAACCGATCAAATTCGCTAATCGGAATTCCGCCGCTGACACCGGCCGCGAAGGTATTGGTGGTATAGCTGGTGATGTTCGCTGCCGCCGCGTCGGTGCTGCGGTAGCTGATGTCGAAACCAGCGCCTATGCCGTCCAAAGTGAAGTAAGGATTGTAATACGCTGCCCGATAGACGGTAAACACTTGGCTATTGTTAAACTCGAACGACACCTGTTTGCCGGTTCCCAAAAAATTGGTCTGCGACACGCTGGCGTTGAAAATCAAACCCTGGACCTGGGAAAATCCGATGCCGGCGCTTAAGTTGCCCGACGGCCTCTCAGTCACCCCGTAGTTGACGTCGATCAAGTCCAAAGTACCGGGCACAGTCGGGGTTTCGACGTTGACCTCCTTAAAGTACCCAAGCCGCTCCAGGCGACTTTTAGACTGCTCGATTTTGGAAGTAGAAGCCAACGCCGCCTCCATCTGGCGCAATTCGCGCCGAATCACTTCATCTTGAGTGCGGGAATTGCCCTTAACATTGATGCGGCGCACATACACCTGGCGGCCTGGATCGACGAAAAAACTGAGTTTGACGGTCTTTTTCTCGTCGTCGATCTCGGGCACTATGTTGACGTTGGCAAAAATATACCCCTCATCTCCCAAGCGGGTACTAATCGCATTCATCGACTCAGTGGCGCGCTTGCCCGAATACACTTCGCCTGGTCCCAATTGGATCAGGGGAACCAATTCTTCAGGCTTCACGATCAATTTACCGGTCAGCTTGACTTCCTCTAAGCGATAGACTCCTCCCTCCCTGACGTTGACAGTGATATAAATACCTCTTTTATCTGGGGTGATGGCCACCTGAGTGGATTCAATCTCAAAGCGGATATATCCGTGGTCCAAGTAGAAGGACTTAAGACGTTCTAAGTCTGCGGTCAGCTTCTGTTTGGAATATTGATCGTTTTTGGTGTAGAAAGACAGCCAACCGGTCGTTCCCAGCTCGAATACCTCAAGCAAGGTTTTATCGTCAAAAGCCTGATTGCCGACAATGCTGATTTGCTTAATCTTGGCGACTTGGCCCTCGGTAATTTTGAGTAAGATCGCCGCCCGATTTTGGGTGATGGGCGTTACCTCGGCTTTGATCTCTACCCCGTACTTGCCGCGCCCGAAGTACTGGCGTTTGAGCTCGGCTTCGACTTTTTCTAGGATCTTCGGATTGAATACCTGGCCCTCGGCCAACCCTACACTTTTGAGCGCCTTGACGAGATCTTCGGTTTTGATGTCTTTATTTCCTTCAATTTTAATCGCCGCGATCGCTGGCCTTTCGGCTAATTCTAAGATTAACACCTTACCTTCGCGGTACAGGCGCACGTCTTTAAACAACCCTGTTTTGAACAGCGATCTCACCGCTGCGGCCAAAACACCCTCATCCACTCGGTCCCCGGGTTTGACTGGAAAATAATTGAACACGGTTCCCTCGGCTACCCGCCCCAAACCGCGTAACTTTATATCTTCGACCACAAACGGCTCAAAAGCCCATGCGGTCGAGGCCCACACCAAGGCCAACACCATCCAGAACCAAGCTTTCATCAGGCTTTGCCAAGCAAACCGACCGCGAAGGTCGGCGACACTAGAGGCTTGTTATTCTTTGACTTGTTTTTCCAGTTGTTCGAGGCTGATGTGGCGCACATCCTTGCCTTTGACGTAAAAAATGAGGTATTCGCAGATGTTGCAGCTGCGATCGCCTATCCGCTCCAAAGAGCGTGCCGACCACATGATATCTAAGGCGATGGGAATGCTGCGCGGATCTTCCATCATGTACGTGATCTGCTGGCGGACAATGCTTTCGTATTCTTTATCGACCTGCCTGTCTTGCTCTACGATTTTGAGCGCGAATTCCACATCCATGCGTGCGAACGCATCCAAAGCGTTGTGCAGCATAGATCTAACCTGGAAAGCCAGTTGCTCTACTTCGCTGAGCTGATTTCTCTTCGGGTAGCACGCCGACAGATCTAACGCCACGCGAGCTATCCGCCGCGCCTCATCGCCGATCCGCTCTAGATCAGCAATCATCTTGATCACCGCTAACACTAATCTTAGGTCGCGGGCGGTCGGCTGCCTTCGAGCTAAAATCTGGGTACATCTCTCGTCTACTTCCACTTCCATGGAGTTGACCTTGTAATCATTGGCGATGACTTCCTCGGCTAGGGTTACATTGTTCTCCAGCAAGGACTTGATCGCATCGGCCACCTGGGCCTCGACTAGCCCCCCCATCACCAGCACCCGGTGACGGATATCCTCCAGCTCCTGCTCGAATTGCTTGGAAATGTGATGATGCACGATCTCTTCCACCATAAGCTTTGTCCCCCAGGCCACCGCCCAAAATGATCTCAATTGTATGCCACAGGCTATGGATTCTCAATCACAGCTCATCGAGCAGAGCTTGGGCGCGTGCTCGCTCGGCGAATTCTGGCTGGTCTTTAAGCAGGCGCGTTAGGACTTTTCTCGCTTCGTCTTTATTTCCTGCCTTAACCCAAGCTTCAGCCAGGTGCAAATGGATGGCGGGTATGTGGGGTGCTTTGACCACTGCCTCCTGCAGTAGGGTCAATCCTTCCTTGATCCTACCTTGCTGGCTATAGATCCAACCCACTGTATCCAGCATCTCCGGATTGTCCTTGGCTTTTTCTAGAAGCACCTCAGCCAACGCCAGCGCCTTAGTCTGACCCGCCTCCTGATATAGCCAAGCTAAGTTATTGAGAACCACAAGGTTGTCTGGTGCTAGCGCCCTGGCTTTTTCATACGCTTCAATCGCGCGCGCGCGCTCGCCGTCGGCTTGATAGCCCATGGCTAGCATAAACCAAGCCCCTACGTCCTGCGGGGATCGCTTGAGCCAATCTTCTAGAGTTTGATTGGCTTTAGCCGATTGCCCCTGCTTGCGATAAAGCTGATACAGGCGCTGCGCGGTAAGAGATGAGCTTTCCATAGCGTGAGCGCGCTGGTAGGCTTGCAACGCTTGGTCATAACGCCCTTGCTGCAAAGCCACCTCTCCGGCGAGAAGGTAGCCAGCCGGTTGGTTGGGCAATGCTTCCTGTAGCTTTTGGGCGGCCGCCGATGCCTCGGCATATCGCTTCTGCCTAAGGAGTAAGCCGACTTTCTCGCTCGCGGCTGGAACATAGTCCGACTTGAGCGCCAGAGCCTGGTCAAGGGCCTTCAACGCCTTGTCCTCATCCTTATTAGCCGCCAACGCCAAGGCTAGCAGGTGATGGCTTTGCGGATCTTGCGCAGCAAGGGCGACTAGCCTCTGGAACGTGGCTACTGCACTGGCGGCTTGGTCAGCGGCCAGTTGGGTCTGACCTAAAATCTGCAAAACGCGCCCATCTTGCGGGTGCTTTTCCGCCACCGCGCGCACTGCCTCCAAGGCTTTGAGCGCCTCTCTCTTGGCTAGATAATATTTGGCCAACATCAGGGCTGGCTCGACCAGTTCGGGATTACGGCCGCGTGCTTCCTCCAGATGGCGCACCATACCCGGATAGTCTTTCCGCGCTTCGGCAACTTGCGCTAGCCCAATCAAAGCCGAGGCATTTGCGGCTTCCTTAGCCAAAACTTGCTGATAATATTTTTCGGCCTGAACTAGATCGCCCTGACGAAACTTAAGCTTGGCCAGGTTCAAAGCTGCAGTGACATAATCTGGGTGCTTGGTGAGCGTCTCCCGCCAGGTGGACTCGGCTTTGTCTGTCTCCCCCTTGGCTAGGTACGCAGCAGCGATTAGATTGCCGGGCAACGGATTGTCGGGAAGCTTATCAGCCAGCTTGCGGGCCGCTTCTAGCGCCTGGTCGTAATTTTTTTGCTGCAACCGGGTGAGCACGAGCATGACCTCTGCCTGCACCAGCTTTGGGTCCTGGGCAACGGCTTGCTCCAACTGGGCCGCCGCCCCTTCCAGCTCGCCCGCGGCCAACTTGCCTAGCGCCAATTGGGCCCGAATCGCGGCAGCCTCTGGAGCAAGGCGCGTCGCTTCGGTCAAAAACTCTGCCCCTTTGTCAAACTGTCGATCCTGCAAGTAGGCACTGCCTAATAACGCCAGAAACTGTGGGTCTTGCGCCAGCTTATCTCGCTGCGGCTCAAGCAGCGCTATCGCATCCTTGGGTCGGCCCTGCTTCATCTTAACCGCCGCCAGCAGTTTGACCAGCGGGGGATGGTCGGGCAATTGCTTGTAGGCCGCTGTCAGGTATTCTTCTGCTATCCCAAGTTCGTTCTTGCGGTAGGCGATCACCCCCAGCAACAGACGGCTGGGAAGGTGATTGGGAGCAACGCTGACGACTTTCAACAGGGAGTCTTCGGCCGCTGCGAGCTCGTTGGCTTGAAACGCCAGCAGGCCCTTAAAGTAATGCACCAGCGGCAAGTGAGGGGCAAGCTGTTCAGCTTGTCTTAAGTCCTCGCGCGCTGCATCAAATTGACTTTGGGCGAGGGATACCGCTGCCCGTCCAGCCAAGGCGCGGACGTCTTTAGGATTGCGCTTTAAAGCTTGGGAAAAAGCCTCTCTTGCTCCTGCAAAGTCGCCCTCAATTCGCCTGGATTCAGCCAACACTAGCCACGCTTCAACGTGATCTGGATGGGCTGTGAGAACCCGTTCCGCCTCCTGACGGGCAACTTCAGGCTGTTTTTCTATTAGGGCCAGACGCGCCAATCCCACGCGCCCTTCGGCGTTCTCCGGAACCAGCGTGAGCGCGTGCTCGAACGCCTGGCGGGCCGCAGCGTTCTCGCCTAACAGAAGCTGCGCCATCCCATGTAAAGCCGACAGATCGGCGCGCAGGTTCGTAGGCGCGTCATCTGTCAGCTCGATCTTGAGCGCCTCCTTGGCCTCCCCTTGCAGCAGATATGCTTTAGCCAGAGGCACAGCAAGACGCTCAGGCGCCATCCCCAATTCCTTAGCCTTCTCCAGTTCCTTAACCGCCCCAGCCCCTTCTCCTAAGCGCAAATACGCCTCTCCCAACAGCAGTCTGCCCTCAAGGTGATTTGGATTATCCTTGAGTAGGTTCTTGAGCTGGATTACCGCTGCCTTGGCCTCGCCCCGCGCCAGATATTGCTTGGCCTCTTCGAGATAGCTCTCCGGCCCGCCTACCGCGAACGCGCTCCACAGCAGCAAAGCGAGCAGGATTCTCTCACCTCTCATAGTTCTCTCCTAGACTTTCAAATCGAACTTATTGAGCAAAGCGTATAGAGTAGGGCGGGTGACGTCGAGCAATTCCGCCGCCTTAGAGACGCTGCCTTTCGCCGCGCTTAAGGCCGCACAAATCGCTTGGCGCTCAGCCAAATCGCGGGCTTCACGCAAAGTCAAAAGGCGCCTAGTCTGAGTCGCTGCGGGCAGCTTGAGCTCAGGAACGTCAATCTTCGGCCCTCGCGCCAAGGCAACGGCGGTCTTGACCCGCCCTTGCAGTTCACGCACATTTCCTGGCCAGTCGTACTCTTCCATCGCCATCAGCGCCGCTTCGGTAAAATCGAGCAAATTTTTCTTCATCTCCAGGTTGTAGCGATGGAGAAAAGCGCGCGCGAGTACCTGAATGTCTTCTCTGCGCTCGCGCAAAGGAGGAAGGTGAAGGGTCGTCTCGTTGATGCGGAAGTATAAATCCTCGCGGAAACGCCCTTCGCGGATCAGGCGCTCCATATTCTGATGGGTAGCGCAGACCACGCGTACATCCACCGCGATCTCCCGCCGTCCGCCAATGCGCTCTATCGTGCGCTCCTGGAGGAAACGCAGCAACTTAGGCTGCAGTGCCAGCGGCATGTCGCCAATCTCATCTAAAAACAGGGTACCGCCCTGAGCTAACTCAATCTTGCCTTTAGTCTGTTTAGCCGCATCGGTGAACGCTCCTTTTTCATAGCCAAATAGCTCAGCCTCTAGAAGATTTTCTGGAATAGCAGCGCTATTGATCGCCACGAATGGCCCATTCGCTCTAGAACTGAGTCTATGCAAAGCGCGCGCTAGGACTTCTTTGCCGGTGCCGCTCTCGCCAAGCAAAAGGACGCTTAAGTTCGTAGGCGCCAATTGCTCGAGCAGGCGGCAGAGTTCGTGCATCTTAGGGCTGGCTGCGATCACTCCGTCTAAAGGAGAGGTGATATGGAGGCGAGCCAACTTGCGGTTTTCTTCCTCTAGGCCGTACAGGCGAAAAGCTCGATCCACCACTAAGGCAAGCATCTCTGGCTCGATCGGCTTGTGATAGAAATCGTAGGCTCCAAGGCCTATGGCGCGCACAGCGTTAGCGCGATCGTCGTTGCCAGTAATAACGATCACTTTAGTGGCGGGAGAGAGCTTTAAAATCCCCTCCAAGGTAGCAAAACCCTCGGAGACTCCCCCAGAATTGGGTGGCAACCCTAAATCCAAAGTCACCACCTGTGGCTCAGCTTTTTTCGCTCTCTCAAGCGCCGTCTCCCGATCCTCGGCCGTCAATACGCGATAGCGCTCGGCAAAGCTCCATTTGAGTTGGTTTCTCAGACCCGGATCGTCCTCGACGATCAGCAAAACCGGCAAGTCATAACCATAGTCTTCCATCATGCTGGAATCCCCGACTCGACCTCAGCCTGGCCTTCAGCCACCGGCAAAAGGAAACAAAACCGGCTACCCTGGCCGGGTGTACTGTGCACGGTGAGATCCCCACCCAGAGCACGTACGTATTCGCGGCTTTCGTAAGCGCCTATCCCCATTCCGCTCAAACCCTTGGTGGTCTCAAAAGGTTTAAACAAACGCTGGCGGATGAAGTCGCTGTCCATGCCTGGACCGTTGTCTTCTACCTCAACTATAGCCTGCCTCCCTAGCAAGTCCAGCTTGACTTTGACCCACCCATGGCGGCCAGCGGCCTCCTGAGCATTCTGGATGATGTGCTCCAACGCCGAGCCTAGTTTATCGGGCTGGGCCAAAACCCACACCTCGCGATCTACGCGGCATTCCAAGTTGGGTCTCGGCAATTGCCCGGCGCGCGCCACCAGTACTTTGTTCAGTAGGACGCGCAAATCTATCTTTTGCCTGCACGTCTCTGCCCCGATGTTTCTAAGCTGAGTCAAAAGGCGATTCATTTTGTTGACGGCGTGCTCGACCGTGGCCATGGCATCGCGCACGAATTCGGGGTTAGCGGCGTGCTTGTCGGCGTTGCGCACGACTAAAGTCAGCTGAGCGATCAAGTTTTTAAGGTCGTGTACCACAAATGCAGCCAACCGGTTGAAGCCTTCGAATTGGCGAGCCTCCAGCAAACGTCGGGCGGTTTCCTCCACGGCTAAAAAACTAGCAGCCTGGCGGCCGGCTGTTTTGAGTATGTCCAACACTTCCCAGTTGCACTCGATCCGGGCTCTAGGGGAGGTCAACAATACTATCGCCCACAGCGTCTCGCCGTGAAACAGGGGCACTAACAGCCAAGCCTCACGACAGCCGTGCAGCCAACTCGGAAAGCTGAGGTTCTCATACAGTTCAGGTAAAGCTGCCAGTTCCTTGAGATTGATCACCCATCTTGTACGCTGCATAAAATCGATCACAGGATCGTGGCCTTCGATGAGGCCGGCATGGAATTTGGGATCTCCCCACGCGGCCAGATACAAAAAATGTCCCTGCTCCGCACGCACCCACAGGATGCCAGCAGGACTCTCCACCAGGTCGGCTAAAGCGCAGATAACACGCTCGCCCAAAGTGGATTCGCTCTCAGACTGAGATAAAACCTGGGTAATCCTGATCCATTCTTTACGGTAATCGTAGCGGTAACTGAAAAAATGCTTGGTCAAAAAGACCCGAAGATAAGCGCGCGCCGATCCGGAAAACAACAAAGCCAAAAGCAAAAGCCCCGCTCCGACCAGAAAAGCGATCTGGAAAACCTCCCCCCACTGGCCACCATAAAAACGAATGTAGTAACCGACCGCGGCCATCACCAAAAGGTACAGGCCCGTCCCCAAGACTGCCGCCGAGTGAAACACGAAATCCCGAGAGATGAAGGCTTCCACCGACCAATCAGGGTTGCGGGCTGCCGACACCGCAAATAGCGGCACTAATAGGCTCACCACTAACCCCCGCGCGCTCCAAAGATTCACATCCACGCGTTTGAACAATAAGGCCTCAGAATAAAGATAAAACTCGTACGCACACATCCCTCCAAGCGCCAGACACAGAAACTTGATATACCAGCGGCGATCCGGTCGGGTGTTGCGGTACAATTGCTCTACACCGATCAACCCTACAAGCGCCAAAAGCAGCTGGCCGATGAGCGGGGCCTCAACTGGCCAAATTCCAGGCCAGAGGCCGGCTAGCCAAGGCTGCACCATTAGATAGGCTATAACGCCCGCCCCTCCGTACTTGATCCAGCGGTTATGGCTAAGCCTGGGCGGCAGAAGCAGCCCCAAAAAAATCAGCCAGCCGCCAAGGCGCAAGACCTCAAGGGACCAGATCAACGCTGCCGGCAAACTCCTGAAAGTCAATTGCCAAGCGTTGACCCCGGCCCAGAGACAGGTCAAGCTCGAGGCCAAAAGCAACATTCCCCCCTTCCAACGGCCGCGCCACGAGGTAGCGATCCACACGCTCAGGAACAAATAGGCGAGCCAGGCCACCGAGTAACTGACTCCTGCGATTGCAGCTGCCATTACCTAGCCCCCTTGCCCCATAGCACCACTTCCACCGTCTGCAATAAGATCAGAAAATCTAAAAGCAGACTGTAGTTCTTGACGTAATACAGATCATACTGCAGCTTCTCTACCGCGTCGGCCTCGCTGTCCCCATAAGGGTAGCGCACCTGAGCCCAACCGGTGATCCCGGGTTTGACCCGATGGCGCTCGGCATAATAAGGGATAGTCTCAGCGAACTTTTCTACGAATTCAGGCCGTTCTGGGCGTGGCCCGACAAAGCTCATATCGCCCTTAAGCACGTTCCACAATTGCGGCAACTCGTCGATACGGGTCTTGCGAATGAACCTCCCCACACGCGTGACGCGCTCGTCATTGATGGCTGCCATACGCGCTCCATCCCTCTCGGCATCGGGGCGCATGCTGCGAAACTTGATTACTTGAAACAACTTAAATTCCTCACCCACACGCGTCTGCCGATAGAAAATGGGATATTTTCCCCGACACTCGATCCAGATCGCTGCGGCAGTTGTCAGCATGATCGGCCAGGTGACGGCCAATAGCGCCAGGCTGGTGGTAACGTCAAACAAGCGCTTAACCAGCAAACTGCTTTTCATCTTGAACCCGTCGGAAAACACCAACCAACTCGGCTGCAAGCAGTCGATCTTGATGAGCCCAGCTTCGCGCTCGAAAAAAGTCAGAAGGTCTACCACTTCAATCCCTGCCATCTTGCAGTCTAAGATCTCATCCACGGGCAGTCCCTGGCGGCGGTCGTCGGGAGCAACGACCATTTCGTCGATGTCCTCGCGCTCGGCGAACTCGCGCAAAGGCTCTTTCAGATCGATCAAGCGCTCGGCCCCTACCCGGCAGGATTCATTGCCCATGAGCACAAATCCGACCAAATCTAGATTGGCCTCAGCCAGCTTGTAGCTGCTTTCTAGGATTTGGCTCGCTAGCCTGCCTGCACCCAGCACTAGCACCCTTCGCCTCAAGCGCTGGCTGTCGGCGAACCGGCGAAACGCCAAGCGGATGCCAAAAATGGTCAGCGCTGAAAACAACAGTGCAAAGCCGAAAATCCCACGGCCTATAAACAAATCTGGGAATGCATAGAAAAAGAGGCTCATTGCCACCGCCCCTATAGCAAAGCTTATCCCTACCCGTAGCAGGAGCTCGGCCAGCCCCCAGCGATGGGCGGCGCGCTGATACAGCCCGAGGGCTGCATTTAGAACCAGCATGGTGACGACAAACAACAAGGAGGTGATCCACCAATCAGGCTCGGCCTGCCAGCCTTCCTCGCGCAGGAAGCGCAGTTCAGCGCCAATCGAGATCGCCACTGAGAGGACAGCTGCTTCCAGGAGCATCAGTCCTAAGTAGGCCGTGGAGACGTAATGGCGAAAAATTCGAATCATAGCCTAATCATGGATCTCATAGCGGGGACAAATATCACCTTGCGGTCCATCATGCTAACAGAAAACTTTAGTGCAACCGTTCTACTATAACTATAAACTAGCTATGCTTTTATTAAACGGGAGTGCCTGTACACAGAGGTGGGACATATGCTATCGCCGGATAAGGTGAAATTAGGAATAATAGGATTGGGTTACGTGGGCTTGCCGCTGGCGGTGGAGTTTGGCCGTAGGTTCGATACTATCGGCTTAGATATTAACTGCAAACGGATTCAAGAATTAGAGCAAGGTTATGATCGCTCACGCGAAGTGGAGGAAGAAGAATTAAAACGCGCCGAGCGTTTGAAATTCACTGCCGACCCCCAAGACCTAGCCCAGTGCAACGTGTTTATCGTCACCGTTCCCACCCCTATTGACCGCAACAAACGCCCAGACTTAAGCCCGCTCACTTCCGCCAGCCGCACCGTGGGCAAGCTGCTCAAACCAGGCGATGTGGTCGTCTATGAGTCCACTGTTTATCCCGGCGCCACCGAAGAGGTGTGCGTGCCGATTTTAGAGCAAGAATCGGGGCTTACTTTTAACCGTGACTTTTTTGCCGGCTATAGCCCTGAGCGCATCAACCCCGGCGACAGGCAGCATCGCCTCACTACTATTGTCAAAGTGACCTCAGGTTCAACTCCGGAAGTGGCCGAATTTATCGATCAGCTGTATCGCAGCATCATTCCGGCCGGCACCCACAAAGCGAGCAGCATCCGGGTGGCTGAAGCTGCCAAGGTGATCGAAAACACCCAGCGCGACGTCAACATCGCCTTAATCAACGAGCTATCGGTGCTGTTTCATAAACTGGGCTTGGACACCCTGGAAGTATTGGAAGCCGCAGGCAGCAAATGGAACTTTTTGCCATTCCGCCCTGGACTGGTGGGCGGTCACTGCATTGGCGTTGACCCCTACTATCTCACGCACAAAGCACAGGAGATCGGTCACCACCCCGAAATCATCTTGGCTGGAAGGCGGATTAACGACGCCATGGGAGAGTATGTCGCCGCTCGCGTGGTCAAGCTGATGAATCAGCGTCGCATCCACGTCTGTCAGGCTAAAATTTTAATTTTAGGCCTAACATTCAAGGAGAATTGCCCGGACATCCGCAACACCCGAGTGATCGACATGATCCAGGAATTTGAGACCTATTCGGCTCAAGTCGAAGTGTACGATCCTTGGGCCTATCCCGATGAGGCCAAAGAAGAACTCGGAATAGAGCTGGTGACCCAACTTCAGCCTGGACGGTACGATGCTGTCATCGTCGCCACCGCTCATGACCAGTTTCGGGCAATGGGGGCAGAGAAAATACGGGCGCTGGGCAAACCCGGCGCGGTCCTGTTTGACGTCAAAGGCCTTTTGCCTAAAAGCAGCGTAGACGGGCGATTATGAGAATTTTAGTCACCGGCACGGCTGGTTTTATCGGCTCTTTTGTCGCCCACCGCTTGCTCGACCGCGGTGATGAAGTCATAGGCGTGGACAACGTTAACCCTTACTACGACATTCGCCTAAAAGAAGCACGCCTGGCTCGGCTCAAAGCGCGCCCCGGTTTCACCGAGGTTCGAGCCAATTTAGAGGACGACGAAGCGATCGGTAAAGCTTTTCGTACGTTTCGCCCTAGGCGAGTGATCAACCTGGCTGCCCAAGCCGGAGTGCGCTATTCGTTGGAAAACCCTAAGGTTTATATTCAGGCAAATTTAGTGGGATTTGGCCATATCTTAGAGGCGTGTCGTCGATTTGAGGTGGAGCACTTGGTCTATGCCTCTTCCAGTTCGGTCTACGGCGCCAATACGCAAATGCCGTTCTCGGTTCACCACAACGTGGATCATCCCTTAAGCCTATATGCCGCCACCAAAAAAGCCAATGAACTTTTAGCTCATACTTACAGCCACCTCTTTGGCCTCCCCACCACCGGCTTGCGGTTTTTCACAGTCTACGGCCCATGGGGACGACCGGACATGGCGCTGTTTAAATTCACGCATAATATTTTGCAAGGAAAGCCCATAGAAGTGTACAACTTCGGTCATCACAAGCGCGATTTCACCTACATCGACGACATCGTCGAAGGTGTGGTACGCGTCTTAGACTCCCCTCCTCAACCTGACCCCAATTGGTCAGGCGATCGCCCAGACCCAGGGACTAGCTCCGCTCCTTACCGCCTCTATAACATAGGCAGCCATCGGCCGGTGGAACTGCTGCGTTTCATTGAGGTCTTAGAGCAGGCTTTGGGCATAGAGGCTAAAAAACGTTTTTTACCCATGCAGAAAGGCGATGTACCAGAAACCTTCGCCGACATAAGCGATTTAGTGCAGGCGGTAGGATATGCTCCGACCACCCCAGTTGAAGAGGGCATTCCCAGATTCGTAGCCTGGTATAGGGACTATTACGGTTACCGATGACGCCTACCCCCCCCTTGCTCGGTTTCGTTGCCTTCAGTGGCACTGGCAAGACCACTTTGCTGGTGCAACTGATTCCTCAGCTTGGCAAGCTTGGATTGAGGGTAGGAGTAATCAAGCACGCGCACCACAGCTTCGACATAGACCAGCCGGGCAAAGACAGTTTTAGGCTGCGTCAGGCCGGTGCCAGCCCGGTGATGGTGGTTTCAAGCAAAAGGCGAGCGATCGTTTACGAATACCCGGAGCAAGGAGAGATCGGACTCTTTGCCCAGCTGCCTTTTTTAGTTGCTTCCGAGTTGGATCTAATTTTGGTGGAGGGGTTTAAAGCCGAACCCATTCCCAAAATCGAACTCCATCGCCCTGCTTTGGGCCAACCGCTTTTGTATCCCCATGATCCTCACATTATCGCCGTGGCAAGCGATGTTCAATTTTCCTGCCCGCTGCCATGGCTGGACCTGAATCAGCCAGAGGCGATCGCTCAATTCATCGTTCATGACTTCCTCGGCTGTTGACTGTTTTAAGGCTAATCTCCTCAACCTCGAGGTCGCCCTCGCTCGTATCCTGGACGCCATCACCCCGGTTCGCGCTCGCCAACAGTTACCGCTTAAAAGCGCCCTAGGAAGAATTCTGGCCCAGGATATCCAAGCCCCGTTGATTTTACCTCCTTTTCCCAATTCTGCCGTGGACGGCTATGCCGTCAATCTGGCTGGAGTAACTGCTCCCTCTCCTCTCTTGCCGGTAGTTGGGCAGAGTTTGGCAGGTTTACCTTATTCCGATCCTTTGCTCCCCAGCCAAGCGATCCGCATCTTCACAGGAGCCAAGGTTCCCGATGGAACAACCGCCGTAGTCATGCAAGAAGAAGTTACCCGGCAAGGGACCCTGATCCGCCTTAACCGCTTACCTAGCGAGGGGGAGCATGTTCGTCCAGCTGGAAGCGACGTGCGCTGCGGCGAGGTCGTATTAAAAACAGGCCGGCTGCTGCGAGCAGAGGATCTAGGGCTGCTCGCCGCCTTAGGGATTTCCCAGGTGACCGCATTCCAAGCTCCGCGCGTGGCGTATTTTTCCACCGGCGATGAACTGCGCAGCCTGGGCGAGTCTTTAGCTCCCGGTCAGATCTACGACAGCAACCGTTACAGCTTAAGTGGGCTTTTGGCCGAATTTCCCGTCATCGCTTATGACCTTGGCGCCGTACCGGACGATTTGGAGCAACTTACTGAGCTGCTTAGAGAAGCTGGACAAAGCTTTGACCTCATCCTAAGCTCCGGAGGAGCCTCGGTGGGGGAAAAAGACTTCTTGCGCCAAGCCCTCTCCCGGGTTGGTGAGGTAACTTTATGGCGGATCGCGCTCAAGCCAGGTAAGCCTCTGATTTTCGGCCGTACCGGCCGGGCTTGGTACTTCGGCCTGCCAGGCAATCCGGTCTCGGTCCACGTTGCCTTTGCCCAAATCGTGCGCCCCGCCATTTGGAAACTGGCAGGCGCAAGTGGATTCAAACCGCTGCGGCTCAAAGCGCGCTGTCTGAACGCATTGTACAAGACTGTAGGCAGGCTAGAATTTCAACGCGGCCAGCTCGCCTTAGACGAAGCCGGTTTGCCTGTCGTCACCGGTCTGGCTGCCCAAGAATCGCATCAGCTAGCCACGCTCAGCCGGGCTAACTGCTTTATCATCCTTCCTGCGGATAGCCAGGGCGCTAGCGCCGGCACGTATGTCACAGTCGAACCTTTCGCCGCGGGTTTTTATGGGTCTTAATCCCTCTGGTCTGTTCATCACCGGTACCGATACTGGCGTGGGTAAAACCTTTTTGGGCGCAGCGCTAACACGGGCCCTTAGGCAGCGCGGCGTGAAAGTTTTGGTGCGCAAGCCGGTTGAAACCGGTTGCACGCAAGCCCAAGAGGGCTTGCTGCCTCAAGACGCATATACCTTAAGCCGTGCGGCTGGGGATCCTGAGCCGTTAGCCATAGTCTGTCCATACCGCTTCGCCGCCCCCGTCTCCCCCCAGCGCGCGGCTCAGCTGGAGGGGCATCCACTTGTTTTAGAGAGTTTGATTAAGGCGTGTCGCTCCGCGCACAACGGGTTTATGCTCGTAGAAGGCGCAGGCGGCTTCTACTCTCCCATCGCTTCCGATGCGCTCAATGCCGACCTGGCCCAAGCGCTTGGCTTTCCGGTTCTTCTGGTGACTTCCGACCGGTTAGGGGTAATCCATCAAGTGCTGATAACTTTAGAAGCAATCGCTCGCCGCGGTCTTACTCCGGCGGGAGTTATTTTAAATCAACTCCAAAAAACCGAAGTGATGGACAATTTACAGGATCTGTGCCGCTTTAGCTCGGTCCCGGTGTACCCGCTTCCTTGCCTACACGCTGAGGAAGAGGCCGATCTGGGAGATTTGCTCACAGGCCTACAGGGTCTCGGGCTTGCGCTCACGCACGAGTAATCGATGGACTGCCTCTTCCGGAGCTACCCCCTGGTAAAGCAGAGCATGCACTTGCTCTACGATAGGCA
Organism: Methylohalobius sp.; assembly: GCA_026415315.1. GTDB lineage: Bacteria > Pseudomonadota > Gammaproteobacteria > Methylococcales > Methylothermaceae > Methylohalobius. Next base: position 35,816 of record JAOAHI010000004.1, read on the forward strand.
TCTCGACTTTAAGCTTTCTAGCCAGCTGCCAAATCAGCTTGGCGGTTAGAATACCCTCGATTTCTTGGCCGATCTCGGCTCTCAGCTCGGCCACCGTCTTACCCCTACCCAACCCTAGACCCAGCCGGCGGTTGCGAGATTGATCGTCAGTTGCCGTCAGGATCAGATCGCCGACCCCGGCCAGTCCCATAAAGGTCTCGCGCTTGGCCCCCATGACTTCCCCGAGGCGGATCATCTCCGCCAGCCCGCGAGTGATTAAAGCGGCACGGGCGTTAGCGCCAAACCCCATGCCGTCGGAGACTCCAGCGGCAATAGCCAAGACGTTTTTGACTGCCCCCCCCAACTGCACGCCGATCATATCGCTTGAAGTGTAAGCGCGAAAAAACGCGTTGTGGAGAAGCCCTGCTACCGCCACGGCAAACTCGGTCTCATACGAAGCGACAGTAAGCGCAGAAGGCAGCCCTTGCATTACCTCGCGCGCAAAAGTCGGTCCGGATAGGACGGCAAGGCGACAATCGGCTCCTAAGGTCGCAAGCGCCACTTCGTGCAGCAAGCCGCCGCTTTCCGGATCCAACCCCTTGGTCCCCCAAGCTATTTGAGGCGAAGGCAAGAGATAAGGCCGCAAGCGTGTCAGGCAAGCGGCGAAGGCATGACTGGGTACGGCGATCAGGATCAAATCCTTGGCTTTTATCGCCCGACCAAGATCGCTTTCAAACTGAATCTTAGGAGAAAGCGCAAATCCCGGCAGATAACGTTCGTTGCTGTGCGTGCTAGCCAGTTCTGAAATCCGCCTCGGATTTACGTCCCACAGGCTAACCTCAAACCCGTTGCTGGCAATCAAGTGAGCCAGCGCCGTCCCCCAAGAACCTGCCCCGAGCACACTCACCGAGGCCAAATGCATAACGGTTCAGTTGGGTTTCAGAATTGGCTCAGAGTTTGCTTGCAGCTTCTGCGCGTATAGGGCCTCAAAATTCACCGGCAGCAGGAGCATAGGCATAAACCCCCCCTTGAGGGAGAGGTCTGAGACCACCTCTCGCGCATAAGGAAACAGGATGTTGGGGCAATAGATGCCAAGCAGAGGCCCCAATTCTTCGCGACTAAATCCTTGAATAGTAAAAATTCCAGCTTGCGCCGCCTCGATCAGATAAGCGGTTATTTCCCCTAATTTGACCGTGATCGTGACGGTCAGGACCACCTCGTACAGGTTGTCTTGCAGCATTTGGCTGCGGTTTTCTAAATTAAACTCGACTTTGGGTTCCCAGCGCTGGGTGAAGATGGTCGGGGAATTTGGGGTTTCGAAAGAGAGGTCTTTAATGTAAAGCTTCTGGATAGCAAATTGCTTCGGCGTTTGGTCGGTCATAGCGCTTTATCCTCGGGTTAGCTTGGCTTAGGTTTGACGATCGGCAAACTGGCGTCCTCCCACGCCGTCATACCATTTTTCAGCAGATAGACCTTGGCAAAACCGGCTTGGAGCAATTTCTTGCAAGCAGCAGGAGAGCGGGTGCCAGACTGGCAGGTCACGATCACCGGCTTGTGTTTGGCATCGTCCAGATCAGCAAGACGTTTGTCCAACTCCCCTAAGGGAATGAGCCTGGCACCGACGATATGACCTTTGGCCCACTCGTGAGGCTGACGCACATCCACCACGACCGCGTCTTCCTGGTTGATCAGCATAACCGCCTCTAGGGGCGTAGCGACCTTGTACTTGCGCAGCAGGCTCTCGAGTAAATTGTGCAGCAAAAGCGCTGTCGAGGCCGCAAACGCCAAAGCTAAATAGAGGTGATTGCCTATAAATTCAAACAAACGGTCCATACGATAATGTCCTTAACTACATTGGAAATTTGCCCGCATGGCAAAACACTGCACGAATCATTTCGATCAACTGTACAGTGCGAGGGTCGTCGATCCGGTAATAGACCCGGTTGGCCTGTTTATCAAAGCTCAACAGCCCCTTTTCGCGCAAAATGGCCAGATGCTGAGAGACGTTGCTCTGAGTGGTACCCACTTGCTCCAAAATTTCCTGCACACTCGCCGGTCCCTTGCCTAAAGTGCACAATATCTTAAGCCGCAATGGATGGGACATAGCCTTCAAACACCTAGCCGCATGGATGACATCCGATTCATCGACGATCAATTGCCCCGGCATAGATTCAGGATCACTAAAGCTGCTATTTTATTAATTATATCGACTTTGCCCTTAATTGTCCGTCCGTGCTCTCTGGCCTTAGCCTGTCGTATAAGGGAAGGGGATTTCAAGGCGGGAAAATAATGTCATACTTATTTAAGTTTAAGTTTATTGATCACTCAAGGAAGCGTTGATGCGTATCATTACCAACCTGTTTCTGCTTGGAGTGGGTGCTTTGCTGGGCCTTTTGCTTGGCACATGCACCAGTGTACTGGCAGAGCGCTCCAGGGGAGCGGAAACGATTCCCTTCGCCGAGCTTAAGACTTTTACTGAAGTATTCGGACGCATTCAACAAGACTACGTCGAACCGATCGCTGACAAGACTCTGCTGGAAAACGCCATCCGCGGCATGTTGTCCGGCCTCGACCCCCACTCCTCATACCTGACTCCCGATGAACTTAAAGAATTGCGCATCGGTACCACTGGTCAGTTCGGGGGTCTAGGGATCGAGGTGGGAATGGAAAACGGTTTTATCAAAGTGATCGCCCCGATCGACGATACCCCGGCGCAAAAAGCCGGCATCAAGCCTGGAGACCTAATCATCCGCCTGGATGATAAACCGGTCAAAGGCATGTCTTTGGAAGAGGCAGTCAAGGTCATGCGTGGTGAACCTGGCACCCAGATCACTTTGACCATCGTCCGTGAGGGCCAGGACAAACCGCTCAAAATCACGCTTACCCGCGCCGTCATCAAGGTTAAAAGCGTTAAGCAGCAGATCCTTGAACCAGGCTATGGGTATTTACGCATCACCAGCTTCCAATCCGGTACCTCGGAGCAATTGACCAAAGCCGTCGCCAAGCTCAAAGAGGAAGGGCCACTTAAGGGCGTAGTTTTAGACCTGCGCAACAACCCGGGGGGCGTCCTGAACGCGGCCGTGGCTGTCAGCGACGCATTTCTAGACCGAGGTCTGATCGTTTATACCGATGGCCGAATCGAAGAGTCAAAAATGAAGTTTGAGGCCACCCCAGGCGATATTCTTACAGGCATTCCCATGGTGGTGTTGATCAATGCCGGTTCGGCTTCGGCCGCGGAAATCGTCGCTGGCGCTCTGCAAGACCATAAGCGCGCTATCCTTCTAGGGCAGAAGACCTTTGGCAAGGGCTCGGTCCAGACGATTTTACCCTTGAGCAACGGCGGCGGGGTAAAAATGACCACAGCTCGGTATTACACCCCCTCTGGACGATCGATCCAAGCCGAAGGAATCGTCCCTGACCTCACCTTAGGGATGGTACGCTTGGAGAAAATCAGAGAGGCAGAGGAGTTTAAACCCTTGACCGAAGCCGACCTATCCCGACACCTAGAGAACGGAAACAAGGAATCCAAACCAGAGGGGGCGGCCAAACCGAACCGTGAGGACAAAGAGGAGGACGGTTTGCTCGAAGACTATCATTTGCACGAGGCCCTGAACGTACTCAAAGCGATCAATATCCTCAAAGATACGGAGCGCAGTGAGCAGCACAGGGGTTCGTAAAACCCGATCGCTTCCGATCTGCGGTAAAATGAGAATTTTTTGACAACCAAGATAAAAAAGGGGGGTATCTTGCTTAGGTTCTTGTTTGCGTTGCTCGCCTTATCGGTAGTGCCCCAAGTCGCCTGTGCCTCAGAGGCGGAAATTCTCGGACTGGTAGCCACCGAGCGCGGCGTTTACTGCATCCTTATCTTCATTATCGCTTACACCTTGGTGATGACTGAGGAATTCATCGAGCTTAAGAAATCTAAACCGGTCATCGTCGCTTCCATCATTATCTGGGGCGAAGTCGCCTATTTGGCCAATACTAAAGGAGTGTCGGCCGAAGATCTGCAGCGCGTGATCGCTGGCAACGTCAACGAGTACGGGCAGTTGATGCTGTTTTTGTTGGTCGCCATGACCTATATCAATGCCATGGCGGAGCGCAACGTATTCGAACGCCTGCGCTCTTGGCTCATCGCCCGCAATTTTGGCTATCGCAAGCTGTTTTGGATCACCGGCGTCATCGCCTTTTTCCTGTCGGCCGTCGCCGATAATCTCACTACCGCCTTGCTGATGGGAACAGTGGTGCTGGCGGTAGGAAAAGACAATCCGCGCTTCATCGCTTTAGGTCTTATCAACTTAGTGGTAGCAGCCAACGCCGGAGGAGCTTTCAGCCCGTTCGGGGACATTACTACGCTGATGGTCTGGCAAGCGGAAAAGGCTTCTTTTTTTGAGTTCTTCGAGCTGTTCATCCCCTCGGCCGTCAACTTTCTCGTGCCAGCAGCGGCTATGCATTTTGCCATCCCTAACGAACAGCCAGAGCAAAGCGATGACGGCTTGGTACCACTCAAAATCGGGGCCTATCCTATCTGCGCTTTGTTCGGCCTGACCATCGCTCTGGCGGTGGGGCTTAAGCAATTCCTAAATCTACCACCGTTTATGGGCATGATGTTAGGTTGGGGCATTTTAGCCATCTATGGCTTCTGGCTTAAACACCAAGAACATGACCTGCCCAAGGATAAGCGTTTTGACATCTTTGAGATGGTGCGCGATGCTGAGTGGGATACCTTGATGTTCTTTTTCGGTGTGATTTTCTGCGTGGCTGGGCTCGCTTACATCGGTTACCTTAAGATAACGGCCGAGTGGCTGTATGGGGACATGGGCGCCACCACGGCCAACATTTTGATCGGGATTTTGTCCGCGATAGTCGACAACATCCCGGTGATGTTTGCGGTCATCGAGATGGATCCGAACATGCCGCTTTATCAATGGCTGTTGGTGACCCTGACTACCGGCGTAGGGGGGTCAATGCTGTCTATCGGCTCAGCGGCTGGAGTAGCTTTGATGGGGGTGTCCAAGGGTAAATACACTTTCTTCTCCCACCTGCGTTGGACACCGGCTATCGTCGCTGGGTATTTCCTCAGCATCCTTGTCCACATCTGGCTGAACGCTTAAGGCATCTGCCCCTTGCCCAACCTCAGGCAAGGGGTTATCTCGAAACTTAAGCAACATCAGCAATCCTGGTAAGGCAGCTGCCGTGCAGAGCAAGAAAAATCCGCTCCAGCCAAGCTGTTGGGCAAACCACCCGGTAGGTGCGGCGATCATCACTCTTGGTACCCCCATCAGGCTCGAGAGCAAAGCATACTGGGTAGCCGTGAAACGGCGGTCAGTATGCACCGCCATAAAAGCGACAAACGCTGCCGTGCCCATCCCTGAAGAGAGATTTTCGAAGCTGATCACCCCCATCAATCCCCAGAGATCGGGGCCGATTTGGGCCAACAGCGCAAATCCAGCGGTAGACGCTGCCTGGAGGAGCCCAAACAGCCATAAAGCCGGATAAATCCCTAGCCTTAAGATCAAAGCGCCACCAACCAGCCCGCCCAAGATCGTAGCCCAAAAACCAAACAACTTCACCACCGCCCCGATTTGGGTCTTAGTAAATCCCAAATCTAAATAAAACGGCAGGCTCATGTGGCTGGCCATAGTATCGCCGAGTTTGTACAGGAAGATGAACAAGAGAATAGCGAGGGCCTGCCTGCGCCGAAAAAATTCGCAAAATGGCTCAAGCATCGTCCTCACTGGCAGAGAATCGCATCGATCTGAGGGGGGTTCTTTAACCGCAAAAGTCACCAAAATTCCTGAGATCATCAAAGCTGCGCTCACCCAGTACACCCTCTGAAACCCCCATAGATCGGCCAGAATCAGGCCGCCTCCTGAGGTCAAAAGCATGCCTAAACGGTAGCCGTTGACGTAAAAGGAGGCGCCCAAGCCCTGCTCTAGATCAGTGAGCGATTCCCGCCGATAAGCATCGATCAAAATGTCCTGGCTGGCCGACAGAAACGCCACCACCAGCGCAGCCAGCGCCACCCATATCGGTTCAGCCCTGGATCCAGCCCACCCCAGGCCAACCAAACTTACAGCCAAACCTACCTGGACCACAATCAGCCACCCTCGCCGTCGACCGCCAGCTAGAGTAAAACGATCAAACACAGGTGCCCACAGAAACTTGCCGGTATAAGGCAGGCCCACCAGCGCAAACAAACCAATGGTGGCCAAATCTATGCCTTTTTCCTTAAGCCACGCTTGCAGCACCGATCCGGTCAAAAGCAATGGCAAACCACTGTAGAAACCCATGGCGAACGCAGTCGCCATACGGCGGTTAAAGACCTTAGAGAGCGTAGTCATAGTCGATAATTAGCGGGGCATGATCAGAAAAGCGCTGCTCCTTGTATATTTCTACGCGATCGATGCACTCTTTGAGCGCCGGTGAGACGATTTGATAATCGATGCGCCATCCTACGTTTTTTTCCCAAGCCCGCCCACGATTGGACCACCAGGTGTATTGACCCGGTTCTTGATTTACTATTCGGAAAGCGTCTATCCACCCCTCTTCTCCAAACAGCTTGTCCATCCACGCGCGTTCCTCGGGTAGAAAGCCCGAATGATTTTGGTTGCTGCGCCAATTTTTAAGGTCTATTTTTTGATGAGCGATGTTGAAATCCCCACAAAAAATGTAAACCCGGCCAGTCTGCCGGCAAAGACGCAAAAATTTAAGAAAATGCTCTAAGAATTCGAATTTGAAACTTTGCCGCTCCTCTCCCGAAGTCCCTGAGGGTACGTACACCGAGACCACGCTTAAGTTGCCGAAACGCCCCTCCAAGTATCTTCCCTCGCAATCCGCCGGACCCCAACTGAAACTCTCCACGACCTCGTCTGGACAACGATGGGCGTAAAGCGCCACTCCCCCGTAGCCTTTCTTCTCCGCCAACGCATAGTAACAATGATACCCAAGCGGCCAGAATAACGGATCTTGCAGCTGCCCAGCCTGCGCTTTGATCTCCTGCAGACAGACAAAGTCTGCGTTTTGTTTGGCAAGCCAGACAAAAAATCCCTTGCGCGCCGCCGATCGGATTCCGTTTACATTAAGCGTGATTACCCGCATGTATTTTCCTGTCGCGTGGACAAACCCATACCATCAACTATATTAAAAACGAGTCCATCCTGACATACTCACAGGCAGAATACAAAAGCATGGCGATTTCGACTGCCAGCCCACACAAGCTCAGCGGCTTGGCTCGCTGCCTGGTCGACTCCGGCCTGGTAAGCGAACAGGACGCACTTCGCTACCAGGAGCAAGCCCAGCAACAAAAGATCCCACTGATATTCTTTCTGGTAACCGGCAAGATCTTAGACAGCCTCACCATCGCTGAGGCAGCGTCGCGCCAGTTTGGCATCCCGCTGTTGGATCTGGAGGCTATCGACCCCGCCACCATGCCGCTCAAGCTAGTCAGCGACAAACTGATTCAGAAGCACCACATTTTGCCGCTGTACCAGCGCGGTAACCGCTTATTTTTAGCGGTTTCCGATCCCACTAATTTACAGGCGCTGGACGAGGTCAAGTTTCATGCTGGCTTAGCCACCGAAATCATCCTGGTCGAGGAAAACAAACTCAGCAAAGCCATCGACGCGGCGTTAGAGGCCGCCGATAGCAGTCTCCAAAAACTTCTGGACGAAAACCTAGAAAACATCAATATCGCCAGCGTCGAAGAGGATCAAGGAGCGATCGTTGCTGAATCAGAGGTGGAAGACGCTCCGATCGTACGCTTCGTTAACAAAATTCTGCTCGATTCAATCAAAAAAGGGGCATCTGATATCCACTTTGAACCTTACGAAAAAATTTTTCGCATCCGCTTTCGAATCGACGGTCTGTTGCACGAGGTAACCTCTCCGCCGCCAAGTCTAGCTACACGTATCATCTCTAGGATTAAAGTGATGGCTAAACTGGACATCGCTGAGCGTCGGGTTCCTCAGGACGGGCGCATCAAAATGCTCTTGTCGCGCAATAAGACCATCGATTTCCGCGTCAGCACCTGCCCCACCCTGTTTGGAGAAAAGGCAGTCTTGCGCCTGCTCGATCCAACCAGCGCCCAGATCGGCATAGACAAGTTAGGATTCGAGCCGGTGCAGAAGGAACTCTTTTTGAACGCTATCCACAGACCCTATGGCATGATCCTAGTCACCGGTCCTACAGGCAGCGGCAAAACCGTGACCTTATATACCGCTTTAAATATTCTCAATACCGCCGATAAAAACATTTCCACCGCCGAAGACCCAGTCGAAATCACCGTGCCTGGCATCAACCAGGTCAACGTCAACCCCAAAGCTGGCCTAACTTTCGCCAGCGCCCTGCGCGCTTTTTTGCGGCAAGACCCCGACATCATCATGGTTGGGGAAATTCGTGATTTGGAAACCGCCGAAATCGCCGTCAAGGCTGCGCAGACTGGGCACCTGGTGCTTTCTACTCTGCATACCAACGATGCCCCGCAATCTTTAAACCGACTAGCGCAAATGGGAATTGCCCCGTTTAACATCGCCTCGTCGGTGCTCCTGATACTGGCTCAGCGCCTGGCCAGGCGCCTTTGCGAGCATTGCAAACATCCAGCCAACTACCCAGCAGAACTCCTGTTAAAAGTAGGTTTTCGGCCTGAAGAACTGGCCGATCTGGAGCTTTATACCGCTAACCCAGAAGGCTGCGAGCACTGCACTAAAGGTTACAAGGGACGAGTAGGTATTTATCAGGTCATGCCCATCTCCGAGGCTATCAACCGGCTAATTCTAGAAGGCGGCTCAGCGGTGGCGATCGCTCAACAGGCCAAAGCAGAGGGCATAAGCGATTTGCGCGAATCGGGCTTGAATAAAGTCAGACAAGGCATTACCAGCATCGAAGAAATCGACCGCGTCACTCAGGAGTAACTTAAGATGGCGACCAACGCAAAAGAGACCAATACAATCTTATTTGTATGGGAAGGTTTGGACAAAAGCGGCAAGCGCGTCAAAGGCGAGAGCTCAGGACGCAGCGAGGCCTTAATCAAAACTCAACTCCGTCAGCAAGGGATCAAACCCATCAAGGTCAAAAAGAAACCCAAATCTCTTTTGCGCGCCCCATCTAAGAAAATCACCCCTAAAGACATCGCCGTGTTCAGCCGTCAACTCGCCACTATGATGACTGCCGGTGTTCCTCTAGTGCAGGCTTTTGATATCGTGGGCCGTGGCCACGAAAACCCGAGCATGCAAAAGCTCATCCTCACGATCAAGGAAGATATAGAATCAGGCAGCACGCTGACCGAGGCCCTGCGCAAACATCCTTTGTATTTCGACGAGCTGTTCTGCAACCTAGTCCACGCTGGCGAGCAGGCGGGGGTATTGGAGGTTTTGCTCGATAAGATTGCCACATATAAGGAAAAAATCGAATCCTTAAAAGGCAAAGTGAAAAAGGCCTTGTTTTACCCCGCAGCTGTGGTGGTCGTAGCTTGTATCGTGACCGCCATCCTCTTGATTTTCGTGGTACCCCAGTTTGAGGAATTGTTCAAAGGCTTTGGTGCCGACCTTCCAGCATTCACTCAATTGGTGATCAATTTATCCCGATTCATGCAGGAAAGCTGGTACTATCTGCTAGGTGGCATCGCTGCTTCAGGTTATGCGTTTTTCTATTTTAAGAAACGCTCCAAGTCCTTTAATCGCCTTCTTGACCGGCTATTTTTGAAGATTCCCATCATCGGCCCTCAGATCTTACATAAATCAGCCATTGCTCGCTTCGCCCGAACTCTTTCCACCATGTCCGCCGCGGGCGTGCCGCTGGTGGAAGCTTTAACTTCGGTCGCTGGCGCCTCTGGCAATGCCGTATATGCCGATGCGATTTTAGAAATGCGCGAGCAGGTGGCCACTGGCCAACAACTTCAAATGGCCATGCGCCAGACTGGGCTTTTCCCTCACATGGTAATTCAGATGGTAGCGATTGGCGAAGAATCTGGCGCTATCGACAGCATGCTTGCTAAAGTAGCCGACTTCTATGAGGAGGAAGTGGACAACGCCGTAGACGCCCTAAGCAGCTTGATGGAGCCTGCCATTATGGCTTTTTTGGGGGTGGTGGTCGGGGGATTAGTGATCGCTATGTATTTGCCTATCTTTAAACTGGGATCGGTAGTCTGATGGCCTCTTGGACGGTACTGGCTCACAACCAGGGGCTTTTCCTAATTGCCATCCTTATCCTTGGCTTAGTGATGGGCAGCTTTCTCAACGTGGTCGTCTTCCGCCTGCCGAAAATGTTAGAGATAAGATGGCGACATGACTGCCTGGAACTCTTAGGCCGCTTGCCAGAGCCGGAAAGCGGACGCTTTGATCTGATCTACCCTCCATCCACCTGCCCCAACTGCGGGCAGAGGATTGCTCCTTGGCATAACATCCCGATTGTAAGTTACCTCTGGCTTAGAGGCCGAAGCGCCTGCTGCCACAGCCCCATTTCTTTGCGCTATCCCGTGATCGAGGGGCTAACTGGGATTTTGTCGCTGGCGGTGGCCTGGCGCTTTGGGTTTAGTCTCCAGACTCTGGCGGCGCTGGTTTTCACTTGGAACTTGATCGCTTTGAGTTTTATCGACCTGGATCACCAACTTCTGCCCGACGCCATTACCTTACCGATGGTCTGGCTGGGGCTGTTGCTTAGCCTTACTGGAGCCTTCACCGATCCTCAAGCCTCCATCCTTGGAGCCACGTTTGGGTATCTGAGTTTGTGGAGCGTATATCAATGTTTCAAGCTCTTCACCGGCAAAGAAGGCATGGGGTATGGTGATTTTAAGCTGTTAGCCGCTGCTGGAGCCTGGCTGGGATGGCAAGCCCTTCCTTCCATCATCCTTCTCTCCTCCTTGGCTGGAGCGGTGATCGGACTAGGTTTAACTTTGATTTCGGGGCGCGACAAGAATATTCCGCTGCCTTTTGGACCTTATTTAGCCTTAGCTGCCTGGATCGCGTTAATGTGGGGGGGAGACCTAAACCAGCTGTATCTGCAGCTCAGCGGAATACCCTAATGCTTAAAATCGGCCTGACCGGGGGTATAGGTAGCGGCAAAAGCACAGCAGCCGCTCTGTTTGCCCAACGCGGAGCCTGTGTGATCGACGCTGACCTCATCGCTCGGGAATTAGTCACCCCTGGCTCCCCTGCCCTAAAAGCATTGGTTAAAGCTTTTGGCTCTCAAATCCTCTTGCCCGATGGGCGATTGGATCGGAGCCAACTGCGCCAGAGGATTTTTTCCGATCCCGAAGCCAAAAGAATTTTAGAGGCCATCCTTCATCCCCTCATCTTTGCCGAAATGCAGCGCAGGGCCGAGCTTTGTCAAACGCCTTATTGCATTCTAGTCATTCCTCTTTTAGTGGAAAGCAAAGCCCAAAACCAGGTGGACCGAGTGCTGGTGGTAGACTGCCCGCAAGCCCTTCAAATCGAACGGGTCAAACAGCGCGATCGGATACCAGAGGAGCAAATTTTAAACATCCTCGCCAGCCAAGCCACCCGCCAACAGCGTCTCAACGCCGCCGACGAGGTGATCCTCAACGCTGGAACCTTGACTGAATTGGAGAAGCAGGTAGAGGAACTCCATCGCTTCTACGCCCGTCTCAGCTCAGGATGCGATTGTCCCCGCCCCCTTTAAGCTTATACATTCACTTCCCGTGGTGCGTGCGCAAATGCCCTTACTGCGATTTCAACTCGCATCCGGTGCAAGGCGATCTTCCTGAACAACAGTACGTGGAGGCCTTGCTCCTTGATCTAACTCAAGATTTGGAATGGATAGAAAAAGAAAGAGTTCGGTATCCTGGACCCCTCCATAGCTTATTTTTGGGCGGAGGCACGCCAAGCCTATTTTCACCCGAGAGCATAGATCGGCTGCTGTCAGGGATTCGTGCCTTACTCCCTTGGCCGCCTGATATTGAAATCACCCTCGAGGCTAATCCAAGCACGGTGGAAAGCAATAAATTTCGCGCATTTCGGGACTTGGGTATCAATCGCCTGTCGCTCGGAGTTCAGTCGTTTCAAGAGCCAAAGCTTAAAGCTCTAGGTCGCATTCATAGCGCCCGTGAAGCCGAGGCGGCGATTGAAACAGCCAAAGAGGCTGGATTTACTAACCTTAACGTGGATCTAATGTTCGGCTTGCCTAGGCAGAGCCTAAACGACGCCTTATATGACGTCATCACGGCTCTTCGTCATGCACCAACGCATATTTCTTTTTATCAGCTGACCTTAGAGCCCAACACGATCTTTGCCAAATATCCTCCGTCGCTGCCGGACGAAGACACCGTCTGGGAAATAGGGCAAACTGGTCAAGAAAAGCTTGAATTGGCTGGATTCCAGCGCTACGAAATCTCTGCTTACGCCCAAGAGGGGTATCAGTGCCAGCACAACCTCAATTATTGGCGGTTTGGGGACTATTTAGGTCTAGGCGCCGGCGCCCATGGCAAGCTAACGGATGCTCAACGCGGCAGAATCTGGCGTTATTTTAAAATCCGTCATCCAGGCCACTACCTGCAAAAAGCTAAGACTCCGGAGAGAATAGGCGGCAGAGTTCTAATAGCCGAAAGAGAGCGACCTTTGGAGTTCCTGCTGAACGCGCTGCGCTTAAAGGAGGGGTTTAGCCCTGGCCAATTTGAATGTTGTACTGGCTTGCCTTTCTCTCTAGTAGAACCGGTTTTGGATGCGTTGCTTGCCGAGAACCTTCTGTACCAGCAAAACGGTAGGATTGCCTGCACTCCTTTAGGTTGGAATTTCCTCGACTCCGTGTTAGAACGCTTCATTGGCCTTTGAGCATATTTTGACCATAATAGAAAATTATTTACATATCAAAAAGCTATATTACTCTCTCGCAACCTCTTCACAACCTTATCCACAGAGATTGTGGATATTGCAAAGAAAAAATGAAACCGAGGAAAAAGTGCCGTGTTGGATTATCAGCGGGAATTCATAGAGTTCGCCATCAAGAGCGGGGCGTTGCGCTTTGGTCGCTTTAACCTAAAGTCAGGACGCCAAAGCCCCTATTTCTTCAATGCCGGTTCGTTTTATAACGGGGATGCCCTGCGCCGGCTAGGGCACTTTTATGCCCAAGCCTTAGCGCACAGCAGGCTCGAATACGACATGCTGTATGGTCCAGCCTACAAGGGCATTCCCTTGGTCTGCGCTACGGCCATAGCCTTAGCCGAGCTGGGCAAAAACGTCGAATATGCCTTCAACCGCAAGGAAGCCAAAGGTTACGGCGAAGGCGGACGGCTAATCGGTGCCCCCCTTAAAGGCCGAGTAGTGATCGTGGACGATGTCATCACAGCCGGTATTTCAGTGCGCGAATCGGTGGAGATCATCACCGCCTTCGGAGCGTTGCCGTGTGCCGTCGCCATCGCTTTGGACCGTCAGGAAATCGGCGCCAATGGCCGCTCGGCCGCCAGCGAAGTACAGGAGCGGTATGCCATCCCGGTCCTTGCCATCGTCACGCTAGAGGATATGATCGCCTACTTCAAATGCAGCGACCGTTTTCAGGAAGAACTCAATGCCATCCTTGCCTATCGTGCCCGCTTTGGTGCTTGAATTGCCTTTGTTTTAGGCTAGGCTTGAAATGAGATGAGACGAGTATCAATCGGGCTCTGCCTGATCCTGCTTGCGGTTTCCTGGGCCGGGGAAAATCCTTCCGGAAAACTTTACCAGTGGGTCGATAACCAAGGCAAAGTGCACTATTCAGACCCCGTCCCCGCCGAGGCCGCCGAGCACGAACGAGTGATTTTTGACAAGTCCAGGGTGCGCAAGCTGGAGGTGGTGGAAAAGCCCAAGACTGCTGAGGAGTTGGCACGTGAGGCGCGCTTGGCGGAGCTGCGCGCAGCAGAGAGACGTTTATTAGAGGAGCAACTGGCGCGCGATCAGGCGTTGCTGCGCACCTACCGCACCGAGGAAGACCTGGAGCTGGCGCGCAAAGGACAGCTTGACACCATCGCTGCCCGGATCAAAGTGTTGGAGGCTAACATCAAGCGCCAACAGGCCTTGCTCGAAGCGAAAATCCAGGAAGCAGCGGAAATCGAGCGCCAAGGGCGCCAGGTTCCCCAGGGGTTGATGGATGCTGTCGCCTCCATCCGCCATCAAATTGAACAGCATCGGCATAAAATCGAGCGTGAACTGGCCGCTAGAGAGGAGCTGGAGCGCAAGTTCGCCTTGGATCTAGCGAGGTTCAAGAACCTTAAAGCCCGCCTTGAGTCGGGGGTCAACAAAACCGCCACCACTCGCCCTGATTCCGAACCTTCCAGTAAGCAGAGAGTCATCTTAAGCGTCGCCCATTGCCGCCAGGAGAGCGACTGCGACCAAGCTTGGCAACTGGCGAGGATTTACGTCCAAACCCATGCTACCACCGCTTTGTTCATAGATAGCGACATCGTCCTTCATACTGAGGATCCCCGCCAAGACCAGGACATTTCCTTAACAGTAGCCCGCATCAAAGGTAAAAACGGAGAAGACACCTTGTTTTTGGACGTGCGCTGCAAACTCTCCGGCATAGGTCAAAGGCTCTGCCAGAGCGATAAGGTACGCGAAATCCGCGCAGGGTTTGCTACGTTTATCGAGGAAGGACTGCGATCAGCCGCTAAGTAACGTGCCTATTCCGGAGTCGGTAAACAGTTCCAACAGTACAGCGTGTTCGACCCGACCGTCTATGATGTGGACGCTTTTTACCCCTCCCTGGAGCGCATCCAGGGCGCAGCGTACCTTTGGGATCATTCCGCCGTAGATGGTCCCATCGACGATCAAGCTCTCTACTTCCTGGACCGATAGACCGGTTAGAAGGGTGCCGTCTCGGCCCAGCACTCCCCGGGTATTGGTGAGCAGGATTAACTTCTCCGCTCCAAGCACCTGCGCCATCTTGCTAGCGACTAAATCGGCGTTGATATTATAGGAGCCTCCATCTTCCCCAACTCCGATGGGGGCGATCACTGGGATGAAATTGCCGCGTACGAGCATATCGACCACGCTCGGGTCAATCCACTCCACTTCTCCCACATGTCCAAGGTCTATGATTTCCGGCGCCTGAGCTTCGGCCGTAACCTTGCTTAAATGGATCTTACGGGCGCGGATCAGCGCCCCATCCTTGCCAGTCAAACCTACGGCCCGCCCGCCATGATGGTTAAGGAGGTTGACGATCTCCTTGTTGACCAAACCGCCTAGCACCATTTCCACCACGTCCGGTCTCGCTGTCGGTCACCCGCATACCGTCCACAAACCTACTAGGCTTACCCAGGCGTTCCAGGAGCCGTCCGATCTGCGGTCCACCGCCGTGGACTACGACCGGGTTGATCCCTACTAGCTTGAGCAACACTACGTCGCGGGCAAACCCATGCTTTAAGGCTTCATCCACCATGGCGTTGCCGCCATACTTGAGAACGAGGGTCTTACCTCGAAAACGGCGGATGTACGGCAGGGCTTCGATCAAAACGTGGGCAATTTGCCCGGCCAAGTCGGTTGAAAGCACAGTCTGTTTCTCCATCTTTAACCTCTGGTCGCAAACGGCAACTCTAAAGCGATCTCCAAGGTTTCAAACCATTCGCGAAAACGAGCCTGAATCCTAGCGAGAGCGGCCTCATCGTCCGCCTCGAACCGAAACGCCAAAGATTCTGGCAAGGCCCGCACTAAGCCAAAGCCATCAGCGAAATCGACCCGCACCCCTGCTTGCGCGCTGACTTTAGCCTCGGAGAAAAATTTGTCTGCTGATGCCACAAGCAAGCGCAGGACCTTATCCGACTCGCCTGGAGCCAAGTCGATCCTAAGCTGCGGAGTAGCTGGGGACTTGGGCAAATCAGCAAACACCGAGGCCGAATCTTCCGGTTCTGAAGACAGCACCTCAACGAGCCTCGCCGCCGCGTAGAGCGCATCGGCAAAACCAAACCAGCGCTCGTGAAACAGAACCCGCCCGTCAAAGCTCCCACCCAATACCGCTTGGACTTCGGTCATCTTGGTGTACAAAGAATCCAAAGGAGTCATCACTGGTCTTCCGCCGTGGCGGATAACGAATCCAGCCAGATGCCGGCTGCATTCTGGGTCGAACACCACATCCCCGCCGGGCGCGCGCGAGAGCACGTCGGCGGCTAAAAGCATCAGCACCGCATCCGGCCAAACCGGCTGACCGGAGGAATCGATCGCCGCTAGGCGGCAGCCGTCGCCGTCGAAGGCCAATCCCAAATCCACCCCCGGATCTTTTTGCACTTTCGCCTTCAGTCGATCCAGAGCGCTGGGGGCAAACGGGTCAAACAT
The DNA here is from genome assembly GCA_026415315.1 of Methylohalobius sp. Classification (GTDB taxonomy): domain Bacteria; phylum Pseudomonadota; class Gammaproteobacteria; order Methylococcales; family Methylothermaceae; genus Methylohalobius. Next base: position 52,048 of record JAOAHI010000004.1, read on the forward strand.
GTTTTGGCTATGAAACTCTTGGACCTCACACCCTAAAGCGCGAAGCAGCGCTGGGACGACCTGAGCCGTAATTCCAGCGCCGCCATCTATCACTACTTTCAATGGCCGCGCGATCTGCACATCGTCAAGGATGGCGCCAATATAGTCGGCCAAAAGATCTCTGGCCTCCAGCATACCAAGACCTGAGGTACATTCACTGGCCTCAATACGCTGCCAGACAGCACGCAGCTTCTCGCCACCCCATAGTTCCTGGTTGATGATGACCTTCAACCCGTTATAGCGGACAGGGTCGCTCCCCGCGGTGACCACGACGCCGCTTCGAACTGGCAAGAAGTGGGTGGCAAAAAAGACAATCGGCGTCGGCACCTGCCCTAAATCGACCACGTCTCGGCCGCTGGCACGCAGCCCTTCGATCAGAGCGCAAGCCAACTCCTCGCTGGAGGGACGCGCGTCGCGTCCGACTACTAAGCCCATCTCCCCTAGGTTTCCTGCCTCACTGCCGATGGCTCGCCCCAATTCATAAGCGATCTCAGGCGTTATGGTCTCGCCGACTATCCCACGGATGTCCCCCGCCTGAAAGATGGCCTCCGGTACTGCCACGATCAGCTTAGGCTTGGGCGGCAGAGGCGTCTGCACCAAAACCGTCTCCGCCGCCTGCGGCATAGGCTTGGACTCTTCCTGCGCTGTCTCGCGTTCATGACGAACTTCAGCGCGCTTAAGCCCAAGCAGGCGATCGCGTAAGGGAATGAGGTCCTCAAGGTTTAACGAGTAGTTACTTTGTGTCCGCTCAATAAACATATCGTTGGCAAGGCTATACAAGGCAGCGCAATCGCTCGCCAACGCCTTGGTCACCCTGCGTTGGACCCAGCCAAAGGCCAGCCATATCAGACCTAGGCACAACACCAACAGTCCAACCTCTACCCATAAAACCATCCAAGGTGCAGGTGGAATCCAATACTTAATTTGCCAGAGAGTGCCCGGGATGGGAATGATGGCCGAAGGCGGCAGTAGCTTCAAATCTACTTCTCCGCGATAGACCAGCGGCAGCTCCCCCTGATAGAGACCGATTGCGCCGCTTTTTGGATCAGGCAGAACTTGCTGCAACCAATCTAAGCTGAGATCGAGCAGAATCACGCCGAGCACCTGCCCTTCTTGCCTAATTGCCCGCGCCACCGCCAGATGGCGCTGAGGCGAGTTATGCACGGCTGGTGGAGGTGAAGCCGTCTGGGCTTGGCGGACCAAATCCAGGTCGGCAAATCCTAATTCTCCCTCTTCTACCCAGCGTCCTTGACTTGGAAGGATTTGCACTTTGACTGCCTCTGGAATAAGTTTGGCTAGGCGCTGCGCCTCCGTCTTACTCTCTCCCCTCACTAACGCCTGCGAAAGCCTAGGATCTTCAGCCAAACGTTCCACCCAAGCCAAAAGGTCGCGCGTACGCACCTGAATCTGATGGGCATTAGCCTGGGCATAATCGGCCCAGGCCTGCGTTTGGCTCTTTTTAAATGTGCGCCAGAGTAAAAACCCACCACCTGCACCGGTCAGAGTTACCAAAATCGTCACCAGACAGGCTAATAGAACTCCAAAGCGCCTAAGGCTCATGTCAATGCCGTCCCGTGTGCCCGAACCCGCCCTCCCCGCGGCGGCTGGGAGCAAAATCTTGAACCAGTTCAAATTCCACCTGTATCACTGGGACCAGCACCATTTGAGCGATCCGCTCCCCAACTTGGACTGTGAACGATTCCTTCCCGCGGTTCCAGCACGAGATTAATATTTCGCCCTGATAATCAGAATCGATCAGCCCCACCAAGTTACCCAGAACTAACCCATGCTTATGGCCGAGGCCGGAGCGAGGAATAAGCACAGCCGCTAAGCTTGGGTCTTGAATGTGAATGGCGATACCCGTTGGAACGAGAGCGGTCTCACCTGGCAGCAAAGTCAAAGGAGCCTGAAGGCAGGCGCGCAAGTCCAGTCCCGCTGCCCCGCAAGTAGCATAACTTGGCAAAGGAATGCTTTTCCCTATGCGCTCATCGAGGATTTTGAGCTGAATTTTTGGCCTCATACCGCTGCACGATTAAAGCCACAAGCTGCCTGGCGAGTTCTGTTTTAGTCGCAGGAGGAAAATACTGCTCCCCGCCTGGCCATAACACCCATAGGCTGTTGTCTTCCACTTCAAAGCCTACCCCCTTGCCTACCCAGTTGGCAGCGATCATGTCTACCCCCTTGCGCCTGAGCTTGTGCCAAGCGGACTCTTTCAAATTTTTGGTCTCAGCACAAAATCCAACTGTAAAAGGCGGATTGTTTAAACCTGCTACCTCCGCCAGAATGTCTTTGGTTTTAACCAGCTCCAAACACAATCGGTCTTGATCTTTTTTAATTTTTTCAGGCCAAACTTGAGCTGGGGTGTAATCGGCCACTGCAGCGGCAGCGATGAAGATCTTTTGGCTATGTATTCTGGCTATGACTTCCCGGTGCATCTCCAAAGCCGACTCGACCGGCACCAGTTGGGCCACCGGTGGTGGCTGTAAGGCCACCGGACCAGTCACCAAAGTCACCTCCGCCCCTGCCTCGATTGCTGCTTGGGCTAGGGCATACCCCATTTTGCCCGAACTGCGATTACTCAAAAACCGTACCGGATCCATCGGCTCGCGCGTCGGGCCAGCCGTAATTAGCACTTTCACCCCCAGCAAAGACCGAGGCGCAAACCAAGCGAAAATTCGGCGTTCTATTTCCTCTACCGCCAGCATTCTGCCAGGCCCGATCTCGCCGCACGCTTGCGGACCTTCCTCCGGTCCCCAGACTGCTACCCCCCGCCCTGTGAGCACGGCGATATTGTGCTGAGTCGCCGGATGCTGCCACATGCACCAGTTCATAGCGGGGACCACCGCGATGGGCGACTCGGTGGCCAAACACACCGTGGAGAGCAGATCGTCCGCCTGACCTGAGCTAAGTTTAGCCAGAAAATCGGCGCTCGCCGGAGCAATTACCACCCGCTCAGCCCAACGCGCTAATTCAATGTGTTCCATCGCTGCCTCTGCAGACGCATCCCACAACGTACAGCGTACCGGCCTGCCCGACAGACTCTGCAAGGTCAACGGGGTGATGAAGCGAGTAGCGGCTTCGGTCATCACCACTTGAACTTCGGCTCCCTCAGTCCGCAACTTCCGAACCAATTCGGCTGCTTTATAAGCAGCTATACCGCCGGTGATGCCCAAAAGGATCCGGCGCTGGGTTAAAAGTGGCATATACTAAAAATTAAATGCTTTGTGAGAGACGCTATGGCGATACGCGATTGGCCAAAAGCCGAACGCCCCCGCGAAAAGCTTTTGGCGCGCGGCCCACAGGCACTGTCTGATGCCGAGCTTTTAGCTATTTTCCTACGCACCGGGGTAAAAGGCAAAACCGCCGTGGATTTAGCGCGCGACTTACTTTCCCAATTCGGCTCGCTGCGCGCATTGTTGGAGGCTGATGCGACGCGCTTCATACAATGCAAAGGGTTGGGAACAGCCAAATATGTCCTGCTTCAGGCTGCGCTGGAAATGGCCCGGCGCCATCTGCGCGAAACCCTAGAGCGAGGGGAAACCATTACCTCACCACAAGCTACGTGCGCTTTTCTTAAACGTCATCTGCGCGACTATCCATACGAAGTGTTTGCTGCCCTGTTTTTAGACACGCGCCACCGCCTGATCCGCTATGAAGAGCTGTTCCGTGGCACCGTAGACGGGGCCAGCGTGTACCCGAGAGAGGTGGCCAAAAGAGCCTTAGACTTACGAGCGGCCGCAGTCATCTTTGCCCATAATCATCCTTCCGGCGTCGCCGAGCCATCGGCGTGCGACCGCGCCTTAACTGCACGGCTGCGCGAAGCGCTGGCATTATTCGATATCCGCGTCCTAGATCATATTGTGGTTGGCGATAGCGAGACTTACTCCTTTGCTGAACACGGCCTGCTTTAGCTACTCCCCGAGCAATCGCCGCTCGGCTTCGCGATACTTGGCTGCAGTCTGAGCGATGACCTCCTCTGGGAGATGCGGTGCCGGCGGCCTCTTGTCCCAGCCGATCGCCTCCACAAAATCGCGCACGTACTGCTTATCTAAACTCGGCGGGCTAATCCCAGGCTGATAGTGGTCCGCCGGCCAGAAACGCGAGGAATCAGGAGTCAAAAGCTCATCGATCAGATACAACCCCCCTTCTCTATCTAGGCCAAACTCAAATTTGGTATCGGCGATCAGGATCCCGCGCGCTTGAGCATATTGGGCAGCTTGGACGTAGATGTTCAGACTGATCGACCGTACTTTCTCAGCCAGCTCGCAACCTAGCAGTTTTTCCATTTCCTCAAAGCTTATGTTCTCATCGTGTACCCCCTGCGCGGCCTTGGTGGAGGGAGTAAAAATCGGCTCAGGGAGCTGACCTGCCAGCTTGATCCCAGGCGGGAGGCGAACCCCACATACTTCACCGCTGCGCTGATAATCGCGCCAGCCGGAGCCGATTAAATAGCCGCGCACAATCGCCTCCACCGGTAAGGGCTGCAGGCGTCTGACCACCAAGGCGCGAGTTTCCACCTGCTCGCGCTCGAACGGGTTCGGCAACACCTCGGCTAAGGGTATGGTCGTGAGGTGATTGGGTATCAGATCAGCCATGCGGTTGAACCAAAAGACAGATAGCCGAGTCAATACTTGGCCTTTACCAGGAATGGGATCGGGAAAAACCACATCGAAGGCCGATAGGCGATCGGTAGTGACGAGCAACAGATGGTCTCGATCGACTTCGTAAATATCGCGCACCTTGCCTCGGCTTAAGAGTTTCAAGCTGGAAAAAGACGATTCAAACAGAGTGTGTGGCGGCATGGGAAATTTTTTGGCGCTCTAAAACGTGTAATAATGAGTTTTTTCTTCCAGTCTGGCAAGCGCTAACATAAGGCATGGCTTGGTTTGGCAAAGTAGTCGGCGGCACGTTCGGTTTTATGCTGGGCGGCCCATTAGGAGCCGTACTCGGGGCAGCTATAGGCCATCAGTTCGACCGCGGGCTGGGAGAAAACTGGGCCTTCCCACGGCTAGAGCCTAGCCACCACCAACGCGTCCAGATGGCCTTTTTCACCGCTGTCTTTTCGGTCATGGGCCACTTGGCTAAAGCCGACGGCCAAGTTACCGAGGCGGAAATAGCCTTAGCCCGCCAGGTCATGGACCGAATGGGTTTATCGCACACGATGCGCGAGTCGGCTATCCGCCTGTTCCGTCAAGGCAAATCCGCAGACTTTCCGCTGGACGAAGTGCTGGATCAGTTCCGCCGCGAGACTAACGGGCACGCGCCTCTACTGCGCCTGTTCTTGGAGGTCCTGCTGCAAGCGGCCTACGCCGACGGCAGCCTACATCCAGCCGAAGAGCGTTTGCTTTTCTATATCTGCCACAGGCTTGGGATCTCACGACTTGAGCTTCAGGCGCTGCGGGCTTTTATGGAAGCTCAGCTGCGCTTCTCGCAAGCCTATTCTCACTATCGACATACCTCAAGCACCCGTCAGCCTCCACCCCACCGCCCCACCCCATCGCTGGCCGACGCCTATGCAGTGCTTGGGGTCTCCTCGCAGGCTTCAGACGCGGAGGTCACCCGCGCTTATCGGCGTCTGATCAGCAAGCACCACCCGGACAAATTGGTCGCCCAAGGCTTGTCTGAGGAGATGGTTAAATTAGCCACTGAGAAAACTCAAAAGATTCGCAAAGCGTACGAAGTGATTCAAGCCCATCGTCAAAGGCGCAAGGCTTAAAGTAAAATGAAACAATCGTAATACATTAATCATCAGGAGAAAACCATGAGCGATTTGGATCCGATCGAAGGCAACTGGTATTTGGACCTCGATTCCGGGCAGAAATTTGAAGTCTTAGTGGTAGACGATGAAGCAGGCATCGTCGAGGTTCAATATTTCGATGGCAGCGTCGACCAGATAGACCTAGATGCCTGGCAAGAAATGAACCTTGACCCCATCGAAGAGCCGGAGGACTGGACCGGGCCGATAGACGACGTCGAGCCCGAGGACCTGGAGTACTCCGAGATGGGTCTTGAAGAGGGCGAGGAAGAGTGGAGCGAAGACAGCTTTCCGACCGAAGGAGATGAGGGCTCTTTCCACGAAGAGCAGGAATGATTTATGCCTTCGTTTGACATCGTCTCCGAGGTCAACTTGCACGAGGTGGCTAACGCGGTGGATCAAGCCAATCGCGAAGTCGCCACGCGCTTCGACTTTAAAGGTTCCGGAGCGCGCTTTGAACTGGCTGAGAACAAGATCTTCCTGGCTGCCCAGACCGACTTCCAGCTCCAGCAGATGCTCGACATCCTCCGGCTGAAATTGGCCAAGCGCGGGGTAGACATCGCTTGCCTGGAAGTCGGCGCGCCTAGGATCAGCGGCCAGGCCGCACACCAAGAGGTTACTCTGCGTCAGGGCATAGACTACGAGCTGGCCAAACAGATCACCAAGCTCATCAAAGACACCAAACTCAAGGTCCAAGCTAGCGTCCAAGGCGATCAGGTCCGAGTCTCCGGCAAAAAGCGCGACGACTTACAAGCAGTCATCCGCATCTTAAAAGATGCTAAATTAACTTTGCCCTTGCAGTTTACCAACTTTCGCGATTGATCAGGCTAAGGCCAGCGTAAACCTTGATAAGCGATGGCCTCTTTGACGTTCAGCTCGCGGGTGATGGCCCCGGAGCGTAAATACAGCTTGGGTTGACCGGCGTGCTCAAGATACACCGGTCTGGGAGCAGGCTCGACGATCACGCGACAGATTTCTTTGCCGTGATGTCGATGAAAAACAATGTGCACATATGGCACGAGATCTCCACCCAGATGATGGGCAAGAGCTGTAATCAGCGCTTGCTCGAAACCGTCCCGATTGGGTTTACGCAGCAGCAAATACTCCTGCTCCAAGCCGATGATCTGCCCATCGTCGGCCACGCCGATGAGTAGGGTTCCGCCCCGCCCATTTAAAAAACCGGCTAGCGATTTCATGACGACCCACTCCAAAGCGCGGTTAGCTCGTTTTTCTCTCATATCCCAACGAAACGAGGACTTAAATTCCAGCGTGTCGCTCTCGCCGGCTTTAATCAAAGCATCCAGATCCTTCCCCAGCTCGCTCGTCAACTCATCAATTCGACGATCGCGCACCATAACGCTGGAGTAAAACGCCGCTGCCAGTAAACTAAACAGAGCCCCTACCGTAGCATAAAATGCGGTTTTGCTGGGCTTAGCCCCTTTGAGCGAGGCGCGAAGCTCAGTCCACACATATATCCAAGCTGAGGGCGCATCCACCTCATGCTCGTACCAGGCCACAAAATCGTTAATAGGCCGCAACCCAAACAGCCCAAATAAAGCCCCTGTGACCAACGCAACCCCTATTAGTTTGGCCTTACGAGCACGAGCACCTAAAAACAACTTCATCCCTTCCTCCCAAATTCGGCATGTACAATACCCAAAGCAATGTTCTTCACATGCAACAAGGATAATGAGGAGGCTGTGCTATGAAGCAATCCTGGCAAAAGCTGGTGGACTATTTTTTGCTTGGGGTTTTGGGCATTCTTCCCATCGTCATCATCGTCCAAATCGTGGTCTACATTGAAAAATTATTGCGCAACTTTGTGCTGAACATCTACGGCCGCTACGAGAGCGTGACAGTTACCCTAGTCTTGTTCGCCGCCGCAATGGTTTTCTTGACCTACTTCGGCTACTTGCTGCGCCAGGAGAGAGCCCACCTGCTTTATTACCTCGAGGCGCTGATCGAGCGGGTTCCGCTTTTGGGTGCGATCTACCGGGTCACGAAAAAAGTCATTGCGCTGTTTCGTGAGGACGGAAAGACTAAGCTGCGCCAAGTCGTCTACGTCGAATACCCCAAAGACGGCGTCTGGGTACCCGCTTACGTGACCAATCAGGTCGGTGAAAACTACGTGCTGTACGTGCCCACCTCGCCTAACCCAACCTCGGGCTTTACCATCATCGTGCACCATTCCAAAGTTATCCCCTCAGCGATGGACATCGAGCAAGCCTCGAGCTTTGTGATCAGCGTCGGGGTCGATTTGTCTCAACCTGAGGAAGCGGCCAAATTGCCTAAATAGCGCCCCTCAGAATCGACCGCTTTGCGCCCCTATTTACCGGCGCGAAGCAGCCTATTCCATCGCAGTACATATAGGAATCACACGATAGCCGGCGTGTCGGGAAGTTCGTTGCCGGCCCGGTCCGGACCCGGAAAGTGCCGCCTGAGCACTTCACCCACGGCCGTAACGCCGCTGAGGATTCCCTCTTCGAATTGTCCTTGGCGAAAAGCTGCCTCCATCTTTTGGCAGATTTTCTCCCATTCTCCTTGTCCCACTAAACGAGCGATCCCGCGGTCGGCGATGATTTCCACGTCGCGGTCAGCAAGTAAAAGATAAATCAATACGCCATTATTGTGCTCGGTGTCCCAGACTCTAAGCTCCGAAAATACTTCCAGCGCCCGCTCGCGCGCCGATTGGCGATGCCGCAAGCGGTGCCAATCAAGAGCCGCCTCGACTGCTACCCGGATCTCGCCGCTGTGCTGCCGTTCACTTTTAGCAATGGCCTGGGTAATGGCGTCCAAGGAACGCGGCGGCAGCACTCGGCTTAACCGCCAAGGCGGATAGCATAGGTGCTTGCAATATCGGATCCAGTCCTTAAGCTTCACCACCGGCCCGAGGCCCCACCTCCGCTAAACCCGCCGCCACCGCCGCGAAATCCACCACCAAACCCCGTATGCCCCCAGCCGCCCTGCCCAAAGCCTTTGCTTCCACTATACCACCCGTTGGGTCTAGAACTTGCCCCAACGAGGACAAAAGCAAACACGAATAGCCCCAATAGCAGCGCGAACAAAAGCGGCAGACCCGCAATGGCGGCTATCCCCGCAACGCCGCCTGCGGCGACCAGCGCTGCCGGCAAAGGCCCAAGCAACCACTTCAGCCAATATCCGGCGAGCACGCTTCCTGCGATTGCGGCGCCAAGGACGCTCCCACCGTCCTCGCGGACCGCACGTTTTGACCTAGGTGGCGGCAACGGCTCACCGCGGATCAAGCCTAAGATCTTATCTATCCCCGCCGCCAGTCCAGCATAGAGGTTTCCTTGGCGAAACTGAGGAAGCATGACTTCCTCTATAACCCGCTTGGCGACAGCATCCGGAATCGCGCCTTCCAGCCCGCGCCCGACCTCGATCCGTACGGCACGATCTTGAACTGCAAGCAATACCAACAGACCGTCGTCTATCCCCTGTCGCCCGAGTTTCCACTCCTCTACCACCCGGATCGAGTAAGCCTCGATCGGCTCAGGCTGGGTCGTGGGTACGACCAGTACCGCGATCTGGCTGCCCTTCTCCGCCTCGAACGCCGCAAGCCGCCTCTCGAGGTCGCCCTTTTGCTCAGCTTCGAGGACGCCAGCCAAATCCACTACCCGCCCGGTCAGAGGCGGCACTGCCAGTTGAGACAGAGCCAGCCCTGCACCCAGCGCTAACGCTAAACCACCTAACCAGCGCACAAACATCGTCATCTGGGGTGAACGCCAAAGTCCACCTTGGGGGCAATCGAGATGGCCCGTTCGTTCTCGACGCCAAAGTTCGGCTTGACTTCAAAGCCGAACAATTTGGCCGTCAAATTGGTAGGAAACGAGCGCACCGTGACGTTATACGCCTGCACTGCCTGAATATAGCGGTTTCTAGCCACGGTGATGCGGTTTTCAGTTCCTTCGAGCTGCGCCTGCAAGTCGCGGAATAGAGCGTCGGCCTTGAGCTGCGGGTAGTTTTCCACCACCGCCAACAGCCGCGCTAAAGCGCTTGAGAGTTCCCCCTGGGCAGCTTGGAAGCGAGCAAACGCTCCTGGATCAGCCAAAAGCTCTGGAGTGGCTTGGATGCTTCCCACCTTGGCCCGCGCTTGGGTGACTTGTGCCAACACCTCTTTCTCGTGGGCAGCATAACCTTTGACCACCTCGACTAAGTTGGGGACCAGATCGGCACGCCGCTGGTACTGGTTGACGACCTCGGCCCAGGCCGCTTTGATTTGCTCATCTTGCTGCTGCAAGGTGTTATAACCGCAGCCGGACAAAAATAAAACCAACCACAAGCTCAATATTTTCAACATCGTTCTTTATCCTTGTACCTTGCGCCTATAAGCCTCTGCCAGATGCGACAGGCCACAATACACCAAACCCAAAGGCAGAAACAGCCGAACCGGCAGATTGGTGGCGGCATAAAACAACCCAACTCCCGCCGCTGCGAGCAAAAACAGCCCGCCCATGAACGCCACCGGTCGCCAGTCGGGTGTAGAGTAATAAAACAGCCAAAGCCAAACCTGGAGCGCGATCAAAAAGAAGATGGGGGCCATAAAGACCAAATTTACATGACCGTAATAGTCCATCACCTGCTTGCTAAACACCCACTTCGGATTGAACAACAACAAAAGTCCGCCTAGCACCGACAGCCAGACTGCCAGTTGAAAATTAATCCGTACCTTTTTCATACCAACCTCCTCGTGTCAACTGCTTCCCCCAGACTCGCGGGAGATAAATTTTTTATTATTTCTCAAGCACTTGGCTTAAAAGCTTCACCTCGCGTTCGCTTAAATTTAGCCTAAGTGCCTCCTTTCTCGCTTTATCCGACATCTTGCGCCAAGTTTTGGCCAAAATCTCGATGATTTTGTCATCGCTGTGCTCCTTAGCAAAAGGAGCAAAGTAATGCTCAAGAAACACCAAACATGCACAATCCTCCACTAACTGCACCTGAGGATCTCGCTGCAGGCCCCGTTTTTGGAGAATGCGCCGGACACAGACGATACTAGGCTCATCATAACCGGCCACCTTAAGCAGCCGGGCTGCTTTGTCCGCATGGAACTGATAGAGAAAGGTTCGCCATTTAAGATATCCCAACCTACCGGAAGGGTACGACGCCCGCGGCACCAACCAGCGGCAGATGTGCTGGGCGCGCGCGGCGAGGAAAACTTCCTCGGATGCTCTCGGCTCAAGCTGGGAAAGCCATGAAGTCATGCGCAGGCCGTAAAGATAGGTTTTTGGATACCACCCATCTTGCCAGAATTCCCACTGAGGATCTTGAGCGTTGGCCTGATCGATCAGGGATACTGCCCGCAAGAAACGCAGTTTGTCCATGGAGAGAACTTGCAAAACACCGCTTTGCCAGATGCCAAGATTGTGGCATAAAGGAGACCATCAAGGTCAATGACAAAGAGGGGGAGATCATGCACGTTCTCATCACTGGTGGCACCGGTTTCATCGGCCGTCGCTTATGTCAGTTGCTACTCGCTAAAAACCATACCTTAACGGTTTTCAGCCGCAAGGAAGACGCCAAGGTACGGGAAATTTGTGGTGAAGTGGGAATTATTCACTCTCTCGATGCACTTACCCCTCAACACGGCTTTGACGCTGTTGTCAACTTGGCTGGCGAGCCCATCTTCGGCCCTCCTTGGACCGAAAAGCGCAAACAGGTTTTATGGGACAGCCGCGTGACGCTCACCGAGCACCTAGTAGCCTGGATAGACCGAGCTGAGGTCAAACCCCAAGTCTTGATCTCAGGTTCGGCAGTAGGCTACTACGGCGACCAAGGGGACAAAATATTAGACGAGGACAGCCCTCCGGTGGAAAAAGGCTTCGGCCAGCGCCTGTGCGCCGCTTGGGAAGCAGCCGCTGAGCAAGCCGAGCGCTTAGGCGTTCGGGTTTGCTTGGTACGCACCGGGCTGGTCCTCGGTCCAGGCGGGGGGATTTTGGCCCGTATGCTGCCAGCCTTCCGACTGGGCTTGGGAGGTCGCCTCAGCAGCGGCAAGCAGTGGATGAGCTGGATTCATATCGACGACCACGTGCGTATTATCGAATATCTCCTGGGCAGTAGTGCACTCTCTGGTCCGTTCAATGCCTGCGCTCCGCAGCCGGTCACCAACGCTGAGTTTACGCAAACCCTTGCACGCCTACTCAAGCGCCCGGCACTTTTGCCTGCACCCGCTTTCGCCCTCAAGCTCGCTCTAGGGGAAATGGGGGAACTGATGCTGTCCAGCCAGCGCGTTCTGCCTAAGCGGCTGCAAGAGGCAGGCTTTGCGTTTCAGCTTTCGACTCTGGAGGCAGCACTCAAGGCAGCTCTCAGTGCTCAAAATGCCATGTAGAGCCTGTAAAAGGCATCCAAGCTTCCACGTCCAATACTCTTCACGCCTGTCACGAGTTATGGACTTTGGCCCTTTATTCCCTCGCCCTCAAGCGGCGGCAGGGGAAGCACGTTTTGTTCGACCAGCTCAAGCGCCGGGAGCGTCTCTTCAGCCTGGCGCAACTCCTGAAACTTGCGCGCGGTAGGAAGCAACCGCGTCTCCAGGCTGCGGGTGGCATCGTTGTAGGCTTTGACTGTTTTCTCCAGCTGCTCGCCCATCCTCTGCCAGTGCTCGGCCACCTTGGCGATGCGCTCGTACAGCTCTTTACCTAAGCGTGCGATCTGTTCGGCGCTTTGGGCCATCTTTTCTTGCTGCCAGCCATAGGCGATCGCTTTGAGCAGGGCGATCAAGGTAGTAGGGCTGGCGGGGATGACTTTGTTTTCCACCCCGTATTCGATCAAGTTCGGATCTGCGTGGAGGGCTGCTGCGAAAAAAGCCTCCCCCGGAATAAACAACACCACGAACTCTGGAGTCCGTTCGAACTGATCGAAATAGCTTTTGTGGGAAAGCTGCTGAATATGGCGCTTGAGCTGTCTGGCATGAGCGAGCAAATAGCTTTGGCTTTCCTCGCCGTCTTCGGCTTCGACCGCTTTCAGATATGCCTCAAGCGGTGCTTTGGCGTCCACCACTACCAGGCGCCGATTAGGCAAACGGACAATCAGATCCGGCCGCAAGCGGCTATCGGTGTTCCCATGGGTGACCTGCTCTTGAAAATCGCAATGCTCCACCATCCCCGCCATTTCCACTACCCGCTTAAGCTGCACCTCGCCCCAGCGGCCGCGGGCAGCTGGCTGGCGCAGAGCGCGAGCCAGATTCTGGGTTTCTCGATACAGGCCAGGGAGGTGAACGGTCAGTAAAGCTTTAATTTGCTCACTCAGACTCCCGTAAGCCTCCCTGCGAGCTTTTTCTATCTCGCCGATGACCGACTGTACCCTGTCCAAGGAATCTCCGATCGGCTTCACGAGCGTCTCTACCGCCATTTGCTTTTTCTCCAATTCCGCGGCTGCGCTCTCCTGGAGGCGCTTGAACACCTGCTCTGCCTGACTGAGAAACAGACGGTTGTTCTGATCGAGCACGTCTTGGGACAAGGCCTTGAATGCATCGGCCAAGCGCGCCTCAGCCTGGTCCAACAACGCCTCAGTTTCTGCAACCCGCCGAACCTCCTGGCGCAACTGTTCCTCCAAAACAGCTTTTTGCGTCCGGGCTTGCTCCAGCTCGGCTTGGGTAAATGCAAGCTGGTCAAGCTTGGGTACCGCTTGCGCCAATTCAAATCGCAACCGATCCGTCTCGCGACGCAACCGTTGATTGGCCAATAACCCTATCGGCAGCGCGGTCAGCCAGCCGAGCAGCACTCCTCCGATCAACTCCGGCCACGCCCATTGCCCCATAGATTTACCCTACTTTGGCCAGTACTTTTTCGTTCGATTGCCCTGCTTCCAGTTTAGGCTGCAAAAACTGGCCGGTGTAAGAATTAGGGCACTGCGCTACCTCCTCAGGCGGGCCTTCGGCGATGACCCGCCCACCGCCCTCTCCCCCCTCTGGCCCCAGGTCGATGATCCAATCGGCGGTTTTAATCACGTCCAAGTTGTGCTCAATCACCACTACCGTATTGCCGCGCTCGCGCAAACGGTGCAGCACCGACAGCAACTGCTTGATGTCGTGAAAGTGCAGCCCCGTGGTCGGCTCATCTAGGATGTATAGAGTGCGGCCAGTATCGCGCCGGGACAGTTCGCGTGCCAGCTTTACCCGCTGCGCCTCACCACCGGATAAGGTCACAGCGTTTTGGCCCAAAGTGATATAACCTAACCCCACTTCCATTAGAGTCTTGAGCTTGTGCGCTACTACAGGTACAGCCTCAAAGAAGGCGAGCGCCTCTTCGACCGTCATCTCCAACACTTCGTGAATGGTTTTACCCTTATAGCGAATTTCTAAGGTCTCGCGGTTGTAGCGCTTACCCTTGCATACATCGCAGTGAACGTAGATATCGGGCAGAAAGTGCATCTCCACTTTGATGACCCCGTCGCCTTTACACGCCTCGCATCTACCGCCTCGGACGTTGAAGCTAAATCGCCCAGGGTTGTAGCCTCTGGCACGCGCCTCAGGCGTGGCAGCAAATAACTCGCGGATGGGAGTAAAAAGACCAGTGTAAGTCGCTGGATTGGAGCGCGGAGTGCGGCCTATAGGACTTTGGTCTATAGCTACAACTTTATCCAAGTGCTCTAAGCCTTCGATGTCTTTACAGGGGGCCGGATCGGTAGCTGCCCCGTTCAGAGCGCGGGCGGCGAATCGATACAGGGTATCGTTGACCAAAGTTGATTTGCCAGAGCCAGAGACGCCGGTGACGCAGATAAACAAACCCAACGGAAAAGGGACATCTATAGCCTTAAGATTGTTGCCACAGGCACCGCGAACCACTAGCTTTTTCTTGGAATCAGGAGCAGTGCGTTTCGCCGGAACCTCAATCTGCTCCAAACCCACAAGATAACGACCGGTCAAGGAGGCGGCCGGGTTGGCCATGATTTGCGCAGGCGTCCCCTGGGCCACGATTTGGCCACCGTGAACGCCTGCACCAGGACCGATGTCCACTACCCAATCAGCGCTCAAAATTGCCTCCTCATCGTGCTCTACCACAATTACTGTGTTGCCTAGATCCCTCAGGCGCAGGAGTGAGGCGAGCAGGCGCTGATTATCGCGTGGGTGCAGGCCGATGGAAGGCTCATCCAAAACGTACATCACCCCCACCAGCCCGGCGCCGATCTGGCTGGCTAAGCGGATACGCTGCGCCTCACCACCAGACAACGTCTCAGCGGACCGATCCAGACTCAGGTAATCTAGGCCGACATCGAGCAAAAACCTAAGGCGGGTCTCGATCTCCTTGAGGATCTTTTCGGCGACTTGACCGCGCCGACCAGCCAAAGACAGACTCTCAAAGAACATAAGGCTTTGCCGGATTGACCAAGCCGTCACCTCTGGTAAAGACTTACCGGCTATCAAAACGTGGCGGGCGGCGCGGTTCAAGCGCGTTCCGCTGCACTCAGGGCAAGGTTTGGAAGACAGATACTTAGCCAATTCCTCACGCACTAGGCTAGAGTCGGTCTCGCGGTAGCGGCGTTCTAAGTTGGCCAGGATGCCTTCGAAAGGATAGCGTCTTGCTCCGCCAAAGTAGCGGAAAGCAATCGGTTCGGAGCTACCGTAAAGCAGAACCCTTTGAATATTTTCCGGCAGCCTGGCAAAAGGAGTCTCTGGATCAAAGCCGTAATGCTCAGCCAGCGAGCGAAGCAGCGCAAACGTATACGCGTTGCGCCGGTCCCAGCCGCGCACGGCGCCATCGGCCAGGCTTAAGTTTGGGTTTTGCACCACCTTGGCTGGATCGAAGTATTGCTTGACCCCCAGCCCATCGCAAGTTGGGCAAGCGCCTTTGGGGTTGTTGAAGGAGAATAAGCGTGGCTCCAGCTCTTCCAGAGCATAACCGCATTCGGGGCAGGCGTATTGATTAGAGAAAACCAAAGCCTGGTTTGGATCGTCCAAGCTGACTGCACTGACTAAGCCGCCAGCCAACTTAAGCGCCGTCTCTATCGATTCAGCCAGGCGTTGGGTCAAATCGGGACGAATGCGGAAGCGATCCACCACGACTTCGATGGTGTGTTTCTTTCGGAGATCGAGTTTAGGTGGATCATCGAGTTCATACACTTCACCGTCGATCCGAGCACGCAAAAATCCTTGTCCTTTAAGCTCGGCCAAAAGCCTGCCGTACTCGCCCTTGCGCCCACGCACCACTGGCGCCAGGAGCATCCAACGGCTGCCTTCGGCTTGGGTTAAAATGGCATCGACCATCTGGCTGACGGTTTGGGCCTCCAGCGGCAGACCGTGCTCTGGGCAATAGGGAGTGCCAACCCGCGCGTACAGTAAGCGCAAGTAATCGTAGATTTCGGTGATAGTGCCGACGGTAGAGCGCGGATTGTGGGAAGTGGATTTCTGCTCGATTGAAATCGCAGGACTTAGGCCTTCGATGTGATCTACGTCTGGCTTCTCCATCACCGAGAGGAACTGGCGGGCATAAGCTGAGAGCGACTCCACATAGCGCCGCTGGCCTTCAGCGTACAAAGTATCAAACGCCAGCGAAGACTTTCCCGAACCAGACAGGCCGGTGATGACGATGAGCTTGTCGCGCGGCAGGTCGAGGTCGATGTTTTTGAGGTTATGGGTGCGGGCCCCTCGGATACAGATGTGATCCATAAAACGGTCAGAATCTACACTGGCATCAGCAGCTCATAGAGAATGTGGAATCCGATACCGGCCACCCAAGCCCCCAAGTAGCGTAGCCACTGATCGCCGACTGGCAAGCGTTCAGAGATCAAGCCAATGGTAACCCCAGTCAGGTGCATGCTTACTGTACCTGTGACAAAGCCCAAGGTAAACCACACTGGCTCCACCACTGCTGGCATCTCGGTGCCATGGGCGTGACCGTGGAAAATACCGAATAGACCCGTAAAAACTAGCCCTGCGGCCACCGGCAAATGGCCGTGGGCTGCCATCGCTAGGCCGAGTAAGATCACCGACAAAGTGATGCCCAATTCCACCATAGGCCAATCAATACCTAAAATCCCGAGGATCCCACCTACGATCATGCAGATGACAAACGCCGCTGGCACCAGCCAGATCGCTCGCCCACCTAATTGCGCGCTGAGGATGCCGACGCTGACCATAGCCAACAAATGATCCAAGCCCAAAATCGGGTGCAGCAATCCGGACACGAAGCCAGTACCCCCCATGATGGCATGGGCCTCAGCCAGCTCCGGTAACATCCACACAAACACAGCCAACAGCTTGCTGGCGACCTGCAACCTGTCTTGCTTCATCCTATTACACAGCTTACTTCAGTTGAGAGATGTTATTTTAGCAAGGCCACTGCAGTCTGTGGCTCCTGTTCTGTTAGAATAAAACGCAATGAGCCACTGCCGAGAAACTGCCCATCTATGACCCGTACCGAGCGCCGCGCCGTCATCGGGTTGGCGTTGATCTTCGCCTTTAGGATGCTAGGGCTGTTCATCATTCTGCCGGTATTTTCTGTGCTCGCTGAAAATCTTCAGGGCGCCACCCCTGCGTTGACAGGTTTAGCCATTGGCGCTTATGGTTTCGCGCAGGCCCTTTTCCAAATTCCTTTTGGTCTTCTGTCCGACCGGGTCGGACGCAAGGCCGTGATCGCTGGAGGGCTGATCCTGTTTTTCCTTGGCAGCGGGCTGGCTGCGATTTCTAGCTCCATCTACCAGGTAATCGCTGGGCGCCTCCTCCAAGGTAGCGGCGCCATCGCCGCCCCAGTGATGGCCTTAGTGGCGGATCTGACGCGCGAGGAGCAACGCACCAAAGCCATGGCCGTGATCGGCGTCAGCATTGGCCTCTCGTTTGCCGTTTCGATGGTAGCTGGACCGGCGATCGGGCATTGGTGGGGACTGGCTGGTTTGTTTTGGGTCACGGCGGGATTGGCTCTGCTTGGGCTTATGATCTTGTGGACAATCGTCCCTACGCCGGTCGCAGTTCACTTCCACCGCGATGCCGAAACCCAGCCATCGCGCTTTGGCCAAGTTCTGACCGATCTGGAGCTGTTGCGCCTGGATTTCGGCATCTTAGTCTTACACGCTATCCTCACTGCTACCTTCCTCGCCGTGCCGATGGCACTGCGCGAGTTTGTGCCTACCTTTAAGCACAGCTATTTTTACCTATCGGCAATGGCCTTGGCGCTGCTTTTCATGATTCCACTAATGATCGCAGCGGAGAGGAGACAACGGATGAAAGCGGTGTTTCTTCTGGGTGTGACCACGATTGTCTTCGCCGAAGCAAGCCTCGCATACTTCCACAACCAACTTTACGCCATTGCCTTGGGTCTTACGGTGTTTTTCACTGGCTTTAACCTGCTAGAGGCGCTTTTGCCATCTCTGATTTCCAAAATCGCGCCGGTGGATCTAAAAGGCACGGCTATGGGAGTATATTCGACCAGTCAATTCCTCGGTGCCTTTTTGGGCGGAGCAGTTGGCGGTTTTCTGCATGGCCGTTTCGGCCTCGCCGCCGTGTTCTGGTTTAGCGCGGGAATGGCCCTGTTGTGGCTGCTCTTCGCCTTAAGCATGGCCCCACCGCGTGCCGTCAAAAGCCTGCTCCTTCCCCTTACTCTACCCGATCCTCAGCGCGCCGTTCCCTTAGCCCATGCTTTGCGCCGATTGCCCGGAGTGGTCGAAGCGGTGGTGGTTCCAGATGAAAACGTGATTTACCTGAAAGTCGATGAAAAGCTTTTGGATTTTGGACGCCTGGAGGCGCTTGTGACTGACTTTAGCGGATCTCTCACTGCTCAACCTGCGGAGAACTGACATGGCAACACGAGGCATCAACAAAGTCATTTTGATTGGAAACCTAGGAGCCGATCCGGAAATCCGGTACACGCCCTCGGGGGAGGCGGTGGCAGCTTTGCGCATCGCCACCAGCGACGTTTGGAAAGACAAAAACGGCGAGCAGCAGGAGCGCACCGAATGGCACCGGGTGGTGTTGTTTGGGCGGCTGGCTGAGATTGCTGGGGAGTACCTCAAAAAGGGCCGGCAGGTGTATATCGAAGGGAGTCTGCGCACGCGCAAGTGGCAGGACCGAGACGGCCAAGAGCGATATACCACCGAAATCGTTGGCCGGGAGATGCAGCTATTGGGTGGCCGTGGCGATGGAGCAGCCCAGGAACAAAGCTTTTCGGCTTATTCCGAGGGCACTGCCCCGTCCAAACCAAAGGCCGACAAACCGTCTGCGCCTAGCCAAGAAGACTTCGAGGACGACGACATTCCGTTCTGAGCGTTGGAAATTCAGCCTATACCAGGATTTAGCCAGCCGGTCAGTTCTCTCACCCACTTGCTTGGAGCCGGAGTTTTCACTCTGCTGACACCGCCTTTGTGGCATCGCCTTCGTCATTGGCGATATCGCTGGACTACCATTTTGTTCTCGTTCTCTGCCGTCTTCCTGCTGGTGATGAGCGGGGTCTACCATCTGCTCGCCCAAGAGGGCACTGCGCACCGGGTACTACAGCGTTTAGATCACGCTGCGATCTTTGTCCTGATCGCCGGCAGTTTTACCCCGCTGCAACCGGCTTTTTTTCCCACTTGGTGGGGAAGCTGGGGGGTGTTGCTTTTGATCTGGACGCTGGCAATTGTGGGCATAATCTTAAAAAGCGTATTTTTCGACGCGATCCCAGAGGGAATCGGACTGACGCTTTATCTCAGCTTAGGTTGGATCGGGTTAGGTACAGGCATCGCTTTGGGACGGCGCTTTGGTTTTATCTTCATTCGTCCCTTGATCTTGGGAGGGGTAGCATACACGCTAGGAGCCATCGCCGATTTTACTCGCTGGCCAGTGTTGATTCCGGGCATAGTTGGCCCCCACGAGCTGATGCACTTGGCAGTGCTCGTGGGGATCTTTGGGTTTTGGCGGTTCTTCTTCACTCGCTTGCCGGCTGCCACTCGAGCAGCATCAACGCCTTAGTTTCCTATCTTGCGGCCGCTTTTTTCATACACGGCAATCACGCTCGGCTTGGAGACCTCCCTCTCGTCCGACGGCCAGAAAGGCCACCTCCTAGAGAAGACTTCGCCCTCGTGCGGGTGCTGGACCGCGCAAAAGAACGTGCGGTTATCGCCAGAAAACTCCGGCCCACAAATTTCACATCCAGGCACACCGCTTAGAAATTGCCGCAGAAGGCCTCGATTCTTGCCTTCGACCGGCACGGCAAATACGCCATCGTTTTGACCAAAGCCTTCCGTACCGCTGAAAAACTGTCCGTCCGTAGCGATCCAAAGATTGCCGTCGTCGTCGAAGACGATGTTGTCGGGATCGGAGATGGGGCTAACCCCGGCGCCTACAGGATCGGCGATATCCCCAAAGCGCGCGTTGTCTGCCGGCACCGATGGATTACCACACTTGATGAACACCCGCCAGCGAAAAGTAAGCGCACCAGCGTCGTCTCCATCTTCCACGATCTCCAAAATATGGCCGTGGGGATTCGGCCCACGAGGGTTGGCCTCGTTGGGAGTCCTGCGCCTGTCGTTGTTAGTCAGCACCACATAAACGCGACCTGTTTTAGGGCTGGCCTCGATATCTTCTGGGCGGTCCATGGGCGTTGCACCAAGTACGTCTGCCGCACCTCGGGTGTTGATCAATACCTCTGCTTGACTGCGGAATCCAGCTCGATCCAGCAAATTACCGGGAGCCCACTCCAAAGGCAGCCACACTCCTGTTCCCATCTCGTCCCCTGCCGCCTCACCCACGTCAAAACGCGCCACATACAAGGTGCCTTCGTCCAAAAGGTCGAAATTAGCGCGGCGATTAAATGGGTTAAAGCGGCGACGAGAGATGAATTTGTAGACATACTCAAAACGGGCATCATCGCCGCTGTAGACTACCACCTGGCCGCTTTTGGCCAACACGCAGGTAGCTGCCTCGTGCTTGAAACGCCCTAAAGCAGTGCGCTTTTTGGGCACGAAATTCGGATCATACGGATCGATTTCAACCACATAGCCGAAACGATGGTACTCTTTTGGATCCGTCGTCAAATCAAAGCGGGGCACAAAACGTTCCCACTTGCGTTCCGTCTCTCCCCGCGCAGCAGGAATACGCTCGCTCAGCCTACGCTCCTCAAGGGCAAGGCGCCCGAAATGAGCAAAGTACTGATCAAAGTTCTCCTCGCAGCTTAACACGGTTCCCCAGGGAGTTTTGCCCCCCGCGCAGTTGTTCAACGTACCCAGTACCACCGTGCCGCTGGGATCGGATCGAGTTTGCATTAGCGGATGACCGCGCAAAGGGCCTGCGATCTCGATCGGTGTGGAACCGGTGATACGCCGGTTAAAGGGAGAACGGCGATTAAAGCGCCATTTCCCGCGTGGACCGCGCACCAGCTCGATGATGCTGATTCCGTGTGCTTCGATTTCAACTTCTACCTGATTTCGAGTCGGATTTGCCGGATCATAATCGGGAAACATATCCGAAGGGGTAGTGTACTCGTGATTTACTGCCAATAGAGCCCGCCTTGGATTCTTCGGAGAATTCAGCAGTATTAGCTCGAGCATGCGTCGGGCGAACCCCTCTAAAGTACCGTGCACTTCGACCCAGCGGCTGACCGCCTCGGGCAGGGGATACCACAGCACCAAATCACAATTGAAGCCAAATTGCTGAGCTTGACTCTGTCCAGTCTGATTCCACAAATCGAAGGCTGGCGCCTGCGGGATGAGCGGGTCTCCCCAGCGCAGCAAAACGTCCACCTCATAGTTTGGAGGCACTACAACGTCTGAATTATTGCCAAAGGGAACCGTAGCAAAGCGTAAGCGCTCTCCGGGGTCCGAGGAGTTAGTCAAGCCGGAGCTTTGGGAGTCCCCAAAGCCGGGCCTTACAAACAGCACCGCTCCGGCAACGCCTATCCCTCGAAGTACCGTGCGGCGAGAGATGGCGCGTTCCAAAACGCTGTAAAACGGCTCGCCATGTTGCTTTCTTTCCTCTAACGGAACATCCACGTCATAATTGGACATACTACACCTCCGCTTTAAGGTTTTAACGTGATCTCATACACTGCCTCGCCTCTAACATCCCGAACGCTGGCCTGGAGCACGCCGCCTCGATCGATCTGAATCACCCCGAAATTCATCCATTTCACAGCCTCTTCGTAGGTAGCCACCTCGTCACTAGGGCCAAAGAAAAACAGGCGCTTCGGATTGAGGCTGAGGTCGAAATCGGGATTGGGGAACAAACCAGCGTTCATCGGCCCTGAGACAAACTCATAAAGTTCAAACCCAGGATCCTCTGGAAACGGCCGATAGCGAAATCCAGTGGCAAAGTGGACATCGGTGGTGATAAACAACACATTGCGTATCCCCTCATCGCGCAGGAAGCGCACAATTTCCCAAAGCTCGTTTTCAAAACCGGTGTTTTGATCGAAATTCGCCCAGCCATCGCGACCGTTTTCCGGTGGGAAACCGGTCGGAATGGACAAGGGGACGCTGGAGGCAATTACTTTCCATGTAGCCTCGCTGGCTTTGAGACGGGCCTTCAACCAGGTCAACTGCTCGCGCCCAAGCAGAGTCTTAGGAAAAGGCTTACTGTCGGGCGCACTGTTGGCATCGCGGTACTGGCGTGTGTCAAGCAGAATGAGGTCTAAGTGCTTACCCCAGCGGATCGCCCGATACAGGCGCCCGGGCGTTTTGGGGTCCTCGGCAACTGGGTTGTAGTCTAAGAACGCCCGCAGCCCGAAGGGCAAAAGATGAACACGAGGAGAGTACAGAGGCGTTTGCTGGGCATCGTGCAGGGGGCCAAAGTCGTTGACGACCTCGTGATCGTCCCATATTGCTATATAAGGAACATGGGCGCGTAGGCGCTGGAAGTTTGCCTCCTCTAGGTTATAACGCCAATGCGCCCAAAAATCTCTCACATCGACGGCCGGCCCAAAGCTTCCAGGAATCTGAGCATTGCCATATCTTCCTGTGGCCTCGCAGCGGCTATCGGCGTAGATCATATCCCCAAGCCCTAAGAAGAAATCCGGCTGTAAGGCTTCCACCGCTGTGAACAACGGATAGCCCAGACGGGCATCACGGCAGACGTTTTGCCCGCCCACATCGCCGCCCCAAGCAAAACGAACTGTGGCCAGCGTTTCTGGGCTAGGAGCAGTGCGAAAACTGCCCATGTGCGCCTGCGGTTCAGAGCACCAGACCCGATAGCGGTACAGCCTGTCCGGTCGCAACCGTCGCAGTGATAGCTTGACGGTAAAGTCGCGTTCGGCGGTTGCCGGCAAGGCCCAGTTGCCTCCTCCTGGACCCTCTACCTGAATGCGCATCCACCCCTCGCGGTCGGCGCGCGCCCACAGCACTGCTGTGCGGTCGACGACGTCTCCCGCCGCCCAGTGGGTGACCGAGCATGTGCTTGCTCGGATCCTCTCCGTCCACACCCATCCTAAGAGGACGGTAATAAGCGTCCAGCCCAACGACTGCATTTTGGCTTCAGCGTTTTTCTAGGATCTTCTGCTCAAACACGAACAGTGAGGGGGAGTGGGGTACTACATGCACTTTGATCCAGTTGACGCGCGGGCTACCAAAGGTTTGAATGCGGGTGAAATTGGCCAGCCTGGGTTCTTCCCGATCGAACGGCTTGTCGATCAGGTACTCGTGGAAGTCCCCATGGGCTAGCACCACCGGCTTGTCGAAACCGGCGACTCGTTCCTTGAGGTGGGATAAAAAGGCGTTGAAACCAGCGCGACCCGGATCGGTTTCCCCCAACTCGAAGCGGGGATTGGCTTGCATCAGAAGAAATACACCCTTGGCACTTTGCTGGCGGGCGTGCGCGAAAATCACGTCCAGCCAGGCTAAAGTCGCCTGCAAGCGTTGTTCAAATTCAGCGATCCGGTCTGGGCGCGGGGTTTGTGCCGAATCCTTAGGGTCAAAGCCACTCCAAGGTTCTAAATCGTTATTGCTCCCGACCACGTGCAGCGTGCCAAACAAGACCCCGCTGCGGCTGAACAACACGTTCTCGACAAACGGCTCAAACCCGGGAAAGCTCGCCTGGCTGAGCACCGCAATCGGTTGCGCGCCGGTAGAGCGGGCGGAATGGGGGAAAAAGGTGCGACGCAGGAAATCGAGCCGCTCCAAAGGATAGTAGCGGCCGTTGCTCGGGCGGTGGCAATCGGTCCACTCGTTGTCTCCTGGCGTATAAATAAAGGCGCGCTGAAATTTTTGAAACTGCCTAAAGCGGCTTAAAATCAGCTCATCGTCGCAGCGCTCTCCCCCACCTTTGATATCCCCAGCATGCAGAACAAAGCGGATGGAGGGATCGCGGTTGATCGCTTCGATCAGGCCGTCGAAATCTTTAACTTGCCCCTCACCGTATGGCAGATCGCCAATTAAGGCAAAGGCAAACCCCTCGCCGGCAATCCGTGAAGGAAGGTTGATCTCGCACTGACCAACGGCAGATAAGACGCTGCCTAGAACAAAAGCCAACGCTCCCCAATAGCACCTCATCCTCTATCCCCTTTCTGACGACTGAGGAGGATAGGGTCTTAAAAGCAGGTGACAGGGGTTTTAAACTCCAGTTAAACTTTTGTGACCGGGCGACCGTTCATCACTCCCCAAGCTGCAGCAGCAAGTTGCGCTGTCGGGCCACGTGGAAAGCCCACATCCAAACGCCCGCCCCGACCAGAAGGTATAATCCGTTAAGCGCTGTCGCCCAGAAGAAATGCTCCCAAAGAAATTGGCGTTCGATCAATACCGCCCGCATTCCCTCAAACACCCAGGCACAAGGAAGGGATAGCGCTATAGGTTGCAGACACTCAGGCAATACCGAGACCGGATAGTAAATGCCGCTGACTGGGGCGATGGCAAAAATCAAAGCCCAGGCCAAGCCCTCTGCTCCCAGGCCATATCGCAGGATTAAGGCGATCACCACCAAACCGACGGCCCAGCCCATGATCATCAGGTTGATGAAAAACCCCACCAGAGGCAGTCCCATCGTAAAGATTGAATAGCGATACAACACGATCGCCAGTCCTGCCGCCGCCCCCACACCGATGAGGGTGCGAAGAAGGCTAATCGCCATCAAAGCGATGATCCACTCCCAAGGACGAAGCGGAGAGACAAACAACTGGCCCAAATTGCGCGACCACATTTCCTCCAGAAACACCACCGAGATGCCAAGCTGGGCCCGAAATAGAACATCCCACAGCAATACGGCGGCAATAAACAACCCAGCCGCTTGAGCCACCCAGGGGCTTTGCTGAGCTAGAAATTGGTTAATCAGCCCCCATAGGATCATCTGCACCGTAGGCCAATACGCCAACTCCAATACCCTCGGCCAAGACCCTTGGAGCAGGTATAAGTAGCGCACGATCAAGGCGTAAATCCGCATCAAGCTGGCCAGAATCGTTTTCACCTAGGAACCCCGGGCGATAGCGATGAAAACCTCCTCTAGGTTACTCCAGCCGTAGCGCTCGATCAGTGCCTGCGGTGCCCCATGGGCTGCGATTTTCCCTCGACGCAAAATGTACACATAGTCGCATAGGCGCTCGACCTCAGCCATGTTGTGGGAGGCCAGCAGCAAGGTAGCACCGCTTTGCCGTTGGTAGTCCAGAAGATAACTGCGGATGCGCTCGGCCGAGTCGGGATCCAAAGAAGCCGTTGGCTCGTCCATGAGCAGAACCTCCGGCCGATTGAGGAGGGACTTGGCCAAAGCTACTCGCGTCTTCTGGCCAGCCGAGAGTGAACCATAAGGCCGCGTCAGCAGAGAGGTCAAATCCAAAGCCTCGGCCAATTCCAAAATTCGGGTTTTTCGCTTGGAAATACCGTATAGGCGGCCATAAATGTCCAAGTTCTGCGCCACCGTCAGGCGGTGGGGTAAGTCCACGTAGGGAGAAGTGAAATTCATCCTCGGCAAAGACCGATAGCGCTCGCGCACCATGTCATAACCCAACACCCGCACTTGCCCGGAGGTGGGGAGCAAAAGCCCAAGCAAAATCGCCAAAGTTGTAGTCTTGCCCGCACCATTGCCGCCAAGCAAGGCGCAAACCTGACCCACAGTGACGGTAAAGGAGATATCATCTAAGGCCGCAACATGGGCGTAACGTTTGCTTAAATGAACCGCCTCGATGACTGCCTTGGGCATTTGTATTCTTCTATACTTTTTTGAGCGAAACGGTCTTTACCCCTATGTCTGAGCCAAACTCTGAACAGTTTTTCCTCCACACCAAAGCTGAAATCGTCCGGGTCTTGCGTGCTTTGATGCAGCAACGCTGCATCATCAGCGCCAGCATCGAAGGCAATGCGGCGAGCCTGGCCACAGCACTGCTCTGGGTGGACCCCGATCACGACCGAATTGCCTTGGATTGCAGCCCTCATCCCAAGATCAACCAAAAAGTGCTGGAAAGCAAAAAGCTGTTCTGCCTAACCAGCCTTGAACACATTGAAGTTAAATTCGTCGCACGCGAATTACAAGAAGCCAAGTTCCAGGGCCAACCGGTGTTTTGCGCCCAATTGCCCGAAACACTCTACTACCCCCAGAAACGCCAGATTTATCGCCTTACCTTAGCCAAGACGTTACCTGTACGTTGCCGCTTAACTTTAGAAGGAGACAAATCTGTCCTCTTACCCGCTCTCGACCTAGGCATAGGCGGAGTAGGGCTGTTTGACTCTACCGGGGCCGTCGCGCTGAGTGAGGGTGCCATATACTCAAACTGCTGTATGGAGCTACCTGGCGTAGGTGAGATCAGGTTTGACCTTCAGGTTCGCTGGCTCCTCGACCTGGCTCCTGGTCGGCGCATAGGCGGCGCATTTGTCAATCTCAAGCCTAAAGATGCGATCCTCCTCCAGCGCTACCTCAACCAGGAACAGATCAAACTCCGCCAAACGATGCCAGACAAGCCCTCATCGCCGCCCCCAACTCGGTGACTCTATCGACCACCTCTACGCCGGCCCGGCGTAAGGCGGCTACCTTGGTTTCAGCGCTACCTGAGCCTCCGCTGATGATTGCCCCAGCATGGCCCATGCGCCGTCCAGCGGGAGCAGTGCGCCCGGCAATGTACGCCACCACCGGTTTAGAGACGTGAGAACGGATGTACTCAGCGGCCTCTTCCTCCTCTTGGCCGCCGATTTCACCGATCAGGATAATACCTTTAGTTTCAGGATCCTGCTCGAACAGGGCGAGAACCTCAACAAAACCCAAACCGTGAATCGGATCACCACCGATGCCGATGCAAGTGCTTTGGCCTAATCCAGCCTGAGTCGTCTGCCACACCGCTTCATATGTCAAAGTCCCCGAGCGCGATACGATGCCTACCTCCCCGCGGCGGTGGATAAAGCCCGGCATAATGCCGATCTTGCACTCCCCCGGAGTTATGATCCCCGGGCAGTTAGGGCCGATCAACACGCAATCGCAATCGGCCAACACGGATTTCACGCGTAGCATGTGTAGGGTGGGAATCCCCTCGGTGATGCATACGATGAGTTTCACTCCGCAATCGGCCGCCTCTAAGATCGCGTCGGCGGCAAACGACGGCGGAACATAAATGACGCTGGCGGTAGCGCCAGTCGCATGCACCGCTTCGCGCATAGTATTGAAAACGGGCCGTCCCAGATGGGTTTGACCCCCTCGTCCCGGGGTTACCCCGCCTACCAACTGCGTACCGTATTCAATAGCCTGTTGGCAGTGGAAAGTCGCCTGCTTACCCGTGAATCCTTGGCATAAGACGCGCGTGGTTCTATCTACCAGAACGCTCATACTCCCCCCTAGCCGCCGCTACCGCACAACGCGCTGCCTCCAACAAGTCACACGCTGGAATCAGAGCAAGGCCCGAGCGCTGCAAAATCTCTCGCCCGAGTTCGGCCCGCGTCCCCTCCAGCCGCACTACTACCGGCACGTTTACCTGCACCCCCCGCACCGCGGCAACGATGCCCTCCGCGATCAGATCGCAGCGAACGATGCCCCCAAAAATGTTGACTAAAACCGCTTTAACCTTGGAATCGGACAAAATGATCTTAAACGCCTCGGCTACCCGCTCGGCCGAAGTCCCACCGCCCACATCCAGAAAATTAGCCGGCCCCCCGCCGCATTGTTTGATCAAATCCAGGGTTGCCATCGCCAATCCAGCACCGTTGACCATACAACCTATGTCCCCATCCAAGGCGATGTAGCTTAAGCCATGGGCACGCGCCTGCTGCTCTCTCTCATCCTCTTGGGTAGGATCGTGCAGACAAGCAATGTCAGGATGAGCGTACATAGCATTGTCGTCGAAATTAAGCTTGGCATCCAACGCCACCAGGTCGCCTTGAGCTGTCACCGCCAATGGGTTGATTTCGATCAAACTCGCGTCTTTGTCCACGAACAGATGGTAAAGGTTATCCAGCAAGGCGGAGAAGACGGCGACTTGGGTTCCAGAAAGCCCAAGGCCAAACGCCATCTCCCGCTCCTGATACGGCATAGGGCCAGTAGCCGGATGAATAGCAAAGCGCAAGATTTGCTCAGGATGCTCCGCAGCGAGTTGCTCTATGTCCATTCCTCCAGCAGCGGAGGCGACCACCATGACGCGGGCACGCGTCCGGTCGATAAGCAAGCTCACATACAGCTCGCGCGCCACCTCGCTCGCCCTTTCTACCAGCACTGCCTCGACCGGAAGCCCCTTGGGGCCGGTCTGACGCGTAATTAGCCTAGTACCCAAAAGCCTTGCCGCCGCTTGAGCCACAGCGTCAGGATTTTCAGCCAGTATCACACCGCCGGCCTTCCCGCGCCCGCCCGCGTGAATCTGGGCTTTAACCAGGAAAGGCCCCGAACCTAACTCAACCGCCGTTTGTCTAGCCTCTTCGCCACTTTTTGTAACTCGACCTGGGGGTACTGGAATTTTATATTCGGCCAACAATGCTTTGGCCTGGAATTCGTGAATGTTCATCGCCTAACCGCCGTTCTCAGCCATGCCGCTATACTTTAAGGTTGAACGTCGCGCTATTTTACATCTTGCAGCGAGACGATGGCGAACGCTGTCCTTAAACCTTGTCCTTTCTCCGGGTACCGCATCCAATCCGATCAGGCTTGGCGGTTGCTCGCCGTGTTCGCCGCCTATCAGCTTGCACTGGGCGCTCTGTTCGTAAGCCTGTTCCATTCGCACTTAGGACCAAGCCAACTCGGCCAATACAACCCTGAACTTTTCTTGCACGCTGCCTATGGCTATTTAGCCTCCGTCACTATCAGTTTGCTATTTCTTTGGCGCCAGCATCCCTCTTATTCCGTGCAAGCAACCGGCCACGTATTTCTGGATTTGGCTTTACTCCCATGTATAGTCTATAGCTGCGGCGGATTGGGAAGCGGGTTCGCTGTGCTTTTGGCCGTGTCAGTAGTGGCTGCCGGACTCCTCATCGGCGGACGTTGCGCGGTGGGCTTTGCAGCGCTGGCAAGCTTGAGCGTGCTCGCAATCGAGGTGACAGGCAGCCTGCAAGAGGCATTTACCACCACCCATTACACGTATGCCGGAATGTTAGGAGTTGCCTATTTGACCATCGCCTGGTTGGCAGTCGCCTTGGCCGGGCGGGTTGAACAGAGCCAAATGTTTGCCGAACGGTGCCAAACGGACTTAATCAACCTCAGGCACCTGAATGAATTTATCGTCCAACATCTCCAGTCCGGAATCTTAGTGCTCGACTCCGCCAACCTCGTCCGCCTATGCAACGATTCGGCCTTACGCTTGCTGGGCCTACGCCAGAAACCGAGCGATCTAAGCACCCTGCCCGGCCTTTTGGTTGCCAGCCTGAGGGAATGGCAAATGAATCCCAGGCACAACCCGGCTGTCCTACTTACCGAGCGCGAACCCATCCAACTTCGCTTCGGTTACCTGCCTATGCAAGGCGAAACCCTAACCATGGTTTTCATCGAAGACAACGCGCTGTACCAACAGCGCGTCCAGGAAGGCAAGTTGGCTTCCTTGGGCAGACTAACGGCCAGCATCGCTCACGAAATCCGTAACCCTTTAAGCGCTGTCAGTCACGCCGGCCAGCTCCTGGCTGAGAGCCAATTCTTAGGAGCTCAGGAAAAACGCCTGGTCGAAATCATCCAAAAGCATTGCCGGCGGGTTAACGAGATCATCAGCAATGTCTTAAGCCTGTCCCGCCGCCAGGCTGCGTGCCGAGAAAAAATAGAGCTTAACACCTGGCTTAAAGCGTTCTGTAATGAATTTCAAGAGGCCAATCTACGCCGGGAGTTGTTTGAATTACAGCTCCCAACGGAGACGCTATGCGCCTTAGCCGATCCCGGCCAACTCAAACAAATCCTCGCTAATTTATGCAGCAACGCTTTAAAGTATGGGACGCCGGAGGGAGAGAAGATCACGCTTAAGCTTTGCCGCTATGGACCAAGCCAACAGCCCTGTATTGAAGTCATCGACCGCGGTCCGGGTATCCCACCCGATCAGATCGGCCACATTTTCGAACCCTTTTTTACCACCTCGGCAACCGGTACTGGCCTTGGATTGTATATCGCGCGCGAGTTGGCCCAGCTTAATCAGGCAACTTTGGAATATGAATTCGGTAAACACGGCAGCTGCTTCCGAGTGATTTTAGCCAGTGCAGATCAAATTATGGTGGAGCTATGACCCACTCAACCGCTCTCATCGTCGATGATGAATCCGACCTATTGGAACTGATGGAGTTAACCTTAGCGCAGATGGACGTTCAAACCCACACTGCGACTACGTTGAAAGCAGCCAAAGAGCTGCTCTTGCGCCAGACGTTTCAGCTGTGCCTGACTGACATGCGCTTGCCGGACGGAGACGGTTTAGAACTAGTAAGCTACATCCAGGAGAACTTCCCCCAGTTGCCAGTAGCTGTCATTACTGCTTATGGCAACACGGAGGCGGCAGTCAAGGCACTCAAAGCGGGTGCCTACGATTTTGTCCCCAAACCGGTAGATCTTAAGGTATTGCGCAAACTGGTCAGTACAGCTCTGAAGCTGAGCGAGAAGCGTGGGCGCAAGGACAGGCGCTCGCGCGACGTGCTGTTGGGAGAATCGCCAGCGATGCGTGAAATCCGCTCCAAGATCGTAAAATTGGCCCGCACTCAAGCGCCGGTCTTTATTCATGGTGAAACCGGAACCGGCAAAGAGCTCGTCGCTCGCCTCATCCACGCCAAAAGTCCGCGCGCCGATAAACCTTTTGTCGCCGTCAACTGCGGAGCGATTCCGTCTGAGTTGATGGAAAGCGAGTTTTTTGGCCATCGCAAGGGCAGTTTCTCTGGCGCGATCTCCGATCAAGTGGGACTGTTCCAAGCAGCCGATGGCGGCAGTCTGTTTCTCGATGAGGTCGCCGAATTGCCGCTTGGGCTGCAGGTGAAACTCTTGCGGGCGATCCAAGAGAAAACCATTCGTCCCATCGGCGCCGAACAAGAAATTCCTGTCGATGTGCGCATCTTAAGCGCTACCCATAAAGACCTCAAAAAACTAGTGGCGGAAGGAAAGTTTCGCCAAGACCTTTTCTACCGCATCAACGTCATCGAGTTGGAAATTCCTCCCCTGCGCCAGCGGCTCGAAGATGTCCCGTTGCTCGTTGAGCGATTTCTGGCCCAACTGGCCCAAGAGAATAGCTTACAGCGCCTGACTCTGAGCCAACGTGCGCTAGAAGCTCTTTGTCGGTATGAGTTCCCAGGCAACGTGCGCGAACTGGAAAACATCCTCGAGCGGGCAGTTGCTCTCTGCGAGGGAGAAGTGATCGATATTGACGACTTAGATCTAGCCAATGTTACCAAAACCCAGTTTTCCGGACCCGCTCAGGAAGAGACGACAAAAGGAGAATTTTCTTTAGAGGAGTACTTGATGCGAATCGAACGGCACGCGATCCTGGAGGCTCTGGAGCAAACGCGCTGGAATCGTACTGCCGCAGCGAAAAAGCTGGGTCTGACGTTCCGATCCCTGCGCTACCGTCTGAAGAAACTAGGCATTGACTAAGCCCAGTATTTTCTTAGCGCCTTAAACCGCTCCAACGCTTCTCTGACTTTGGCGTCGATGCTTTCTTCCTGTAATTCGGTATTGCGATATACGCGGTCCAGCAACCCCTCTTTGACCATCGCCTCTTTGATCCAGCGCTTGGCAAAGCGATAATTGGTAGGCACAGCCGCTGTCTCCCCGGTTGTCGGATCGCGCAGCTGTTTAACTTGCGCAATCTCTTCCTGCCCAGGCAAAGCTTCCACGGACCCAGAGGTCTGAGTGGCTAGAGCCTCTCTTGGCTTAGCCTTTTCCGCGTGAACCCGCGCATAGAATTCTTTGGCGCCTTCGCCCATAAAGGCGGTAATCAAAACATAGAGGATGTAAACGATCAGCAAGATAGAGATACCGGCCAAAAACGTAGTCATTGCACGTCCTCCCCCTTAGGCCTTCGTTATCGTTATAAAAACATAAGCCTAGCCGATCTGACGCATTACAGACAAGAGCTTAAGGTGCGGATCAAGATCTCACCCCGACCGACAGTGGCTAGATCCCCGCCATAGCGGCGGACTCGTGCGAAAGCCGCATCCGGCGAAGCAAAACGGCTGTCCAGCGTCCTCAGCGCGGCAAACCACAAAGGAAGATACGACAAAGTATGGATTCCGCAGTCGCCAAAGGTCGGAAGGATTTCAGTCTCTTGCCACAATAGCACCGTCCCGCGCCGCAAGCCGTATCCCAGAAAGCGCCCTGTCCGACCCATCACCGCGATGGTGCCAGCGATCATGCGCGCAGCGCAGTAATTTCCCACATCGCCCTCCACCAACACGATCCCGCCTCGCATTTGATCCCCGACGCGATCGCCGGCATCGCCTTTGACCAGCACGGTTCCGCCGCGCATCCCGCGCTTGTCTCCCGGCAGAGCTGCAGCTAAAAAATCCCCCGCCTGGCCGTCGATCTGGATCAGACCACCACGCATCTCACAGGCGACAAAGGCATCGGCATTCCCGGTCACATGAATGCGCCCAGATCTAAGCCCCATTCCCAAATAGGCACCGGCATCGCCCTCCACCCGAATTTCTACCTCGGAGGCGCCTTTTCCGATAAAGTCGAGCTTGGCGCAAGAATTGCGGATAACCATACGCAAGGGGCTAGCATGCGGTGCCCCTATCTCCTCGACTCCAAACAGCTCGTCTACCCGGTACGTTTTTTTGCCCGACCACAATTTAAGGGCAGCGATCTCCTCCGAGGTCAAACCAGGAGCTGCGCTCAAAGGGGATAAATCCACGCGCTGGCTGGGCTCAGTTTTGAGGGTCAAAATCAGCATAAGCTCATGATTTGATGCAAGTGAAAGTGGAACGGCCCCAATTTCCCCCCATAGTTGCCAGCGCTGATGCGGCGGACGCCGCTTTTTGCTCCGTACGTACAAATAGTTTCGATACCCACCCGCATCGCCTGCTCAACATCCTCTCGGCTCAAACCGTCGATAACGATCTCCATCACCGAGCCGATCTCAGGCGACAGCTGGGTCTTGGTCACCCCTTTCAAAGTCGGACAGAAGGCATCGTTAGTAGACGCATTCTGCCCCTTATATTTGGAACCTACCTTGGAGCCGGATCGCACTACCCCTCCAGGGAAAGGCAAGATCACATTGGGTAAGCGGCGCATCGCTTTAACAGCCGCCTCACACGCCGCTAGCGCCTGAGGTTGAGATTTGGCTAAGACTAAGAGATTGCCGCCGCCGACGGCATCTACAATGTAGCCCATCTCTTCGATTAGAAACTCACCGTCCATCACTGGAATGCGCCAGAAACGCCTCCCGCCGATTTTCTTCGAGATCTGAAATCCATCGCCGTAATAGCGCAGGTATTGCCCCAAGGGGAGAGGGGTTCCTTCGTGAAGCCCAGCAAACAAGGCAGAGGTGGGAGCGGTCAGGACGCACTGCCCAGCACGAACCTCTACCTGTTTGGTCAAGCTCTTGACCCCCATGGCGAAGATCAATACCGAAACGCCAGGCCTTCCATCTGGAGTGTCTTGCGGGGAGAGTTCGCGCTCGATTCCCGCCTCGCAACCGCAACCGATTACCGAGGTGGCAAAGCCGGTCATGGCGCGCGCACTGTGGTAAGCCCACTCCAAAGTTTGGGCCGTGATAATCAGGCGCGTGGCCTTCATCGGAAAGCCCTCGGCAAACGTGTCATCGATTGCAATCCCATTGACGATCATCGGTTGTGGCTCCCCCAACAGGGGTGGACCGTGACGCTGCCCTTCTCGTCTTCGTAAAGTTCCTCGTCGCGGATGGGGAAATTATCAAGTTTTAGGGTAAGATGACGGTCGAAGTACTCGGCAAGCTGCTTTTCTATGCCGGGATCGTAAGCCGGTTTGACCGTGTGAGTAGTCCCCCAGGTCACTTCCACCACTTGGCCATCTTTTACTACTAATTTCCCGTCCTTGAATACGTATGCGGGCTTAGCAAACATCTCTTCTTTATTCTCTTGAGGAGTATAAACGGTGATGTCAGCCACTGCCCCGGCGCCCAAGTGGCCGCGATCGGACAAGCCGATCAGTTCAGCCGGCCCAGCCCGGGTCATGATCGCAATCTCATACAGGGAATATTCACGCTTAATGCTCGCCAATGTTGTCATCTTCTGGGCTTCGGGATGGAGCCTTCTAAGCTGCTCGTCGCGAAAGCTTTTATCCATCAGGAGGCGAATCAGGTGAGGGTAGCTGGTGAAAGGTGCCCCGTTGGGATGGTCGGTGGTCAAATACACCCGCCAAGGGTTGTCGATCAACAAGAAAATCTCCAAACCGATAGCCCACTGCAAGGCATTGACGAAATTTTTGTCGCGGTATTTGAACGGCACCACCCCACAGCCGGCCTCGCACTCGATGTCCATGCACACCCATTTCTTAGGATGGGCGTGGCGGGCGTTGGCGTGTTGATGCATGCTGTCACCGGAAGCGGTCACAGTCTGGCCAAATAGGATCTGACCCACATCCACAGTGATGTTGTGGCTGGCGTTGATCACCTCGGCCAAGCGTGCCGCTCCTGAGGAGAACTTGAAATCCCCCTCAGCGCCATAACTGTGAAATTGAACATGCGTCAAATGGATGGGCAAGCCTTCCACTGCCGCAATGGTCTTAAGCGTGGTCTCGACATTGCCCGGTACGCCCAAATTGCAGCCGTGGACGTGGAGCGGGTGCGGCACTCCCAATTCGTACACCGCGCGCGCCAGCGTAGTCAAAACTTGGCGCGGAGTGACGCCGTAAAACTCATGTTTTTCATCAAGATCCAATGCCCGCTGGTTGAACTTGAACGCGCTGATACCGCCGGGATTGACTACCTTGACCCCGATGCACTGGGTGGCATTCAAAGTCCAAGCCACATAGTCATTGATCAGTTTTTGCTCGGCCCCGGCCTGCAGCAGACGCAAGAAAAAATCATCGCTGCCGAGCATGACATATCCGCCTTTGTCTAAGATAGGGATATCGGCCATCTCCATGTGCGCCTGGCGGGCATTGATCGGCAGCACAGCCGGCTCGAACGCCGCAGTAAACCCCATCTCGGCATATCGGTAACCTGTAACCCAGGCGCTCGGGACAGCGTGGCCGCAGCCAGAATGGAGTCGCTCTATGCGCGGCACCGGATCTGAGCGATGATCTTCAGGCAGCAGCATCCGAGCAAGATTGACCTTGCCCCCGCCGATGTGAGTGTGCATATCGATGGCACCTGCCATCACCACCTTGCCGCGCAAATCGTACTCTTGATCTACTTTAGCCGAGACAGGCGGGTCGACGATGCGCCCATCTTGGATATAAAGATCGAGCACACGACCGTTGACGCGGTGGGCCGGATCGTAAACGGTACCACCGGAAAGTTTGATCAGCATGTGGACCTATTCCAAAACTTGATAAATAGCGTTTAGAACCTGAGCGACGCTGGGCAGCCCCACATCGCGCAGTTTATGCAGACGGATCGCCACCACGTTGTCCATACGATAGGTGTGGCCCGAATGATCTATCCCTGGCACTCCAACTGGAATGTACACCTCAGGTAGCTGCTCAAAGCTCATGCCACAACGACCCAAAACGACTGTCGGAACAGCACTAACTGGTGGAGAGCGGGCAATATTATACGCCGAGATCCACAGCAAAGCGTCGGCCTCACCGCTGTCCAGCAACCGGTCTGTGGCATGAAAATAAGGGTCGTATTCGGGAAAACCTCGACTGAACCGCACGCGCGTGGGGTACCCCGTCAACCAAGTACACACTTGGGTTGCGGTCTGGTCGCCCTCTTTTCCCCCTAGCGGTAAACCTGCACAGCGCGTCGTACGATTTAGACTTTTGATCAATTCACATACTGTCTGCACGGTGAGCTCGGCGTGCGGCCAATCTAGGGCTGAAGCTGCCCACGCGATTACGGCGTAGCGGGCAGACTGGAGCTTGGCTGCCAAGCATTGGAGCTCGCTCAGATCTATGCCTCCTATCTTTTCGATCGCTAAAGAACAGCCGTTAACTAGGGCTCTAAGCACTGCTACTACCGCTGGCAGATCCTCATCCGCGCATTCAAGCACCCAAGGGTTTATGCCCTGGACCCAGCGCTCCGAGGGCGGCTTTCCTAGATACACCACTTCGCGACAGGAGGCTTCTACAAACATCCCATCGACCAAAACACAGCGTTCGAAAAACCGTGGAAAGAGAGAATCTATATTCGTTCCCAAAACGACCACCAAGTCGGCCCGGTTTTTGACTTCAGCTAAAGTAGCTGTCATCCAGCCGCTATCTTGGAAAGCCAAAAGATTGCGCAAAGCGGCCTTGCTCCCCATACCGTCCACTACTCCCCCTAGGCGATCGGCCAACCTAATCGCCGCCCGCATCCCAGCCACATCGGTGGCTAACCCAGCGATCAAGGGTAATTCCGCATGCGCCAGGATCTCCGCCGCCCTCGCCACTGCCTCGGGGAGGGAAACTGGCTGACCTAAAAGAGTTGGACTTTTAGCGCCCAAAGGCTGCTCAAACGCTGGCTGGGTAATTGGATCGCCATTGGCCAGCACCTGCACCCTCTCGCCTTCCACTTTGACCTTCAAGTCGTCGCAACCAAGGCCACAAAAAGGGCTAGGGACATGCTCCCACAGCCCAGGCTCCACCATCACAGCCATACGTGAAATTCTCTTAGCCTGCGTACAATAAAATTTCGCCTTTGTTCAGCTCGATCGCATCCCCGCTAAAACGGCGATATGGGCCGTTGATATAGACGTCTTCTATGGTAAACCCCTGGCGGCGCAGATACAGCAAAAGCGTGCGGACGATAGGGGGACGATAGGTGGTATCGTAACAAAAGGTAGGTAAGAGCTCAGCCGGCTGCGTGGAGAGAATAGTACCACGCACCATCCCTGCTCCGGAGCGCAGGCCCAAATTCCCCAACACCACGACGGTACCTGCCTTCAAGTTAACGCCGGTGAAATCGCCGCTGTCGCCAGCTATGGCGATCAGCCCACGGCGCATGCCGTTACCCACCTCGTTCTTGGCCGAGCCTAAAATGAAAATCTCTCCGCCGGTCATACCAACAGCCGCTCCGCGCACAGCGCTGCCAACCAGGTGGCCAGCATCGCCTAAAATGGTGATCCGACCGCCGCGCATCTCTCGTCCAACCCAGTCGCCAGCTGAGCCTTCGACCACGATCTCCCCACCGCGCATCTCCGCCCCCAGATGAGCGCCGACATTGCCTACAATTCTAAGCTTGCCATCGCTCATGCCTGCGCCTACTTGCTTAACTTTGGCTAGATCTCCCTCCACCGTCACCGTACCGTTTTGCGCCCCCTCCTGGATATGGAAAAATTCCCCCAATTCCGCTCTCTGGTTGCCGTGGAAAACTAAAAGTTTAGCGATCTCTTTTGCACTTTTGCCCAACAGCTGATCGGGGCACAGGCAATCAGTCTCAAGGGGCACTTCAGGAGCCGTGTGCAAACTCAACCTCATGATCCACCTTGGAGAAGCGCGTGCAGAGCAAACTGAAACTGACCTAGACTGCCTCCGTAATTACCGGCGCTGATTTGGATCACGCTCTCACCTGCGGCCGCGCAGATGCCACGCCGCATCGCTTCAGCCACCGCTTGTTCAGTCAGGCCATCGACGACGATTTCCAGAACGCAACCAACGCTCTCCGGCAATTGAGTCTTTGCACGCCCACGCAGTGAGGGACAATACGCCTCGTTGGTCGAAGCCGGCAGAGATTTATAACGCGATCCAGGTTTGCTGCCGCTACGCACCACTCCCTCTGGGAACGGCATGATCACACCTTCCACTTGCATAGCGGCCACAGCTCTCTCGGCTGCGCTGAGCGTAGAGGACAGATCTCGGCCCAGGATAAGAAAATTACCACCCCCTACGGCCGGCTGTACGCCAAAAGATTCCTCGACTAGGAATTCACCCTCCATGACTGGAATGCGCCAAAAACGGCTGCCTCCGATCACTTTGCTCGCTTGGTAGCCATCCCCAAAGTAGCGTAGCTTCCCCCCTATTTCTATGCTTTCTTTAGTCTTTAACCCATTGAAGCAGGCTGTAGTCGGGCAGGTCATCACGCATTGGCCTATGCGCTCAATCAAGCGGCTGCCTACCCCCTTAGGACTGCCGGCAAACAGGAGAACGCTCACTCCCGGCCGACCATCGGGGGTCTCCTCGGCTACCAGCAGGCGTTCGATTCCCGCCTCGCACTTGCAGCCGATCACTGAAGTGGCAAAACCCGTCATGGAACGAGCTGCAGCCAACGCCCATTTCTCGCTTTCGCCAGTGATGATCACGCGCGCCCCCCACATAGCGAAGGCTTCGGCGAAAGTATCGGCGATTTCGGTGGATCCCAGGAACATGCGCTTTTATTGCCTGAACGTCGGCACTCTCACTCCGTGCGCCAGATAATGTGCGCTGACCGGGTAGTTTTCAAACTGCACCGTGTAATATTCCTCAAAAAAAGGCTTGAGCACTTGCTCGATCTTGGGATCGTAATCAGGAGAGACGTGAAAGATTCGGCCTTCACCGTCTTGGCAGAACTCGTAGTCGCGAATGAAAAATTCTCCCCCCTTGAGAACATAGCGGGCCGCGTTAAACATTGCTTCCTTGTCCTCTTGCTCGTCATAGATAGTGATGTCAGCATCCGCCCCTACCCCAAGGTGCCCCTTGTCTCTCAGTCCAAGCAGTCTAGCCGGTCCTGCTCGAGTGACGATGGCAATCTCATACAAGCTGAATTCGCGGTCAATGTCGAGCAGGGAGGTTTGGGCGATCGCCTTGGGATTGGCTTTTTTGGCCTGCTCATCGCGGAACTTTTTATCCATGAGCAGGCGGATCAATCTAGGATAGTTCTGGAAGGAGCCGCCGTTAGGATGATCGGTGGACAGCACCATGCGCCAGGGATCTTTGGCGAGCAAAAACAGCTCTAGCCCGATTGCCCACTGGAGGGCATGCGTATAGACGCGCTCTTGATAAGAAAAAGGCAAAATGCCACAGCCGCTCTCACACTCGGTATCGGCGTTTACCCACTTGTCCTGAGTGATATTGCGTAAAAGCCACGTGAGAGGGGCATCAGCAGTCATCAAAGTGGCCTTGCCGAACATCACTTGCCCAACGTCGGCGCTGATGTTGGGGTGGGCATCGATGTACTCGACGATCTGCCGCGCAGCAGAGGTCGGATTTTTTCCTCTCTCGCCGCCATAGCTATGAAATTGAATATGGGTGATGTGTGCCCGCAAGTCCCCCGCGGTCTTCATGGTCTCCAGAGTGGTTTGATAATTGCCGCTGTGGCCTAAGTTGTTGCAATGGATGTGGGCCGGATGAGGGAGCCCCAATTCGTTGCTGACCTCGATCAAAGCCCGGATGATTTTGCGCGGCGTTACATTCTCAAACCCAGAGATAGGCTCGTCCAAGTCGTGCACGTTGGCGTTTCTGCGCCCCTTCCACGGCTCGTCTCCGCCTGGGTTGACCAGCTTGATCGCATAAGCTTTGGTCGCATTTAGCCACCAGGCCACTGCTTCGCGGAATTCTTCCATCCGCCCCTGGGCCAAAAGCTGGTTGAGACAGACGTTGTTCGCCAGAAGCAAGTAGAACCCTTTATCGATCACCGGCGTGTCGTTCAGCTCCTCCAGCGCATGGCGGGCGCCTAAAGGAGGAATCGCTGCCTCCATCGCTGTGGTGTAGCCCAAAGTGGCGTAGCGATAACCTGTGGTAAACGTCGAAGGCACCACTCCTCCTACCCCTGAACGCAAGCTACCGACTCGCGGTTGGACGTCGCGGCGATGATCTTCAGGGAGGAATTTGCGCGCCAGATTTACTTTATGCCCGGCGATGTGGCAGTGCATATCGACCCCGCCCGGCATCACCACCATGCCGGAGGCGTCCAGGCAGGGACTTCCTTCGGGTACCTCAGCGACGATTTTGCCGTCCTGGATGCAAATATCGCAGACTTGGCCGTCTATGCCGTTGATCGGGTCATAAACTTTGCCGTTCTTGATCCGCAACGTGGTCATTTAGGCCGCCTGTCGCTTAATTCCTTTGAGTTCCAAAATTTTCTCTTTCAGCCGACGCAAGATCTCTTCGTCGCTAGGATAAGGCGACTTAATGGCCGGCCGCAAGGGCAAGGCGACGTTGTCCATGCGATAAACGGTCCCTCCGACGCTGACCCCGTAGGGAGCCACCGTAAATGCCACTTTGGCAATCTGGCTGGTGCGGGTCGGCTTGGGATCCAAAGTAATCACCGGAATCCGATGCAAATGCTCGATGGCTTTGCGCGGGAAGTTGGCTGCCGGATCTGAAGCCACCACCAGCAACGCATCGGCCTCACCGCGCGCGAGCACGTCCACCGTGGTGAACTCGCCCGGGTTGAAGCGCGGATAACCGCGGTTGAAATTCACGCCAAAAGGATAGCCCGTCTGCCAAGAGACGACGTTGTCGGCGCCAGTGACATTGCCATGGCCACGCACTGGATTGGCGACAAAATGGGTAAATTGGTTGAGATCAGTGGCTAAGGCGAGCAAAGCCGCGACGTTAAAGTGACGGCCCCGCGTCATGCTCAGGCCCATACCGAAGAAGATTACCCCAAAGCGGCAGGCCTTCATCCGCTCCACCAAGTCTTTGAGGACCTCCATGGAAATCCCCGTCCTCTCCTCGATACTCGCATCTACAAAGCGCC
Organism: Methylohalobius sp.; assembly: GCA_026415315.1. GTDB lineage: Bacteria > Pseudomonadota > Gammaproteobacteria > Methylococcales > Methylothermaceae > Methylohalobius. Next base: position 92,839 of record JAOAHI010000004.1, read on the forward strand.
CCCGCACCAAAGCCCGCAGCGCCCACAGCACTTCAAAATCGCACCCTGGCTTGACCTGCAAAAAAATATCGGCTTCTTGAGCGCTTTTGGTCTTGCGTACGTCCACCACGACCACCGTGCGCGCCGCACGCCCTTGCGGCAGATATTTACCCTCCGCTTTAAACGAGTAGCGCTCAAAATGACGCGGATGAGCCTCGACTGGATTACCGCCCCAGTACAGAATAAAGTCCGCCCGGTTCTTGATTTCCCCAAGACTCGCGGTGCTCTCGCCGATACCTTGAAAAGCCATCCCCGATGGGCCGTGACAAACCGAAGTAGTCGTGTCGATGTTGCCGTTTAGAAAATCGGCGATCGCCACCGCTTCTTTTTGCGCCTCGCAAGTGGTGTCGCTTAAGCCGTACACGGCTGGAAACTTGGCCTTGACTAAAATTTCGGCAGCTGCTTCGATTGCCTCCTCCAAGCTAGTTTCCTGGCCATCGATCAAAGCCACGGGGTAGTCTTCCACCTTGTGCTCTAAAAACCAGGCTCGTCCCAACTCGCACGCATTGCCTGCACGGGTGATGCTTTTGCCATCGGGAGCGACGACCAGTTCGATGTCGTCGCAGACGCAGCCGCAGAAAGTGCACACGGCATTCTTGATCGTATTCGCCTCGCTCATGGCCGCCCCTCTCACCAAGGTGCTATATCTAGTTAGACTTTTTAACCAAAACGCATTTTTTTTGCAACCTCAACCTGTCTAGGTTGCTGCTGATTCTTGATTTTTTTATCCTTTCCAAAAATCTTGAAGGAGACTTTTATGGCCGAACGCCTAATTCTAATTCCAGTTCGCACCAGCAAACAGGGCATGTCTTTGAATGCTGGGAAGATGAAAAAGGACTACTGCGAGGAAACTTCGACCATAGAGCTCAACCGCCAGGACATGGCGAAATGGGGCCTAAAAAAAGGCGACAAAGTTCGCCTGCGCCGTGGCAACGTCGAAGCCATTGTCCTGTGCAAGGATCGCAAGGGCGACGACTCCACCTCGGGATTGGCGTTTATGGCGTACGGACCGGTTACCAGCCTATTCATGGACGAAGACACTGCCGGCACCGGTATGCCCGCCTCTAAGCATCTGGAGGTTGAGTTGGAAGGACCTATTGGCGAGGACGGTCAGGTCATCTCCCGTCCTGCTGCAGAGCAGGCGCTAGGCGCTCCCTGCCCTTTGACCCCAGAGCAACTGGCTTCCTTAAACGCCTTAATGCGCGCTCCGCTCTCGCCCACTCAGGCCGCCTGGTTAAGTGGCTATTTTTTCGCCTTAAGCGGGGCGCAACCTGTTGCCCAGGCGGTGGCGCAACCTGCCGCTGCCTTACCCCTTATGACCATTCTGTATGGATCCCATACTGGCAACGGCGAAGGGATCGCCGAAACCTTAATGCAAATGGCCAGTGCCGAAGGCTTAAACGCCCGGTTGTGCGACATGGCCGAATTTGACCCCCAAGAGCTTGAACGCGAGCAGCTGTTGTTTGTCATCGTCAGCACCCACGGTGAGGGCGACCCCCCGCTCGCCGCCGAGAAGCTTCACGCTTATCTTAAAGACTACTCTGGTCCACCGCTGGAAAACCTCAAATACGCCGTCTTTGCTCTAGGCGACAGCAGCTACCGGTACTTTTGCCAGACCGGCAAGGATTTTGACCAGTATCTGCAAAAAGCAGGCGCCAATCGCATCTTAGAGCGGGTCGATGCCGATGTGGATTTTGAAGAACCGGCCAAAGCCTGGATGGATCAAGTCCTCAAGATTTATAGAGAACTGGCTGGACAAGCTCAGCCTAGCGCAGCCGCCGCCCCGCTTGGAAAAAAGGCAGGCTATGGTAAAACCAACCCTTACCCGGCTCAGGTCATGGTCAACGTCAATTTAAACGGCAAGGGGTCGGCGAAGGAGACCCGCCATATCGAAATCGATCTTGGGCAATCTAACCTCAATTACGAGCCAGGCGACGCTTTGGGGGTCTATCCCGAAAATAACTTAGCTTACGTCGAGGACCTATTGGCTGCCCTGGACATGAGCGGCGAGGAATCCGTCCAAGTCGGCAAGGAAACGGTAAATCTGCGCCAGGCCTTCACTAATCTGTTGGATATCACTGCCTTGAGCCAGCCATTGATTGCCAAATACGCTGAACTAGTAGAAAGCGAATCGCTACGCGCTTTGCTCGACGACGAGCAAGCTTATAACAACTACACTTGGGGCAGACAGATCTTAGATCTGGTCAAAGAATACCCACCGCGCGGCCTCAGCGCGCAGGAGTTTGTCAACTTGTTGCGTAAAATTCCGCCCCGCCTGTATTCCATTGCCTCTAGCCTCAAAGCTTATCCCAATCAAGCTCACTTGCTGGTCGGCGTGGTTCGCTACCATAGCTTCGGCCGCGACCGCGAAGGGGTCTGCTCCAACTATTTAGCTCGGGCCAAAGTAGGCGAGCACCTGCCGGTATACATTCAGGCTAACAAATACTTTCGTCTGCCCGAAGACGGCGATGTGCCTATCATCATGGTCGGCCCCGGCACTGGCCTCGCTCCTTTTCGTGCCTTTCTTCAAGAGCGGCGAGTTACCGGCTGCCGCGGCAAAAATTGGCTGTTCTTCGGCGACCAGCATCAGGCTACAGACTTCCTTTACGGCGAAGAGCTTTTGCAAATGCACCGCGACGGCCTCTTAACCCGCTTGGATCTGGCCTTCTCTCGCGACCAAGAGCGGAAAATTTACGTCCAGCACCGCATGCTGGAAAACTCCAAAGAGCTTTATAGCTGGCTGGAGGAGGGCGCCTGTTTTTACGTATGCGGCGACGCCAGCCGAATGGCCAAGGACGTGCACCAAGCATTGCGCGACATCATTGCCAAAGAAGGCGGCAAGACAGACCCTGAAGAGTACTTGAACAATTTAACCGCTGCCAAACGCTATCTGCAGGACGTCTATTGAGCAATGGAACACTGGCGTACCCTCGGACAAACCGCTACAATGCTTTTACGCCCCGGTAGCTCAGCAGGACAGAGCATCCCCCTCCTAAGGGGAAGGTCACACGTTCAAGTCGTGTCCGGGGCGCAAATTAAGCCAATCCCTGATCCCAACTCTGCACATTGGCGCTGACGGGCTTAGGTTGCGACGCACGCTACTGAGAGCCAACATCCAGGCCCTGATGATCATCCGCCATCTAGGCGGCAGCTTTGTTGAAGATATAGGAGCACGCGCCGCGGTCGACCATCTCTCGAGTTCTTTCTTACAACGAATACTCAGCCACAGCCGCCGGTATCACAGTCAAAAGCGTCATTCCTTTTCCTAATTTTCAGGCCCGCGTTGCATCGGCGGATCAAACTTTAACTCGTAGGTCGTCACAGTGATCCGTTAGCACTTGAACGCAAGTTAAAGCCTTGCCCAAGGCTGCCGCCGCGCCTATTTTTAAAACGAAACAACCGCCTCGGCGAAGCCGTAATTCGCTTGTCTTCCTGAGAACTGGGGGTCGAGCGCTTCTTGACCGAAGGCATGGGCGTACAGAAAGTTAAAGCAGAGGAAAGGGAACGGCTTAAAGCTCAGCATCACGTGCGCCAAATACGCCAGCTCTCTGGATCCTTCGCTGGGAAAGCCGTTAAAGCCAAACACCCGCTCGGAGGTCGCCCCGGCCCCGGCGTAGACCAGATCTTTGGACTCGTGGAGCTTGAGCCAGTGGAAATCGGCGCGCACCGTCACCATGGGATGCGGCTTGAGAATCAATTGGGCGAATACGTCTTGGTTATTCATCATGTTGTAGAACGGAAACTGAGCGTACAGCCAGGCGGTGGGCAGCATCTGAAAAAAGGTCTTGTGGGTGCCGTCGTTGGGGCTGGAGTCGCCAGAACCTACGTTGATTCCGGCTCGAAACCAGGGCGTCCCCCAAGTGTTCGGCAGTTGATAGCCGGCCTCTACCCCATACGCCCAGGCGCGATGGTCTAGGTTTTGCCAGTCGCCGAATTGGCCATAGAAATATGCCAGCCCGTCCAGCAGCCCTGGCTCCAAAGTCCACAGGCGAGCCGCCGAGGCACCTAAGGTATGGATGCGGATCTCTTCGGAACGAGTTCGCTGGCGCACGGCGAGCGGCCGGTTGTCGGCGGCTGTGAGCTTTCGGTTGTCGTCGTAATAAGTCCAAAACAACCGGCCTAATGTATGGCCGAAGGTCTTGGAATCGCGCAGGCTCAAGGTAATGCCGGCGACGTGGATGTCGGTGAGGGTGCTTTGGCCGGCGATTTCGAATCCCCCCGCTGTTGGCATGAAGGCAAACCCAGCGATCTCGAAATCCTCGGTGAGCATTCCCAAGGTGCCGCCGTCAAAGCTCCGTCCCGCATGAGTGTATTCGAACGGACCGATCAGACGCTGGGCCAGGCGATAGTCTTGGATCCATTTTAGCGCCGGATGGGTAGCCGCTCCTTGGTTAGAATCCGAATACAACTGGCGTCCGCCCTGGAGGTAGAAAGGTCCGTATTTCACTCTAGCCCAGCCTTGGCGCAGGAAAGCCCGGTTTTGGGTAGTCTCGGGCGTATTAAGAAAATAATTAGCCCCTACCCCCACCCCGTTTTTAGGCAGGCCGGTCAAAAACGTGTCCTGAAACTGGACAAAGCCTTCCAAATGGGGATGCAAGACGCGCACGCCCAATTGGAACTTATTGGCGGTAAAATTATAGGTGCTTTCGCGCGTGTTGGAATCGAACCAATCGACGAATTCACCGCGGATCCGGTCGATCACCTCCAGGCGCCATTTGGTCGCATAAGGGCCATCTGTTTCCAGCTTCCAAGGCTCCTGGCTTTTTCCTGGAACAGCAAACGTCATCCCCAAAAGGCCAAATCCGGCACAAATTAACCTTTGAATCATAGCGATCCTCCAAGCTGTGGTAATAAAAAGCGTCGTGACTAAACGAGTCTTACGCGATCAGGCGCAGCTTAGCGGCTTGGTCTTTTTCCTCCCGCTGATGCAAAAAGCGAACGATTTCGGCCCGGTAGTGGTGAAAGATAGGATTTTCAGCAAGATCTAAGCGACTGCGCGGGCGCGGCAGATCGATCGCTAAGACTTGGCCGATCCGAGCAGCTGGACCTTGAGTCAGCATCACTACCCGATCGGACAACAGCACCGCCTCTTCCACGTCGTGAGTGATCAGGATCACGGTGTTTTGGAGCCGGGCCTGGATCTCGATCAAGCAGTCTTGCAGATGAGCACGGGTGAGCGCATCCAACGCGCCGAACGGCTCGTCCAACAGCAGCACCTTGGGCTCCATGGCCAAGGCGCGCGCGATGCCCACGCGCTGCTTCATCCCGCCGGAGAGCTCATCTGGCTTCAAATCCAAAGCGTGGGACATCTTAACGAGGTCTAGATTATGGAGAGTCCACCGGTGGCGCCAAACTTTAGATTTATATTTGAACACCTGGTCTACTGCCAAGCGAACGTTGGCATACGCCGACAGCCACGGCAAAAGCGCGTGGTTTTGAAACACCACCGCTCGATCCGGCCCTGGCTCCGTTACCTGCCTACCTTCCAGGATCACCCCACCCTCGGTCGGTTCGAGAAAGCCCGCAATCAAGTTGAGGATGGTGGATTTACCGCAGCCGGAGTGACCGATCAAAGACACAAACTCGCCTTTTTCTACCTTAAGGTGGATCCGGTCTAGAACTTTGATCGGCCCGTTCTTGCCTGGAAATTCCTGGCTGATGTGGTCCAGGATCAAAAAGCTCATAGGGATTCTCCTTTAGCGCAACACCGCGTGTTTGTCCCAGTTCACCCTCTTCTGCAAGAGCAGCATCAGACGGTCTAGGCCAAATCCGATGATGCCGATAGTGAACACAGCCACGAGAATTCGGGCGAGCGAGTCGGAGCTGCCGTTTTGGAACTCGTCCCAAACGAATTTGCCAAGCCCCGGGTTCTGGGCCAGCATCTCGGAAGCGATCAGCACCATCCAGCCTATCCCCAAAGAGATGCGCAGTCCGGTAAAGATCATGGGGATCGCCCATGGCAAAACGATCTTGGTCGTTCTGGTCCAAGCGCCTAAGCGCAACACTCGGCTTACATTGAGTAAGTCTCGGCTGACCGAGGAAACTCCAACCGCGGTGTTGATCAGAGTGGGCCACAAGCAGCACAGCGCTACTGTAATAGACGAGGTGAGATACGCCTTGGAGAACACGGGATCGCTTGCGGTATACAGAGCTGAGACAATCAATGTCACCAGCGGTAGCCAGGCGAGCGGTGAGACCGGTCGGAAGACCTGGATCAAGGGGTTGAGCGCTAAATACAAAATACGACTTTGGCCGATGAGGACCCCCAACGGGATGGCGAGCATAGAGGCTAAGAGAAAGCCGGTCGCCACCGTTTTGAGGCTGGTTTGAATCTGATCGACGAAGGTAGGGCGGCCTGGGTATTTGCGCGCTTTTAAGCGTTCGATTTCAGCCGCCGGTACCCCCTCAGCTTGGGCCTGGGCTAGACGAACTTTAAGCCTGTGATAGAAATCCCTTTCTCTTTGCCGTTCAGTCATATGTTCCTCAAGAAGCGCTGCTGCTTGGTCTAATACTTGGGAGGGCCCAGGAAAAGCTCCAAGCTGCGTGTGGATCTTTTGCGCGATGGCCGCCCACAGCCCAACGAAAGCCAAAATAGAGAGAAACGGGACAATCAGTTTTTCCAGCGCTTGCTGTGGCGTTGGCCAGGCAAGCCATTTTGCGTTAAGTTTGGAAGAAACCGCTTGGCTACTCATACATTCTCTCCGTTCAGATTTTGTCTTGACCTTTGAGGCCAATAGCGAACTTTTCTAGGTAAGCGTTGGGATGTTGGGCGTCGAATACCACCCCGTCGATGAACTCGCTCTGAGGCGGTTTGAACCCCGTTTCTTTGGCAAAATCGGGGAAATCCGAAGGTTTCATCTTGCCCTCGGCAATCAGCGCCTCCGCCGCTTTTTGGTAGATGTCGGGCCGATAGACCTTTTTGGCGATTTGAAAATACCACTCATCGGGCTTGTATTCGGGAATCTGCCCCCAGCGCCGCATCTGAGTGAGGTACCAGATCGCATCCGAGTAATACGGGTAAGTGGCGTGGTAGCGAAAGAACACGTTAAAGTCAGGAAGCGAGCGCTTATCGCCCTTTTCGAATTCAAAAGTGCCCGTCATAGAATTAGCGATCACCTCGTAATCGGCTCCCACGTAATTGGGTTGAGATAGGATCTTGACCGCCTCGGGCCGGTTTTGTGGCTCATCTAGCCACTTTCCTGCCCGAATCAAGGCCTTGACGATGCGCACGGCGGTGTTGGGATAAAGATCGACGAACTGTTGGGTCAGCGCAAAGGCCTTGTCTGGAATGTGGCGCGCGATCTCGTAATTGGTGACAACCGGCACGCCTATCCCCTTAAACACCGCCTGCTGGTTCCAGGGCTCGCCCACACAGTAGCCGTCGATGGTGCCGGCCGCCAGGGTGGCCGGCATCTGCGGCGGGGGGGTGACTGATAGCAATACCTCCGCTTTCAACGTCCCGGAAGTATCGCCTTTGTGGGGGGCGTAGTACCCCGGGTGCACGCCGCCGGCAGCAAGCCAATACCGCAGCTCGTAATTGTGCGTGGAAACGGGGAAAACCATCCCGAAGCTAAGAGATTTTCCTTGAGCGCGGCGCTTTTCCAAGATGGGTTTGAGCGCTTTGGCGTGAATGGGGTGTTGAGGTTTGCCATCGGCTTGCTTGGGGATAAACGGCTTCATCTCTTGCCAGATGGCATTGGAAACCGTAATTGCACTGCCGTTTAAATCGAGGGTAAGAGGAACAACGAGATCAGCTTGGGTCCCATAGCCGATGGCCGTCGCCAAGGGCTGGGCAAAAAGCATGTGGGCCCCATCCAAGCGTCCCTCAATTACCCCATCGAGCAACACCTTCCAGTTGGACTGCGCCTCTAGCGTCACGTATAGGCCTTCGTCTTCGAAAAAGCCTTTTTCATAGGCAATGGCCAATGGGGCCATGTCGGTGAGCTTGATGAAGCCTAACTTCAATTCCTCCTTCTCTGGAGGGCCAAGCTCGGCCAAACTGACCGCCGAAAGCAAAAGCCCACCTACCAGAACAAACAAAGCTCTCAAAAACCCCATCGCTTTCCCCCTTTACTTACTTGCTGGTAAATGAAAAGACGCCTCGCATCCCAACTCGATCGCTTGGGATCATGGACGCCGTTGTCCTAAAGGTTAACAAGCATGTTTCGTGCCACAGTTAAACAACTAGGGCTTCTGTGACTATTTTTGATGATTTGCCCAAATCAAGTGCACAATTGCCCGTAAATAAGAAGAGGACAACAGGAAGCAAGAGCGTGAGGGACGAAACCTAAAGGCCACATGCCTCTCTGAGAATATCAACCATATTAATTAAGGCCACTCGCTATTCCGAAGCGATACAAACGTGAGTAAGAACTTGCCCTGGACAAGCAAAGCTTTCAGCGCTTTTGGCCTGCAAAGACGCTTAAGGTACGCAAAAACAATTGCCCTCCTTATCTGAATTGGATCCCATGCGCGAAAGCCGACCCAATTTGGGTCATCCTGCGCCATCACACAGCATTTATCGAGTGATTTCCCCGTGTTCTACCAATCTCTTGGCCATCTCAACCAACTTTAACCTGGAGTTCATGGCTGTGTTGCGCAATGAACTGAATGCTTCTTCTTCACTTAAGCCTTGAACTATCAATAAATCTCCAGCCTTTTCGACCAGTTTGCGCTCAGACCCTCGCCGGCGCAGTTGGGTCAGTTCGCGTTTAAGATGTACGATTTCGCCAAATCTTAAGCTAGCCGTCTTGATGGCAGGCAGGATGAGCTCTTTGGAAAAGCGGCCGACGACCACAGTGGCTCCACTCTAAGGACGACATCGCTTTCCGCTGGCACTGCTTGGACACAGAGCGCTTTCGTATCGGGCAAATAGGCACCGATGCGAAAGTCGATCGCATTTTTTAAGGCTTCTTGCCAAGCGAAGAGGCGTTCAGGAGGAGCTATGAGCAGAATTTGGCGCATATCCTAGCATGCTCGGTTGACTCACTGGGTTTTAGGCAATTTGTTGCATGCCGATATTCATCTTGGGGCAAGGAGCACCATCTCTGAGCAGGTTTTAACCCGGTTAAGCTGGGCTAATGTGGGCTTTAAATGTGGCGCGACTTTTGCCTAAAAGAACTCAAGATTAATTCAAGATTACTGATGACGCTTGGTATGCAGCGCAAAAAACTCGTTGTAATCGGCAACGGCATGGTGGGTCATCATTTCATCGAGGCGTTGGTACAGTCTCCATGCCGGAATGAGTTTGAGTTGGTAGTTTTTGGTGAGGAGCCGCGCCCCGCGTATGACCGGGTACACCTAACCTCGTATTTTGCCACCCGCAATCCCAATGATCTGGCGCTGACTAACCTAGACTTCTATCGAAGTCACCAGGTCACCTTATACCTTGGGGAGAGGGTGATCGAGATCGACCGCTCTAGAAAAACAGTCTATTCGCAGCACGGCCGCGCGGAATCCTACGATCTGTTGGTGTTGGCTACCGGTTCTTATCCCTTCGTTCCGCCCATTCCCGGCCATGACCGACCAGCGTGTTTAGTCTATCGCACCCTTGAAGACCTGGAAGCCATTATCGCAGAGGCCGCAATCAGCCGCCGCGGGGTAGTCATCGGTGGCGGATTGCTTGGGCTGGAGGCAGCCAAGGCGCTTATGGATTTGGGCTTAGAGACCCACGTCGTAGAGTTCGCCCCGCGCCTGATGGCGGTGCAACTGGACGAAGAGGGCGGCGCCATGCTGCGGCGTAAAGTGGAGGCCTTGGGGCTAATCGTGCATGCCAGCAAGAACACCCAAGCTATCGCTGAGGGAAGTTTTTACCGCCACCGTTTGGAGTTCGCCGACGGCGACTGTTTGGAGGCCGACCTGGTGGTCTTTTCGGCCGGCATTCGCCCCCGGGATGAGTTGGCCCGCAAAGCGGGGCTCGAAGTGGGCCCGCGCGGTGGCATCGTGGTGGATGATTGCCTGCGAACTTCCGATCCTGAGATTTACGCTATAGGCGAGTGCGCTTTATGGAACAATCAGATCTTTGGCCTAGTGGCGCCGGGCTATCACATGGCCAAAGTGCTGGTCGGCCACTTAAATGGCCAAACTACCTATTTCGCTGGCGCCGATCTCTCCACCAAACTCAAGCTGATGGGAGTAGAGGTAGGCGCTATTGGCGATTCCCACGGGCGCACTCCGGGGGCTCGAGACTTTGTTTATAAGAATGAATGCAGCGGGATATACAAGCGCCTAATCGTCAGCAGCGATGGTCAAAAGCTGCTCGGGGCAGTGCTGGTGGGAGATACCGAACCATACGATGCGCTGTTGCAGTATTATCGTAGCGGCCTAGACCTTCCCCAACAACCGGAAAGCCTCATCTTACCCGCTCTGCACGGGAAGTCCGGCGGGCTTGGGCCGGACGCGCTTCCCGCCAGTGCTACCATTTGTTCTTGCCATAACGTCAGCAAAGAACGCATCCTCGAACTGATCGACCAGGGCGTGGAGGCATTGGCCGACATCAAGGCAACGACCCGGGCTTCCACCGGCTGCGGCGGCTGCGCTGGGCTGCTCAAATCGGTAGTAGAAGCGGAGCTCAAAAAGCGTGGAGTACAGGTGAAAAAAGACCTGTGCGAGCATTTTCCCTACAGCCGCCAAGAGCTTTACCACATCATTCGCACCGAAGAGATTCACACCTTCGACGAGCTTTTAACTAAGCACGGACAAGGGCTAGGCTGTGACGTGTGCAAGCCAGCGGTAGCCTCGATTTTGGCTTCCTATTGGAACGAATACGTGCTCTCGGACAGGCACTTTAAGCTCCAAGACACCAACGACTTTCGTCTAGCCAATATGCAAAAAGACGGCACGTATTCGGTCGTGCCCCGCATTCCCGGCGGTGAGATTACCCCCGACAAGCTCATCATTTTGGGCGAGGTGGCGAAAAAATACGGACTGTATACCAAAATCACCGGCGCTCAGCGGATCGATCTGTTCGGCGCACGGCTAGAGCAACTTCCTTTGATTTGGAAAGACTTGGTGGAAGCCGGTTTTGAATCCGGCCACGCGTATGCCAAAGCTTTGCGCACAGTCAAATCCTGTGTGGGTTCGACCTGGTGCCGCTATGGGGTCCAAGATAGCGTAGGCTTGGCGATCCTGCTCGAGAACCGTTACAAGGGCCTGCGTGCTCCCCACAAAATTAAAATGGCCGTCTCCGGTTGTACCCGCGAGTGCGCCGAAGCCCAGGGCAAAGACGTAGGCGTGATCGCCACCGACAAGGGTTGGAACCTGTACGTATGCGGCAACGGGGGCATGAAGCCGCGCCACGCCGACTTGTTCGCCACCGACTTGGATACCGACACCCTGATCCAGTACATCGACCGTTTTTTGATGTTCTATGTGCGCACCGCCGATCGCCTGCAACGCACTGCGGTATGGCTGGAGAACCTCGAAGGCGGCTTAGAGTACCTGCGCGAAGTAATTATCGAAGACAAGTTGGGCATTTGCGCTGAGCTAGAGCAGCAGATGCAACGCATCATCGCCAGCTATGAGTGCGAGTGGAAAAAAACTCTCGAAAACGAAGAAATCTTGCGAAAGCGGTTCCGCTTCTTCGTCAACAGCGATGCAACCGACGATAACGTAGTTTTTGTCACAGAGCGGGGCCAGATCAGGCCGGCCACTTTAGAGGAGAAAAAGCGCCTTAAGGAAATTCCGCTTGAACTGGAGGCAGCTTCGTGACCGAGCCCACCGTTTGGATCCGCGTCTGTACGTTGAAAGACCTGGAGCCGGATGCGGGGGTGTGCGCTTTGGTCGAAGGCGAGCAAGTGGCGATCTTTTATCTCCCTAGAATCGATCAGGTGTACGCTATAAGCAACTTCGACCCGTTCAGCGGGGCCAATGTGCTCGCGCGGGGGTTGACCGGCAGCCTAGGCGGAGAACCCGTGGTCGCCTCGCCGATCTACAAGCAACACTTTAGCTTAAAAACCGGCCGTTGCTTGGAGGATGGCCAGGTGGCTGTGCCTACCTATCCGGTGCGGATCGTCCACGATTGGGTGGAGGTAGGAGTGAGCAAATGACCGAGCTTGCGTTTTACATCGCCGATGCTTTTACCGACCAGCCGTTCGACGGGGCACAGGTGGCGGTCTTTCCCGCAGCAGATGCCCTAAGCGACGAGAAAAAACAGATTTTAGCTTCGGAGATCAACCTACCGCTGAGCGTGTTTCTTGCTCCGGCCGAAGGGGGATACAAAGCGCGCTTTTTTACTCCGCACCGCGAATTGCCGTTCGCTGCTCAGGGCTTGGTTGCGGCCGGGTTTGTGCTAGCCCGGTTAGGAACGCAGGAAGAGACGTGGATCGAGACCAAGGAAGGAAAAGTGTTGCTGCGCTTTTTACATCGGGAAGGCCAGTTAGAACGGGTCGCTTTGACATTGACCGCCTATCCCATCGTGGAGGCGTTTGCCCCACCAATAGAAGAGCTGGCGGCGATGTTGGGGTTAAAGACCTTGCATTTCGAGATCAAGCGGTATTATCCCAAAATCGCCGCCTGTGGTCGGCCGTTTTTAATCGTGCCTCTGAAATCGCAACAACTGGTACGTCAAGCGCGCTTTGACTATTCAGCTTGGGCTGGGTCGGCCGCGCCGATGACTGCAGCTCAGGAAATCCTGCTATTTAGCGCCCGTACCCAAGCGCCAGAGGCCGATTTTCACGCCCGTCTGGTCGGACCGGACATAGGCCCCAAAGACGATCCCCCCATTGGGGAGGCAATACCGGCGTTTTGCGCCTATTTGGCCTCTTTTCCCGAGTTGCGCCATGGAACCTATGCCTTCACCGTAGAACGCGGCAGCAAAGAGAGCCGGCGCAGCTTGTTATACCTGGAAATGGACCATAAAGGCCAAGACCGCCTGGAAATGCGCATCGGCGGTCAAGCTGCAATCAGCGGCGTTGGACACTTGTTTGTGTGATCAACTCTTCCAGTTCTGGCAAGCAGACGCCGCATTTGCGGCCAGCTCCCAAGCGTTCGCCTACGGCTTGCAGATTCCCTGACTCCGCCAATACTTGGCGTACGCTGGCTTCGCTAACGTTAAAGCAAGCGCACACCGTGCGCTCGCAGGTGGCGGGATAAGGTGCAACTGCGATCGCTTGCGCCGGTGAATCGAGCTGGGCTAAATGAAATAAAGCGACAATGGGGGCACGCGCCGGAAGGCTTGGATCTTGAGCCAGGCAAAGATAGGCATGCAGGCGCCCGCGGCGCACCAAGGCAGCGCGATACCAACCTTTAAAGCCGTCGCGGTACTCGATCCACGCCCCCGGACCCAATAAGTCTTGCCAAGCGATGTGCTGATTGCCGGCTAGCTCGTAGCGCCAGATACCAAAATCCGCCCGCAGGCACGTCCAATATTCCAGTGGCCATCGAGCTACTTCCAGCTTGTCGCGGCAAAGCACGAACCCATACCACGCGCACACAAGCGGTGTGACTTGCACCGGCGCGTGTTTGAATTCCGGTTGGCCGGAAATCGGGTCGGTGATCGCCGGCACGAGGTCGTTGACCCAGGCGCTTTTGGCAAACGCGCCGTTCCAGTGCATGGGAACAAAGACACTACCGCGCCGCTGGTTAGCCGACACCCGCACTCGAGCGATGATCCGGCGCTGGGTGAGGCCAGTGATTTGTGCCAATCCTCCCTCTTTTAAGCCAAAAGCGAGCGCATCATGGGGGTTAAGTTCAACGTAAGGTTCTGGATCGTGCCGGCAAAGAGTGGGCGAAGCGCCGGTGCGCGTCAAAGTGTGCCAGTGGTCGCGCACCCGGCCGGTGTTGAGCACGAGCGGATAAGCGGAGGTCGGTTTGTTGACCGGCCCTCGGGGCCAGACTGCGACAAAGCGCGCTTTGCCATCGGCGGTGGGAAAGCGGCGATTTTGGAACAGGCGCTTGGTCCCAGCCGGGTGCTCGGCCGTTACCGGCCAAGGTGTGGGAGCTAAGGTGTCGTAGTGGCTTTGCGTTAAGGTAGCCAAAGCGCTTAAATCGAACAAGCGGCGACCTTGATTTAAGCCCGACAAAGCAGCGTGCTCGCGAAAGATCTCCACTGGCGAGGCATAGGCAAAAGCATGGCCAAAGCCCATGGCGCGGGCAACTTGGCACAAAATCCACCAATCCGGTTTGGCCGCACCGGGTGCTGCCCGAAACGAGCGCTGACGCGAGATCAGGCGCACTGAGTTGGTCACAGTGCCGGCCTTTTCGCTCCAAGCCGCTGCCGGAAGCAATACATCCGCAAACCTAGCCGTGTCCGTCGTGGCCACGCAGTCGGAGACGACGAGGAATTCACATTTTTCTAGGGCATGCCGGACTGTTTCGGCTTCTGGCAGGCTGACGGCCGGATTCGTCGCCATGATCCACAGCGCGCGGATCCGGCCTTGGCCAATAGCCTCAAATAATTCGACGGCTTTCAGCCCGGGGCGTTGGGCAACAGCAGGAGTCTTCCAAAACCTTTGCACCTTCTCTAGCTCGTCTGGGTTATCCAGTTCCATATGCGCGGCCAACTGATTGGCCAAAGCGCCGACTTCCCGCCCGCCCATAGCATTGGGTTGGCCAGTCAAGGACAAAGGCCCACAACCTTCGCGGCCGATGCGGCCGGTGATGAGGTGGCAGTTGATCAACGCGTTGATCTTGTCGGTACCGCTGGAAGATTGGTTAAGCCCTTGCGAGTACAGACTCACGACACGGGAGCTCGCAGCAAACTGGCGATAGAAAGTTCGCACCGCACCCTCAGCCAAACCACAAGCTGAGGCCACAGAGGATATATTCGGCGCCGTGGCTTTGGCGGCTTCTAAAGCTTCTTTCAAGCCGCGCGTGTGTTGTTCGACAAACTGCCCATCGACGACGTTGTGCTCGTACAGATAGAGCAACAAGCCATTGAACAGAATGGCATCGCTGCCGGGAGTCACAGGCAGATGCAAAGAAGCGCTGGCCGCGGTGTAGGTACGGCGTGGGTCGATGACGACCAGATAGGGATTGGCTTGCTGCAGGCGGCGAAACAGCACCGGATGACACCAGGCTAGATTGCTGCCAACCACGACCACCATCTCCGCTAATTCTAAGTCTTCGTAACAAGTCGGCACCACGTCCTCACCAAAGGCACGCTTGTGCGCCGCCACCGCCGAAGCCATGCACAAGCGCGAGTTAGTATCGATGTTGGCGCTGCCAAGAAAGCCCTTCATCAGCTTGTTGGCCACATAGTAGTCTTCTGTCAGCAATTGGCCGGAGACATAAAAAGCGATGCTGTCGGGGCCGTGGCGGGAAAGGGTGCGTTTTAACCTTTCGGCCACCGTGTGAATGGCTTGATGCCACGACGCGGTCTGCCCGCCGATTTGGGGATAAAGCAGGCGCCCTGGCAGCTCTAGAGTTTCAGCTAATGCATAGCCTTTGCTGCATAGGCGCCCCAAGTTGGCAGGATGGGAGCAATCGCCGCTGGCATTAAAACCTTCACCCGCAGTGATCTGAACACCACAGCCGACACCGCAGTATGGGCAGGTGGTTGCGATAAGGGACATATTGAATTTTAAGCACTATTCATGCCAACCTTTGCTTAGGCTATAGACCGTCTGCGTTCTTTATATCTTTGCACCAAGGCAGGGCAGGTTTTGCATTTTTAAGCCGCAAATTGAAAAATCGCTTTTTTGCCACAGCGAAATTCCTAAGTCGAAGAAGCAATAAGCCGTCACAATAAAGAAGAACAAAAGCAACAATAGCGAATCTAATTTGCTGAGCGTAATCGCACGAGGAGGTAACTATGAAACTCCAGGCCAAAATCGCAATCATCACCGGCGTTAGCCGCGATGGTCAGATCGGCCAGGCCGTGGCTCAGGAATTTGCCCGCGAGGGGGCAAGACTGGTGCTCTCGGCACGCAATGCTTCCAACCTTGAAGCTCGCGCTAAAGAGGTGCAAGCGTTAGGGGCGGAGGTATTGACCGTGGTCGCCGACTTGACTCAAGCGTCCCAAGTCGAAAACTTGATTCAACAAGCTAAAACCCGCTTCGGCCGGATCGACATCCTAGTGAACTTGGCTGGAGGATTGAGCCGGGTCAAACCGGCTGCTGAGCACAGCCTTGAGGATTGGAATACGGAATTGAACAACAACTTGCTTACTGCGTTTTTATGTTCTAAGGCGGTGTTTAAAACGATGCAAGATCAAGGAGGCGGAGTGATTCTTAACTTCGCCCGCGCAGGCTTAGCTCACGCACGGATGGTTGCCTACAACTGCGCCAAAGCAGGCATCGAGGCGCTCACGCGCACCTTCGCCATCGAAGGGCGAAAGCACAACATCCGAGTCAATGCGGTCGCCCCTGGCTTGGTTGATACCCGGGACAACATCGAATCGATGAAACCGACTTCAGAAGATTTGGCCAAATGGGTCAAGCGCGAGGAAGTCGCTAGGGTGGTAACGTTCTTGGCTTCTGATGAGGCGTCCGGAATTCAGGGACAAGTAATCGAGATACCGGGTAAGTTGTTTTGACCAGCGTTCCTTTTTGCTTGATCACAAAGAGGG
>JAOAHI010000050.1 GCA_026415315.1 Methylohalobius sp.
ATTTTGACATCACCTTTGGTTCCGATGCTCTTGCACTTATAGATTTTGATGCAGGCGGAACTGGAAGTTTTGCCAATGAACCCTCACCGAATACAGTTTTGGCTTCTGAGGGGGAGGTTAAAAATATTTTTATAAACGTACCGAGCGGTTTTAGCGGTGAATTGTCTTTTTATTATGCAGGTGTTGGCCTGGCGGTAAACATTTACGATGCGACTGGCGGGACTGGTAATCTTCTGGCGAGTACTACTCTGGATCATTCAGGTTTGACTTGTTCTGGAGATCCAAATCCAGATCCTGCCTATTGTTGGAAATTCGCTGCAATCCCCTTTAGCGGATTAGCTAAATCCGTCGGATTTATAGGTGGCAGCGGTATTTTTGGCTGGGATGTAGATTTGGATAACATCACCCTGGGGGCCAGAGAGCCAGGAGGCGTCCCCGAACCGGCCACTTTGTCGCTTCTGGGCCTAGGTCTTGCCGGGCTTGCCTGGCGCCGCAAGTTTAGCGCCTAAAGTGTCAGAATTTTTGACAGTCAACGCCCGCTCTGTGCGGGCGTTTTTGTCTGAGGGAGGCACCTTGCCGCTGTGATAGAATTTAGCCCATGTTAATCATCCTCAGGAGGGTTTTATGGGCGCAGCGGGTGAGATCGCGATCGATCCTAAGGTAAGCTCGTTTATTGCCCAAAAGCACAGGCTGTTGATCGATGGCCAATGGGTGGAGGCAGTTTCGGGTAAAACTTTCCCTACCTACAACCCAGCCACTGGCGAAGTGTTGGCTCATGTGCCGGAAGGAAGCAAGGAAGACATCGACCGAGCGGTGGCGGCGGCGAGGCGGGCGTTTGAGGAAGGCCCTTGGCGTAAGCTCACTCCTTCCGAGCGCGGGCGGCTGCTCTGGAAACTGGCTGATCTAGTAGAAGACCACGCTGAGGAGTTTGCCGAGCTGGAGTCGCTGGACAATGGGAAGCCGGTCGCGGTGGCGCGTGTGGCTGACGTCCCGATGGCGATAGACCTTTTGCGCTACATGGCCGGTTGGGCCACCAAGATTGAGGGTTCGACGATCGATCTCTCAATTCCCGGGGAACAATACTTGGCCTATACGCGGCGCGAACCCGTAGGCGTAGTCGGGCAGATTATTCCTTGGAACTTTCCGCTGTTGATGGCGGCCTGGAAGCTCGGGCCGGCTTTGGCGACCGGCTGCACGGTGGTGCTTAAACCAGCCGAACAGACCCCGCTGTCGGCGTTGCGGCTTGGAGAGCTGATCTGCGAGGCCGGTTTTCCGAAAGGGGTGGTCAACATCGTTACCGGCTTCGGCGAGCCGGCCGGAGCGGCTTTGGCGGCCCACCCAGACGTGGATAAAGTAGCTTTTACCGGTTCCACCGAAGTGGGCAAGCTCATTGTCCAAGCGGCGGCTGGAAACCTCAAAAAAGTCTCGCTGGAACTGGGCGGTAAGTCCCCTAATATCGTTTTTCAGGACGCCGATCCCGAGCTGAGCATTCCGGGAGCGGCCAACGCTATCTTCTTCAACCATGGCCAATGCTGTTGCGCTGGTTCCAGGCTATATGTGGAGCATAAGCTGTTTGACCGCGTGGTGGAAGGGGTAGCCGAGGAGGCTAAGAAAATCAAGCTCGGCCCGGGGATGGATCCAACCACCGAGATGGGACCTCTGGTCTCAGACGAGCAGCAGAGCAAAGTCTTAGGCTATTTGGAATCGGGTTTAGTCGAAGGCGCCAAAGCCGTGGTGGGTGGACGCCGCTGGGGAGAGCGAGGGTATTTTGTCGAGCCCACGGTATTGGTGAACACGCGCTCGGAGATGAAGGTCATGCGTGAGGAGATCTTTGGCCCGGTGGTATGCGCTGTACCGTTTAAAGACATCGACGAAGTGGGACAGGCAGCCAACGATTCGATTTATGGCTTGGCGGCAGCGGTGTGGACTCGCGATGTCAGCAAAGCTCATAAAGTAGCTCATGCTCTCAAGGCGGGCACGGTGTGGATCAACTGCTATAACGTTTTCGATGCGGCCTTGCCGTTTGGCGGCTACAAGCAGTCCGGTTGGGGACGCGAGATGGGGCGCGAGGTTTTGGAACTCTACACCCAAGTCAAGGCAGTAGTGGCCAGACTGTAATAGGTATAAACCTTCTGCGGGCAAGTTGCGCTGCGAAGCGTTGCGCATTGCCTGCATCCCTATTTCAGCGGGGAACTTGTACTGGCGGTATGCGTAAGCTCACCATTCTTTTTGCAAAAGCTTGATCTTATCTGGCTTGCCGTTCCAGGCGTCGGCCTCTGGCAGCGGACTTTTGACTTCGGTAATCACCGGCCATTTTTTCGCCAGTTCGGCATTGAGCTGGATGAATACCTTTTGATCTTCTGGGACTTCGTCCTCAGAGTAGATCGCATTAACGGGGCATTCCGGCTCGCATAGGGTGCAGTCTATACACTCGTCTGGATCGATCACAAGCATATTGGGCCCCTCGCGAAAACAATCAACCGGGCATACATCCACGCAGTCGGTGTATTTACAGTTGATGCAATTTTCGGTGACAACGAACGCCATAATACAGTTTAAGAAATTAATGAACTTTTAAAATTATACACTCGTAACGCCTAAAACGCGTCACTGTTTTATGGTCTTGTAGCAGTATAATTAAAAAGAATATTTAAAGATGATTTAGAAATGAAGCTTCAGCAGTTGCGATATATTTGGGAGATCGCTCATCACGAGCTGAACGTCTCGGCGACGGCCGAAAGTCTATTTACCTCTCAGCCTGGGATCAGCAAGCAGGTCCGCCAGCTCGAGGAGGAATTAGGCGTTCCGCTTTTTGTTCGCAACGGCAAGCAGCTCACCGAGATGACGCCGCCGGGCAAGCTGATCGTAGAGCTGGCTGGGGAAATCCTGCACAAAGCTGAAAACATCCGACGGATTGCGGAGGAGTACCGCGACGAGCAATGCGGCACCCTGGCGATCGCCACAACCCATACTCAAGCGCGCTATGCATTACCGCCAGTGGTCAAACAGTTCATGGCCCGTTATCCGCGGGTCACTTTGACCATACACCAGGGCACTCCTTTGCAGATTTCAGATCTGGCTGCCCGCGGGGCAGTCGATCTAGCTATTGCTACTGAGGCCTTGGAGTTATTTGAAAACTTGGTCATGCTTCCTTGCTATCGATGGAACCGCTGCGTTCTGGTTCCCGCGGGGCATCCTTTGACGGAGAAACAGCCTTTGACTTTGCAGGACGTCGCTCAGTGGCCGCTAGTGACGTATGTGTTTGGCTTTACTGGTCGTTCCAAGCTCGATGAGGCCTTCTCTCAGCACGGACTACAACCGCGCTTGGCGCTCACAGCTGTGGACGCCGATGTGATCAAAACCTATGTGCGGCTAGGCTTGGGCGTTGGCATCGTCGCCAAAATGGCTTACGATCCGAAAGCCGACCAGGATTTAGTGGCACTGGAGGCCGGCCACTTGTTTGGTCCCAGCGTGACTAAAATTGGCCTGCGTCGGGACACGTTCGTGCGCAGATTCATTTATGATTTCATCGAGCTGTTTGCACCCCATTTGACCCGGGCTCGGGTGGAGCAGGCACTGAAGCTGCGCGACCAGCGTGAGGTCGATGCTCTGTTCGAGGGAATTGCTCTGCCTTGCTATTGAGCCGATTTGCGGTGGATGCCGCACTCTTTTTTTGCGGAGTCTTCCCACCACCACCGTCCTTCGCGCTCGTGCTGGTGAGGGAGAATCGGCCGGGTGCAAGGTTCACAGCCGATGCTGCGAAAGCCGAGCCGGTGCAGTTCATTGAATGGGACCTGGAAAGTTTCAATGTAGTCCCAAACTTGGGCTGAGGTCCAGTTAGCCAAAGGATTGAATTTGACCAATTTGCCGCTTCGGCCTTCAAAAGTTTGATCTAACTCCACTTCCATTAAGTTTTGGCGGGTTTGCGGATTTTGATCGCGGCGCTGACCAGTGATCCAGGCATCCAGAGTAGCCAGCTTGCGCCGCAGCGGGTTGACTTTGCGGATCTGGCAGCATTCTTGATGGCCGTCGCGGTAAAAGCTAAACAGTCCCTTGCGTCGAACTAGATCGCGGATTTCCTCCGCATCTGGGTACAAAACGTCCAGTTCGATGGGATAGCGCTCGCGCACTCGCTCAAGGAAGCGGTATGTCTCAGGGTGCAAGCGACCGGTGTCTAGAGTGAATACGGGCACCTTCGCGCACAGCTTACTCGCTATGTCGATCAAAACCACGTCTTCTGCCCCGCTGAAGGCAATGGCGATGTTCGCAAAGTGCTCGAAGGCGGCTTTTACGATAGCACGCGGTTTTTGGCCGGCCAGCTGCTTTTGCCAAAGTTCCAGGTCAAAACTCATTTCTCTATTTGACAAGTTTGCTTGAAATAACGTTTTAGAAATTCGTCAAAACTGAGAACGTCTTCGGCTTCGATTCGCTCTTGCTCTCGAATAGACTGCACAGAGAGTTTAGTGAACCAGGCCAAGCGCTCCTCTGGTAACGGGCGTTGGCGGAAATAGCGCGTATGCTCGAGCGATTTTTCCAAGGCAAAGTCGGCAAAAGAAATTTTCCGAGCGCTCAGCTGAGCCCATATCTTGGCTGAAGGGGTCAAGTTCGGGTTCAATATCCGTTCTCGGCACAACTCCAAACTGGTCTGGTAGGGTTTTCCGGGACAAGCAGCGTCGAGCAGTTGGCACAAAGGGGAGAGCGCGGTGCAAAACTCCTCTGCCCACTCTCGTAAGGACACAGCTTGGCCGGCGCGGATTAGGGTTAATTTAGGGTCGCGCCCACGCTGGGCAGTGGCGAGTAGATTGGCCGCCATCGTTTGGGTTTCGGCCAAAGTGTGGGGCGGGCTATCTTGCAGCAGACAGTATAGAAGAAATGCTTCTAGGAAATGGATCTCGTGGCGATCAATTCCCAGTGGCTCATACGGATTAAGGTCTAAGGCTCGTACTTCGATGTATCTTACTCCTCGCCGCCGCAGGGCTACTGTTGGCCGCTCATCCCGTTCAGCTACCTGCTTGGGGCGCACGATGCTGTAGTACTCGTTTTCGATTTGCAATACGTTGGCGTTCAGTTGGCGATAGTCCCCATCGACTTTAACCCCGATAGCCTGATATGGGGGAAAAGGGGTCTCTATAGCCCGGCATAGATCGGATGTGTACTCTTCCAAAGTGTTGCAAGAAATGTGTAAATCGGCTTGGGCTGGATTTTTATAGCCTATGTCGCTCATCCTGAGGGAAGTGGCATAAGGCAGACCGTAAGTATCCGGAGCTGGTTGGACAAATCCAGCTGGAATCTCTCCACGGCACTCTAGAAAAGGCCGGCTTACCACCGGCGAGGCACCGAAGAGGTAAAGCAAAAGCCAACCGTAACGTTTGAGATTGCGGATCAAACCAAAATAGGCTGCGGACTTAAATTCTTGGAGAGGGCGGTCATCTTCCAGAGCCTCTTGTAAAATTGGCCACAAGCTCTCAGCAACAGAATAGTTGTAGTGAATACCAGCGATAGCCTGCATAGCTCGGCCATAACGATAACTTAATCCCACCCGATAGACGTACTTCATCCGGCCGATGTTGGAGAGACCATAGCAGGCGATGGGAATGTCCTCGTCCCCCTTAAAGCCTATGGGCATGCTAGTGGCTAGAAGCGCCTCTTGGGATTGGAGGTGGGAACAGACAAAGCGGTGAATTTCATCAAGGAATGCCAAAGTTGCCAGGCCATCGGCGCATGGTGGAGTGATAAACTCTAAAAGCGCCTCAGAGTAATCGGTGGTGATATAGGGATGGGTAAGGGGTGAACCCAAAGCCTTCGGGTGAGGAGTCTGAGCGATGCGGCCAGCGGTAGTAAGACGTAGACTTTCTTTCTCTAGGCCAATCAGCCCCCCATACAGAGAGCATGGCTTGCGGGCCAGTTGCTCAAGACGATGGAGAAAGCGACCGGTATTCAACGGAGCGTTCCTCTATTGGTCTTTACATATGACGCTATCGACAGGCCGGGGGTAAATGCAAAAAACCCGGGTCACGCCCGGGTCGAAAAGGTACAGGAATTTTTTATAGAGTCAAAATCAAATACTTTGGTTTCAGGCTAAAACTTTGGGGGAAACGGTAGTGCTGGAGAGGCGCTGTTTGTCGCCATCGGGCGAGTTGCCACAGCCAACCAAGCTCAAGGTTGTCAATACGACCGCCAGAACGGCAAGAACTTTTTTCATGGTTTCCTCCTCGTCGTCTTAAGTTTATAAAGTCACTGTGCTTGATGCACAAAGCTTTTATATCTAAATTGGATAAAAAATTCAACCCCTTCAGAATCGGGCACACAAAGCTTGGGGCAATCGCTGAGCTTAAAAATTTTAGTTGGAGATCATGAAGAGAGACAGTTGCCACTAGGAGGCTTTTGAGTTTCTCTATCTAACCTAAGGCTTATTTCGTATTTTTCCTTAACGAATAAGTCAATCGTCAAGCAACTTGCTTAAATAAAACCGGATTAAAGCCAGATCTTGTACTGAGCTTTGGCTTGCTCGCGGGCCAAGCGGGGAACCAAATAACCAGGCAGACGACGGCGCAAGTGCTCATAGAGCATCCTGGCCTCGGTTTCGGGAACTTCAAAGTGAGCTGTTCCCCGAGCGCGGTCGAGCAGGTGCAGATAATAAGGCAGGATGCCAGCGGCAAAAGCGGTCTCTTGTAAAGCAACAAGCGCCTCGATGCTGTCGTTGATACCCTTGAGCAGGGTGCTTTGGTTCAACACCAAAATGGCTCGTTGACGAAGCTTAGAGATAGCCTCCGTCACCTCGCTGTTGATCTCATTGGCATGATTAGCATGGACTACCATCACGCAGGTCAGGCGAGTCGCAGTCAAAGTTTGCACCAGTCCGTCAGTAATCCGGCTGGGTAAGACAATTGGCAGGCGGCTGTGGATGCGCAGCCTTTGGAGATGAGGAATCTCGGCTAAAGCTAAGATTAGGTTCTCAAGGCGCGCATCTTTCAGCATCAGAGGATCACCGCCGCTTAGGATCACCTCCTTGATCGATGGGTCTTTGCGAATGTAAGCCAGAGCTTGCTCTTGCCGGGTCGGGTTCAGTTGGTTCTCAAGGTACGGGAATTCGCGCCGGAAGCAGTAGCGACAGTGGATTGCGCAGGCCCCCGTGGCGATAAGCAGCACTCGCCCGGGATATTTATGCAGTACCCCGGGTGCCCTACTAGCTTGGGTGTCGCCGACCGGATCGTTGACAAAACCCGGGATTGAGAAGGTCTCCTCGATACGGGGTAACACTTGGCGAAGCAGGGGGTCGTTAGGATCGCCTGGCCGCATCCGGGCGGCAAAACCGCGAGGTACTAGGAATGGAAAAGTCTTTTGCGCAGCTTGACTCCCAAGCACAGGTGGCAGGCCGAGAAAGGCCAGCAGTTCCTCAGGTGAGCGAAAACCTTGGGCCAGTTCTCGTTGCCAGACGGGAAGGAAGGGAGGTTGAAGTATAATGGACATTACTTGATTAACTTTGTGAAGGATTGATTTGGCATGGCGACCTATAGTACCAACGAATTTAAGCCTGGACTGAAGGTGATTTTGGATGGCGATCCATGTGCGATTTTGGAAAACGAGTTTGTCAAACCAGGGAAAGGGCAGGCATTTAATCGAGTCAAGCTACGCAATCTTAAAACCGGGCGGGTTTTGGAGCGCACCTTCAAGTCCGGCGAGAGTCTGGAGGGCGCCGACGTGGTAGATTGCGAAATGCAATATCTATACAACGATGGCCAGTTTTGGTATTTCATGGAACCTAATACTTTTGAACAAGTCTCCGCCGATGCCAAAGCGGTGGGCGAAGCCAGGCTCTGGTTGAAGGAACAGTCCCTATGCATAGTCACTTTGTGGAACGGCGTTCCCATTGCCGTGACCCCTCCTAATTTTGTCGAACTTGAAGTAATCGAGACTGATCCCGGCGTGCGGGGAGACACCTCCGCGGGCGGTAGCAAGCCGGCAAAGCTTGAGACTGGCGCTGTGGTGCGAGTGCCCTTATTCATCCAAGTCGGTGAAGTCCTTAAAATAGACACGCGCACGGGTGAATACGTTTCCCGCATCGGCAAATAAGCTGTTCTGGCAACCCGCCTGCAGCCTTAAAATCCTCAAGCGGCGCGCGGAACTGCTAGACAAGATTCGCGCCTTTTTCCGCCAGGCTGGAGTTCTGGAGGTCGAGACGCCGCAGCTTTGGTCGACGACGGCAATCGATCCCCATCTGGCCAGTTTCGAGGTGGATGAAGAGGCTGGTACTTTGTATCTGCAAACTTCGCCTGAGTTTGCCATGAAGCGCCTGCTCGCAGCCGGCTCAGGCTCAATTTACCAGATCTGCAAGGCGTTTCGGCGCGGCGAGGTAGGGAGGCTGCACAACCCCGAATTTACTCTGCTTGAGTGGTATCGGGTCGGCTTTGATTTACCGGCCCTGATGGACGAAGTCGCCGCGTTGCTGCAGGAGTTGTTGGGCCGTCGCATCCAGAGGCAGGTTCGCTTTAGTTATGGGGAATTGTTCCAAGAGTGCGTAGGCGCTCCGTGGCAAGCGCCTCTCTCCCAGCTTGAGCAACGCGCCAAAGAGCATGGATTTGAAGAAGCAGCGGTGATATGTGGTAGAGAGCGCAGTCTGTGGTTGGATTTTCTTTTCTCCCATGTTGTACAAGCTGAGCTTCCTAAAGACACTTTAGTCTTCGTGTGCGATTACCCGGCAGAGCTTGCGGCTATGGCGAGGCTTAAGCCTAATAATCCCGAAGTGGCCGAGCGCTTTGAAGTGTTTGTGGATGGGGTGGAACTGGCCAACGGCTATCGCGAATTGAGCGACCCGGTCCAGCAGCGAGCGCGCTTCGAGGCGGATCTGGCCAAGCGCGGCGGGCTTGGCCTGTCCCTTCCGCCTATGGATCAAGCGTTTTTAGCTGCTTTGGCGGCAGGGTTTCCAGATTGCTCGGGCGTAGCCCTAGGAGTAGATCGGGTTTTAATGCTCGCCGAGGGATGCTCCGAGATTGGCCAAGTTTTGGCTTTTCCCTTAAGACAGTGAAATCCTATCGCTTTCCCTCTCTGCTTACCTTGTTGCTGGTCAGTTTCAGCCTGGTGCTGTTGCCTTTGCTTTTGGCTCTGGGATCAGCGTTGTACTCTCTAGATAAGTTGACTGGTTACAGCCAGGCTGCGGTTTACCGGTCGGTTAAGATGACCCATAGCAGCCGCCTGATGCTGGATAACCTTATGGCGATGGAGCGCAGTGCGAAACAACACTTAGTTCTTGCCGACCCGGCTTTATTTGATCATTATTTGGGCGCGCGGGAGGCATTTGCTACCGAAATTGCAGAGTTTAAGAAAATAGCAGAGCAAGAGGAGTTGACTCGTCTTTTGACCAGGATGGAGCGTGATGAGCTCGATCTTTACTCTCTTTTGACAGACCCCAACCTAGACCCAGGTACCAAGTTGGTTAAGGCTGATCGGTTTCAGGAGTTACGGCAGTTGGCTAGTCAGGCTTGGCAACTTAGCATGCAGATGGTCGCTAAGGACCTGGAGAGCCTTGAGGAGCGCTCCCGTCAAGTCCAGCGTCAAACTTTACATCATCTGATGGTGCTTCTGCCCGTGGCCGGTTTGTTGTTGGCATTTTTCGTCGGCTTAATCGTTCGCCCGATTCGCCAGTTAGATGCGGCCATTCGTAAGCTGGGGGACAAAAATTTTGACCAGCCGATTAGAGTTCAAGGGCCGAGGGATTTGGAGGCGCTTGGCCAGCGCCTGGACTGGCTCAGAACTAGATTGGCCTCGCTTGAAGCGGAAAAGCAACGTTTTATGCGCAATATTTCACACGAATTAAAAACTCCCCTGGCTAATATTCACGAAGGGATAGAGTTGTTGGCCGACCAGGTGGTCGGCAGATTAAGCCTAGAGCAGGCTGAGATCGTGCAAATCGTGTTTGACAACACCCAAAAGCTGTACCGCATGATCGAGGATCTGATCCGCTATAGCCAGCTGCAGAGGGTGGATGGAGCGATCCGCCCCCAGGTGGTGGATATGCGCCAATTGGTGGAAGAAATCGTCGAGGATTACCGGGTCCGCTTGCGCGCCAACGAAATTCGTCTCCAAAGCCGCTTGGCGACGGTAAAGCTGCAAGGATTTCCGGAATTGCTAAGGCCGATGGTGGATAATTTGCTCTCCAATGCGGTTAAATACTCTCCGCGAGGCGGTGAGATTGCGTTGGCCTTGTTCCAAAAGGAAGGGACGATGTATTTTGAAGTTCAGGATCAAGGTCCTGGCATTCCGCCGGAGGAGAGAGCGCGGGTATTCGACGCCCTGTATCAGGGAGCTGTAGGACGAAAATTAGGCATCGAGGGGACGGGTTTGGGGCTGACCATCGTCAACGAGTGCGTTGCTCTGCATCACGGTCGAGTAGAAATCCTAGATCCACCGCGCGGACGGGGGAGCTATTTCCGGATCAGCATTCCCTTAGACGGGGTCCAGATTGAATAAGAGCCGTGCATGGGTTGGATGGCTGGGTCTGTCGTTGTTGGCAGGATGCGCCGCTCAGCCGTCCAAACCTCAGTTTTCTCCGCTTGTGCCTGAGTATGGGCTGGCTCAAGAACCCAATTATGGGCTTTATGCCCTTCCAGAATTAATAAGCTACTTGGGTTATCTGGCTGAACTTGAGCCTTTTCAGCGCCAGGCCGAATGCGAATGGCTTAAGCGTTACCATACGGCCGCTCCCGGGCTTGGAGCCAAGCTCCATCTGGCTTTTGCTCTGCTTCTTGCTCCCGCTTGCGGTGGCGACGAACTTGATCAGGCAATAGCTCTGTTTGAAGCTAGCCTGGCTCAGATCCATGAGCCCCAGACTCGCTACCTGCTTCTTTATCATATAGAATTGGTTAGGCAGCGATCGAATGCCAACCAGTATCACGAGGAGCTAGCTAAGAAGCTGGATCAGCAGTGGAAAAAGGCCAATCGGAGCTTGACCCAACGCTTACAAGAGTGTAATGAAGCGTTGAGAGAGGCCAGATCCAAGCTGGAGGCCTTGAAAGCGATTGAACAAAGCTTAAATCCTACTCAGGTACCGTGAGCCCGATGCAGGATGTGCGCAAACGGATCCTGGTGGTCGACGACGATGAGGGCTTTTTACGCTTGTTAACCGTCCGCCTGAGTGCGGCTGGATTTGCAGTCAAGGCGGTGACAAGCGGCGAGGAAGCGCTGGCGCAGCTGCAGTTGTTCCGCCCCCAGCTGGTGGTGACTGACTTGATGATGGATGGCATGGACGGTATGGCCTTGTTTGATGCTATTCACACGCGCAGTCCAACTTTGCCCATCATTGTCCTAACTGCCCATGGCACCATCAGCGATGCCGTCGATGCTACCAAGCGTGGGGTGTTTGGGTTTTTGACCAAACCAGTAGATAACAAAGAATTGGTGCGCCAGGTAACCCGGGCGATGGAGATTTGGGCAGGGGCTGAGACCCACCCGGGGGGCGGGGAAAGTGAACCCTGGCGCCGTGCGATTATCACCCAAAGTCCATTGATG
>JAOAHI010000051.1 GCA_026415315.1 Methylohalobius sp.
GAACTATCTTACACCAAAAAATAAAAATGTCAATAACTTTTGTTTTCAAAATTAGAAGACAACGCCAATGTCTGAAAGTTCTTTAAGTCGGAAGCCTGAAAAACCGCTCCAGGAATCCTTGCAGCTGGTTTAAATCATTATAGCTAATAATCAATTGCCCACTGCCTCTATTGTGGTGCCGAATGGCTACCCGAGCCCCTAATAGAGCCGCGAGTTCGTCCTGCAGGCGCTTTATGTCTGGATCAGCTCTTGGATCAGCTCTAGCAGATTTGGGAAGAGCAGTTTTTACTTGCAGATTTCTTACTAGCCTTTCGGTCGCCCGCACCGTAAGCATGCCATCAGCTACTTTTAACGCCAATACAACTTGCTCCTCGCTATCCAAACCGAGCAAGGCCCGAGCATGGCCCATTTCTATCTTGCCCTCGGCCAATAGTCTTTTGACTTGGGGATGGAGTTCCAGCAACCTGAGTAAATTTGTGATAGTGGTACGCGATTTGCCGATTGCCGCAGCTAGTTGCTGATGGGTCATGTTGAACTCTTCGAGCAGGCGGCGCATAGCCTCAGCTTGCTCAAGCGGATTTAGATCTTCGCGTTGAACATTTTCGATCAAAGCTAAGGCCAGTGCCGCCCGGTCATCCAGCTGGCGCACTACGACCGGGATCTCGGTCAGCCCTGCCATACGCGCTGCCCGCCAACGGCGCTCGCCTGCAATCAGTTCATAACGGCCATCAGTGAGGGGTCTGACGACAATCGGTTGCACTACCCCATAAGTTTTGATGGAATCGGCCAGCTCTTGCAGGCGCTCAAGGTTTATATCCTCACGCGGCTGAAAACGGCTAGGCTCAATCTGGTTTAGAGGCAGGCTCTGAGAGAAGGCTGGCTCAGCAAAAGCTGCCTCGCCCAGAAGCGCATCCAGACCACGGCCTAGCCCGCGTTTTTTAATCACTGCTCAGCTTCTCGCCGTGCTGGCCGACCAATTCACCCGCCAGGGCCAGATACGCTAAGGCACCACGGGAGGTGCGGTCGTAGTGAATCACTGGCAACCCATAGCTTGGGGATTCGGCCAAACGAATGTTACGAGGAATGCAGGTACGTAACAGTTTAACCCCAAAATGGGCCTGGAGCTGTTCCGAGACGTCTTTGGTGAGGCGGCTTCTCGGATCATACATAGTGCGTAGCAACCCCTCTATTGCCAAATTGGGATGGACCGTCCTGCGAAGGTTAGCTATCGTCGCAAGCAACGCCGATAATCCTTCCAAGGCATAGTACTCACACTGCACCGGAATCAACACCGAATCGGCTGCGACCATGGCGTTCAAAGTCAGCATGTTGAGCGCAGGAGGACAATCGATGAGAATATATTGATAGCGATCCCTGCAAGAGGTCAGCGCCTCTGCCAGACGGCGCTCGCGCCGCGGCATTCGGATTAATTCCACTTCAGCAGCAGTAAGGTCTCCGTTGGCAGGGATAAGGTCAAACTTAAGCTTCGGTAAAGGTACAATGACCTGCTCCGTTTTAGTTTCTTCCAACAATAAGTCGCAACAGGTCCGTTTTAAGCTGTTTTTGTTTACCCCACATCCCATGGTAGCGTTGCCTTGGGGGTCTATGTCTACCAGCAGCACTTTACGTTTGGTCATGGCTAGACACGCAGCTAAGTTGACGCTGGTGGTCGTTTTGCCAACGCCGCCTTTTTGGTTAGCGACTGCAATGATTTTCGCCATGAGATGCTAATTTTGGGTAATTTCGATCAGATGACGTTGTGCTTTAAGTCCAGGAATTTGAAGCGAAAAAATTTTGTAGCTCAGATTAGCAACCCCTGGTAACTCTATCTCTGGGTATCGCCCTTTCATAGCTAAAAATTTCCCCTGGGGAGCCAGTAGGTGACGGCATGAAGCAAAACCGGGACCAGCCTCAGCAACGGCCCGAGTAACGATAGTATCGAATCCAGTTTCTGCTGTATAGCTCTCAACCCGACTGTGAACTGCCTCTGCGTTCTCGAGCTTGAGTTCGAGTATCATTTGCAGCACAAATCGGATTTTTCTTGCTACCGCATCGAGCAATACAAACTGAATTTGCGGGAAAAATATGGCTAAGGGCAATCCAGGAAATCCAGCGCCGGTGCCCACATCTAACACTTTTTGCCCTCGCAGATAAGAATAAATGGCCAAGCTGTCTAACACGTGCACGGTGACAAAACCCATCTCGTCGTCCACCGAAGTGAGGTTAACCACCCGATTCCAGCGTCGCAAGGCCCGATGAAGCTGTAGGATCTTATCGACCTGCTCGGCGGTCGGGGTTAATCCAAGCTCGCTTAAACCAAAGACTAGTAAGTCCCTCATTAGGCGCTTTTTTTCTTCAGATGCACCAAAAGCAGGGCGATGGCTGCCGGAGTCACTCCAGGAATCCGCGCCGCTTGACCTAAAGTCGCAGGTTTTTGCGTGCTAAGTTTCTCCCGCACCTCTTTGGACAAGCCTACCACCTGGTGATAGTCCAGCGTTTCAGGTAGGGATAAGTCCTCGTAGCGGCGAGCGCGCTCGATTTCGTTTTTTTGGCGTTCAATATATCCTGTATATTTAGCTTGAATCTCTACCTGTTCTAAGACCGACACCTCCAAATCAGATAGCTTTATTAATCCTAATTTTACAAGGTGCCGAATGTTTACCTCTGGCCGACGCAATAGCTCCAGCAGATTGGCTTCATACTGAAGCGGGTTAGATAGAATCTCAGCTAGCTTTGTTGCTTCAGGATCGTCGGGCTGAATCCAAGTTTCAGCTAGATCTTCACGCAAGCGGGAAATCGCCTCACGTTTGCGCTGGAAAGCCTGCCAGCGAGCATCGTCCACCAACCCCAACTGTCGCCCTTTTTCCGTCAGGCGCAAGTCAGCGTTGTCCTCCCGCAGCAGAAGCCGGTATTCAGCGCGGCTAGTAAACATCCGGTAAGGTTCCTGGGTACCGCGAGTGATCAAATCGTCGATTAGGACGCCGATATACGCCTCGTCCCGGCGCGGCCACCAGGGTTCTTTGCCTTGGGCTTGGCGAGCTGCATTGAGACCAGCGATCAATCCTTGAGCGGCCGCTTCTTCGTAACCGGTAGTGCCATTAATCTGGCCAGCAAAGAATAAATTTTCTATCGCTTTGGTTTCTAGGCTTGGCTTAAGTCCTCGAGGATCGAAGAAGTCGTACTCAATCGCATATCCCGGCCTAGTAATATGAGCTTTCTCAAAACCTCTGATGGACCGGATAAAAGCTACCTGGACGTCGAACGGTAAGCTGGTGGATACTCCATTGGGATAAACCTCGTGCGTGTTAAGTCCTTCTGGTTCCACGAAGATTTGGTGAGAGTCGCGTTCAGCAAAGCGTACTACCTTGTCTTCGATAGAGGGGCAGTAACGAGGCCCAATCCCCTCGATCACCCCGGTAAACAAGGGCGAACGATTCAAACTCGCGCGGATAATGTCGTGGGTTTTGGGGTTAGTGCGGGTGATATGGCAAACTACTTGAGGTGGATGATCCTCTGGTCGACTAAGGAAAGAAAACACCGGGGTTGGTGTATCGCCAGGTTGTGCTTCCATCATGCTGTAATTAAGGCTGCGACCATCTAGGCGAGGGGGGGTGCCAGTTTTCAGGCGTCCTACCTGTAAACCCACATCTCGCAACCATCGGGCAAGAGCATTAGCCGGACTGTCACCAGCTCGTCCTCCCTGGTAGTTGGCTAGCCCAACGTGAATGACCCCGCCTAGGAAAGTTCCTACCGTCAACACCACACAACGGGCTCTAAAGCTCAGCCCTATTTGTGTAACTACGCCAGAAGCCCGGTAGTTTTCAACAATTAAATTTGAAACCGTTTGTTGAAACAACCACAAATTGGGTTGCTGCTCTAAAGCTCGGCGAACTGCTTGTTTGTACAAGGTACGGTCGGCTTGAGCGCGGGTTGCTCGCACTGCGGGACCTTTAGAAGCATTCAAGATTCGAAATTGGATTCCGGCCAGATCGGCAGCACGAGCCATCAAGCCACCTAAAGCATCGATCTCTTTGACAAGGTGCCCTTTACCGATTCCACCAATGGCGGGATTACAGCTCATCTGCCCTAAGGTCTCGATATTTTGCGTCAAAAGCAAAGTCTTAGCCCCACAACGCGCTGCAGCCAGCGCCGCTTCAGTGCCGGCGTGACCACCGCCAACTACGATTACGTCAAAATCTCTAGAAAAATCCATGGGTTAGGTTGATGAGACTTAGTTGGTTAAACATTATACAAAAAGCCTAGTGTCCATTTTTCAAATTCAATAACACATAAAATTCAATATATTAGAAAACTCCTTTGTTATTAACTGGATGCATTTCTTTGGAAAAAGAAAAATAATCTTTTAAATCAAAAACTTATACAAAAAATATCCTGTATTCAAGGGTGTGAATTGGATAGGATAAGTTGTGGATAAATCGAAGCAAATTTTTATCCACAGATTATCTGCCACATTATTCACTGATTTCCCAAAAAGTTTGAGATTTATTTTCTTTTTGGGTTATGATCGATTTTGTAAATCAATTTTATTTGGTACTCAGTTATGCAAGTCTCTGTTAACAAAGTGGTTTCTATCCACTATACGCTGCGGAACGACGCCGGCGAAGTGATCGACAGCTCCGCCGGGGGTGCCCCCTTAAGCTATCTGCATGGTGTTGGCAACCTCATTCCAGGCTTAGAAAGGGCCTTAGAAGGCAAGGTCGTGGGAGATCAGGTAAATGTCAGCATCGCCCCAGAAGAAGCTTACGGCGAGCGTAACGAAGCACTGATTCAAATAGTGCCTATGTGGGCTTTCGAGGGAGCGGACAAGATTGAGCCAGGAATGCAATTTCAAGCTCAAACGCCTCAAGGCAATCGAATATTGACTGTAGTTGAAGTTCAAGAAGACCAAGTTGTCGTCGATGGCAACCATCCGCTCGCTGGGGAGACCCTCCATTTCTCAGTGGAAATTACTTCTGTTCGCGAGGCCACCGAAGAGGAACTAGCACACGGCCACGCCCATTAATTCTCTCTCCTGAGAGAGCACAGCGAGCTCTTACTTTCCTATGCTCTGGTATGAATACCGAGCAAAAAAAGGCAAGATTCCGCCTAAAACAATCTCTGCGGTTACCATAACCTTCAACAGCATAGCGGCTGTCCTTGTCTCCAGATCAGCTGCGTATTATCTTAGCGCCTTCTATTTGATGCCGTAATTGACAAAGAACAACGGCAATCTTCCAAGGAGATACCATGCGAACGTGGAAACGATGGTTACTGGTGATCGGTGGCGGAATCTTGATTCTGTCACTGCTTGTGCTGATTGTCGGAGCGTTACTCAGCCACTTTCTCATTGATCTATGGTGGTTCTTCTCCCTCAACTTTGGCGGCTATTTCTGGTTGCGTTTACTGTACCGCTATATCCTCTCTGGAGGGGTAACGCTCGGGTTTTTTGCCTTGTTTTTTGCCAATTTCTGGGTGGCTTCTCGCTATCTTGGGGTTTATTCTCGTCCAAAAACTAAGGGGCGACTGAAATTGCTACATCGATTTCAGACGGGAGCGATGGAAGTCTATGCTCCCTTGTCTTTAGGGATGGCAATTGTTTTGGCGGTTCCTTTCTATCGCCAATGGGAAGCAGGGCTGTTGTTTTTCTTCGGCCCCACAGCTGGAGTGCAAGACCCCTATTATGGCAATGACATCGGTTTTTATCTGTTTCGCCTGCCTATTTTCTTGTTACTCCAGAAAAAGCTGTTGACCATTTTCCTGGTGCTATTGGTCGCTAGCTTCATCCTATATTGGATCGAGCACCAGGTGGTTGGGGAACAAAAAATTCCCTTTCCGGCTGGAGCTAAAATTCATTTGACTTTGCTCGCAATTCTGTCGACCTTGATCCAAGGATGGGGATTCATGCTCGAACGATTCTCGCTGCTCTACGTAAATTCCCACGAGCCGGTGTTCTATGGTCCAGGATTTGTAGAGATGCGCTATCAGCTTCCGCTGATCTGGCTGTCGCTTCTTTTTTTCTTAGTTATCGCTGGTTCGGCGATTGTCTATGCTCACCGTCGGCGGGGACTGGCGATTTGCTTAGCTGCCACAATTTGCTTTTTGCTGGTCCTTGGTTTACGCGGGGTCGAGTTGATCCCGGCTCTGCTAGAACAGTACATCGTTCGCGCCAATCCAGTCACCACCGAAGGCCGCTTTATGCACAACAACATCGAAGCGACTTTGGCAGCTTACGATCTAACCAAAGTTACCACTGTGGATTTCAAGATCAGTCGGCAACCCGAGCAGGACATCACTGGCCAAGAAGTACAAGACTACATTGCTAATATCCCAGTTTGGGATGAGGCCTTTTTGTCCGATGTCTATCAACAACTTCAAGGACTTAGACCTTATTATCAGTTTTCTCCGGTGGATGTGGCGCGCTACTCGATTCAAGGCCAAGTTCAACAAGTCAATTTAGCTGCTCGTGAAGTCAACCTGACAAAGCTTCCGCACGAGGCGGCAGAAACCTGGGAAAACAAGCATCTGCGCTACACCCACGGCTACGGAGTGGTGATGACCCCTGCTGCCCAGGAGGGGGAAAGGCCTATGACTTGGTACATCTATGACCTTACTCTGGATTCTCCGGTTGGCTTTCGCATTAACGACCCAGACATTTATTACGGTCAAGAGAACCTTCCTTATGCGATTGTGCCCAACAAGCTAGAGGTAACAGAGATCGCTGGGACTCGGCAAACCCCGGAGAAATATCACGGCGGGGGTGGGATAGAAATTAAGTCTCTGTTTCGCAAATTGATCGCGGCGATCTATTTTCAAGAGCCTAAGATTTTCTTTTCGATTAACATCACCGGCGAGAGCCGGCTCAGGATTCGGCGCAACATTAGAGAACAGCTCAAAGAGCTAGCTCCCTACTTAGTATTAGACAGCGATCCGTACATCGTTGTGACTCCCGAACGGCTGTATTGGATCGTTGATGCGTATACGGTTTCACGCTGGTATCCCATCTCCAAGACCACTGTCTTGACTGACGATTGGCCAGATGGAATAGGTGAGATTAACTATATCCGCAACTCGGTCAAGATCGTGGTGGATGCCTACGACGGTCATGTCGACTTTTACATTGCTGATCCGCAGGACCCTATCATTCGCGGTTTCTCCAGAGCTTATCCTGGGGTTTTTAAACCGATTGCGGCGATGCCTTTGGAGCTTCAGAGCCAGCTGCGTTACCCCAGGGATATGTTTTATTTGCAGATGCAGATCTACGCCAAATACCATCAGCGTCAGCCGGAGCTGTTTTACCAGCAATCGGAAACGTGGAGCTTCGCCCGGGCAGGGGATGCGCCTAAGCGCCCTTATTATCTGACGGTGAAGCTGATGCAGCGCGAGCATCCCAATTTGCAGCCTTTTGTTCAAATTTGTCCCTTGACTCCGGTTGGGCGAGACAACTTGAGTGCTTTGGCCCTCGCAGGGGTACGGGACTTAAAGGAAGGCCCTTATCGTCCGGAGTTGGTGGTTTATCGCTTCGGTAAGGAATTCCAAGTGGAGGGGCCAGCGCAAATCACAGCCCTGATCGATCAGAATCCGGAGATTTCTGCCTCGTTCACTCTATGGGGGCAGTTGGGTTCGGAGGTACGCCGCGGCAGGATCATCGTCCTGCCAGTCGGGCATTCTATGTTGTATGTTCAGCCGGTCTATTTGATCTCAGCGGGGCAGACTAAGATCCCCCAGCTCATGCGCGTCATCGTATCGATGGGAGGGATCGTAGTGATGGAGCGTACCTTAAAAGAGAGCTTTGACAAGTTGCGCCAGCTGCTGGAGGAAAAAACCCGCCAGGAGAATCGACTGCTAAGTCAGCGTAGCTCTATGAGGCCGTAAGCGTTCTGACACCGGTTTCCGTCCCAAGCAGCACTACGTCGGCCGGGCGCAAGGCAAAGATTCCCACGGTCACTACGCCAGGGATATCGTTAATGGTCTGCTCCAACTCGATGGGTTTGAAAATCTCTAAATTGTGAACGTCTATGATCTGATTGCCGTTGTCGGTGACGTATCCTTCGCGCCACTGTGGCTTTCCGCCCAATTTCACCATTTGTCGGGCGACAAAGCTTCTAGCCATAGGAATGACTTCTATGGGCAGCGGGAAACGACCTAAGTAATCGACATATTTGCCTTCGTCGGCGATGCAGACAAACTTGCGGCTGGCGGCAGCGATGATCTTCTCCCGCGTTAGGGCACCGCCTCCTCCTTTGAGGAGCTGCAAATTGGGGTTGATTTCATCGGCTCCATCTATGTAAATTTCCAAATCGCCTACTGTGTTTAAATCCAAAACTGGAATGCCTAGTTTCTTTAGGCGCTGGGTCGTTCCCTCTGAACTGGACACTGCCCCTTCGATCTTGGATTTGAAACTAGCCAAAAGCTCAATGAAATGATTGACAGTAGAGCCAGTGCCTACTCCCAGAACCGAGATGCCATCGAGATACTGCAGTGCCGCCTCAGCAGCCTTACGTTTGAGCGCGTCTTGTGAATTCATTTTTTTGCTCCCTCAAAGTTAAGTAGTCAAAACGATGATAGCGACCTTAGGATAAGGTTGGCAATGAAGTGTCAGGAACCAAAGAGAGAATGAAATTCCATTGTTTGGGATCTATCGGTAAAACAGAGAGTCGATTGCCCCGTTTGAGAAGCGGCATTCCAGCCAGCTCTGGATAGCATCTCAGTTCCGAGAGCGCGATCGTCCGAGTGAATCTAGAGACCAGCTTGACGTCTACTGCAAACCAACGCGGTCGAGCAGGCAAGCTTTTAGGGTCGAAATAGGGACTTTCTTTATCCCAGGCAGTGGGATCAGGATAGCCGCTGCGAACGATCTCAACTATCCCAACGATACCAGGCAACTTACAGCTAGAATGATAAAAGAAAGCCAGGTCTCCCGGGTGCATTTGATCCCGTAGGAAGTTTCTAGCCTGGTAATTGCGAACTCCATCCCATCGCACCGTTTGCTTTGGACTGCGAGCCAGATCGTCTAGGCTAAAAACTGAGGGCTCGGATTTAAGCAGCCAGTAAGAGATAGGGTTCATAGGATTGAAGAGAGTATCCCCCACCTGCACCGGAACGTCCTTTCGCTCTTGAACCAGAAGGTTCAAGTGGAAGCTTCAGATGGCGAATTAGGCTTTCCACTCATCGGCGGACCTGCACACCATCGCCATATATCAGCCCCTAGGTTTTGGATTAGGCTCAAGAAGTAACCCAGGACATTTCGCATGCTGCAGGGGATACGCAATTTATTTTATACCAAGTTAGAGATTTAGATAGTCTCTTCTGTCCCTAAGAAGTTGTCGACTGATACCTGAAGATTATGAATTTTCTCGCTCAAGCGGACTTGCAATTCAGTCAAGCTGGCCTGCATTTGCAGCAATTCGTGAGCGATGTTTAAGGCAGCCATAATCGCTACGCGCTCGGTACTGAGCGCTTTTCCGGTAGCACGAATGGCGCGCATTTCAGCGTCCAGTCGCTGGGCGGCGAGGGTTAACGGTTCGTGTTCTTCAGGTCGGCAACGCAGCTTGTATTCTCGCCCCAATATTTGCACAGCTAATAGTTCAAGATCGCTCATGTCCTTTGGCTAAGCAGCTGCAAACGTTCCAGCGTTTGCTGTACATGCTTGCGAACAGATTGGGTGCGAGCCAGATACTCATTGCGCTCAGTGGTCAATTGCGCGATCTGTTGCTTAAGTGCTTGGTTTTCCCCGCGCAGCTGTGCGCACAATGCCACCAGGCGTTCGACTTTTTCAGCCAGTGCTGCCAATTCGTGCTCTAGATCCGGGTTTGCAGTCACTTTTGGGTCGAATGAGTCAGGTTCGGGCACGCCGACAATGGTAGCATAAGGCAGTTATGAAAAGGCATCTGTCACGATGATTGGGCAAGAGGTAAAAATGGAGACTGAAGTTTTTGCACGCCGCCGAGCAGATTTTTTATCTCGGCTCAGCGAGAAGGAGGCCGCTATTCTGGCGGCTGCTCCCCCTAGACCCCGCAACCGCGATGTCGAATTTCCATACCGTCAGGACAGCGATTTTTACTACTTGACTGGCTTCTCCGAACCTGGCTCAGTAGCCGTATTCCTGCCTGGTCGCAAGCAAGGTCAATATGTCTTATTCTGCCACGAATACGATCCTCACAAAGCGATCTGGGAAGGGTATCACGCGGGGTTAAGAGGTGCCAAAGAGCATTACGGGGCTGAGGAGGCATACTCGATCGAGGAAGTCGACAAAATAATGCCCAACCTTTTGGCTGGCCGGGAGCGTCTCCACTGCAGCTTGGGCAAAGACCCTTTGTTGGACCAAAAGCTCTTGGCTTGGGTAGGAGCAGTCAAGCGCCAAGCTCGGGCTGGGGTGAAGTCGCCTAGGGAATTTATCGATTTGGAACAGACACTGCACGAAATGCGCCTTATCAAGTCGCCTGAAGAAATTGCTGTTATTCGGCGGGCGGCGGAAATATCCGCGCAGGCCCATATCCACGCGATGCAAATGTGTCGCCCCGGGCTGTATGAGTATCAGATCGAGGCAGAAATCGTCCACCAGTTCATGCAGCTTGGGGCACGCTCGCCGGCTTATCCGTGCATCGTCGCAAGCGGCGAAAACGCGTGTGTCCTTCACTACACCCATAACAGCAAACAGCTTAAGGCTGGAGAGTTGCTCCTGATCGATGCTGGTGCAGAGTACGATTATTACGCTGCCGACGTCACTAGGACCTTTCCAGTGAATGGCCGTTTTACCTCATTGCAGCGAGCTGTTTACGAACTGGTGCTGGAGGCACAATTGGCAGCCATCGATAAAGTTCGCCCAGGCAATCATTGGAATGAACCGCACGAAGCCGCAGTTCGGGTATTGGTCAAGGGGATGATAAAACTTGGGTTGCTAGAGGGTGCGCCCTCCCGCCTGATTAAAAAAGAGGCTTACAAGAGCTTTTACATGCACCGCACTGGCCACTGGTTAGGCATGGACGTACACGATGTGGGAGCCTACAAAGTGAATGATGAGTGGCGCGAATTGCGTCCAGGTATGGTATTGACGGTGGAGCCTGGACTTTACATCGGCCAACAGTGCAAAGAAGTGGCAAAAAAATGGCGTGGTATTGGGGTGCGGATCGAGGATGATGTGCTGGTAACGGAGGAGGGTTGTGAGGTGCTCACCTGTGCTGTCCCTAAGACTGTAGAGGAAGCTGTCTCTTATACACAT
>JAOAHI010000052.1 GCA_026415315.1 Methylohalobius sp.
AGATGTGTATAAGAGACAGGGTCTTCCCTGTGGCGGGCAGTTCCTCCACCAAGGGCGCTGAAATTTTGCCGTCGGGACGAACCACAACCGTGCGGGTAATCTCTGGATTCCCCCAGACAAACATTTCCAGAGAGTCCCCTGGCCCAATGATATAGGTGTAATCGGCCGGTGGCTCGGCCCGAGGGTTTAGCGGCGGAAGCCGAGCACACGCGCTGAGAGTCAAAATCATAGCCAGCCAGCCGAACAACGTTTTCATCTCCACTGCTTAACTCCTAAACACCGTGGGTTATAGTAAATTTAGCAAAGAATGCAAACAGAATGTGTCCCCATTCTCTGACGGACGCAGCGGTCGAACTTTTCTGGTCCTCCTCGCAACCCTAGAGCAAATAGCTATCTAGCTTAGTTAAATTTTATGTCTCTGGCTCCAAACCCATGCCATCTTCCCTAGCTTTCTAGAGCCGGGAGGCTGAGAATACAAGGTCGCGTATGATAAGGAACAAAGGGGTGATAATCAGGCTAATTCACCATCCCTATCTAGTCAACTCATCCTTGCTTGTTAACTCAACTCCAACATCAAAGTTGAGGTTCCAACCTTAATTCTATGAGAAAACTTCGTTGGTAATAGTAAAGCAGCAAAATAATTGCGCAAAATAAACTTATTTGGTATCAATTTTAGTTTTTAAATTTAAGGTTCTTTACCTATGGGAACTGCGCAAGAGACTCCGTCCAAAATGATCAAGACCCATGCCCACGAACCTTACCAACCCAAACATGGTGAGGAATACATGAGTAAAGCGCAGCTTGAGCACTTTCGCAAAATCCTCCTTGCCTGGAAGGCTCAGCTAATGGAAGAGGTAGATCGCACTTTGCATCACATGCAAAACGATGCGGCCAACTTTCCCGATCCCACTGATCGCGCCACCCAAGAATCCGAGTTCAGCTTAGAGCTGCGTACCCGAGACCGCGAGCGCAAGCTGATCAAAAAAATCGACGAGGCCTTAGAACGCATTGAGACCGGAGAATATGGGTACTGTGAAACCTGTGGCGTGGAAATTGGATTAAGGCGCCTAGAAGCAAGGCCAACGGCCACCCAGTGCATTGACTGCAAAACGATCGAGGAGCTGCGCGAAAAACAGATAGGTTGATGTCTATGAGCCAAGCGCGAACCTATCCTGTTCCTCCTGCTGTTGCCTGCTCTGCGCACATCACTGCCGAGCAATACCAAAAGTTGTACGCCCAGTCCATCCAAGATCCGGAGAGGTTTTGGGCAACTCAAGCCAGGCAATTCGTTACCTGGCACCAGGAATGGAATACGGTTTGCGAGTGGGACTTCACCACCGCGCGCATCCGCTGGTTCGATGGCGGGCGCTTGAATGCCTGTTTCAANTGCCTAGATCGCCATTTAAACACCCGCGGCGAGCAGGTTGCCCTGATCTGGGAAAGCGACGATCCTGCGCATAGCCGAACTTATACCTATCAGCAATTGTATGAGGAAGTAGTAAAGCTTGCTTACGTTCTCAAACGTTTTGGTGTCCATCGAGGCGATCGGGTTTGCATTTACCTGCCCATGATCCCAGAAGCAGCAGTGGCCATGCTTGCCTGCGCCCGCATCGGGGCGATCCACTCGGTTGTGTTTGGAGGGTTTTCCGCTGAAGCCTTGCGCGAGCGCATTCAAGATGCCCAAGCTAAGCTTTTGATTACAGCTGACGAGGGTCTACGTGGCGGTAAACGCGTTCCGCTTAAAGCTAACGCTGACCAAGCGTTAGCCTCGTGTCCTGAAATCACCACTGTGCTCGTCGTCAGGCGCACGGGTGCGGCAGTCTCTTGGCAAGCTAATCGCGACGTCTGTTATCACCAGGCAATAGCGGAAGCTCCAGCCCAGTGTGAGGCTCAAATCCTAGAAGCTGAGGCCCCGCTGTTTATCCTTTATACTTCTGGTTCAACCGGCAAACCCAAAGGCGTGCTGCACACTACAGGCGGCTATCTGGTCTATGCCGCCATGACCCACAAGTACGTCTTCGATTACCACGACGGTGAAATATACTGGTGCACTGCCGACGTTGGTTGGATCACCGGCCACAGTTATCTAGTCTATGGTCCCTTGTGCAATGGAGCAACCACCTTAATGTTCGAGGGGGTACCCACCTGGCCTCAGCCAGATCGATTCTGGCAGGTAGTGGACAAACATCGGGTAAACATCTTCTACACGGCCCCCACCGCCATTCGCGCCTTAATGCGCTGCGGCGATGAGTATGTCCAGCGCACCTCGCGTAAGTCTCTCAGAATTTTGGGCAGCGTAGGTGAGCCCATTAATCCGGAGGCGTGGGAGTGGTACCACCGCATTGTAGGAAATAGCCGCTGTCCAATCGTCGACACTTGGTGGCAAACCGAAACCGGTGGAATCTTGATTGCTCCCTTGCCCGGCGCAACCGCTTTAAAACCCGGCTCAGCTACCCTCCCTTTCTTCGGTGTTGAGCCAGTAATCCTGAACGACAAAGGCTGTGAACTGCCAGGGCCGGCTGAGGGAGTTCTGGCGATCAAGCGCTCCTGGCCGGGTCAGGCACGCACTCTATACGGCGATCACCAGCGTTTCATCGAGACCTATTTCAAACCTTTTCCCGGCTATTATTTCACTGGCGACGGAGCCCGCCGCGACGCCGATGGATACTATTGGATTACCGGCCGGATAGACGACGTGCTCAACGTCTCTGGCCACCGCCTTGGCACGGCTGAGATTGAAAGCGCTCTGGTAGCGCACTCGGCTGTGGCGGAAGCGGCGGTGGTCGGCTATCCTCATCCGATCAAAGGCCAGGGGATCTACGCTTATGTAGTGCTAAAAGCGGGGATAGAAGCCGATGAGGGCCTTAAACCCGCATTGATCGATCAAGTGGCGAGAGAAATCGGCCCGATTGCCAAACCAGACGTCATTCAGTTTGCCCAGGACCTGCCTAAAACCCGCTCAGGCAAAATCATGCGCCGGATCTTGCGCAAGATCGCCGCTGGCTCTACGGAGGACTTGGGGGATATTTCCACCTTGACCGATCCCGCCGTGGTCCAACAGCTTTTAGCTGGCCGTCAAATCTCCTGAAAGCGTGCCAGGTTCATAACAAATCGGCGCTTTTCAGCGTCTTCGAGTTCGAGCAAATTGCGCAAAACTTGCTGCACCTCTGGATCGTCGATGGCGTTCAAGGACTCCCGATACAATTCGATTAAGGCGTCTTCAAACTTCAACACGATCTTGGCGACTTCCTCCACATCCATGTGAGGATGAATATGGATCTCGCTCAAGCTCTTGGCGATTTTGGGATCGGGCGGATAAGGGAGCCACGTATCGAGAATGCGTTGCCTGGTGTCGCGAGCAAAGCGCTCAAGCGCTGCCGAAAGCTTTTCTTCATGGCGTTTTAAATAATCCAAAAGTAGCTTTAAGCGGGCGCTTTGCTCTAAATCTTCGATCTTTTCCGCCAAGGTCTTGATCTCTTGATGCAGGAACTGGCCATAGGCCAACACGTCTTTGATCTGTTCGAACTTGCGCAATTTCGGTTCCATTGTTTCCTCTTAAGTTAGGTTGTATTGCGGCTTGTTCCAAACCCTAAGGTTATTATCAGGCTCATGCGCTTTATGATACACTTTGAAAAATCATTCGTGCTGCAAATGAGCGATGTCTCCCAGAACCCAACACAAGCTGACTCACCTTAAGGAATTGGAAGCCGAGAGTATCTACATCATCCGCGAGGTAGCGGCAGAGTTTGACAACCCGGTGATGCTTTATTCCATCGGCAAGGACTCCTCGGTGATGCTGCGCCTGGCCCAAAAAGCGTTCTACCCGGGTCGCCCCCCGTTCCCTTTGCTGCATATAGACACTACCTGGAAATTCCGCGAGATGTACGAGATGCGCGACCGCATCGCTCAGGAATTCGATCTCATCGTTTATAAAAATCCAGAGGCCGAAGCTTTAGGCATCAATCCTTTCGACCACGGCAGCAAGAAACACACTGACATCTGGAAAACCGAGGGTCTAAAACAAGCTCTGACCAAGTATGGCTTTGATGCGGCTTTCGGAGGTGCCCGCCGCGACGAAGAAAAATCGCGCGCTAAAGAACGCGTCTATTCTTTCCGCGACCGCCATCACCGCTGGGATCCCAAAAACCAGCGCCCAGAGTTATGGAATTTATACAACGGCAAAATCAACAAAGGCGAGAGTATACGCGTTTTTCCCCTGTCCAACTGGACGGAGCTGGACATTTGGCTTTATATCTACTTAGAGAACATTCCCATCGTCCCTTTATATTTCGCCAAAGAGAGGCCAGTGGTTTGGCGCGACGGCACTTGGATCATGGTTGATGATGAGCGCATGCGCTTGCATCCTGGAGAGAAACCGCAGATGAAAATGGTGCGCTTTCGCACCCTGGGCTGCTATCCTCTAACTGGGGCGATCGAATCGAGCGCTACTACTCTACCGCAGATCATCCAGGAGATGCTGCTCACCAAAACATCCGAACGTCAAGGCCGCCTGATCGACCACGATCAGGCCGCATCGATGGAAGAGAAAAAGCGCGAAGGGTATTTCTAAAAACAAGCCATGTCAGACGATCTGATCCGCACCGACATCGAAGCTTACCTACACCAGCACGAGCAAAAAGAGCTGCTTCGCTTTTTGACCTGCGGCAGCGTGGACGATGGCAAAAGCACCCTGATCGGACGCCTGCTGCACGATACCCAAGCTATCTACGAGGATCAGCTTAAAGCGCTGGAAAAGGACAGCGCACGCTTGGGTACCACCGGCGGGGAGTTGGACTTAGCGCTGCTCGTAGACGGCCTGCAGGCTGAGCGCGAACAGGGGATCACGATCGATGTTGCCTATCGCTATTTCTCCACTGCCAAGCGCAAGTTCATCATTGCCGATACGCCAGGCCATGAGCAGTACACCCGCAACATGGCTACCGGAGCCTCGACCTGCGACCTGGCCGTCATTTTGATCGATGCCCGCAAAGGAGTGCTTACCCAAACCCGCCGTCACAGTTTCATCGTCTCTCTGCTCGGCATCCGCCACATCGTGGTCGCGGTAAACAAGATGGACTTAGTTGACTACCGCCGCGATGCATTCGACCAAATCCGAGACGATTACCTCAGTTTCGCCCAAAAGCTGGAGGTGCCTGACATCCGTTTCATCCCCATCTCGGCGCTCATAGGCGACAACGTAGTGGAGAAAAGTCCGCATATGCCCTGGTATCCAGGGCTGACCTTGCTCGAAGTGCTTGAGACGGTAGAAGTGGCTAAAGACCGAAACCTTAAAGATTTGCGCTTTCCAGTCCAATACGTCAATCGTCCCCATTTGGACTTCCGCGGCTTCAG
Source organism: Methylohalobius sp. (assembly GCA_026415315.1). Taxonomy (GTDB): domain Bacteria; phylum Pseudomonadota; class Gammaproteobacteria; order Methylococcales; family Methylothermaceae; genus Methylohalobius. The sequence continues at coordinate 5,353 of JAOAHI010000052.1, forward strand.
CGGCACGTTGGCTGCAGGGATCGTGCGCCCAGGCGATGAAATCGTCGTTTTGCCATCAGGACAAAAAAGCCGCGTCAGACAAATCGTCACCTACGATGGCAATTTAGAAGAAGCCTTCCCACCTCAAGCGATCACTTTGACTTTGGAGGATGAGATCGACGTCAGCCGCGGTGACTTGATCGTAGCGAGAGACAATCTCCCTCACGTCTCTGACCGTTTCTTGGCCCACTTGGTCTGGATGAATGAAAAACCTTTAACTCCTGGCCGTCAGTATTACCTTAAGCATACCAACCGCATCGTCACCGGCTCAGTGGCTAGGATTGTCCACCGCATCGACGTCAACAGCTTGGAGAAAATTTCGGCCGATCAACTGCACATGAACGAGATCGGCTTGTGCGAGGTGGCTACCAGTGCCCCTCTTGC
>JAOAHI010000053.1 GCA_026415315.1 Methylohalobius sp.
TCGCCCCCTGGACGTTGTCATGACCGCGGAAGATGTTGGTGCCGCCACCGGCCACCCCCATATTGCCCAAGGCCAATTGCAGAATGCTAAGCAAACGGGTTTGGCTAGAGCCATGGTGATGCTGGGTGATGCCCATGCACCAGACGACGGTGCCCGGCCGGTTTTCGGCTAGGGTCTTGGCGATCTGATAAACCTCTTCGGCCTTAACGCCCGTTGTTTCCTCGACCACGGCGGGAGACCAATTCTCAGCCTCTTGGCGTATCGCTTCTAGACCGTAGACACGCTGGCGAATGAAATCTTTATCCTCCCAGCCATGTTTAAAAATATGCCACAAGATCCCATACACGAGCGGGACGTCGGCACCCGGACGAATGCACACGTACTGATCGGCGTGGGCAGCGGTCCGGGTGAATCGGGGATCGACCACGATCAAGCGTGCCCCCTTTTCCTTAGCGCGCAAGATGTGCTGCATGGAGATCGGATGGGCCTCGGCTGGATTGCCACCGATGATGAGAATCGCCCGGCTGTTGCGAATGTCGTTAAAGGAATTGGTCATCGCCCCGTAGCCGAAGGTAGCAGCCACGCCAGCGACGGTAGTGGAATGACAGATACGTGCCTGATGGTCGCAGTTATTGGTGCCCCAGAAGGATACAAACTTGCGCAAAAGATAAGCCTGCTCGTTGCTATGCTTGGAAGAACCCAACCAGTAAACTGCATCCGGCCCAGACTCCTGCCGAATCTTAAGCAGTTTTGCGCCAATCTCGTCTATCGCCTGATCCCAGCTGATCCTGCGCCACTTTCCAGCGACCTGCTTGAGGGGATATTTAAGCCGCTTTTCTCCAAGCCCGTGCTCGCGCACCGAGGCGCCCTTAGCGCAATGGGCCCCGAGGTTGAAAGGATGGTCGAAAGCCGGTTCCTGACCAATCCAGACTCCGTTTTTGACCTCAGCGATGATGCCGCAGCCCACCGAGCAGTGGGTACAAATGGTTCGCACTTGCCGGTAGTCTTCTTTGGAAGCGTGCTCTTGAGCTTGTGCCTTGCGCATTAGCTTAAGCGGAATATTAGCTACTAAGGCCCCTCCCACAGCCCAAGCGCTGCGATACAGGAAGGTACGGCGATCGATGCCAGGCTGGCGTTTGATCAGCTTCATCCCAAGCGCGCGGTCTGATAGTAGCGGCGGATATGCTCAGTCTCGCGATAACCTTTAGCCGGCTTGGGATCAAGCTCAGCCGCCCTGACCGGTTCAGGTTTAGGCAACGCTACCGCCGCCCCTATCGCGACTAAGCTACCTAAGCACCGTAAAAACTCCCTGCGCTCCATACTCGTCTCTTAGTCTAATTTGACCTACCAATTAAAACGCCATCGGCGGGCGAAGGTCAATCGGCTTTGCAATCGCAGGTACAATGTAGGAAACTTTTGCCATTTGCATTAAATAAGGTTGCCTTTCTATGTTAGATGCTCGAGACTGGTTCACCGAAATCGACGCCAAAGACGGCAGTGCCTTTTCCCTTAAAATAAAGCGCAAACTGCATGAAGAGCAAACGCCTTTCCAAAAGATCGAGATTTATGAGACCGAAACTTTCGGCAGGCTAATGGTGATCGATGGCTGCATCATGCTTTCCAGCCGCGACAACTTCCTGTACCACGAAATGATGACTCATCCGGTGCTTTACAGCCACCCCGACCCAAGGCGAGTCTGGATTATTGGCGGCGGCGATTGCGGCAGCCTCAAAGAAGTGCTCAAGCATCCAGAAGTGGAAACCGCAATCCAGATCGAAATCGACGAGCAAGTCACGCGCCTAGCCGAGCAGTATTTTCCCGAACTGTGCGAGGCTAACGGCGACCCAAGAGCCAGGTTTGAATTCCAAGACGGGATCCAGTGGGTGCGAGAGGCCACTCCAGACAGTGTAGAGGTGATCATCGTCGACAGCACCGATCCAATCGGGCCGGCTGAAGGATTGTTTACTGAAGCTTTCTACCGCAACTGCCTGCGCTGCCTGAGCCGCGCTGGATTATTAGTTCAGCAGAGCGAATCCCCGCTTTTTCACCTTGACCTCATCTACACCATGCGCGCCGCTATGAAGGCGGCAGGATTTAGAGAAGTCCATACCCTCTTTTTTCCTCAGCCCGTCTATCCTTCGGGATGGTGGAGTGCAACGATTGCCTGTAAAGCGGGCCTTTTTCCACGCGTCCAAGACATCCAGAGGCAGTCCTTTGTTACCCGCTACTATAACTTAGCCATACACCAGGCAGCATTTGCTGCTCCCGATTTTTTCCGCGAGGCGATGGCTAGAAGATAAGACCCTCCTGGCCAGCATAACTATAGTCGGCTTCGGCCAACCCTGTTATAGTGGCAATCGCAGTTATCGCTTTTCGCAACCTTAGTGATGAGCGCTTATCCTATCTACGAATACCTAGAACGCATCGCCAACTTGCTCCGCGCCCAGGTTCGCTCAACGCAAGGGCTTAGGCTCCAACCGGTGCAGCTGGAAATCCTCCATTACCTCAGTATCTGTAACCGGCATAGCAACACTGCTGCCGCAGTAACCGAATACTTGGGCTTGACCAAAGGCACGGTATCTCAAACCCTAAGCGTGCTGGAGAGCAAAGGCTATCTGCACAGGGTCCAAGATGCCAAGGACAAGCGCGTCACTCGCCTGTACTTGACCCCTAAAGCTAAAGCCTTGCTGGCCGAGGCCTGGCCTCCACCTCTTCTCCAGCTTGCCCTAGATCGCATACCGTTCGAGCAACAACAGCAGCTAATTCAAGGTTTAAACAGCCTGCTTCAGGGGCTCCAATCTGCCCACCGACTTAAGGCTTTTGGAGTTTGCCGAACCTGCCGCTACCTCAAGCAGACGGGAGAAAATCGCTCCTGCGGCCTGACCGGTTTACCACTGGCAGAAGCTGAGCTTAATCTCATCTGCCGCGAGCACCTGCCCTCCTCGCCGAACGAGGAAATCGTCTAAAGTGCATCTGCGCCAGTCTCGCCAGTGCGGATCCGGATCACCTCACCTAAAGGCAAAACGAAAATCTTGCCGTCCCCGATCTTACCAGTACGGGCGGCAGTAGCGATGGCTTCCACGGTGCGATCCACCCATTCATCGTTTACCGCGACCTCGATCTTGACTTTTGGGAGGAAGTCGACAACGTATTCCGCTCCACGGTACAGCTCGGTATGCCCTTTCTGGCGACCATAGCCTTTGACTTCGGTCACTGTCATCCCGGAAATCCCTAGCTCCGACAAAGCCTCACGCACATCGTCCAGCTTAAAGGGTTTAATGATCGCAACGACCAACTTCATACGTTCAGCCCTTAACCATCGATTGCAGCTAATATGCCGAAAATTAGAGCAAAACACAATTTGGTTGCTCAATTCAAGTTCGGCTATGCTTTAAAAGATCGATCCTAAACAGGAAACCAGCAACGTATGTTTGACCCCAAACAGCTTGACGATTTGGCCCAGCGTTTGGTCAACGTCCTACCAGAGAGTTTCAAACAAATCCGCCAAGACCTAGAAGTGAACTTCCGTGCTATCTTGCAGAGCGCCTTCTCCCAGATGAACCTGGTCAGCCGCGAGGAATTTGAGGTTCAATCCGCCTTGCTAAAGCGTACGCGCGAAAAACTCTCTGCTTTGGAAGAGCAAATCCGACAGCTGGAGCAAAAGCTTAAGTAGATGGGCCTCGCCCAAGTTTACAGCCGCGGTCAAGCTGGAATCGAGGCGCCGGAGGTAAGCGTAGAGGTCCATTTAGCCAACGGCCTACCCAACCTCACTATCGTTGGCCTACCTGAGACTGCAGTTAAAGAAAGCAAGGACCGAGTGCGGGCGGCGCTTGTCAACTGCGGCTTTAAGTTTCCGACCCAACGCATCACGGTCAATTTAGCTCCTGCGGATTTACCCAAAGAAGGTGGCCGTTTTGACCTAGCCATCGCGTTGGCGATTTTGGCTGCTTCCGGTCAAATTTCAGGCGAACTGTCCGGCTATGAGTTTTTAGGCGAGTTGTCGTTGAGCGGGGAATTGCGTCCTATTTGTGGCGTCTTGCCGGCAGCTTTGCACTGCCAGCGGGCTGGACGGACCTTACTGGTGCCAAAAGCCAACGCTCACGAGGCCGCTTTGGTGGAAAACCTGATTGTGCTTGGCGCCACTCACTTGCTCGAGGTCTGCGCCCACGTCCAAGGCCAAAAGCTTTTGTCTATACAAACACCGCCTAAGCTTCGCTCGGCACCCGAAATTAATCTGGACTACGCCGAAGTGCGCGGCCATTATCAAGCCAAAAGAGCCATTGAAGTGGCCGCAGCCGGCAGTCATAACCTCTTGATGATCGGTCCGCCTGGCTCTGGTAAATCCATGCTTGCCGAGCGTCTGCCTACCATCCTGCCCCTCCTGGACCAAGCTCAAGCTTTGGAGACTGCAGCCATCGCCTCCATCAGTGCCCAACCGTTTGATCCGGCGCGCTTTCGTCTCCCCCCTTTTCGCTCTCCCCACCATACCGCTTCAGCGCCTGCGTTGGTAGGCGGAGGGATAGGGGGACAGATCCGACCTGGGGAGATCTCGCTTGCTCACCTCGGAGTATTATTTTTGGATGAATTGCCCGAGTTTCACCGCAAGGTGCTGGAGGTGTTACGCGAACCTCTGGAGACTGGCCGCATCACCATCTCGCGCGCCAGTCAAAAATCCACTTTTCCCGCCAGATTTCAGCTGATCGCTGCCATGAACCCATGCCCCTGCGGTTATTTCGGCGATTCGTCCGGGCGCTGCCAATGCTCTCCAACCCAGATTGCCCGATACCGTGAACGGATCTCCGGCCCTTTACTGGATCGAATCGATATCCATTTGGAAGTCAACTGCCACACCCAGGAACTGCTCAGCTGCCCTACTACCCAGCGTTCCAGCGCTGAAATGCGCGCCAGCGTTTTGGCAGCGCGCGAACGAGCGCTTGCCCGTGCGGGTAAACTCAACGCCCATTTAAACGTGAGCGAAATCGAACGCCTCTGCACCCCTGATCCCCCCGGCCAGTCTTTGCTCACTCAAGCCATCGCCAAATTGGGCCTATCCCATCGCGCCTTGCATCGAATCCTCAAGGTGGCGCGCACCATCGCCGACCTTGAGGGCAGCTCCGACGTCGCTGCCCGCCACGTGAGCGAGGCGATTCATTACCGGTGCTTAGACCGCAAGCCTGTTTTGCTACGCCAGCCGGTCAGCCCCTGAGTTCAACTTCATAACCTGCGAATTTGCGGATGTTGATCACTCCCCGGTCGAAAATCAGATACTGTCCCTTGATCCCAAGCAAAGTACCCCCCACGTCCGGCTGCCTGTCGAGATCGAGGGCGCAGACTTTGCCGGGGTAGCTCAGCACCGGATAGCGAATTGTCACTGTTTCGGCGCTGGTCAGTTCGCTGACCTCTGCCCGCAAGCGCTCGGCCTCCGCCTGGATCTCCTTCTGGCATAACGCCAACAAGCGCGCGCGCTCAGCGGCTAAATCCAGAGGGGGGCTTTCGGTCTTGAGCATTCTTTGCCAGTGAGTACGATCGGAGACGTAACGTTTCAAAATCACCTCCACTATCCCTGCGAGGTGGCGAGAAGGAGTTTGCAAAATCGGTAAGCCCTGGCTGGCTCCTTGATCAATCCAGCGCGTTGGCAGCTCGCTCTGACGAGTGATTCCAACTTTCAGTCCAGAGGAGTTAGCCAAATAGACCACGTGCGGTTGAAAGCAATGGGCCTTCCCCCACTCTGGCTCGCGGCAGGTGCCCAAAAAATAGTGGCACAATTCAGGCCTAACGATACATTGGTCGCAGCAGGCCAGCCGACGAAAGCAGGGGAAACAATAGCCTTGATTGAAGCTCTTTTGCGTCTTGCGGCCACAATGGATACAGTAGATTTGACCCTGATAGCTCAGGCTTAGAGCTTTTCCCAGCCAAGAATTCACAGGCAATAGGCAATTTACTTGCAAAGGCAGCTGGTACTGGGCTATCCCGTCCTGGGACAAGCTAACCTGCATTTTGCGTAAAGCGCCGCGATAATTCATAATTTGTATTTTTAAGTACAGGGAGAATGCCTATGGCCTTGATGAAAGTTCCTTCTGGAACGAATCCCCCCTACGACGTCAATGTGATCATAGAAATCCCCGCCTACAGCGACCCAGTCAAGTATGAAGTAGATAAGGAGACCGGGGCGTTGTTCGTGGACCGCTTCATGGGTACAGCTATGCAGTACCCGTGCAACTACGGCTACGTGCCTCATTCCTTGTCGGAAGATGGAGATCCTCTGGACGTCCTAGTGATTGCACCTTGGCGCCTGATTCCAGGCTCGGTAGTTCGCTGCCGACCCGTAGGTATGCTTAAGATGACCGACGATGCTGGCATCGATACTAAAATTCTAGCGGTGCCGATCGACAAACTCACCCCGCTTTACAAAAACGTCCATACTTTTCGCGACCTGCCCGATTCGCAGCTGGCTCAAATCGCTCACTTTTTCGAACACTACAAAGACTTAGAACCAGGCAAATGGGTCAAGGTGGAAGGCTGGCTAGGACCGGAAGAGGCTAAGCAAGAGATCTCCGCCAGCATAGAGCGCTATCAACAAGCCAAGAAAAAACCACACTTCTAACTCTGGCTTGGTCTTACCCAGCGCACTCCCCTGGGAAGCTTCTCCTTCTTCCACAACGGCACCCGAGCCTTGAGTGCCTCCACGATGAACCGACAGGCGTCGAAAGCCGGCCCGCGGTGGGCAGACCAGACCGCGACTAGGACAATAGGATCGCCAGGACGGATTTCCCCCACTCTGTGGATGACCAAGGCGTCTAAAAAACCCCAACGCGCGCTGGCCTCTCCCACAATTCGTCCCAGTTCACGCTCAGTCATGCCAGGATAATGTTCCAAAAACATGGCTTCTACCAAATCGCCTTGGTTGAAGTCGCGCATGGTGCCGACAAAACTCGCACAAGCTCCGTAGTCGCCGCGTTTGAGCCGTTCCTGATAGGCACACAGCTCGGCCCACGGGTCAAACGGTTTGGCAAGCAGAGTGACCGCCATGGCTTACCCTCCGGTCACCGGTGGAAAAAAGGCCACCTCATCGCCGGCCTTGACCTCTGTTTCAGGCAAGGCATACTCCCAATTAACTGCAGCTAAAACTTGTCGCGACCAAGGCTCGCCGGTCAACGCCTGCCACACATCGGCGACCGTAGTCAGCCCCTCTGCCGAAAGCTCTACTTGATCAAGCTGCAAACGCTCGCGCAAGCTGGCAAATAGCCTCACCCGGATATTCATGGAGCACCTACTAAAAATTGGCTAGTATAATACTTAATTCTTCAGACCAAGTCGCCCGTGACTGGATTCACTCATTTCAACGCTCAAGGTCAAGCGCATATGGTGAACGTAGGCGAAAAACCTTTCACCAAGCGCCGCGCTATAGCCGAGGGCTACATAGACATGCAACCTCAAACCTTGGACTTGATCCTTCAGGGTGGACACACAAAAGGCGACGTGCTTGGGATTGCCCGCATGGCCGGCCTTATGGCAAGCAAAAAGACCGCGGAACTTATTCCCTTGTGCCACCCGATCGCTGTCACCAAAATCGAGATTGATTTGATCCCTCAACCCGAAGCCAAATGCGTGCGCTGCTTAGCGACCGTAGAGGCCACCGCCCAAACCGGTGTGGAGATGGAGGCTTTAACGGCAGTTCAGATCGCGTTGCTTACGATCTACGATATGTGCAAAGGAATAGATCGGGGAATGACCATTCACACCGTGCGCCTGCTTGAAAAAAGCGGCGGTACAAGTGGACTATGGCGACGCCAGTGACGATTTAAAAATAGGAGGTCGTATGCGTAAGCTTTATTCTATTCTCACTTCTTTGCTGATCCTTGCTTTGTTTTTATTCCCGCTTACCGATGTTCAAGCCAAACGCTTAGGAGGTGGCCGCTCCTTTGGCGGCAAACCGGCCTACACCACTCCCCTCTCGCGATCGCAGCTCCAAACCCGGCGCCCCCTCTCCCAAACTAAACCCACGCCAAGCCATCCGGCTACTCCCCTCCCCTCGCCCAACCGCAACAGTCCATTAGGCTGGTTAGCGCCATTTCTGGCGGGTGGACTTTTAGGCTCGCTGCTCTTCGGTGGTGCCTTTCAGCACTTGAACATGGTCGATTTTTTGGCGTTTGCTGGTTTGGCGTTGTTGGCCTTCAAGCTGCTTGCGCGCCGCCCCAAGCCGGCGGAAAACCCTTCTCTCTCTACCGGCGCTTATGACTTCGAATCTGGAAAAAAAGAAGCGGAAGCCGCCTCTCCTTTTGCTACCGACTTATTGTTTACTAAAGGCAAAGGCGAAGAACCTGCAAGCTTGGTTCACACTCCGGCTAGTTTCGACGTGGCCAAATTCTTAGATGAGGCCAAACAAATTTTTCTTAAGCTACAAGCTGCCTGGAACGATGGGGATCTGGCTGAGATCCGCGGTCTGAGTACGGATGAAGCCTTCATGGAGATGAAAGCCCAAAAAGAAGCTGAAGGCACCGGCACGGTGGAAGTGGAGGCGCTTGAGGCCCAGCTTTTAGACTATCAGCACAGCCAAAATAGAGAAGAGGCAACAGTGCTGTTTAGCGCTTGGTTAAGTGAAGATGGGCGCCCGATGGAGAAAGTCGAAGAAATCTGGCACTTTATACGCCTGCCTTTTGGCTTGCAGCCAACCTGGCGGCTGGATGGAATCCAGCAGATAGAAAGTTGAAAACGCGCCGCCTGAGGCGGCGCTATCTCATGGCCTCGCGGCTGCTGCCACGTCGTTGAGAGAAAGCCCCTGCAATTTCCAATTGCCTCTCTCGGCTAGGTCTCCGCCTGTATGCCGGATCTCACACACATAGTTTTTGCGCACGGGAGCTGAATTAGGTTCGGTCACATCCACTTGGGCTTTGATTAAGAACCTGCCAAAACCTACGTCCCAGGCTTGATAGTTTGTATCTTCGAAAACCAGCGTGGCTTTCTCGTCGAATTTATCTTGGACAAGCCGCTTACACTGCAACAATGCCATCTCAGTGCGATCGTCGTGTACCTGGGTCGGCTCTCCCCCCTGAGAGGCATCGCCAGTAAATACCTCACTGTTGGCGACCCATAATGCGAATGGGACAACCGCTTTATCGAGAATCACATACAAAGCAACCACGTAGACTGCCCACAACAACAATGAATATTTATTCTTAAACATTTTTTGCAGCATGGCTAAAAAAGACCCTCCAAAATTCTTCAACCGCAGCAACAGCAAGCATACCCTCTCTCTGCTCTTTTAGCCATATGGGTGGGGCTGATTTTTGAGCTCATAAGCGAGAGTACAATTTTGTCACAAACATAACACGGAGAGAGCCTAATGAAACTATGGCCGTCTATCAAAGCCAGCCAACACGAGTTAATCGTCGCTGGGATTACTTTTTCAGGAATCGCTTTATGTTTATATCTTGACTCTCTGCACGACCTCGAGCTGCAAAACGCTTTAGGAGAGTGCGCCTGGGTGGTTTTATTTGGGCTTTTGATCTGGGAAAGCAGTCTAGTTCGCCTCCAGGTCTTGATTGCGGTTGCCTTTGCTACCTTAGGTGAGCACTTCGCCTCCGGCCTTATGCAGGGATATATCTATTACTTTCATAACATCCCCGCCTACGTCCCCCCAGGCCACGGCCTGGTCTATCTGACGGCTGTAGCGTTGGCCCGCGCACCGATTTTTCAGGCTTTGCAGCGTCCGATTTTGTGGGGGGTATTGGCGATCATGGGGAGTTGGTCGCTGTGGGGGGTCACTCTCACCGAACGCAGCGATTGGATCGGAGCAATTTTGTTTTTAGCTTACATCTTTTGTGTGCTCCGGGGTCGAGCACCCCTGGTTTATCTGGCCGCGTTTTTTGTCACCACGCACTTGGAACTCATAGGCACGGCCCTCGGAACTTGGACCTGGGTCACGTTGGACCCGATTCTATCCCTGCCCCAAGGCAATCCCCCAAGCGGGGTAGCTGCTTGGTATTGTCTGGTGGACGCTGTAGCCATAGGCGGGGCAACTTGGATCAGCGGCCAACAACGCAATGTTCGTAAACTTCCGGCCCGGATCCGCAAGCCACTCGCTTTCCCAGCAAAGGTAGAGATCACCACTGGGGATTCGTAACCTTAACTTGCATTATTAGATGACTGGTCGTATCATTTAATCTAATGAATCGAGATTCTCGCAAACAATACAATCGGGAAAAGCTTCTTGATCAAGGGGTGCGTTTGCTCATGGAACGTGGCTACCACGGCACCGGTCTTCAGGAAGTCCTGGACGCGGTCCATATTCCTAAAGGCTCCTTCTACAATTATTTCCCCAGTAAGGAGGCTTTTGGCGCCGAGGTCATTCGCCATTACATCGAGCCGTTCCTCGTTCAGTTGCAAGATTCTCTGGCCAATACCTCTGACCCTTTAGTAGGTTTGCGTGGCTATTTCGAGTCTTTAATTGAAGAGGCGATCCGCAACGATTTCAAAGGAGGCTGCCTGCTCGGTAACCTAATGGGCGAGATCGGGGATACCAGCGAAACGTGCCGCCAAGCGCTCAAAGACGCTGTGGAGCGCTATCGGGACAAAATTGGCCAAGCCTTGGAGCAGGCCCAAGCCCAAGGCAAGATCCGAGCTGACCTGAGCGCTTTAGAGATGGCGGATCTGATAGTAGATTACTGGCAGGGCGCTTTATTGCGGATGAAGATCGAGCGTTCCCCTAAACCGCTTTATGCTTTTGTACGCCATGTCTTCGAACAAGTTTTATCCAGTTAATTTTTTTTTCAATTAAAAATGACCGGTCGTTTTATTTTAATAATTAAAGTAGGAGGTAACC
>JAOAHI010000054.1 GCA_026415315.1 Methylohalobius sp.
AGCCGGAACAGCAACGTTCGGATCAGCGGGTAAAGGTTCACGGATAGCTTGGTGCAATTGGTGTAGCCTTTGGGGATCTAAACGGCTAGTACGTTGTCCGCCCTGGCAGGCTGCGCTGCGAAAACCCAAATAATCCGGTTTTAGGGGAGTGAGTCGGGGAACGTCCTCAAGGCGCAAGGAGCCGGCCAATCCGGCCAAAAGCCCAAGCTCTCTGGCGCGTTTTACGAACTCCTGAATCCAAATGAGTGGCCGCAACTCCGTCAGCGAACCTCGGCGTTTGTCAGCGGTGTCAAGCATAGCGCCGGTAAAGCCAGCATGGGCCAAATCCTCGAGCACGGAGAAATCGGCTGGGCGATCGGCCAAAATGACACCTACGAGCTTTGTCCTTCGGGCTAAGGGAGAAAGCGCTTGTAAAGTGGCCTGGACGTCGCCTTCAAACAAGCCGATCTTGACGTAATCGACGCCTGTGGCGGCAATTTCGTCCGCAGCTCGTACTACCTCCTTCGGTACGAGCGGCAAGTCGCCGACGGTGGCGCTTAACTTATGCCCAGGCAGCGCTTGACGGATAGCCTGGATTGCTTTAACGGGCAAAGCACCCAACGCTCCTTGGACGGGGTTCTTAAGATCGATCAGGTCAGCGCAAGTCGCTTGTCTAGCCTCTTTAAGATCGGTCACGCTGATAAGCAGTCGAATCATCGTTTAACCTCTTGGATTTTAGCCATTAACCAATCCCAGGCCTGCATTTCTCTAGGGCCTCCTGTTTTGTCCACAAGGGTCCGTAAAGAAGGCAGTTTGGTTTCAATCTCTTCGATCGGCAGAAGGTTCAGACGGCTGACTAAAATAGCTGCCTCCAGCACAGCAAATTGAGCGCGGTTGAAGCCCAAGAATGGGGCGTGGTTCTCCTGGTGCACGATGCGACAGCGTAGTTTCGGGCGGATTGGATCGTCTGCGACCTCGATCAGTTTCAATTCGCTGTGGGCCAGCGCGTCGCGCAACCTGAAGCAGGCGATACGTTTGGCTGGTACCAGCGGAAAGTCCAGTCGTCCGGTGAGACAACCGGCAAACACGCGCACGTCGTCAGTGGCGTTGACCACAGCCACGCCGGTCGCCAGCAAATTATTGAGTGTTTGCGACGGACGATAAGGCAGGATAGCTATTTCCCCCTCCCAAGAATGCACGCCCATAGGAGCAAGATGGGGTTGGCCGGCTTCATCCTGGGTGACGACGATGGTTTCTAAAATCATTCCTTGGGTGTTTTCTGCAAGGTCGTTCCGGCGGGTTTATAGGCGTGGAGGTTGGTCTCGGTTTGGAGAGGTTCTGCCGCACAACCCCATTCTAAAGGTTCGTCCTGTTCATAGCGCTTGCCTAGTTGCCAGGCGATGTGCGCTTTGGCGAGTTCCACCCCCAGATAGAAGGCGTGACCGCCGTCGGTTTCGATCTCGGCCCTAAGATGGGGAAAGAGGCCGAAAGGATCGGTGGCCGAGTATAGACCGTCGCGGTTGAAGATATGGATGCCTTCCTCGGTAATCTGAATGCGAAAGCTCGGGTCGCGGATCATGCTTTGTAGTTCTTGAATTTCCGTCAGATTATAGGCGAATGGCTTAGGTTCGTGCAGGCTCATCAGGCCGGGATGGATATGTTTAGGCAGCGTGTGATGTTCGCGTGCGTAATACAGGATGCGTCGGGCTAGATCAGCCTCTGGCACTGCCCGCCGGCAGTGACCGCTGACTTGAGTAGTTAAGATGTTACGAATGTGGAGCTCAGAGCAAATCCCAAGCAGCAAAAGATTGATCCCGGCGGTATCGGCGTGGCTAAGCTCGGTGAGATTACCCACTCCCATCAGCATCTCAGCTTGGGGATAGCGCCTTCGGATCTCGTAGTAGCGGACGATCGAGGCAGTAAACCCGAAAGGGATAGGTTCGAGAATGGGATCGAGAATATAGGGCTTTGCGCGTTGCTCTAGCCAATTGACCGCCTGTTCTAGCGAATCTAGAGCGGCCGGAGGTTGGGGAACGACAATAGGGGTGGATGGTACCTCGTCAGCGACCCACAGCGTGGCAGGGGTTAGGCTCAATAGGTAATCAGCACCAGCTCGCCCTCCACGAAGGAGATCTTCTGAGTTCAGAGAATCCACGCTAATCACATACCCTTGGGTTTTTAAGGCTTCAATCGCTTCTTCTAAGTGAGGAAATTCGGTATTGGGCAAAAAACCTAAATCGATGACATCGGCTCCATGACGTCGGTACCAGTCGGCCTGCTCTAAGATTTGTAGGGGGCTTAGATGAGGCGCGTCGGTGATTTCGGCAAAGATGCGGATGTCGTAGTGCGAAAGGTCAGGCTGAATTCTCTCTTGGCCAAAGAAAGCCGGCAAGTCCTTAATCTCGTTCGGGCCGCGTTCGACCGGGATCCCGAGTTCCTGAGACAATCTCTCAAGATCGCCGCGGCACCGTCCAGGGACGACGATCCGATCAGCGCCAAAAGTATCCTTGAGCCGGCGGTGGATCATATCAGCGGTCATGAGCGCTGCTACCGTTAATCCAAGCTGATGAACGGTATAGTCGAATTCTGGCTGCATGGCTTCAAGCGTTTGCTTAAGCTGCTTTTCAGCCAATTTACCGGTGAGGAACAAGATGTGCTCGCGCTTGTTTTGAGGCATGAACTGAAAGCATGGCGGCGTGGATATATGCTATCATCGATCAAGGTAAAGCGCCGTCTCCAGGTTACTTAGACCGATGGGTCTCATAGATCGGCTTAGACAGGACAAACCTATGCTCATGGGCATTCTCAACGTCACGCCCGACAGTTTCTCAGACGGCGGAAAGTACTTGCACGTCCAAGCGGCTGTGACGCACGGCCTCAAACTAGCGCAAGAAGGTGCTGAGATCATAGATGTAGGGGGCGAATCGACTCGCCCTGGGGCGGAGCGGGTAGTTGCAACCGAGCAGATCCGGCGGGTGATTCCAGTAGTCAAAGCGCTAGCTGACGCCCTGCCATTAGGCCATTTTATCAGCATAGACACAACTTTGGCTGCAGTCGCTGAGGCGGCGCTTGAGGCTGGAGCGGCTCTTATTAACGACGTCTCGGCAGGACGCGACGATCCGCAAATGTTCCAACTTGCGGCCCACCACCAAGTCCCTATTGCCCTTATGCACATGCAAGGGACGCCTAAGACTATGCAAGACAATCCTTGTTACCAAGACGTGGTCGCGGAGGTGCTTGCGTTTCTCCAAAGCCGGGTAGAGGCGGCACAACGTGCGGGAATCCTGCGCGAGCATATTTTGATCGATCCAGGGATCGGCTTTGGCAAGCGTAGAATCGATAATTTAAAGCTGCTAGCGCATCTTGACCGATTTGTATCTATTGGTCTACCAGTAATTCTAGGAACCAGCCGCAAACGCTTTATGGGTCAGGTGTTGGAAGAGGCCGATCCCACCCAGTTGGTGCCAGCGACCGTTGCGACCACGGCCATCGGTGTGATGGCGGGGGTCAGGATCGTGCGTGTCCACGATGTAAGAGAAAATCGCCAGGCGCTGGAAGTAGCCTGGGCCATTCGGATGGCGCGTTGATACTTGCGTTATTTCTTAGCCTAATGATAGGTTTTTATCGGTTTAATCCTTTTTGAGAGGGCAGGCAATGGGCTGGCGCAAGCGGGGTCCTGAAGAGACGTATGGCGAAGAGGAAGTGGTTGCGCGACTGAGAGAGGAGCTTCCACAGTGGTATTATGAAAAAGGCTGGATCCGACGCAAGTACCGAACGTCCGGGTGGAAAGGAACGTTGATGGTAGTCAACGCCATTGGCCATTTGGCGGAGGCCGCTTTTCATCATCCAGATTTGACGGTTTCGTATGCGTTTGTGATCGTCAAGCTGATGACGCACTCGGCCAAGGGGATTACCGACAAGGATTTTGAGCTGGCGCGAAAGATCGAGGAGGTTATCTTGTGGCGGCCAGGCGAGGGCAGCGCTTTAGAGGGTACGCCGGACGATCCGCGTTTTAAGTATATAAAGTACGATTGAGCTTTAAACAAACTTAGAAAATTTGTAAAGCATAACTGTGAAATTAGAGGATATTTTCTCTGAGCTGATCGCCGCTATCGGCGAAGATCCTGAGAGAGAAGGCCTGGTCGATACTCCTAAACGGGCCGCCGCAGCCATTCGTTACCTTACCAGCGGCTATCATCAATCCTTGGAAGCTGTTTTGAACAACGCCATCTTCGAGGCCGATACCGAGGATATGGTGATCGTGCGCAACATCGAGTTGTACTCTTTATGCGAGCACCACCTTCTGCCGTTTATCGGCAAATGCCACATCGGCTATCTTCCCTCCGGCAAGGTGATTGGGCTCTCAAAGACGGCGAGAATTGTCGAGATGTATGCTAGGAGGCTACAGATTCAGGAGCGGTTGACCAAGCAGATCGCCGAGACCATCCAAAAGGCAATCAAACCGCGCGGCGTGGCGGTAGTGATCGAAGCTAAGCATTTGTGCATGATGATGCGGGGTGTGGAAAAACAAAACTCGGTGATGACAACCTCGGCTATGCTGGGCCTGTTCCGTGAGCGCATCAACACTCGCTCGGAATTTTTAAGTCTTATCGGCCATCCGGTTTAGAGCGTGGCGTTAGGCGTTTTATTGGTCAACTTGGGAACCCCCAAGGCGCCCACACCCAAGGAGGTCCGCCGCTACCTGCGTCAATTTTTAGGAGACAAGCGGGTAGTGTCTCTGCCTAGAGTTTTATGGTGGCCGCTGCTTTATACGCTGGTTTCAACAGTTCGCGCCCGGCGGGTAGCAAGGTTGTATCAGTCGATTTGGTTGGAAGAGGGGTCGCCGCTTTTGGTGCACACAAGGCACCTGGCGCAAAAGCTGTGTGCACGAGGGATGCGAGCCGAAATTGGCATGTGCTACGGCGAGCCTAGTCTTGAGTCGGGGCTTTTCGCCTTGCGTGCTCAAGGGGCGGAAAAAATATTCGTGCTGCCGCTGTATCCTCAGTACTCTATGACTACCACGGCGGCGGTGTTCGACCGGCTCAACCGGATTTTAGCCGCCGAGGCGATAGTACCCTCTTACTCTTTTTTGAACGGGTATTACGCCGAACCCGCCTATATCGAGGCAGTCGCCGGGCAGATCGAGGGCTTCTGGCGCGAGCACGGTCGGCCACAGCGGCTGCTTTTTTCGTTCCATGGCTTGCCTGAGAAAAGTCGTTTAAAAGGCGATCCTTATTATGATCAGTGTTTGGTGTCGGCGTGCTTGATTGCCGATGCGTTGGGATTGGCTTCGTCCGATTGGCAGGTAGTATTTCAGTCGCGTTTTGGACCGGCTAAGTGGCTTGGACCTTACTGTGCGGAGGTATTGCAGGCCTTGCCCCAAGAAGGAATACGTCAGGTGGACGTGGTTTGCCCAGGGTTTGCGGTCGATTGCCTGGAAACTTTGGAGGAGATCGCGGTAGCCAATCGCGAGATATTCCTGCAATCGGGCGGGGAGCAGTATCGCTATATTCCAGCGCTTAACGACAGCGATGAGCAGGTGGCTATGGTAACCAGCTTGGTGGCTAATGCTTTTCGGCTCAACTAAGAAAAGCTGAGAATTTTGATTTGGCCAGTTTTTTTAGTTTTGCTTTTGGCCTGTGCAGAGCCAAAGCTTTTTCACGATGCGGCTTTGGAATACGCCGTCTATGTGGTCGATCACGGCAAGCATGCAGGATTGGTGATCAGGCTCTCGGATATCCCGCCAGAGCTTATTCCCGAGAAGGCCGACTTCCCTGGGGCAGATTACTTAGAGGTAGGATGGGGAGAGGCTGACTATTACGTGGCCACAGAGCCTGGGCTGTGGCTTACGCTAAAGGCCGCCTTGTGGCCGACTCCTAGCGTTCTCCACGTGGTTGGCGTGCGCGGTTCACCGGCTGATTTTTTTGCCGGGCTTAAGATGGTACGCATAGATTTGGATCGTCGCAGCTTAGAGCGGCTTATCCGCTATGTTCATACCGCTTTTGCCCGAGATAGGGCGCGTCGGGCCAGGCCGCTTCGCCCAGGTTTGTACGGAGAAAGTTGGTTCTATCCTGCGCGTGGAAAGTTTCATCTGTTCCACACGTGCAACGACTGGATCGCTGAGGGGTTAAGACAAGCGGGGTTGCGGATGGGGGCCATCAACCCTTTCACCTCTAGCCAGTTAATAGCCAAGGTGAGGCGCTTAGGGGGGATAGAAGTTAAAGCGGATTAGCCTGAATAGCTTGAGGCGGAGGCGTCATGCAGCGTTACGACCGTAATTGCGCTCTGTGTCGGGTGATGCGGGGGATGGCTTTTGGTGGGCTGGGAGCCGCGGTTGGCGGCTTTGGAGCTTTGTGGTTGGGCGCTCCTAGGCAGACGGCCTTGATGGCGGCGGTAGTGGGGGCAGCAGCGATGGTGTTGGGGCTGGCAGCGCGAGCTAAGTAGGGGCGTTTACCATATTCGTTCAAACCACGATGGGATTCCCCGTTCCCTAGCCGCACAAGGGGAGTTCTGTGTCGGAGCTGAACCGCGCAGGAAAGGAAAGCGGTTGGCCCCAGGACAACTCTCCTCCGCCAGAAGTCCCGTGGACGGATCGATCCAGGCCCACTCTATCGTCTCCGGCTGATTCAATTGTAACGGTTGGGTCGAAATCTTTGCCATTAGCCTGGCCCATAATTGCAATGCCCCGCTAGCACCGGTCAGACGAGCAGAGGAGTTGTCATCGCGGCCAATCCAGGTTACGGCTAAGTAGTCTCCGCTGAAGCCGGCAAACCAACTGTCACGCAGGTCATCGGTGGTGCCGGTTTTGCCTGCTACCTGGATGAACGCAGGCAAAATTGAATATGCCGAACTGGCGGTTCCTTGGCGCACGACTTCTTGGAGAATAGTGTTCAATATATAGACCGGTGCCGGATCGACGGTCTGCTCTATGGTCAAGGGATAGCGTTTAAGTTGACGGTTATCGTTGGTCAGGACAGCGTGAATGGCCCGCAATGGGGTAGCAAATCCCTGGTTAGCTAGGGTTTGATACATCTGCGCGACTTCTAAAGGAGAGAGGGAGACAGCCCCTAAAAGCAGGGAAGGATAGAGCGGCAAGGGTCGATTGACTCCTAGCCGGCGCATGGTGTCGGCTACGCGCTCTAAGCCCAACTCAAGGCCAAGGTGCACCGTGGCGAGGTTGTAGGATTGGGCGAGCGCCCGATGAAGCGGCACCTGGCCGTGTATCTTGCGATCGTAATTTTGCGGTCGCCACAAGCTACCGTCGGCATTTTTGATTTGCACTGGGGTATCTGACAACGGCGTGATGATGGTGTAACGCTCAGGCTGCTCCAAAGCAGCCAGATAAACGGCTGGTTTGATCAACGATCCGATCTGACGCACGCTGTCTAGGGCGCGGTTGAATCCCGCTTGTCTAGGATCGCGTCCGCCGGTTAAGGCGATGATCTCCCCGCTGTCGCGGCGGGTAACGATGGTGGCAGTTTCCAACCGTTCAAGCCGGTAATTTTTCTCAAGTTGTGCTAAGGTGGTACGGGCAGTTTGGTCCAAGGTATCCTGGGCAAATACGTCTAAAGTGGTAAAGATTTTCAGTCCCTCTGAGGTAAGGTCTTCTTCTTTGTATTCTAAAGTCAGATGGCGTTTGACTAGGTCTAGGAATGCAGGGTAGCGGGCGCTGGGGCGATGGAAATAGGGGGTGACTTCAAGCAGCTGGCGTTTGGCGTGATTTAAAGTGGCTGCGTTGATCAGGCCTTGTTCGGCGCTCACCTCTAAGACCAGGTTGCGGCGCCTTAAAGCTCGTTCAGGGTGGCGACGGGGATCGTAGTAATTGGGCCCTCGGATCAAACCCACAAGCAAAGCGATGTGGTGCGGTTTAAGCTCAGCCAAGGGGCGGCTAAAATAAAACTCGCTGGCCAGGGCAAAACCGTGGATGGCGCGGGCGCCGTCCTGGCCCAGGTAGACTTCGTTCAGATACGCTTCCAGAATTTCCTCTTTGGTGTAGCGTGCCTCGAGAATCAATGCCATCAAGGCCTCGTTGATCTTACGCCAAAAGCTGCGCTCAGGAGTCAAAAAGAAATTTTTAACCAGCTGCTGCGTGAGAGTGCTTCCTCCTTGGGCTAGGCGTAACGCTTTAAGGTCGGCCCATAAAGCGCGCGCAATAGCACGCGGCGAAATGCCGTGGTGGGAGTAGAAGTCTCTGTCCTCCACCGCTAAGAGGATTTGGATAAGCAGCGGTGGGACTTCGGCAAGTCGCACGAGGACACGGTCTTCCTTACGTCCTGGATAAAAACTGCCGATTTGCACCGGATCCAGGCGCAACAGGGGCAGCTCGGCTTTTTGGTCAAGGTCGTAAAGCTCCGCTAGTTGCTCACCGCTGAAACTTAAGGCTACCCGGTGGCTAGGTTCGGGGCCATCTGGAAAATGGAACGCCCGAGAGCGGAGCAAAATTTTTGGTCCTTGACGGTAGTAGCTGGCTTGACTGCTTAAGGTAGGATCGTGGCGGTAGTTGAGCTGCCTTAGGAGCGATTCTAGACGGTCCGGGGATAATCCCAACCCGGCATACATTTCCAGCGGCGCCGCATAAACGCTAGCCGGTAGCGCCCAACGGCGGCCTTCGAACTGCGTACGGATGAGGCGATCCAGATAACCCAGGTAAACCATAAGCGCGCCTAGTACGAGGAGAAAGGCCAACCACAAGGCTTTGTTGGCTAGGGTTTTTAGGGGGTTGATGGCCTTACGCCGGCCTCTGAACCGACGCTTTCGGGCTGGAGGAAGGGGAGGCATGGCCGATTAGTAGTTGAACGACAGCCGGTCGGCGCTGATAGAAGTTGGTTTGGCAGTTCGGCTCGCGAGAAGTTCAGAGTGCGGTTTGCCTAGGAGAAATCCTTGACCGTAATCTGCTTCCAGGTTTTTCAATAGGCCTAAAACCTCAGGTGTTTCAATGTATTCCGCTATTACTTGTTTGCCCAACTTATGGGCGATCTCAATCATCGCTTTGACGAGAACGCGATCGGTCTCGTCATCGGCGAGGTTCTGTACGAATTGGCCGTCGATTTTGACATAATCGATAGGGATGTTTTTGATGTGCTCAAACGAATTAAAACCGGATCCGAAGTCGTCTAGGGCAAAACCGCATCCCAGTGCGCGCAGTTTAGAGATCATAGCGCGCGTGCGCTCGAAATTAGCGATGGCGGCCGTTTCGGTAATCTCAAAGATCAATCGCCTCGGGGCAACCCAAGTTGCTTCCAGTTTCTTCTCCAAGAAGGGTAAAAATTTCTGGTTCTGAAACGCATGGGCAGAGAGATTGATGGTAAACGCTACTTGATTTTGCTCAGGTGGCAGCGAGGATAGAAGATCGATGGCGTGCTCAACCACCCACATATCGATATTGTGGATTAACCCCATGCGCTCGGCTACTGGAATAAAAACGTCTGGAGTGAGAATCTTGCCGTCTTCTTTTTGCATTCTTAGCAAGACTTCGTAGTGGTTGATCGAGCCGTCCCTAAGGCGGACGATCGGTTGGAACACGAGCTGGAAACGATCGTATTTAAGGGCGTTGCGCAGTTGCGGGATCCAACGCACGTCGTTGAAATGCGTGGCAGCGACGTCTTTAGCATCGTACAGATTGACCAGATTGCGCCCGTGAGATTTGGCAATGAAGCAGGCCTGGTGGGCTTTGGCGATCCATTCGTTGGGGTGGGAGATGGTAAAAGCGGGTGTAAGCATAGCCACCCCTATGCTGGTAGAAATATGATAGCAGTCATTGGGAGTCAAAAAGCGGAATTCGTCGATTGCCTGACGGATTTTTTCTGCTGTCTCTAAGGCTCTGTCCAGGTTGGTGGCAGGGAGATGGACACAGAACTCGTCGGCACCGATGCGGGCAAGGGTCAGCTTGCCAGATAAGGTATGGCGGATCAGATTGACCACCTCCACCAACAGGCGATCGCCGACGTCGTGTCCTTCTAAGTCATTGATGACGTTGAAGCGATCTATATCCAGATAAAGCAAAGCGCTTTCTTGTTTATAGGTCTGGCAGTGATGGATAGCCAATTGCAAAGTCTGCTCCAGGCTGCGGCGATTGCCTATACCGGTTAGTTCGTCGTGGAGAATAAGATACTTAAGTCTGGCCTCTAAGATCTTGTACTCGGCCAGTTCCGTCAGCATCTGCTCTTCAAGCGTATATAGCCGGCTGCGCTCGCGTTTGAGCACCAGCGCCAGCTGCACCAGCGGTATGAAATCTTGAGCTCGAATCGGTTTTTCGACCAAGGCGACGCCATACGGTTTTAAGTCTTGCCAAGCCTGAAGATGAGAAGGATCTAAAGGCTGGTCAAGGAGCACGATCACGGGCAGTTTGAGTTCGCTGTGTTCATCGACTAGGGCGCGGCACAGTTCTAAGG
>JAOAHI010000055.1 GCA_026415315.1 Methylohalobius sp.
TGCCTGTAGCGTTCGACTAGGATGCCTGGAAAGTATCCTTCAAGATAAGGCATCAGCCTGCGGCATACAAAATCGGGGCGTTCGAGAAGCGCCTGCTTAAACTGCATTTTGGCGTGGGAGAAAAGAACAGCCAATTCTGGCTGCGTCAGAGCGGCCTGCGGCCGCGCTGAAATCTCCTCGCGGCTAGGAAAATTCTCTGCTCGCCGATCTAAGATCCCGGCGTTCTCGAGCCGATCAGCCACAGCCAAAAAAGGCAACACGTCGCGCCGACATCGCTCTACTTCCAAAGACAAACCCAGCCCTTGACTGGCGTTATGAGCCAGAACGCGTACCACTACCTCCTCCTGGAGCTCAGCCAGCCAGCGTGCCGGTTCTACCTGAAGCTGTCCCGTCTGCGCCAGCCGGTAAAGCAGGATTTTAAGGTTGACCTCGTGGTCGGACAGGTCCACCCCTCCGGAGTTATCGATGGCGTCCAAGTTAATCTTGCCGCCTTGTAAGGCATACTCGACCCGGCCCATTTGGGTGAAACCTAGATTGGCACCTTCGGAAACTACCTTTACTTTGAGGTCGCAAGCGTTTACCCGCACGTTATCGTTGGTCGGATCGCCGACGGCTTCGTTTTTCTCGCTGCTGGCCTTAACGTAGGTACCAATCCCCCCGAGCCACAAGAGATCCGCCTCAGCTCTCAGCATGTAACGGATCAGCTCCTCGCCATCGACCACCTCCTGACGAATCGCCAACCATCGTCTGACCTGAGGCGACAAAGGAATCTCCTTAGCCGATCGCGGCCAGACCCCGCCACCTGCGGAGATGAGAGAACGGTCGTATTGATCCCAACCGGCCACCTGGGTAAATAACCTCAGGCGCTCGCGGTAAGAAACCTCCGGATCAGGGTCGGGGTCGAGGAAGATATGCTGACCGGAAAACGCCGCCAACAGCTTGATCCGCTTAGATAGAAGCATGCCGTTGCCGAATACGTCCCCATCCATACTGCCCACCCCGATGACGGTGATGATTTCTTGGTCGAGGTCTCGCCCTAGCTCACGGAAATGGCGCCTTGCGCACTCCCATGCCCCCTTGGCAGTAATCCCCAGACGCTTGTGGTCATAACCCAAAGAGCCGCCGCTGGCGAAGGCGTCTTTCAGCCAGAATCGGTATTCTGCCGCCACCTGGTTGGCGGTATCGGACAGGCGTGCTGTTCCCTTGTCGGCAGCTACCACGAGGTAATAATCGTCGCCGTCGTAACACAGCACCCGAGGAGGATGCACCGGACGTCCGCCTTCCAAGTTGTCGGTCAAATCTAACAACGCGCGTATGAAGGTCACATAGGCCTGCTTTACCTCTCCCCGCTTGACGACAAAACCGCCTTTGGCTCCGGAGGGAACGATAAGAGCGTTCTTGAGCATTTGAGTGCACATCAGCTCAAAGATCTCAGTGCGGAAGTCGTCGCGGTCCGACCAACGAATCCCACCTCGCGCTATCCGAGCGGCACGCAGATGAACTGCCTCAACGACTGGGGAGTGGACATAAATCTCAAACAATGGCTTTGGTGCCGGCATTTCGATCACACCCAAACCGCTGAGCTTGAGAGCCAAGCGGTCTTCTGTACCAGCACAGAAAAAATTGGTCCGAACCGTAGCATCGATCAGGTTAAACAGCGCGCGCAGCAAGCGATCGGTTTTCAAGTCGCTTACCTGGGTCAAGACTCCTTGAAGCCTCAAGCGCAATGGCAGCAATCCTTCTTCCTCGCGAGCGGCCAGACTTGGCCAAGGAAGGTCAGGGTCGAAACGAGTACAGAAGTACTGCCACAGAAGCTGCGCTGCCTCTGGATAGTTAAGCAACGCCTGATGAACGCGTTCGTGGCTGTCTCCACCAATCTGCAAGTAGTAATTGCGATAGGCGCGCAGCACCTCAATCTGGCGCCAAGTAAGGCCGGCGCTGAGCGCTAAACCATTGAGACGGTCGTCCTCGGTTTGGCCGTGAAGTTGCGCGCGCAGTACCCCGAGCACCTCTTCTCGGAACCGGACCAGACGTTCCGTCCCGAGCGGCGACTCAACTTGAAAGCAGCGTACATGCACCCCCCCAAAAGGCGCTTTGATCTGAAAACTGTCCTGGTCCACCACCCGTAAACCCAGGTTGTTTAGCGGGGGAAGCCATTCGTCCAGATAGCCTCGACTTTGGCTATAAAAGCGCAGCATAGAGTGCTCTTCGATCCACAGGTCCACGCTAGCCACACCGGCATGCGCCTCGATGAAACGAGCGTCTCTCAGCGCTTGGCTCGGGGTCACCGCGCGCCGGTAATTGGCGGGAAAAGCGTCCCGATACCGCGCTGCTAAAGCGGAACCGGCCAACGCCTGAAATTCCGCCTCCCAGGACGCCATCTTCAGCCCAGCCGTTTCTTCATGACCAGCACATTACCGTCCACCCCGCGCTGGTATTCCACCTCGTCCATCAGGCAGCGGATCAAGAACAGGCCTCGGCCGTGTTCAAAACAAGGATCCGGCGGCATCTCGGGTAGAGCTTTAAGATCAAAGCCCTGACCCTGATCGTGCACCTTGATGCACAGGCAATCGGGATCCACGTGAATCTCAACGCGCACGGTCTTATGGACGTCAGCGCAGTGGGCGTGGCGAATGGCGTTGGCTAACGCCTCGGTCAGGACGAGGTTCAAATGATAGGCCAGCGCCTCGCGGTCGCCTTGATAGCGGTCCAGCTCCCGGCCAATCGCCTCGCCGATGCTGCCGATCAAACTAAGATAGCGGGTCTGGTTGGGGACCAAAATGTCCACCTCGATGTCGCTCACGACTGTTTACCGATCGCTTCATCCACGCTGCTGTAAACCTCAAACACCCGGTTCAAGCGGGTCAGCTCAAACATCTCCTTCACTCTGGGCTGAAGCCCAGCGAGCGCCAAAGTCCCCTGGTGCAAATTGGCATTTTTGTAGCCGGAGAGCAGCGCTCCGAGTCCTGAGCTGTCGATAAAGCGCACCTGGCTCAAATCGACTAAAAGACGCTTTTCGCCGCTCTCTAAAAGCTTTTGAAAGCGCTCTTTAAGCGCGTCAGAGTTGTGCGCATCCACGCGGGGTTCGCCCAAGCGAACGATCATCCATTCCGGGTGCTTTTCGATCTCGACCTGCATGGCTTTTCCGTGGGATAACTATACTTGATTAACAGAAAGAGCTTATGCCAGTTTAAAGCCAACTGTAAATAAATTCCTGCAAGGCAGACCTGGAAACAACAAAAATGGTATTGATCTTAACGTTGGTCGCAGGGGGAATAGTCTTTTTTTTAAGCGCCTTAGCGGTCGACCTGCACGATCAGGGGCTTTTAGCTTTAATGGTCTTGATTTTGCTTTGGAAATTAGATCGCCTGCCCCGTCTTGGGCTGGGGCGCATCGCTTTCTTGACCGTGGCCGGATTTCTGCTGCTGCGTTACCTGTTCTGGCGCACTTTTACCACCCTAGGCTTTGACGACTCGCTCAGCTTCCTTGCATCGCTCCTGCTATATGGAGCCGAATGCTACGGGCTGAGCATGTGGTTTTTAAGCGCCGTTACCAACGCTTGTCCGATCCGTCATTCCCGACGTCCTCAGGTGAGCATATGGCCAAGCGTGGACGTCTTCGTTCCAACCTACGATGAACCAGTAGAGATCATTAAGCTGACCCTTACCGCTGTCAAAGCTTTAGACTACCCTCCTCATCTTCTCAAGGTTTATCTGCTCGACGACGGCGCCACTCTCGCCAAACGCTGTGCGCCCAACCTTGCGGCAGCCAGAGTCGCTTTGGAGCGCTACACCACTCTCAAAGCCTTGTGCCGAAAATTGGGCGTTACTTATTTGACTCGCCCAGACAACGCCCTCGCGAAAGCCGGCAATCTCAACGCCGCGCTCCAGCACGCGCACGGGGAATTAATCGCGGTGCTGGACTGCGACCACGTCCCTGCCGTGGACTTTCTCAAACAAACGGTACCGCACTTTGCCGATCCCAAGGTGTTTTTAGTCCAGACGCCGCATTTTTTCGTCACCCCCGATCCAATTGAGAAAAACTTGAGGCTATTCGACCGCATGCCTGCAGAAAACGCTATGTTTTATCAAGCAGTACAGCTAGGGATGGACTTTTGGAACGCTTCGTTTTTCTGCGGCTCGGCTGCTGTCTTAAGGCGTAAAGCTTTAGACGAGGTCGGTGGCTTTTCTGGGCAAACCGTCACCGAAGACGCCGAAACTTCCCTGAAGCTTCACGCCAAAGGTTGGCGCTCGGTTTATCTCAACCAGCCTCTGGTGGCAGGATTGCAGCCTGAAACTTTTGCCAGTCTTGTGCGCCAGAGGATGCGGTGGGCGCAGGGCATGGTGCAGTTGTTTCTCCTCCACAACCCGCTTCGCTTAAAAGGATTAGCGTTTGGCCAGCGCTTGGTCTATTTTAACTGCGCATGGTTTTGGTTTTTCCCATTGGCGCGGGTAGTGTTTTTGCTCGCTCCGTTGGCGTACTTGCTGTTTGGTCTCAAAATCTATGATGCCAATTTAAAGGAGATTGCCGCTTACACTCTGCCTTATCTTGCCACCTTACTTTTGTCCGCCGAGTATCTCTTTGGTCGAGTGCGTTGGGCTCTTATTTCTGAGTTCTATGAGAGCATGTTGTCCTTATTTTCCTTCAAAGCGGTGGTTTCCACGTTAAAAAACCCTAAAACGCCTAGGTTTACCGTTACTCCCAAAGGAGAGAGACTGGATAATGACTTCATCTCCCCATTAGCAACCCCTTTTTACGCGCTGTTATTTTTGACCTCATTAGGATTTATCTTTGCCTTATGGCGTTGGCAAATGCTGCCACAAGAACGATCTATGATTTTGCTCACTGGGATTTGGAACCTAGTCAATTTTTTGATCCTGATCGCCAGCTTGGGAGCACTGTACGAGCAGCGGCAAAGGCGACTGTATCCACGCCTGCCCGTCGCCAACCTCCCGGCACGCTTGGAATTCGGCCAACAGAGCTTTCCAGTACGCCTGCGCGATGTTTCAGTTGGGGGAAGCAACTTGATGGACGTATCGATGCCCTTAGCCTTAGAGGAGCAAGGGTATTTGTCCTTGGAACATCCAGTCTTGCGCTGCCCTCTTTCTTTAAGAGTTAAAATCGTCGATCAATCTCTTAAGAACAAAAGCGTAAGCGTTTGTTTCTTGCCTGCCTCGCTGGAGGAATACCGCGCTTTAGTCTTGCTAGTTTACGGCGACTCTCAGCGCTGGCAGATGATGTTGACCAAACGCCAACGCGACATTGGAATCGTGCATGCGCTAAGGATCCTTTTGGCCTGTGGCTTTAGACAGGCGGCTGAGCACTTTGTCGCCCTATGGAAATTCGTTCTGTGGAGAAAGGAAAACTATGTACCGGTCTTTAAGCCTCGTACTCGCTCTAGTCTTGAGCATGACCGCCCAAGCGGGCGAATTGGCCTTGCCTTTGGCGAAGCTTATGAGTGCGCCCGAGCCCATTCGATTACGCCACCAGGCTGATGAATACACGCTTAGCCTGCCAATTCCCGACCGCTGGCAGGTAAAAAGCGCCCGCCTTACCTTGGATTTTGTGCACTCAAATGCCTTAATCGCCAAGCGATCTCAACTTCGCGTTCAAATCAACGGCCTCACCGTTGGCCAATGGCGGCTAGATCCCAACTCGCCTAAGCGTCTGGAAACCATCGCCATTCCCTCCGAATTCTTAGTTCCAGGCTATAACGAACTGCGCTTTTCCGCCGCGCAGCACTACACCGAAGACCGATGCGAGGCCAATACCAGCCCGGAGCTGTGGACCGAGATCAATCCGACTACTTCGTTTCTCAAGCTAGAATACGCGATGGTTCCTCCGCTTTTAAGCCTGACCCAGTTAAACCAAGTTTTCGACAAAAAATTGCCTCAAGCGGAAATCGCTTTATTGTTTCCTAACCTGGATTTAAGCGAACAGGAGCTTGCCATAGGCAGTCTGATCGCTCAGGGAATAGGGCTTAGGTTAGAATACGCTCCATTTCGCTTTAACCTCGCCCAAGCCAAGTCTCAGCCTGCAGAACGTATCCATCTAGCTTTGCCGCAAGATCAAGATGCTGTCCTCATCGGTACTCGCGCGCACCTTGCGCCCTTCCTCGATCCACAACTTATCTCTCACATCGCAGGTCCTTACCTTGGGCTATTTACTAATCCGCAAGCACCGGCCCAGGCATTGATCATCGTTTCGGGCACAACCACCGAAGAGGTTCACCAAGCAGCTCTGGCTTTTGCTCTCATGCGCTTTCCTGTCCCCGACGCTCAAGAGACAGTAATCAGCAAGTTAAATATAGACCCCGAGCCAGGCTCTTCTGCGCTGCAACCAAACCGCACCTATACCCTGGCCCAACTTGGCTTCACCACCGCCTCCCGCCAAGGTCTAGTCCCTCCTCCCATAGAATTTGAGGTTTACCTTCCAGCCGATGCCTTTGCTCCCGAGGAAGCCGAAGTCGTGTTTGAGCTACATCTGGCTTACAACGCCGGACTCCGACAAGATTCTTTGCTCGAGATGCGTATCAATGGCATATTCGAGCGCGCCCTTCAATTGCCTGAGGTAGGCGGCGCTCACTACCGCAATTACCGGATTAGCATCCCGTTGCGCACCTTTCGCCCTGGGCGCAATAGGGTAAGTTTCCATCCGCTCCTGGTACCTCAAATCTCTGGGGAATGTATATTCTTTAATACTGAAAGCCTCAAAGTAACGATATATGAGGATTCGCAGGTTACCGTGCCACCTTTCTCCCACTATGTCGAGTTGCCGGATTTATCCCTGCTCGCCCGAGCCGGATTTCCTTATCTGGCCAGTAGCGACGGCTCAGGAATAGGCGTGCATTTGCTCGACCGCAAGCCAGAGACCATTTTGTCCTCCTGGCAACTGATTGCCCAATTGGCGCGCCTAAATCAGGCACCGCTGTCCAAGATTACTTTTAGCTTGGCTGAGCCAAACGCGCCTTTGGACTGGATCGTCGTAGGCCAGGACCTGCAAAAGTTCGCGGCTTTGTTCCCCAATACTTCAGTTCACCTAGACCGTCCCAAAATCTTCTCGTATCCCACTAGTTTAACCCCTGTAGCGCCCCAAGCCTGGTGGCGCGCCGTACTCTTCCTGCCTGAGCTTGCAGAACTCAAACCGCGTCCTGTCCATATCGCCCAAACTGGCAGTTTAGGCCGGTTCGCTATCGGCTTGTCCTTCAAGCATCCTATCTTGCCAGACAAACTCATCACGGCCTTTCTAGCCGAAACTGAGCTTTACCCTGCAATTGCCCAGCTGACACGACCTGAGCTGTGGCCGCAAATGCAGGGCGACCTTCTTTTCTGGCGGAAGGAGGACAATTCTGTGCTCTGGCAACGAACAACTGAGCGCTTTTACCGCGGATCCGCCCAGCCTTCCTTGCGCCTTATTTTTCACTTTGCCCGTCATCCTTGGCAGTGGCTAGGAGTTGCACTCGCGGTTTGTTTATTGCTTGCCTGGTTGCTTCATCGGCAGCTTAAACGTTACAAACAACGCCATCATCCCGATGCCGAGGAAACTGCTCCTTAGCGTGTGGTTGCCGGTGATCTTCCTGACCGGCTGCGGTCCAAGCCTCAGTAGCCTATGGCAGGATTACCAGGCGCGCTTTATCGAGGGAGGGCGAGTAATCGACACTGGCAACGGCAATATCTCGCATTCCGAAGGTCAAGGTTACGCCATGTTGCTGGCAGCAGCCTTAAAAGATCGCAAAGCTTTTGATCGGCTTTGGCAGTGGACACGCGCCAATTTGCAAGTGCGCCCAGACCATCTGTTTATGTGGCGGCGCCGGCCGGGCATCCCACTCTCCGAGGAAGACCCCAACACCGCCACCGACGGCGATCTTCTGATCGCCTGGGCACTGCTTGAGGGTGGAATGGCCTGGCGCGATGCAGCGCTCACTCAAGCAGCATGGGAAATCTTGATCGACCTCAAACGCACCGTGGTGCGCCATTGGCATGGGCAAGTCGTGCTTCTACCCGGCGCAACAGGTTTTGAGCGTCAAGAATATTTAATCCTTAACCTTTCTTACTGGATATTTCCAGCTTTTAAGCGCCTGTCTGCCCATGACTCCGACTCTCTATGGCCTCAACTTACGACCAGCGGCCTTATGCTTTTGCGCCAAGCACGCTTTGGCGCTTTTAAGCTGCCTCCCGACTGGCTTGAAGCCGGAGAAAACCTCAAACCCTGGCGCGAACGTCCCCCCCGCTTCGGCTACGAAGCAGTGCGCATTCCCCTGTATCTGATTTGGGCTGGTTATGCCGATCCTGAACTGCTCTCTCCATACCTTGGCTATTGGCAGGCATTTTCGGAATTTATCCCACCTTGGATCGATTTAACCAATAACTGCCTTGGCGCCTATCAAGCGTCGGCAGGAACGCATGCCATCGCCGCCTTAGTCCGCCACAAGCTTAGCCAAAGCTTTTGGTTCAAACCGCAGCCTTTGGACCAGGACTATTATTCGGCTACTCTGGTTCTCCTCAGTCAGCTTGCTGCTGCCTCTGCACCATGAAATCTTTGGCGTGGCTCCTGATCTTAGTTACGGTCTGGTCAATCCCTCTTTATGCTGAAAGTAAACGCCCTGATGAACGCATTCTATGGCAGCTGTTCCACGCCCGAAAATACCGCTTACTCAAGCAAGCGCTTACCGAATACCAAAAACAATATCCAAACTGGCAACCACCGGCCGAACTTATGCGTTGGTTATCTGCCAGCCGCAGACCCACCCATGCGCCCTGGCAGGCAGTGCTGAAAGCAACCTTGCGCCGCAGCGATTACCCCCAGCTGCGCCAATTGGCCAAACGTTACCCCCAAGCCTTCGGCTGCCACAGCGGCGATGCCCTTCTGGCAGTCGCTGCCGCCTATGCGCACGTTAAAGATGAGGAGGCAGCTTTCGCTTGGTACCAAAAAGCCCTGCGCTGCTTCGACCTTCCCGCTCGGGACGTGCTTGACCATGCTTTGTGGCAACTTACCCCGCAGGTCTTTGCCAGGTTGCTCGACTCTGCCAGAACGCGCCTTACGGCCTCTACTTATGAGGAATTTGTTTATCAGAACACAAAACGGCGCATTCTCTCCACCCTGCAACATCCTCAAGCTTATCTCAGACTCGATCCCACGTTTCTGGACCAAGCTGTCGCTCATCGTGATGTTGATGCCATCTTGGCGATCGCGTGGGCACTGCAACAACGGGAAGATTTTGCTCAAGCGCGCGCCTGGTTTGAGGCCGGTCTCAAGCTCGCCCCAAAACACGAAGGCCTCGCCTCCGGTTTACTGCATAGCTTGATCCGGCTTAGGCAAGATCAAGCCGTTTTGGACGCAGGCGAACGCTATCCTAAGCTACGCCAGATAGCTGGCGGTTATCTCCTTATGCGGGCTTGGGAGTACTACCGGCAAGGTAATTACACCTTAAGCCAACGGCTAGTCGAGCCAGCAGCTCAGTGGCTGAGCGGGGCAGAGGAGGCCAATTACCTTTTAGGTTGGCTTGCTTTTCAGCGCCGGGACTATGTCCAGGCAAAACAAATTTTTGAAGCTTTATTTCTGGCCCATCCTGAGAGGAAAGACTACGCCCATGCTCTAGTTACAACCTGGCTCCAATCAGGCGCAGATCTAGATCACCTGGCCGAGCGTTTTCCCCAAGCCGTCATCCAAACAGAGCTTGCACCTTACCGTGCCCGCCGTGCTTACGAGCGCAAGCAATTCTTGCGCGCGTACTTGACTGACCCTCAGAGTTTTGCCGAACTTGGCCGCTTGACTGCCCCAGACTGGGGCATGGGAGGAATGGCGCGCTTCAAATCTGGGCAAGCCGGTTTGGACCGTCTGACCATTGCCCATGCTCCTTGGTACGGAGGAAATTATACTCTCGGAACCCACCGTTTCGGCCTGCATTTAAGCCGGGTCGAACTGCACAGCAGCCAGCTGAGATCAGCCGGCATCCGCCGCTTTCAAGGCAGCAAGACTTTAAATCGCGCCCAAAGAACCGCTCTGGAACAAGAAGTTTCTGCGCTTCGGCGCCGCCCTCCGCCAAACTCGATCGAGGCAGCCTGGCTGGAGTTAAGCTATCGGTTGGAAGGAAAACTCAATCCCTACTTCCAGCTCGGACTGACCCCAATCGGTGGGCAATTTTCACCGCAACCCACAGCGCGTTTAGGAATAAGCGATTGGCTAGACAGCTCGGCCTGGAAGCTGTATTGGCATGTAGAGACGTATCGCCAGCCGGTGCGCCAAAGCCTGCTCTCGTATACT
>JAOAHI010000056.1 GCA_026415315.1 Methylohalobius sp.
GATGTGTATAAGAGACAGAGCCACCACTTGGGGCCGGAGCGCCTGCGGCACATGATGGCATTGCCCTGCATGTCGCGGGTCAAAAGTTCCCAGACGTCGCCGACGGCGAAGATGTCAGGATCGACTACCACTGCCCGGCCCCGGTAGCCCATCAATTCCGGGGGCATAAAACGCAACGGCGTAAAGGACTGAAGGTCCTCGTTGTGCCAGATGCGCTCAACGCCGTCGCGCAGGAAGGGCTTGCCTTCCATTTCCTGGAAGAAGGGATAATCCTTGTGGTGGAGGATGCGCACATCGAAGCGGTCGGCATGGGCCGAGTTGCGCTTCATCGAGTATTGCGAAACCAAGGCACCGATCCACTGTTTGTGGTTGGTGTGGATGAAGACGCAGTAATCGCTCATAAGTTGGCCACCTTTGGGGTTGTTGCAGTGTATCCGAAAACGGGGCTTAAACGCTCGCTTACCAGTGCGTCTATGATCGCTGTCTGAGTCTCATCGAAATAATCGCGCCAGCCGCCGACTTTGGCCCGGCGAACTTTGTAAGAATCAGGGTTGGAGGCATCTTTGGGAATCAGGCGGCTCCCGCTGAGCCAAAGCTTTTTTTCTTGTTCCAACTTGCGCATGTTTTCCACCGAAGCGTAGGCGATCGCCTCTTGGATTTCCTCTTGGGTACCTGGCGTTTCGAGGAAATCGAGGATGCGTTTCAGTTCTTGGGCGGTATCGGCGCGCAGGTCCTCGTAGCGCACTAGCAGCAACCGATCCAGCTTAGGCAGCTCCTGGGCCCACTGGTTGAGAAACTCGATGATCTTAGGTAGCCCACACGTCTCGTGCATCACAAAATCGAACAGGGAAATATCAGCCCCGTGCGGTGGATATTGGTTGAGGTCTTTTTTGCCCGGACGCATCCTGAACTTCCACTGGAAAAACTGGGAAACTGCTACGTCTCTAGGGTCGCGCACTAAGAGCACCACTTTATGGCCGTAATAGTCAACTTTGGAGTCCTTATGGCCGGTATAGTCTTTAAGGTAATTGTCATGGGTGAAAAACAGCTTAGGAATAGCCGGATTTGCGCGGTGGTAGTTGTCAAAACCCAACAGCTGTCGGGTGCGCAGGCGGTGTTTGACCTGATAAAAGCGCGACAACATGAGCCTTAGCCAAGTGCGCCCGCTTTTCCCGTAGGAGACGATGACCGCATCGCATAAAGCCAGTTTTCGTGCCTCCTCTTTACCGCGCAAATAGCGTTCTAATACGATTTGCCGCGGTTTAGATAGTATTGGGGCCGTAGCCGCCAAGATCAAAAAGCGCGAGATTCTTTTCCAGACCAAATACATAGAGGTTCCATTCAGCAGTTTAAAAACGATTGTAACAACTTGCTTGTGTTAAGGCACAGACTGTAGTAGATTTGCGTTAAAAATACAATTTGTTGCTTTTTATCTGCTAGCTTTTTATAAGGCTGAAGGAGAGTTAAAGCATGGAGTTCATGCTAAATAACGAGTTCAGTCAGGACGCCGTCCCTAAGGTTTGGGTGTTGCTCAATCACCGCGCTGGAGAGAACGCGCAGGTGCTGGCGCTTGCCGAGGCCTTAGGTTGGCCGTTTGCGGTCAAGCGCTTTGCCTATCGCCGAGGCGTGCCGTACTTATTACTCGGTGCATCACTGGCTGGAATCGATCGACAGCGTTCTGACTCCCTCACGCCTCCCTGGCCGGACTTAGTTATTTCTGCCTCCGCGCGCAATGAACCCATTTGTCTCTGGATTCAAAAGCAAGCCGCTAAGGCGGGCAAGCAGGTCAAGTTGGTACACATCGGTCGACCGTGGAAGGCCTTAAAGCGCTTTGACTTGATTATTACTACCCCTCAGTATCGTCTGCCTATGCGCCCCAATGTATTGCACAACGCAACTACTTTGCATCGAGTCACTCCGGAACGGTTGGCACAAGAGCAGAAGCGGTGGGGGGTACAGTTGGCGCAGCTGCCAGCGCCGCGCATTGCAGTGCTTATCGGTGGCTCCAGTGGCCCGTATGTCTTAGATCGAGCCGCCGCGCTCCAACTTGCTAAGCAAGCCAATGAATTGGCCGCCAACGCCGGAGGATCGCTATTGGTGACGACCAGTGCCCGTACTTCAGACAGCATTCTGGAGGCATTTGCCAGCCAGATTTCTGTTCCTGCTCATCTATTTTGTTGGGCCCCGGGACAAAGCAATCCCTATTATGCTTATCTGGCGCTGGCCGACCAAATCATCGTCACTAGCGACAGCGTGTCTATGCTGAGCGAGGCGTGTGCTACCGGTAAGCCGGTATATATCTTCGACTTAGATCGGGTAGAGAGAAAGTGGGAAGATTTAACCTTAGAGCACTTCTTTGCCTTCATTTATCGCATGGCGATGCGTTGGGCGCCTAAACGGTTAACTCGCGATTTGGCTCAGGTGCATGCGCGATTGATTGGGGAGCGGCGCGCGATGTGGTTAGGAGAGGTTTTTCCCTCAGAGCCAGCCTCGGATTCCTCTACTGCTATGATGTGGGCGGTAAGGCGAGTTCGGTCTCTGTTTGAACTGGGGGTTCCGGCAGAGAAAGATCGCGGAGAGTTCTCGCGCTCCCGGGAGGCGATGAATCCCGCGTTTTCCTAAAAATTCCGGCCGCACTTGACCCTAATTGGTGATTCCCCTAGGATGGCGAGGCGATTGTGTTGGGATCACCATACATAAACAAAAGGAGGAAGTAAGCGATGCGAATCGGAGTACCTAAGGAGGTCCATCCGGGTGAGCGCCGAGTAGCGATCACGCCACAAGTGGCCGAACAGCTCATAAAACTTGGGTTTGTAGTGGCAATCGAGGCAGGGGCTGGAGCTGAAGCCAATTTTCCCGACGATGCCTACCGCGAGGCGGGAGCGGAGATAATCAGCGATGCCAGGCTTTTATGGGCGGAGTCGGATATTGTTCTTAAAGTCCGTCCACCGGAAGTGCACCCTTTTTGCGGCGATGAAGCTTATCTTCTGCGCGAGGGTGGGACTTTAATCAGCTTCATTTGGCCAGCTCAGAATCGTGAACTTCTGGAGAAGCTTGCAAGCCGCAAAGCCACCGTCTTGGCGATGGACTGCATTCCTAGGATCTCGCGCGCGCAGAAGATGGATGCTTTAAGCTCCATGGCCAACTGCGCCGGCTATCGGGCGGTGATCGAGGCGGCCGAACATTTCGGTAGCTTTTTTACCGGCCAGGTGACCGCAGCTGGCAAAATCCCGCCGGCTAAGGTTCTGATTATCGGCGCTGGAGTGGCGGGATTGGCGGCAATTGGGGCGGCAGCAAGCCTAGGGGCCATCGTGCGCGCTTTCGACGTGCGCCCCGAGGTACGTGACCAGGTCGAAAGTTTAGGCGCCGAGTTTTTGCAGGTCGAGATGCCAGAAGGGGCGGTTAAAACCGAAGGCGGCTATGCTAAGGAGGTCAGCGAAGAGTTCGTCCGCCGCGAGCTGGAGTTATTCGCTCGCCAGGCGATGGAGGTGGACATCATCATTACCACTGCCCTGATTCCGGGAAGACCGGCGCCTAAGCTGATCACTCAGGCGATGGTGGAAACCATGAAAGAAGGCAGCGTGATCGTAGACTTAGCTGCTGAGCAAGGGGGAAACTGCGAACTGACCGAACCGGGCAAGGTGGTGAAAAAATACGGCGTCACGATCATTGGCTATACCGATCTTCCAAGCCGCATGCCCACCACCGCCAGTCAGCTTTATGCTACTAATATGCGCCACTTGTTGGCCGACCTCTGCCCTGAAAAAGACGGTATTGTCCATGTCAACATGGACGATGTAGTGATCCGGGGCGCTACGGTCATGAGGGAGGGGCAGATTACTTGGCCGCCACCGCCTATTCCGGTGTCTAAGGAGGAAAAGCCGGCGGGTGCTGTGGCTGCTCCTCCTGTCGAGGAGAAAAAACCGGCCCGAAAGCTGCCGGCTATCTGGATTACTGCTGCCCTTATGGCGCTTGGAGGGTTGGGGCTATACGGCATTGGTCTGGTAGCGCCAGCGGAGTTTTTATCGCATTTTACTGTCTTCGTGCTGGCGTGCTTTGTGGGTTACATGGTGATCTGGAACGTGACCCCGGCGCTGCATACGCCCTTGATGAGCGTGACCAACGCTATTTCAGGGATCATCGTGATCGGCGCTTTGCTTCAGATCTCCTCGCCTGGGGTAGTGCTGAAGCTATTGGCTTGGGTGGCGGTTCTGATTGCGAGCGTCAACATCTTCGGCGGATTTTGGGTAACCCAGCGCATGCTCGGCATGTTCCGCAAACAACAATAATGGGGGTAGAACATGCCACAAGGTATCATCGTCGTTTCCTATATTGCGGCGACCATTTTGTTTATTCTGGCCCTCAGAGGCTTAAGCCATCCGGAAACTGCCCGCCCCGGTAACCTTTATGGCATCATCGGGATGACGCTGGCGATTTTGGCGACCATCCTGTCGGAACGAGTGACTACTTACGGGCTGGTGATCTCGGCGATGGCCATCGGCGGGGCAGCTGGCGTGACTGTAGCGCGGCGCGTGCAAATGACCCAGATGCCTGAGCTGGTGGCGATCCTGCACAGCCTGGTGGGGCTGGCGGCGGTATTGATCGGCTTTGCTAACTACATCGACCCTACCGCCAGCTTTGAAGGCACAGCTAAAACCATCCACGAGCTTGAGATTTACCTGGGAGTTTTGATTGGGGCCGTGACGTTTACCGGCTCGGTGGTGGCTTTTGGTAAGCTGTGCGGCAAGATCTCGGGCAAGCCGCTGCTACTTCCGGCACGTCACTGGCTCAACCTAGGGATGGTGGTGTTGATGGCTCTTTTAGGCAAGTGGTTCTTAGGTGCGGAGGGCTTGGCGGGAGGGTTAGCCTCCCTGACCCTGATGACTCTGATCGCTTTTGCTCTTGGGGTGCATATGGTGATGGCTATCGGCGGGGCCGACATGCCGGTGGTGATCTCCATGCTCAATAGCTACTCGGGTTGGGCAGCCTCGGCTACGGGCTTTATGCTTGAGAATGATCTTTTGATCGTTACCGGTGCTTTAGTGGGCTCGTCTGGTGCCATTCTCTCTTACATCATGTGCCGAGCGATGAACCGCAATTTTATCAGCGTTATCGCCGGCGGGTTTGGCACAGAAGGGGGGGCACCAAGTGCGGCGATCAGCGGCGAGGTGCAGGCGGTGGATCCGGAGGAGACCGCTTCGCTTTTGACCGAAGCCAAAAACGTAATCATCGTCCCTGGTTACGGCATGGCGGTCGCCCAAGCTCAGCACGTGGTGGCCGAGATCGTCAAGACCTTGCGCGTCAAGGGGGTTAATGTGCGTTTCGGTATCCATCCCGTGGCGGGTCGCATGCCTGGTCATATGAACGTGCTCCTGGCCGAGGCTAAGGTGCCTTACGATATCGT
Organism: Methylohalobius sp.; assembly: GCA_026415315.1. Taxonomy (GTDB): domain Bacteria; phylum Pseudomonadota; class Gammaproteobacteria; order Methylococcales; family Methylothermaceae; genus Methylohalobius. The sequence continues at coordinate 5,405 of JAOAHI010000056.1, forward strand.
CTTCGAGATGGACGAGATCAACGAGGATTTCCCCGAGACCGACGTGGCGGTGGTGATCGGCGCTAACGACATCGTCAACCCGGCGGCGCAAGAAGATCCGAACAGCCCCATCGCCGGCATGCCGGTACTGGAGGTGTGGAAAGCGAAAACCTGCATCGTCCTAAAGCGCAGTATGGCGACCGGCTATGCCGGAGTGGACAATCCCCTGTTCTTCCGCGACAACACCCGAATGCTGTTCGGCGATGCCAAGGACAGCCTAGAAAAAGTGCTCTCTTACCTAAGGCAATAAGCGTTAAGCAAGGCGGGCCCGGCAGTCCGCCTTGCTTGTTCTTGTTCGACTCAAAGTTATACTTTGTGCTGATCCGTGCAAAGCGCTCATGGGCAAGATTCAATTTTCTTGATTTATTTGGCACAATAGCCAAGCGCATACAATAACCACAACGAGTGGAGGAGAGTCATGTTGAAATTCATGCTATCGCTTTGGACCGTCTTTTTCAGCGCTGTCGCCTTGGCTGATGGGGGGGGAGGCGGCAGCACGGTAGGAGGTGGGTGCCGCGTGTTCATTGAGGATTTTGCTTTGATTTTTTCCGCCTATCAACCCCAGCTGACAGGAGATGCGCGGTTCTGCACTGAGATTCCAGGGTTAGGATCGACGAATCTCGTAATTGATTACGAAACGCAAGAGGGTTCTACAGCACAAAAAGAGAGGATCGATTTAGACCGTCGAATCAAGGAGATGACTATAGAGGTCGAAGTTAAAAAAGGAGATCAGAGTATATTCAAGCGTCCTGCTGAGAGTTTTAAAAAAGGCAGCATCGAGTCGGTTATCAATTTCCAGGAGGCAGGTAATTATGTGGTTGAGGTGAAGCTTACCGATCCCAGCGGCAAGACCATAGAGAGTCACTTCCCTATTGAAGTAGGAAAAGGCGAGGGCGCGCTTAGAAATCTGATCATTGCGGCGGTTGTCATCGGGGCGGCGGTGTATCTAATTTATTTGTCGAGTGCTGGTTTCCGCACGAGAGTGGACAGCTTGCTGGGGAGAATCAAGAAATAACTTCATGCGAATTTTCCTTGCAGCCGTCGCCGGCACGGCGTTATTGGGATCTGTTTCGGCGGCGGTGTACTTTACGCCGTCGCCGGAGGGGGCGGATAGAGGTTATGCTATCGAGCCATTTTGCCCAAAGGAGAGGCCTAAAGCTTGGCGCGCTGCCCAGCTGGTAGAAAACGTTCAAATTCAGGAGGAGCGAACGTGTTGGCCGGATAACCCGTATGAAGTCGCGGCTTTCGTTAAGGGAACCAACAACGTTAGCGTGCCTACTTTAATGAAGACTCCGTTAGCCGCCGATGCAGTGGTCAAGCAGAATGACTACGACCGCGACGGTGACCCGGATGAGATCATCATTAAGCTGGAAATCGTCGAATTAAACGGTGCGCCTCTAGGAGAGGAGGGGGTGCCTGAATTCAGCATTGCCTCAGGGATTCGGCCAGCGCTTTGGGTGTTTTCTCCTAAGCTGCGTCTTTTAGCCGATCAAGACTCCAAGTTAACGCTGCGTTTCCCCTCCCCGGTGATCCGGGTGGAGGCAGGGGATAAGGTACAAATCGTATTGGAGAATACGCATTACCTTCCTCATGCTTTTGCTCTGTTTGGCGTAGACCACCCCTTTAGCAACAAACCTAACTCTGTACTCCCAGGCCAAAACGGGGTATATGAGTTTGCTCCAAGGCAGCCAGGCACCATGTTTTACTATGCAGCCAGCGCTGCTGATGTCGCTTTAGGTTTGATCGGCATGTTTATCGTGGAAGAAAACCGTCCCAATAATTGGGTGCAGACATTCAACTTGGGGGCCGGCAAGGTTCGTTACCCCTCGCGATCGGTTTTAGAAAAATTTGATCAAGAATACGACCTGCAATACCAGACGCTGGATAAAGAATTGCACCAAATCGTGCAGGCCGTTGAAACTCCGGAACAAGTCAACGGTAGTTTGCGAAAATACGCCTGGAGCAAAGCGGAAGAAGACTATTTTGTGCTCAATGGGCGGATGTTTCCTTACGTCTTGCGCGAATCGCCCATCGTGGTCAAGCCTGATCAAGCCGTTAAACTACGCCTTTTTAACGCGCATGGCGAGCGGGTGACACTCGCTTTTGACGGTCATAAAGTAATCGTTACCCACTATGACGGCTTGGAGCATCATCCTCTGTCTCAAATAGCACGCGATGTGATCGATCTGGCCCCAAGGCAGCGTCTAGACCTTAGCTTGTTGACGAGCAACGATGGTCTGCACAGCTTTGGTCCTGGCGTTTGGTCAATCGCCGGTCAAAGCTCCAAGGGAGGGATGGTTTGGAGAGATTTAGGGGCGATTGTGTATGAATCTTTTCTCGGCCCCGATGATACGCCAGCAGTGGAGTTAAGTCCGTTTTTTGCCCCAGGCGACAAGCCGCTTCTGGAGTTGCCCGAGACTGAAAAATTACCTTTGGGCCGAGCCTCGAAACTGCTGTACGATCTGGTCATCGGTTTGTTTTTGGGATTTTTGGCTTATGTGCTGTTTTCCAATCGTAGGCGCGCTCAGGAACGGGTGCGAGGTTGTTTTCGAAAAGTGCCATGATCCGAGCTGGAACTCAGCTCCCGGAAGTTGATCCCGGCCTATGGATGGATTCGCAAGGCCGGGTAGTAATAGGCCAAAACACCCATCGTTTGCCAGAGGGATGCCGGAAGCTCTCTGAAGATGTGAAGTTTACCGTCCATGCTGGACGGAAATTCGCCCACTTTCCGCAAGAAGTTTATGGCTACAACGAGCTCGTGTGGCGGGTCAAACCGTGCGCGCGGGTGACGGTAGTCCTGATTAACGAGGACCAGGTGAGACACCAATGGGTGATCAGGGGGTTGCCTCAAGAACTGTATCCAAAGGGTTTGTTCGCTTTGGAGGCCTCGGGTAGGGAGGAGGTGACCGGAACATTTATCGTACCGCCTGAGGATAGGACATATGCGGTGCGTTCAGAGATTTCTCAGCAGCTCAGTCAAGGTATGAGTTCGCAGTTAATCGTCGGCGAAGGGGGTGAGGTTTTGCCTGTTTTAAGTTCTAGCGCTCAAAGTTTGTTTTCTGGCACGTTGGTATTAGGGTTTGTGACCGCAGTCTTGGGGGCGCCATATTTGCTTGATTGGCTTGGCAGGCGCTTTTTCGGCATGAAGGGTAAGGAGGTAAGCGGTTATTTATTCGATTGCCTGGCGGACGTGGCCTGTTTGCTGCTGCAAGCGGTCGGTTCAGTTAGGCGCTTGCTAAGATTCAAAACGTGAGAGCCATCCTTGGCTACTTGCGGTCATCGATATAGGGCCTTAGCCCCAAACCGCATCAAGTGGGGGCGGCCCAGTTCCTCTTTAAGAAAATCGACAGCGAACAAGGGGATCAATTTTTGGCCGTCGAAGCGGAAGGCTTTGACGAACTGCTCGTTATCCTGGCCTCGTTTATCCCATTTGGACAGCAGCGAAGAGCTAAAATACACGCGTTCTCCGTCCCAGCTTTGCGATACCATGTTAACCTGAGCGCCGATTTTCTGACGGTAAATTTCTTTGGGCGCCAAGGGATTGGATATATCAAACAAGTGGGCACTGCCATCGGAGAACGTAGTTACCCATAGCCTTAAGTCTTGGCTGTCGATAGAAATATCCACGGGCAAAGGGGTTTTTTCAGGTTCGCCGATGTCTGCGACAGCTTTAGCCTGCCAATGCCCTTGCTGGTCCAAATAGATCAACCAAATCTTAGCGGTAAGCGCTGTGCTCGTAAAGCAATAATTATGGCTGGGTTTTAACGCGCAGCGAATTTCTAAAGGGGCTCCTGGAACGTCCAGGATTTGTTGCGGGCGCCGGTCGTTTAGGCTCCATACCACCATCGTGTTGCCGAACTCCTGCATCGCTTTAGAGTCCTTTACGAGCTCGCCAAAATCGCGCATGTAGTTTTTGTAGCCGGTAAAAGAAGAGGTTAAAAGCAGGTTAAGGCGTGGTAGGGTGCGCACATCATAGCCGTAGCCATCGGCGTATTTCCCGGTTTTGCGAGCACCGCGCAGGTCCGCGTCGGTAGGCAGCCAATAAGTGGCTAAATATTGACCATCGCTGGTATATTCGACAAGCGCAGTGCGCCCCCCTAAGTCTTTGCTGTTGGATAGGCCGCTGATCAACATGCGGCCAGGAAGCGGATAAAAAGTGTGAGGGCCCACCACCCCCCCGCTCTTAGAGACGAAATCGTCTATGGTTTTGACCAAGCGAGGCTTGGCCGGATCAGTGTGGACGTCAAAGATAAAAATCTGGCTACTATCTAGGCCGCCTGCCCAAAGGTATTTACGGTCGTCGGTAAAGTCCGCGTGGTGGGCCTCGTGGCGACCGCCAACAGAGACTATGTGAATGACTTTACCGAAGCGTTTGGACGTAGGGTTGACGTCAATTGTGACCAGTTTGTCGGAGCCGTCTCCCAGACCTTCAATTCCTAAGGTCCAGACGTAGAGGAAATCCTCCTTTTTGACGATTTTTGCCAAGTAAGGCGAGA
>JAOAHI010000057.1 GCA_026415315.1 Methylohalobius sp.
CCTTTATCCCCCCTTGCCCAAGGATGGCAGAAACCCTGGCCTTTAGCCAGTCACCGAGGTGCACCTGAGCGAAAGGCATGTTTACCAGCGCTTCTAGCCACTCATCGGCAAAAGACGTCCCTGGCAAGTCTACCCCAGTAGGTAGAAGGTATTCGCGCCGCGCCACTTCCGCCAACTCCACTGCGGCGTCTAAATCCAACTCACTTCGCACGTTTAAATCGAACCGGCTAATCCCGGGGACGTGGCCGGCACGACGGACAAATTCTCGGTCAAACCCCTCGACAAAGGCCCTCAAGCGGAGCGCTGTATTTGCATCGCCTAGGCCAAAGCGGATGCTGATCGCGCTACCCACCCCTTGAGGTTCGATTTGGCGCACAAAGCTTGCTAGCGCTGCACAGAAGGTGTAGCTTGCTTCGACCTGCGCGCTCGGGTCAGGATGGGTCAAATCCTCAAGCCGCCTCGGATCCAACAACACGTTGAAAAAGCCGGCATTTATGGCTCCCTCTAGCAGTTCTTGAATGAGTCCGGTTTGATCGGAGTCGGCGCACAGAAAATCGGCCTCCAGGAACACAGGTCCTTCATAACCCTCGCGCATCGCTGCTGCTAGCAGGCAGGTGGCATACTCCAGTGGCGAGGGCGCCGACTCGGCTGACCCGTCCAAGCTGAGTGCTACAGCTCCGCAGCCTACCTCGCGCATGGCCCGAAACACGGATCGGCCTGCCCAATAGGGCATGGCGTGCAGGCTGATGGTCGGGATAGTGAACTTCGGCGCCTGCCCGCGCGCAACCTTTGCATACAACCCCCCAAGAGAGGCCGGATGGATCGCGTTACCGGCAGCTGCCTGGCGGATCAGCCAGCAAAGAAAATAACGTACCTTTTCTTCGGGTTGGAACAGCGCGTTGTAGAGCAAAGCATCCAGACGCTGCTCGCGCAGCCGATGCGCGTCGACGATCCGGACAGAACTGCCGTGCACCTCCAAACAGCCGCGCAGCAACCCTTCCAAACCGCTCGCACGGTGAAACAGCATTTTCGAATTCCTAGGTTTTACGTAAAGAGGTTTAAAGTTTAACTACAGAGTTGGCGCTGTGCCAATATGCAGAAAGAGCTTATATTGTTATGATTTTTCTTTAATTAATTAAAATCATTCCCATGCGCACTTGGTTTTGTAGACTGTGCCTTTTGTTACTTGCCGGTTGCAGCGATTTACCTAAAAATTCTCCAGCTTCGGGCTGGCAGCCGAGCGCTTTGTCAGATCAAGTAATCGAGCAGGCTAACCAGGCTAGCCGCGAGTATTTTGCCTGCATCCAAGAGAGACTTAGCCGCTATCGCTATCGGGGCGGCAATTCCCGCTACGAAACCCAAGCCCTCCTCCGGCACTGCGAGCATCACCTAAAATCCATTCGCCAAGCCTTTTCTGCTGAGGGCGTCGACGCCAAAATTACCGAGCGCTACCTCAAGCGCAAGCGCACCCAAGCTGCCCGTTATGTGCTGGAGACGATTATGGGGCTTGAAGCGCAGCACCGGGCCGCCCAAGCTGGAGGATGATATAATTTACTTTTTTAAGCTCAAAGGGCGCCATGAATATCGATTTTTCCAGGCTTCCGGAAACCTTGGACGCCTTACATCTGATCTTGGGTATCTCAGCAATCGTTTTGTTATTTTTGCAGGTACTGACCCTAACCTTCACCGTACTTGCTCTGTTGCGCCAGAGCACCAAAACACCTCAGGCCTTGGCTAAGCCCGTAGAGGGTTCCCCTCCCTCGGCCATCACCGAACGCAGGGAAGAAAAACCCACCCCGCCGCCCAAGCCCATCGTCCTGCGCGAGCCAACCCCGGATGCCGCGCTACAGCTTTTAAGCCTGCTGCAAAGCGAAGCCAGGCTCTTGGATTTTCTCAAGGAGGATATCAGCGCTTACGCTGACAGCGAAGTGGGCGCCGCAGCAAGAATTGTGCACGAGGGCTGCCGCAAGGTGATCGAACAGCATTTCGACATCGCGCCGGTGCGGACCGAAGAGGAAGGTAGTCGGATCACGGTTCCCAAAGGCTTTGATCCAGCCGAAATCCGCTTGACTGGCCACATCGTCGGTAATCCGCCCTTTTCTGGGGTATTGGTGCACAGGGGCTGGCGCGCTGCTAAAGTGAAACTCCCTCAGCTATCGGAGGGCCATAAAGTCGATATCCTGGCGCCGGCGGAGGTAGAGTTATGAACGGGGAAAAACGCTACTGCGTGGGCATCGACCTAGGTACCACTCACAGCGTCGTGGCACAGGCCGATATTCAACAAGGCGAGCGGGAAAAGGTCCCAATAGCCGTCTTAGGCATTCCGCAGCTTATCGCACCTGGCACTGTCGAGGAACGATGGCAACTTCCCTCTTTTTTGTATTTACCTCACCCCGAGGAACTCAAAGAAGAAGACCGGGTTCTGCCTTTTGGGGATAAAACCGAACATATCGTCGGCACCTTAGCGCGCGAACTTGGCAGCAAGACACCCATCCGCCTGGTCTCCAGCGCCAAAAGCTGGTTGTGTCATGCCGGCGTCAACCCCAAACAGCTGTTTTTGCCCATCGAGGCCCCGCAGGAAGTGCCGCGGGTTTCCCCTTACCAAGCCTCCCTAGAGTATTTAAAGCATCTGCGCGATGCTTGGAACTACCGGCACCCTGAGGAACCTCTAGAACGGCAACACCTGGTCATCACCGTACCAGCCTCCTTTGACCCTGCGGCGCGCGAATTGACTTTTGAAGCAGCCAAGGAGGTCGGTCTGGGGCAAGCGATCCTGCTCGAAGAACCGCAGGCGGCCTTGTACAGTTGGATTCAGCAAAGCGAGGGCAACTGGCGCGAACAGGTCAAAGTGGGCGATGTGATTTTGGTGGTGGACGTAGGCGGCGGTACCACGGATTTCTCGCTAATCGCTGTCAGCGAGGAGGAGGGCAACCTCCAGTTTAACCGGGTGGCGGTGGGAGATCACATCCTCCTAGGCGGTGACAACATGGACCTGGCCTTGGCCTATCTGGTCAAGACCAAATTAGAACAGGAAGGTAAGCGCTTAGACTCTTGGCAGGTCCAGGCGCTGACCCACAGCTGCCGAAGCGCCAAAGAACAGCTGCTGTCCGATCTCAATCTCGACCGCGCGCCGGTAATCGTTCCCAGCCGGGGATCTAAGCTGATTGGCGGCACGCTTCGCGCTGACCTGACGCGCGCAGAAGTTACTGCCACCTTGATCGAGGGCTTCTTCCCGCACGTGGCTATCGATGCAAAACCCCTCTCTCGCCCGCGCACGGGTTTGACCACCCTAGGTCTGCCTTACGCGCAAGATGCCCGCATCACTGTTCATCTAGCCTACTTTTTGAGCCGCCAAATCGGCGCCGCAAGCGACCTCAAGGGAGTGACCCTCACCGAAGGCGCGCGTTTTCTTCACCCGACCGCAATCTTGCTTAACGGCGGTGTATTCAAGGGACAGCCTTTAAGCGCGCGCTTGCTCGAGGTCATCAACCGCTGGCTGGCCGAGGACAACGCTCCCCCTGCCCGCCTGTTGGAGGGGGCTGATCTAGACTTGGCTGTAGCCAAGGGCGCCGCGTACTATGGCTACGTCCGCTTAGGCGGAGGAGTGCGGATCCGCGCTGGCACTGCCGCTGCTTACTATGTGGGCGTGGAGAGCACCATGCCGGCGGTACCCGGTTTTCCGCCGCCGATCCGCCTGTTGTGCGTAGCCCCGTTTGGCATGGAGGAAGGGACTGAGGCGCCGCTTCCCCCGTATGAATTTGGGGTGATCGTAGGAGAGCCCGTCCAGTTCCGCTTTTTTGCCTCCACGGTCAGGCGCGACGATCCGGCAGGCGCCCTGCTCGACCAATGGAGCGAGGAAGAAGTCCAAGAACTGGCTGAAATCGAGGTCACCTTGCCGCCGGAGCGCTATCAGCCTGGGGAAGTGGTGCCAGTGCAGCTTGCGGCTATCTATACCGAGGTCGGCACGCTGCGCCTTGAGGCGGTCGCCAAGGACAGCGGCGAGCGTTGGAAGATCGAATTCGAGGTGCGGGGGCGACCATCTCAAGGTCAAACTGAGCCGACGATCGAGGAAGGCCAACCTCAGGCTGCCGAGGAAACTATAGGGGAGAGCGAACAGGAACGGCGCGCCAGTTTCTGGCCGTTCAAAAAATAAATGCGGGCATCGCGTTACCTAGTCGGCATCGATTTAGGCACTACCCATACCGCGGTCGCCTATGCTGATCTAACCCTAAGACCAAGGCCGCCCATCGAGCGCTTTTTCATCCCTCAGCTCATTGCCCCTGGGGAAATCGCTCCTCGCCCGCTTTTACCCTCAGCTCGCTACCATCCGGCCACGGGAGAACTCGACCCAGAATCCATCAAACTGCCCTGGGCTAAACCTGAAATCGGCGATCCGGTAGAGCGCCCCGTGATCGGCGAACTGGCCAAAAAGCTAGGTACCAAGTCCCAAGGGCGGCTGGTGACCAGCGCCAAAAGCTGGCTGTGCCACCCCGGCGTAGACCGCACGGCTCCGATCTTGCCTTGGGGAGCGCCCAACGAAGTCATCCGCGTCTCTCCGCTTATCGCCTGCGCCAGCTATCTCGCTCATGTGCGTGGAGCTTGGAATTTCCACTTTTCAGAACACCCTCTAGAACAGCAAGAGCTGGTCCTTACGATCCCGGCTTCGTTTGATGAGGACGCCCGCGCGCTCACGCTGAAAGCGGCCAATATCGCCGGTCTCAACCCTCACCTTCTGGAAGAACCGCAAGCGGTATGCTACGACTGGCTCTACCGTCACTGCACCGATTTGAACGCCATTTCTAGCTGCCGCTTGCTCTTGGTAGTAGACGTAGGCGGTGGCACTACGGACTTGACCTTAATCCGTATTGAGCCAGGACCTAAGCTGACCCGGATCGGCGTTGGCGACCACCTACTCTTGGGTGGGGACAACATCGATTTGACGCTGGCCCATGTAGCCGAGGAGCGCCTAATCGAGCACGGAAAAAAGCTTTCCGCGGCTGAATTTTCGCAGCTCGTCGAGCGCTGCCGGCTGGCCAAAGAACAGTTGCTCGCCGAGCATGGGCCGGAAACTGCCACCGTAACCGTGCTGGGCGCAGGCGTGAAGCTCATCGGCGGCGCTCGTTCCGCGACTTTAAGTCGAAAAGAAATAGAAGCGATTGTTTTGGATGGATTTTTCCCCGTTGTTTCTCTGGCTGAGCCTCCGCGGGGCAAGCGCTTGGGACTTCTCGAATTCGGCTTGCCGTATGCGGCTGACCCGGCCGTCACCCGCCACATCGCGGCCTTCCTTCAAACCCACGCTCGCAGCGCGCAGCAAGCTTTAGGTAACTCCCCTGCCCCTGTGCCAGATGCTGTGCTGCTCAACGGCGGGGTGTTTCTGAGCCCAGCGATCCGCCGCAGGTTGCTCGAGGTGCTTGGCAACTGGCGGGGAAATCCCCCTGTAGTTTTGGACAATCCCCATCCCGATTTCGCTGTCGCCTCCGGGGCAGTTGCTTATGCTCTGGCCAGACACGGCTTGGGATTGAAAATTGAGGGCGGGGCCGCGCGCAGTTATTTTTTGGTCGTGGAGGGAAAAAGCGGCCAACCTCAGGGAGTCTGCCTGTTCCCCAAAGGTACCGAAGAAGGCCTAGAAATTAAGCTTAAAGAACGGGTCTTTGCCTTGCGTTTAGGGCAGCCGGTGCGCTTTCACTTGGTCTCCTCAAGCGAGGACACCCCATATCAGCCAGGCCAGATCGTCTCTTTGGACCACGAGCCTTTGATGGCTTTGCCTCCGGTAACAACCGTTTTAGGCGCTGGTGAGCAGGGTGAGGTTCAGGTGAACATAGCGGCGCGTTTGAGCCAGATCGGCACTTTGGAGCTGGAATGCGTAGCCCAAGATGGCCGCCGATTCGGACTGGCCTTTGAGGTAAGAAAACCCCTCGCTTTGCCCCAGGACGCCTCCCACCCTCACTTAGCCCAGGCTCAAGCGGCAATCGAGCGTTATTTTGGCAAAAAGTCCAAAGAGGTCGCTCCCGCCTCAGTTAAAACCCTAAGCCACGAACTGGAGAAACTTTTAGGGCCGCGCCACAGGTGGGACGCCCCGCTGCTGCGAGAACTGGCCGACAACCTGCTGCAAAGCAGTAAAGCTCGTCGCCGCAGCGCTGAGCACGAGCGGGTGTGGTTCTCTCTGACCGGTTTTGGCCTGCGCCCAGGGTTTGGCTATTCGCTCGACGATTGGCGCATTAGCCAAGTATGGCCCTTGTATTCCCAGGGCATCCAGTACCGCCACGTGATCCAAAACTGGGCCGAGTGGTGGACGTTTTGGCGTCGGATCGCCGGAGGGTTAAGCCCGGCCGCACAGGAAGCGATTTTTTCCGACCTTAAGGAATACCTCGATCCGAACTGCGCCAAAAGGAGAGAAGCTGCCCAACGGAGTTACGACCATATGCTGCGCCTGGCCGCCTCCTTGGAGTATCTGCCAGTAGAGACCAAAATTCAGCTTGGAGCGTGGCTATTGGCCCGCCTTGCCGACCCCAAAGAGCCAGAGGAAATCCTGCTTTGGGCCTTAGGCCGGATGGGAACACGGGTGCCGTTCTATGCCAGCACCCACCACGTAATCCCTAAGGAAGTCGCCGAAGATTGGCTGAAAAACTTGCTCAGTCGACCTTCTAAACTTAAAGGCTTTGGCCTGGCCCTTTTGGCGAGGATGAGCGGGGATCGCGCGCGCGACATCGATCCGACTTTGCGCGAGCAGGTAGTGCACAAGCTCAAACAAGCCAAGGCTCCTGTTTCTTGGATCAAGATGATCAACGAAGCGATCGAGCTGACCGGCGACGATCAAAAACAGCTGCTCGGCGAGGCGCTGCCGCCGGGGATCAAACTGCTCTCTTAAGGGTATGTCTGGCGTCAACTCGATCATCAAGCGCGCTTTAAGTTGCTCGAGTAGCCTTCTGGCCTCCCCGGCAAATTGCGGCAACATCGAGAACACTTCGGCCGCTTTGCCATAAGCGTGTGAAGTGGTCTGGCACTTATGAGAAACCAAACGTTTAGATCGTCGACTAGACACATTTCTGCACCGGTGCGGAAAAGATCGCGACACCTCAAAGCATCGACCTCATGCGGATTGGGAAGATGGGCTTCCTTCTAAAAAGCGCTTGAGCATTTTCCAGCCCAACGTAAAAGCGAATTCAAAGCGCTGAATACAACCGTCGCGCGGCTCTTCGTCTTCAAGATGAGCCAAAGCCCCCCGCGCCTACCCGTGCTGCAAAACAGCTACGGCATTTTCTATAAGCTCCGGCATTGGCTTTGGCCTGTCAGCAAATTGCTGATCGTCTCTATCTGGGAAAACCCACCAACTCGGGATTGATGCAAACGACTTTGCCAGTATGAGTACTACTATAGGTAATACCTACCGAAAGAGCATTTCCCCCAATGCTGTCTCGATTCAAGTTGCGCTGAGTCGCCATAACATATGGATCTCCATGTTTGTCAAAAATGCTTTTTCCATATGTCACCAAGTACTCATCCTGCGGCACGATGCCGTTGCTCTCGATAAACGCGCGGATAGCAATATTGTCGCTGCCCAAAAGCCCTTTGACATCCTGCCAATCGGCTTGGCGCGAAGCCGGGCCAAATTCCTCCATACAAGCTTGAGTGAGGTTAGGAGCTGAATTCCGCGCCACGGTATAACGCGCCATAGTAACGGTCAGCTGCGGTATTCGGTCAAGGCCGGCATTAGCCACGCGCAGCACGTTGGAGGTCGGATCCCAAACAAAATCGCCCCAGTAGTTGCCGTAACCTGGTACATTGACGTTGCGCAACCGGATCGTATTGGGAGCGATGCGCTGGACGCCGACACCCGAAAGATCGATCTCTACCGCTAAAATCCCAGCAGCAAACCCTAACAGCGTCAGGAACAAGCCAACTTTCATACCACACCTCCCTTACTTTAACGACAATCCTCAGGTGCTATTTAAATTAAAGCCGAAAATATGTCAATCCGGAGTCTCTTCCACTTCCTACTGAAAAACCCAAAACACTCCCTTGTCTTCACTGGAGACCAGGAGTAGTTTTGAGAGGTTCTTAAGGCTATGTGGGCCGTAGGCTGCTTTTTCACAACAGCCATGCCCTACTCATCCCAAGACGACGCCGTGGTCTAAGCCATCAGCACGCTTCTGCCCTTAGTTATTTGGGCCATACAACCATGAGAGGGCTTTTAAGTTGGCTTTTTCCTGGACGAAGGCTTTGTTGCGCAACACCCGGTTGGGGCGGGCCAAAGGCGAGTCCTGTTGGACCAAAGTGGAGAGGCAGTCGAGCCAAAGTTTGGTGGTGCCGATGATTTCCTGACTGATGCAGGTAAGTCCATATTTTGCGGCCCAGGTTTCTACTCTTCGCGCATCTACGCTGAAATCGCGCCCGTGCAAATCCTGTTCCAGCACTTTAAACATTTGCAGCCATTTTTCCAGCCACGGGATTTTATTTATGCTAGCGTACAGTCTGGCGTACTCGCCAAGGTTAGAGTGATGAATAAACGCTACCCCAGTGCGCTTAAGTATCCGGGGCAGCTCAGACAGGTACGCTGTGAGGACGGAGGCGTCGGCATGAACGAGGGAGTCGAAGCTAAATACCAGATCCACCGACGCTTCTGGCACCATCCTCAGGGAGGTACCGTCGTTGACGTGAAATTCGATGCGCGCCTCATCGCCAAAACGCCGCTTGCAGACCTCAATACAACGCGGCGAGAGATCCACGGCGATGAGGTGCCGGCACACGTTTTTGAGATACTGGGTCCAACGCCCACAACCACAGGCAATTTCCAGAATCGTCCCTGTGGGGACATACGCCGCAATCCTGGGAAGGATCGTGCCATACCACTGCATGAACGATCCACCCCAGTCGGCGGACCATTCCTCGCCCAGACTCGGCCAGCCGTATTCATTTCCCCAAAAGTGCTTGTTGTCCTCCAGCGTAGGCATAGATCAGGCCGTTTGTTCGAGCACGCCTTCTGGCGCTTTGGCAGCGCGCTCTTTTCCTACCTGATACTTGCCAAGCAAGTCCTTGACCTCCTCTCCGCTTAACACTTCCTTCTCTTTAAGCGTCTGGGCAAGCG
>JAOAHI010000058.1 GCA_026415315.1 Methylohalobius sp.
TGGGCCGAACTTGGCTGAAGCGCCCCGACCTTCTGGCTAAGCGTGCATTGAGCGCAGAGGAGAAAATCTTGTTAGAAGAGTTCAAACGCGAGTTGGAGCAACAAAATGGGCAATATCATTGAAGAAATCGAAAAGGAACAGATCGCCAAGCTGAGCAAACCGATTCCTGATTTCCGGCCGGGCGATACGGTGGTGGTGCAGACCAAAGTTAAGGAAGGTGAGCGTGAACGCCTGCAAGCTTTTGAGGGGATTGTGATCGCCCGCCGCAACCGAGGCTTAAATTCTTCCTTTACCGTGCGTAAGATTTCTCATGGTGAAGGGGTAGAGCGGGTTTTTCCGTTGTACAGTCCGCAGATTCACGAGATCAAAGTCCTCCGTCGCGGCAAGGTACGTCGGGCCAAGCTTTACTACTTGCGTGAGCTTCGCGGTAAGGCGGCTAGAATCCGGGAGAAGATTTAGCTTGTGGCTGTCCGCTGGCGGTCAGCGACCTGTGGTCCTCTCGCTAGAGAAGTAATCCAAGCTCCTTGTGGTTGTATAGAGATCTTAAGTCAGGGGGGGGTGGTCACGGCCCTTGCCTGGCGAACGGAAGAGCAAGGGACAAAAGCGAGCGCTGGGTTGACCGCTATCGGCCAGCAACTTGCCTTTTATTTTCGTGATTCGTGCTGGAGGTTTGACTGCGACCTGGCCGAGCAGGGGACGGCATTTTGCCGCCGCGTTTGGCAGGTTCTGCTTGCGATCCCGCCGGGGCAAGCGTGCACCTATGGCGAGCTGGCGCGTTCATTGGGAAGTTCTGCGCGCGCGGTGGCCGCTGCTTGTAGAGCCAATCCTTATCCAATTATTATCCCCTGTCACCGAGCGATAGCCAAAGAGGGGCTTGGTGGTTATTGTGGGGCCTCCGACGGGCTGCCTGTGCTCATCAAGCGCTGGCTCTTGCGCCACGAGGGATGGATAAAGGGCTGATTGAGCGCTTTGCCAACGCGCTATGGCTGGAGGAAGGACTTAGCGTCAATACCCTCAAAGCCTATAGCACCGATGTGCGGTTGTTCTCGGTTTGGCTTAACAAGCCTCTAGTCCAGGCTACCGCTGAAGACCTCTCGCGCTATCTGGCTTTGCGCTTTCGCGCTGGGATCAGTGCCCGAAGCAGCGCGAGGCTTTTGTCTTCTTTACGCAAATTCTATCGCTACCTAGTACGCGAGCGCTTGATCGAGACCGATCCCAGCTCTAGCATCGAGACCCCCTATCTTGGCCGTCGCCTGCCGGACACGTTAAGTGAGTCCGAGGTCGATTCTCTGCTCCAAGCTCCGGATCTTGGCCGGCCTTTGGGGCTTAGAGACCGCTGCATGCTGGAGGTCTTATATGCTACCGGCATGCGGGTCTCAGAGTTGGTGGGCTTAAAGCTTAGTCAGCTCGACCGTAGGGTCGGCGTGGCTCGCGTTTTCGGCAAGGGCAGCAAGGAGCGGCTAGTGCCGCTGGGCGAGGAAGCTTTGACTTGGCTAGAAGCGTATTTTGAAAGATCCCGCCCGCTTCTCTTAGGAGCAAAGCAAAGCCCTTTTGTGTTTGTTACTTGTCGTGCCGATCCCATGACGCGCCAGATGTTTTGGCAGTTGATCAAACGGTATGCGAAAAAAGCTGGAATCGCCAAACCCATTTCTCCCCACACTTTGCGCCACGCTTTTGCTACCCATCTGCTCAGCCACGGTGCTAACCTGCGCGCGGTGCAAATGCTCCTAGGTCACAGCAGCTTGTCCACCACGCAGATTTATACCCACGTCGCCCAGACGCGTTTGCAGGAGGTACACCGGCGCTTTCATCCGCGAGGATGAAACGCCGTTTCTCAACTAGAATGTCTTAAGGTAAGAGACACGGAGGGCAAAGTGACGCAAATATTGGTGACTGGAGGGGCGGGCTATATTGGCAGCCACACCTGCGTTGCCTTATTGCAGGCCGGCTTCGAAGTGTTGGTGGTGGACAACCTGGTCAACAGCAAATATGAAGCGATCCGCAGGCTGGAACAAATCGCAGGCCGCAAGGTGCTGTTCGTTGAGGCCGACGTCGGCGACTACCAAGAAATCAAAAAACTGCTTAGGCAACACTCTTGTGTGGCGGTGGTGCACTTTGCCGGCCTCAAAGCGGTAGGAGAGGCGTGTACTGAGCCTTTGCGTTATTATCAAAACAACGTCGCTGGGACCTTAAGTTTGTGCCGGGCGATGGCGGAGGCTGGCGTCAAACGGATGGTGTTTAGCTCCTCGGCTACTGTGTACGGCGATCCTAAAAGCTGTCCGATCCGCGAGGATTTCCCCTTGCGCCCAACCAACCCTTATGGTCGTACCAAGCTGTTCGTCGAGGAGATCCTGCGCGATCTAACATGGGCTGATCCAAGTTGGAGCGTGACTTTGCTGCGCTACTTTAACCCAGTCGGTGCCCACGAAAGCGGCTTGATTGGCGAAGACCCTAAAGGAATTCCCAATAATTTGATGCCTTACATCACTCAGGTCGCGGTGGGAAGGCGCAGCGAACTTCGGATCTTCGGTAGCGATTATCCTACCCGTGACGGCACAGGCGTGCGCGACTATATCCATGTGGTCGATTTGGCGCAAGCGCACGTCAAAGCGGTGCAAAAACAATTGGCATCATCACCTGGCCAGGTGCTGACTTACAACTTGGGCACTGGCCGTGGCTACAGCGTCCTCGAGGTGGTCCGGGCATTCGAAGCTGTCACCGGGTGCAGGATTCCCTACTCGATCGTTGAGCGCCGGCCAGGAGATGTAGCCGAAGTATGGGCTGATCCCAACCTCGCGCAGCAGGAGCTTAGTTGGCGGGCGGAGAGAGGAATAGAGGATATGGTGCGCGATGCTTGGCGCTGGCAGAGGCAAAATCCAGACGGTTATCCCGATTAATGGCGCTCAAAGACTTGATCGAGCTTCCAATACCAGCCAGCTGGATCTTGGGAGAACACGTAGCGTTTTAGGATCACGTCAAATTTTGACCCTAGCGCCTCAACTGGATTGAAGACTAGGTCGGTGGTTTCCAATAAGATAGCTCCCGGCGCGAGTTTCCCCGGATCGAGCGCATAGCTGTCCAAGCGCCAATACAGGCCATGCGGGTCTTGGGGGTTGACGAAAAAAGCTAATTTAGCCGAGTAAGAGACACCGCCTACCTCCACTGCATTTATGGTGACCGACCAATCTGATTCTAGGCGCACGTTAGGAGGGCCTAAATTAATCTGGGCAGCGAGCCGGTAATCCCCTTCCTGCAAGGTTCTAAAAGCGCTGCCTGCGACTACTTGATAGCGGCCAGCAGGGAGGTGCTTGACGATCAAAGCGTCGGTGCTCGAACCAGAGTCGTCATCAGAAGCCAACAAGCTGCCTGCCTGGCGGATCTCAAGATACGGGTCGAGCTGGTCGGACTCTAAGCGGATGACTATCAGGCCGGCCACTGGTAAATCCAGGGTATACAAGTCCACCGCGCTGTCATCGCTAGTGAAAACGGATTCGGCGATGTCCAAACGGCGGCAATCGGCCGATTCCAGACGGCCTGGTACCCAGGCATTGAGCGGCAAAGGACGCTGAACCTGGCAGGCGGAGGGCAGGGGGGGCTGGCCGCCATATAAAGCGGTGACGCCTTCGATATCGTCTTTTTGCGGCAAGATCAAATCGTCTACCGAGCTGCTCATAATCGCCGGAATTTGGTCTTCGTGCCCCAACCCCAAAGCATGACCGAGTTCGTGGGTTGCTACCCGGGTGAAATCGGTCGCATCGAAACGCAATGGGCCGTCGTAGGTGTCCCAGGGCTCGTTGTCGTTGAAGACGATGTCGGTCTCGAGCAAAGTGCCGCGCGAATACGAGCTGTACGTGATCGCTAGCGTTGTCCTGCCAAAAGCAAAGCCACAATCGTCGCGTCTGAAGCCGACTGTGTTTTTCCCATCGTCGCGGCAAGGATCGGCTTGGCCGCGCTGGCTGTGGAAGCGAAATACCGTGCGTTCATTCCAGCGCTGCATGGCGGTCTCAAAGGCTTGGTTCCAGGAAATACCGCTGGGCGAGGTCGTCTGTCCCCGAGTGTTGACTAAGTCGAAGACGAAATTTGTCTCGGGGCGAGGCCAGCGCTGGCCATTTATGACATAGCTGCTCGCCAGGCTAGAATAAAAGCCAAGCCAAAGGATACAGTGCAGCTCAAATCTCATCGTTGCTCTTGGAGGTGGCGGCGCAAGCGGCGCTTGAACTCTTCCAAAGCTAAGGCTTCTTCGGCCAAAGCCTCGCTTCGGATGGCCACGCCCTGGGCGACACCGCGGCTTAGGCGCTTGGGGCGCTTTTGGGTTGCCCATTGGATTCCCACCACAGGTTGCCCCGAGGCGCTATGGATGCGCAGTTGGCCGGTTTTATCTGGCCGGGTGATAAATCGCCCCTGCGACCAGCCATACAGAGGATGCACCAGGCGACGGCGTAAGGACTCGACGAAATAAATCCCGTGTTCGCCGAGCTCGGGATAGTCCATCTCAGCGACCTCGAAACGCTTGCTGCCTACCTCTCCGCCGAGGAAGTCCAGGGCGATGGTCGGCTCCCTCCAGCTGCCCTTGATCACGTCTAGCACTCGAAACAAGATGCGGGTGTAAGGGCGTAAGTTCGGTACCTCTTGCACTTCCACCGCAATGACCTCGCCTTCAAAGACCAAGTCTGAGCGGGTGAGCATTTCCTCCAGGCTCACCTCGCGCACCGAAGTGGCAAGGCCCACGGTGAGCCAAAATCCCAAGATGAATCCGATCAGCCTGACGGTCACAGTCCAAGCCTTGTAGTAATTGTTTGCAAGATGGATTCGACCTCGGAGGACTTAATCAGCGCTTGCTCTAATTCCTTGCGGCATGCGCGGACAAACTCCTGATCGCAAACGGCGCGCAAGTTTACCTCGACGTTCAGAGCGCAGCTTTGCAGGGCTGTTCGCGCGGCCAGCGCCCCTACCCCAGCGTCGGTAATAGCGCTCGGGTTGCCTTGTTCGGCGGCGGTTCGGCATAGTCCGATTACCTCGGCGCACAGGCTAGCACAGGTAAGAGGAGCTTGGGTAGCCGCTTTAAGCGCAGCTTGCAGAGCAGCCTCACGGCGGGCTTTGTCGTCTTCGGTTTGTTTTGGCAGGCGCCAGGCGCGCATGACTTCATCGAAAGCGGCGATATCCGCCTCTGCAGCCTGGAGCAAGCGCTGGCGCAAATTCTCCGCTTGGGTCAAGATCGCTTGCATGGCATCGGCAGCAGCTTGGTATTTGGCTTTGCCCAGGGTAAGATGGGCAACCATACCGACTAAGGCCGCGCCTATGGCGCCCATTACTGCGGCTGCGCTGCCGCCCCCTGGCGTGGCGGATGCACTGGCTAGCCGGTCGAGGAAAGCGGCAAGAGGTTGGTCTTTGAGCATGCAAGACCTTACAAGGTTAGATTTACCCATTATAGTTCAGGCGGTTTGTGCTGAACATGGTATAAATCAGAGAGTACGATGAAAAAAATCTTGCTTCAGTTGGACACCGACCCTTACTTTTCCTCGTTTGATGCCATCGTTGCCTATGATGGCGGCGCCGACTGCGTGCTGAGCTATGGATGTGTCACGCCGGAAAAGGTAGGTCCTCTGGTCGAAGGGGCGATCTTTACCCGCGCCGCTAAAGACAAAAAGAACACCGCCATTTTTATCGGCGGGCGGGATCTGTTAGCCGGCCAAGCGTTGCTTGCGGCAGTTAAAACCAAGTTTTTTGGCGAGTTTCGAGTCTCAGTCATGCTCGATAGCAATGGAAGCAATACTACTGCTGCGGCGGGTGTAGCGCAGATCGCGGCAAGCACTGAGCTTTCGGGCAAGAAGGCGGTAGTATTGGCTGGCACTGGCCCAGTCGGGCAACGGGCAGCGGCTTTACTCGCTAAGGAGGGGGCCGAGGTGACATTGACCTCCCGCGAGTTAACGCGTGCTGAAGAAGCTTGCCTGGCCCTGCGCGAGCGGTTTGGGGTGGAGGTCATCCCGTTGGAAGCTAAAGACTTTATGGCGCGCGCTGAGGCTATCGCCCAGGCCCATATCGTTTTTGCCGCCGGCAAGGCTGGGGTCTGTCTGCTTGAGGAAGCCGCTTGGCGAGACAACCCTAACCTGGAAGTATTGCTCGACGCCAATGCTACCCCACCCTTGGGAATAGCCGGGATAGTGGCTACCGACCGTGGAAAAGCCCGCTATGGCAAGCTTTGCTTTGGGGCTTTGGGTTTTGGTAGCTTAAAACTTGCCCTCCACAAAGCTTGCATTGCCCAACTGTTTGAGCGTCCAGACTTGATACTCGATGCAGAAGAAATCTATGTGGTTGCTAAGTCTATGGCGCAGAAGATTCGAAGATGAATAAATTGGTCGGGGCTATCATAGGATGGGTCTTGGCAGTGGCTAATGCGGCCGAGTGCGGAAAAATAAAATTCCTTACGGAGCGCAGTCGGGGAGTCGAAGCTAAGTTTACCCCTTGTCCTGAAGGGCGGGAGGTCGCCGAAGGGACGATCCTGAGCCTAGTTCCGGGGGCAAGGTTATGGCTCAAACTCCCTGCCTCTGAAGCTGGCCAAGAATATCAAGTGGTCTGCCAAAGCCGGGCCAAGAGCACTTTGGTCTTGCTTATCGAAAGCCTCAATCCGCCGTGGCTAGGTTCGCGCTCGCTCAAGTGCGGTCCTTGGGATGGGAGCGGTTTTGCCTGCGACGGTGTGGATGGACAGCCCAAGCTTTTGGTCTGCGCGGTGGGGGAATTCAGTCTAGCTGCCGTAGAGACCTTACCGCGCAAAGGGGCTTCTATTGTGCTGCGTTCTCCTGAGGCGCTAGACGGTTTGGAAGAGCCTTCCCGGCGCCAGCAGGTGCTCGAGGCGATAGAGCGAGAGGGGCAATTGTGCCACAAGCTCTATGGGGTAGGGCGCAAACTTCGTGTGGAGTGGACCGTGGACGCTCAAGGCCAGGTGACCGAAGTCCGCGCCGACGAACTGGAAGAAGGGGACTCTGAGTTGGCCGAGTGTATTGTCCGCGTCGTTCAGTCTTATCCCTATCCTAAACCCTCGCGCACGATGTCTCTGCAAGCGACTTTGTAGTGCGCTCCTATTGGCTGACCGCCTGGTTCATCGGCACGGCATCCCTGGTTGGAGTGGGGGTGGACTTGGGCTTTAACACCGCTGTCGATTATTGGGTGCACGACCCGGCCCTGGTTCATCGAGCCAGAAGCCAATGGCGGTACGTCGCCTTGGTGGTACTGGATGAGGATGTAGGTCCTATCGCTCGCCAGCAAACTTTGCCGCTGTTTGCACGCGCTGCTGAGCGGCTGATCCGCGCTGGGGCCAAGGGGATTTTTCTCGACGTTCGCCTGAGCAAAGAGATGGAAGCTGCTATGCCTTATGCCCTGTGCTTGGAAGCTCCTGGAGCTGTGCGCTGGTCGTGGCCGCGTTGCCTCATCGAGGCCAAGCGATGCCGCCTGAGCAGCAGCAAAGCAGGCGAGGCACCTTTAGCGATGGTCGGCGAGGTGTTTGCGAAATTTAGGATCGCCCCTTACCTTCCAGGTCGGGAGCAATTGCCCGATTTTTTGCTTTATGGTGTGGAAGCCCTGCCGTTTATCCCTAGTTCGGGTTTGATCGCCTCGGACCGGCTGGTCAGCCGTGACCCAGCGGTGATGCGTTGGATGGATTTAAGCTCCGATCACGCCGTCTTTCAGCTGGCTGCGTTCGTCAATCCCAAGCGGGCGCGCAAAGCTGTAGTTCCTGGCCGGGACGACGAGGACTGCCGTGGGTTCCGTTGTCGCCGAGTCCGATTGAGTCGTCCAGCATATCGTATTCAGCCGGACGGCAAGCGGCCAATCGTACCTGTAAGCCTGCTCTCTACCTGCGACGAAGACAAAGCCCTGGCGGCGGCAGCTAAGCTTAGGGATAGAGTTGTAATTTTGCAGTTGACTGCGCCGGCTGAGGCCAGCGACGTGCTCGTCACGCCCATGACTGTGGCTTGGGGAGGGCCGTATCAGTTCACCCCGGGCGCGCAGTTTCTGGCCGACGCGGTTGAGACCTTGCTGCTTGAGGATCATCCCCGGGCTCCGCTTTGGGCGATAAAAGTTGTATTGTTCGTCGCCGTTGCGGTAGCGAGCGTGTGGCTTGGAATGGCCCGGCGTCAAGTGCTGCACCTGATAGTCTGGCCACTGCTCGCTCTGGGGCTTGGCGGTTTGTGCTTTATCTCGCCTTTTGAACTGTGGCCGGTGACTGCAGCCCTTGCGGTATATTTTTGCGGTATTCTCCAAACTGCCGGTTTGCATCTGGTAATCGGTTGGCGCGAGGGCAGGTTGATTGGCCGTTATATGCCTAAGCAAATCCNCGACCTTCTCATCGCCCCGGGGGAAGTTCGATTCCGCAACCGCTGCCACCTGGCCATCGTGTTGATGTCGGACCTGAAAAGCTATACCACCCTTACCCAAGTCCTCGAGGACCCAGCGAAGATCCTGGAGTTGATGAACGATTATCTGGAAGAGACCTCTTTTATCCTCCAGGAGAAATACCAGGGGTGGTTGGAGGCTTACGTGGGCGATTTGGTCTGTTATTACTGGCCGCTGTGGGAGAAAAGCTCTCCTTGTGCTTGGCGCGATGCCCTGCTGGGGGCGGTGGAACTCATGCGCTTGCAAAGGCGGTTTTTTATCGGACTCAAAGAGCGCTACGCTGATCGTTTCCCGCAACCTGCCCTGGATCGCATCGCTACCCTGATCGACGCCGGTATCGGCATGGCTTCCGGAGTGGTGGTGATGGGAGACTTAGGGCCTAGGAGGGGGGTTCGAAAATTCGGCATTCTGGGTGATCCTTTGAATCTAGCTGCGCGCCTGGAAAGCTTGACCCGGGCTTTTAACTGCCACCTGATCGTCTCTGAGGAGTTAGCTGCCAAGGCAGGAGAGGTAGGTTTGGCTCGGCGTCGGCTGGGACGAATCGCAGTTAAAGGCCGACTGGCGCCAACGGCGGTGTTTGCGCTGGGGGAGAACGAGATAGAGCCCTTCTCCGCCGCAGACGTGGATAGCTGGGAGACCTGGCTGGCCGAATTTGAGCAAGGGACTGAACCGGCTGTTGCCTGTCCTGCGG
>JAOAHI010000059.1 GCA_026415315.1 Methylohalobius sp.
GAAAAGCGGGAGATACTGGCTTCCCTTTCGGCCAGTAGTCTTGGAAAATTCGCCGGCCGGCAGCCGGAGGCCAAAGCTAAAGCCCCAGCCGCGCTGTAGCCTAAAAATTGGCGACGGGTGGGCATAAAAAAATGTGAGTAGTTCAATTCACAGCGTTTATTTTACGCCTAAAGAGGGCAATCCGATCTAAACTCTACCGACCGCGATCACCGGCCCTACCCAATACTGGATTCCTGTGCCTCGAAAATCTAGCTTCAATCGCTCAAGGAGAAAATCCAATTCCTTCTTATCCACGCACATCTGAAATCGGATCAGACGCCGGCGCCCGGCGACCTGCTCGGCCAAAGTCAGACCTTCAAGCTGACTGGAATGGCCTTCGACGCGAAAGCTGACGAAGCCGTACTGGGCCTCATACTGCAGCAGCCAATCCACCAAGGGCTCTTCCAAGCCAGGGGCAGCGATCAAAGTCAAAAGATAACGCTCGCTCATGCTTGTTCCTGGCCGAAGCGGCGATACAAGATGGGTAGAACGATCAAAGTCAGGGCCGTAGAACTCACCAGCCCGCCGATCACCACCACCGCCAGCGGCCTTTGGATTTCCGATCCTGGACCTTGGGCGAACAACAACGGCACCAGGCCGAAGGCGGCGATGCTGGCGGTCATCAAAACCGGCCTCAAGCGCCGCTGCGCCCCCTCCACCACCACCTGTTCAACAGGCTTGCCCAAAGCCACAAGCTGATTGAAATAGCTCACCAGCACGACTCCGTTTAAGACCGCGATCCCGAGCAGGGCGATAAAGCCCACCGAGGCCGGCACTGATAAATACTCCCCGGACAGCCATAGCCCAACTACCCCGCCGATTAGGGCCAAGGGAATGTTGCCCAGGACCAACAGCGCCTGGCGCACCGAACCGAAGGTGGAAAACAAAAGCAAAAAGATCAGCCCAATTGCGGCGGGAATCACCAGCGACAGGCGCCGGGCGGCGCGCTGCTGGTTTTCGAATTGTCCCCCCCACTCCAGATAATAACCAGCCGGCAAACGAACTTTTTCGGCCACTTTGCGCCTGGCTTCTTCGACAAACCCGACCAGGTCCCTCCCCTGGACGTTGGCCCGCACCACCGCGTAGCGCAAACCCTGCTCGCGGTCTATGGCCACTACCCCCTCCCTTCTCTCCAGGCGTGCCACCGCCGCCAGAGGAAGTGCACGCCCGTCGGGTAAGCTAAGCCTTAGCGCTGCTAGGCGATCGGGATCAGCGACCCCGCGCAGCAACAAAGGGGTGCGTTGCACCCCCTCTTGTACCACCCCGAGCTGTAACCCCTCGATCTGGCTGCGCAGAAACTGCGCCAGAACGTCCACGTCTAGCCCTAGCCGTCCTGCTGCCAGGCGATCGATGGCGATCTCCAAATACTGCATCCCTTCGTTACGGCGGGTCATCACGTCTATGGCCCCCGGCACTTCCTGCAGTACCTGGACGATTTCCTGGGCTTTCTGGCTTAAGGTGGCTAGATCGCTGCCGAACAACTTTACCGCCACATCCCCACGTACGCCGGTTAGCATTTCGGTCACCCGCATTTGGATCGGCTGTGTAAAGCCAAACGCAATCCCCGGAAACTGTTCCATTACCCGGCGCAGCCTTTCGATAAGCTTAGCCTTATCCGAAATGGGTTTAAGCTGAAGGAAATGGTCGGTTTCATTCAGCCCCATCGGGTCCAGACCGATCTCATCGCTCCCTACCCGGCTGATCACCCGTTCCACCTCGGGCACTTGGTGCAAAATCGCTTCCTGGACTTTGAGGTCCAGACGCACCGTCTGAGCGAGATTGATCGAGGGGAGTTTTTCGGTCTGGATGACGACGTCTCCCTCATCCATGATCGGAATGAAGGTCTTGCCGATCCGCGTATAAAGCCCTAGAGCCAACATTAAAGCGATGCCAGCGCCGACCAGCACAGCGCGGCTGTGCTTAAGACTAAAGGAAAGCACCGGAACGTACAGGCGATGCAAGAGTCTGGGCAGCCAGGGCTCACCGTGCGGCAAGCGGCGCAGAATGTAAGAGGCCAGCACGGGGATCGCAGTCAGGGATAACAGCAAAGAACCAGTTAATGCAAACACAATAGTCAAAGCGACCGGAGCGAACAGCTTGCCTTCTAAGCCCTGCAAAGTCAGCAAAGGCAAAAACACAATTACGATGATCAAAATCCCGGAAGTCACTGGCTGCGCTACCTCCCGCACTGCCCGATAGATCACGTGCAGGTAAGGTAGGGGCGAAGCGCAATTCGCCCCTAGCCTCGTGGCAATATTCTCCACCACCACCACTGCCGCATCTACGAGCATCCCGATGGCGATCGCCAATCCCCCAAGGCTCATAAGGTTGGCCGACAGCCCAAACAAGCGCATGGCTAAAAAAGTGAACAGCGCAGCCAGAGGTAAAATCAAGGCTACTGTCAACGCCGAGCGCAGCTCCCCCAAAAACAACATCAGCAAGATCAACACTAAAACGATCGCCTCCCAAAGGGCCTTTACCACGGTATGCACAGCGCGATCGACGAGCTTACCTCGGTCATAGAATACTTTGAGCCGGATGCCCGGCGGCAATCCTGGAGCAAGCTGAGCAAGCTTAGCGCGCACCCCATCCACCACCTGGCGGGCGTTGGCTCCGCGCAGCGACAGCACCAAACCCTCTACCGTCTCGCCCTTGCTATCGGCGCTCAACGCCCCATAACGGGTCAAAGCACCAATGCGCACTGTGCTGACATCGCCCAAGGTCACCGCGACGCCTTCTCTTTCGGCGACCACGATGCGGCGCACGTCCTCTAAGGTTTGGATCCGCCCCTGAGAGCGCACCAGCCAAGCCTCCTCTCCAACTTCTAGCCGCCCTGCCCCGGAACTTAAGTTGTTGCGCTCCAAAGCCTGGGCGACTTGATCCAGAGTCACCCCGACTGCTGCCAATTTGGCCGCATCGGGCACTACCTCGAAGCTACGTACGTATCCTCCTAACACGTTCACGTCCGCCACGCCGGGGACGGTGCGCAGCGCCGGTCGGATTACCCAGTCCAGAAGCCGTCGCTTTTCCGTCAGATCCAGGCCATCCCCCTCCACAGTGAACATGAACATCTCCCCCAAAGGGGTGGTCATAGGCGCAATTCCGCCCGTGATTTCCCCAGGAAGCTCACTCCAAACGCGGTTCAGGCGCTCGGCTACTTGCTGGCGCGCCCAATACACGTCGGTGTCCTCCTCGAAATCAATGGTGATGTCGGTAAGCGCGTACTTGGCGATCGAGCGCAGGATCCTCTGGCGCGGCAAACCCAAAAGCTCTTGTTCGATCGGGATGGTAACTCGCGCCTCCACTTCCTCCGGGGTCATGCCGGGGGCTTTGACGATGATTTTAACTTGAGGGGTGGAAACGTCAGGAAACGCATCGATCGGCAGATTTTGCGCCGCATGCCAGCCCAAACCGGCTAACACGAAAGCCGCCAGCAGCACCATAAGGCGTTGGGTCAGAGCGAAGCGAATCAAAGCGCCTATCATTCCTCTTCCCCCGTTCCCAACCAAGCGGCTTTAAGCGCCGCTGTCCCGCGGCTAACGAGCTGGGCAGTGGCCTCGAGGCCACCAGCGACAAAAGCAGCTTCCTGAGTCTGAGCAGTCACATCGATGCGGCGCAGCTGAAATCCTTCCGGAGCGCGCACGAACACGTATTGCTCTCCTTGGTGCTCGACTAAAGCGCTGCGGGGAATCTCAAGCAAAGTTTCCGGCGCAAGCTGAAACAAAGCCGCTGTTACGTTGCGCCCTGGCATGAGGCCTTTAGGCTGATTTAACTCAGCCCGCACCAACACCGTCTGGCTAGCAGGATCGACCGTTCCCCCAATTAAGAAAATCGTTCCTTTTGCTCCATAGCTCTCAACCTGCACCGGTGCTCCCAAGCTTAAGCGCTCAGCCAGCGCGACCGGCGCCGCCATCTCTAGCCATAAGGTGGAAGTGGCGGTTAAGCGCAGCAAAGGAGCCAGCCTGTCTACCCATTGACCAACCGTCACTTCACGGGCGGTTATCACACCCGCCATGGGAGCGAAAAGCGCTAGACGACTATCGAGTTTTCCGATCCGAACCATCCGGTCGACAGCCGCCTCAGGCACCCCAAGAGCAACTAACTCCGCTCTTGTTTGGGCCAGAGTCACCTGAGCCTGGCGAAAGAGTTTTTCGGTTTCAAGAAAGCGGCTTTTGGCAATGACCCCATCTTGAAACAGAGGCTTCTCTCTCAAGTAGCCGGCATGGGCGACCTTAAATTCCTGCTGGGCGGCGAGCAGGCGCTGCTGAGCAGCGAGAAGTTCTGGGCTGTTAATCTTCACGAGCAGTTGCCGGGCCGCCACCGCCTCGCCGCGCGCTACCCTTACCTCCTCGATTCGACCAGCTACAGGCGCACTGACCAAGACCTCTGCCTGAGGCGGGACGGTGACCATGGCCGGCACATACCCTAAGGGAATCTCACGCGTGAGCCGCGGCTGGACCGTCTCTATTCCCAGGCGTTCGATCTGCAGCGGTTCCATAGGAATGCTTATTTCCTGAGCGGCCAGTGCGCTTGCCAGCATTCCCACCAAGCCGATCGCTTTTCCTCTCATGGTACCTCCCCCACTACCTGGTTATAACGAGCCACATCTCGTTTCACCTGGACGCGCCAACGCTCGGCGTCACGCAATGCCTCCTGAGCCATCACTTGCACTTTAAGCAAATCGATTAGATCCATCTCGCCCGCGGCAAACGCCTTGCGAGATAGCTCCAGACTAGTTTTAGCCAGCGCATAGCGGGTCTCGGCTTGTTGCACTTGCACCCGATCCACTTGCAGCATGTGTTCGGCCTCGTGCAGCTCCTGTTCCAACTGGCGGTGCAGCTCAGCGCGTTGCGCCTCGACTTCAGCTAAGGCCGTGAGCACCGAGGCCACGTTAGGGGCCTGATAAGCTCCGCCGCCAAAGGGTATGTACAAGCGAGCGTTGATGCTGTTCAAACTCTCACCGCCGCGCGCGGTGTGCTCGTGGTGGCTGCCTAAGGAGAGCATGACCTGCTGGTCGCCTACGTCGGCCTCAAAGCGGGTGTATTGCAAGCGGGCTTTTTCCTGCTCGATGCGGGCCGTCAAAGCCAAAAGCAAAGGGTGCTGGGGTGAGACTGCTGTTTTCGGGCTTAAAGCCTCCTCAAAGTTCGCTGGCGCTTTGTCTAATCGAGTCAAATTCCGGTAGCGCCAGCGCGCGTGCATCCACTCGGCTTCCGCTGTTACCGCATCAGCTTTGGTCTTGAGAAAGTCAGTCTCAGCCAAGAGCAGATCGGTGCGCGCCAGATCTCCTGCCTCCACCCTGCGCCTGACTTGGGAGAGCAAGCGCTCGCTTAGGACCAGCACCTCTTTGGCGATCGCATACTCGACCTCTCTCAGCTTCAGATCCCATAAGGCCTCACGCACCAATCCCGCCACCTCCAGCCGCAGTCCCTCACGATACATCGAGGCGTATTGACGAGCTTTCTCGGTGACGCGCTGAGCAGTGGCTTGCTGCCCCCACTTCCACAGAGGGAGGATAAACTCGGTGTCGATTGCCCAATTACCGGTATTATCGCCAACCCGATCGCCGCTGTAATTTCCGGCTAGCGCCACTGGCCCAGGAAGCCAAGTTGCGGCGCGTCGGTGCCAGGCACGGGCCTCCTCGCTCAAGGCTTGGGCTAAAACCGTGCGCGGAAATTCCATTAAAGCCGTCTCAACCACCTCGCCTAGGGTAAAGGCCGGGTCATAAGTCAATTCATCGACGTGCCCCACCAAAAGCTTTGCCTTCTCTGTCTGGCTCGCGCTGGATTGACTGGGCGCTTCAGAGTGCTCAGCGTAAGATCGATCTTCTGCCTGAGACTGGACGAGAGAAGGCAAAACCACGGCAATTAATACCAGTAGCACCTTGCCTATAAGCATCTTCACTCCCCTGCCGGAATCGCTGAAACCCTCAACAACTTCCCCCTGAATGCTGTTAGCACAGGTGCATTCAGGCCAAAGCAAGAACCGAGGGACTCAGACAGGAGGAGCGCGGGGAGGGGGGGTTATCCTAGGTTGAAAAGGAGAGGCTTGAGCTGGAATCGACCCAGCTTTCTCTATCTGCGGCTCGGCAAAAGGGGGAATCGAATCGAACAAAACCAGAGCCAAAATGGGTAAGGTTTTGATCTCACGGCAGACCCCATCGTCGGAGCGAACAACCACGCCCTCATCGGAAGGCAGGGAAGAGCTCTGGTAAGCCTCTGGTTCGCTGTGGTAATAGCGCTCAAGCCCTGGAAGATGCAGAACGGATGGCGCATGCTCCGGTCCTAGGTGAGCGTGCAGCAAAGGCGAACACGCCTGCAGCGCGCTCAAAAACACCAGGAACATAAGCCTAATCCACACTCCACCCTCCCTCGATGCCTTAACGGCTGAAGGACACAGCAGCAAGGCACCACACGCTGAGTGACCTAAGCCGCTTGCACCGCATAGCCAGCTAGTTGGGCGGCAAATTCCCTCAACACATCTATGCCCGATTGTTCAGCTTCTAGACACCAGGCTTTTAGCCTTTCCAGACGAGATCCCGGATGCGGAGCAGCTTTAGTCCAGATCTCCTTTAGCTTAAGCTTGAATTGATAAACCGTGTCTAGGCTCTGGCTGAGACCTAAAGCTGCAGAGATGTATTGTGCGCGGTATGGCTTTAGGAACAGGAGGTCCTCGCGGACCAAGAGCGGTTTGATCTGCTTGAGCACCTTACGGGCCCTGTGGTCAGCAATGTTGTACTCTCTTCTTAATACCGGCAGGATCACTAACCGCGCATACAGCTTCAGGACATGGAAGCGATTGTGCACTACCGCCTGCACTGTGCCTTGATCAGGGGCTGCTCGGCGCTCGATCCGAACTTTAGGCGCGACCCGCTTGACCTTGGCCAGACCCAAAAAGGACAGCACGCAAATATACCCCCAGCCCAGATCGAATTCCCACCACTTGCTCGACAATTTGGCCGAGGAAGGATAAGCGTGGTGGTTGTTGTGGAGCTCCTCGCCGCCGATTAGCAATCCAACGGGAATTATGTTGGTAGCTGCATCCTGCGTTTCAAAATTGCGATAGCCCAGATAGTGTCCTAGACCGTTGACAACTCCAGCAGCCCAAAACGGGATCCACACCATCTGAATCGCCCAAACTGTAATCCCGAGCCCTCCAAAAGCGACCACATCCAACGCCAGCATCAACACGATTCCAGCGTTGGACCAGAGCCGATGGCTGTAAATATGATGCTCTAGCCAATCCTCCGGTGTTCCCCAGCCGTAGCGGGCTATCATCTCCCGATCTTGACACGCTCTACGATACAGCTCTGCCCCTTCAAATAAGACTTTTTTGATCCCAAGCTGCTGCGGGCTGTGTGGATCTTCGTCGGTCTCGCATTTGGCGTGGTGCTTGCGGTGAACCGCCACCCACTCCTTAGTTTGCATGCCAGTAGTCAGCCATAGCCAGAAGCGGAAAAAGTGGCTAGCAATGGGATGAAGTTCTAAAGCCCGATGCGCCTGGCAGCGATGGAGATAAATGGTCACTGAAGCAATGGTGATGTGGGTCAAGGCGAGGACGACAAGAACGTATCCCCACGCGGGAAGTTCAAACAAACCGTAAAACATGTCAATACCTAGGGTGATAAACAAAAACCGCCACAGGCGGTTAAGTTTTCAGTGTAGAAGAGCACCCTCAAAAATGCAAATTTATCCTTTTTTATGTGCACTTTCTGTAAGTCCTTGGACTCGACCCCAAACTCAATAGCGCGTCCAGAAGGGTTGATAAGCATAGATGGCATTGAGGTGGTGGAGGAAAGCATGGCTCGCGTTGGCGGCCCAAAGCGCATCCAAAGCCTCCTGGACTTTTCGATAAGGGCCTTCCTCCAGCGTCTCTGGGTCTAGCTCTTCAGCCAGCCGAATCACCAGCTCCAGCCACATCTGGCTGACTCCCATAATGTAGGCCGGCCAGGTCTGTTGGATGAGCTTAGGCCAAGCCGGGTCACTGGTGTCCTCCACGTCGGGGCGGGTAATCTTGCTTGGGTCGTCGAACTGGACTCGGTGAATCAGCCCACGCCAGGCGGCCAAGTCTGGATCAGAGTCGATAGCGGCATAAATGGCGCGCGCTGTTTCCGGAGCGGCATAGAAAATAAAGCTAAATCGATGACCTGCTCCATCCCGAGCAGCTCGTCGATGGACTCGCCAGTAGCGGATTTGGCTACGGTAAGCCTGCACCACCGGGGCGATAATACGATGGGCGATCATTACATCCCGATGCCAGGCTGGCGGCTGGTCTTGCGGCCAGGTGAACTCAAACGCTGCGTACCACCACCCCGTACCAACCTCGGCCGCTGTCTCCGAAGGAGACGTAAGGCGTTGCGGCGGGATGGCGGCGCACCCACTAAGGAGAATCAGGCTAAGCCAGATCCAAATCCTCATCGTTTGACCGTCTGCACCACGCTGTCGATCCGATTTGCGCGTAGCCTAGCCCGGATTGTTTCGACTTCGCGCAGAGTTTTAAACGGCCCAACCCGCACCCGATACCACAAAACTTTGCCGATCTCGGTCTGCTCCAGCCTAGCCTTGATTCCTAGCCGACCGAGCTCAGCCTGAAGCCGTTTTGCGTCCTCTGGGCTATGGAAAGAACCTACTTGAATGAAGTAATCCTCGGGTTTGCTCCGACCCAAAATCTCGGCGCGCTTGCGCGCACGGACCTCCCCCTCAGGGATGATGATCTCCTTCTCTGGCAAGAGAGTGTAAAACGTAAACCTCGGCTCTTTCGCCGGTAACTCGCTCACTGGGGACTTAGGTTTGGTT